>CAZMCH010000001.1:0-137885 GCA_964564735.1 uncultured bacterium
AATTCTTTTCGTAAAAAAGATAAAGATGATGATGATATAATAATAGAAGATGATATAAAAGTCCCTACACAGCAAATTACCGAAATAAAAGACGGAAAGAAGCGCATTCTAACCAAGACATCCTTTCCCGGATATGTTTTGATTAAGATTGATTTAGATGATGAACTTCGTTATGTTATAAAAAATACACCCGGAGTTATGGGATTTGTCGGTAGTGGATCAGACCCTATACCTTTGGAGGAAGAGGAAGTTGAAAGCATATTAACCGGTGGCGATAAAAGAGCGCAAGAAGAGGCAAAACATGCCTACGATTTTTCTACAGGTGATAAGGTTAAAGTTATTGACGGTCCTTTTACTGGATTTTCAGGAGTAATTGACGAACTTAATGAAGAAAAAAGCAAATTAAAACTCATGATTTCTATCTTTGGAAGATCAACACCTGTGGAATTGGAATTTCATCAGGTAGAAAAATCTGGAGAATCATAAGTTCATAATAATATAAAATTATTCTGAAATAGTGTCGTTAGATAGTTAAAATAATTGGAGGGTTCCGAGTTAATCGGACATTAGTTAAAATGGCAAAGAAAATATTAGCATCAGTAAGACTTCAGATTCCAGCAGGACAAGCCACTGCTCAATATCCTGTTGGTCCTTCACTTGGGCAGCATGGTATCAATATTGGTGAGTTTGTCAGGCAATTCAATTCACAAACACAGAGCTATGAAGCTGGATTGACTGTTTCTGTTATTGTAACTGTTTATGGCGACAGGAGTTTTAACTTTGTAGTAAAATCGCCGCCAGCATCAGTATTATTAAAAAGAGCAGCAAAGCTTGCAAAAGGTTCCGGAAAACCAAACGCAGAGAAGGTTGGTTCTGTAACAAGAAAGGATTTAAAAGAGATTGCAGAAATGAAAATGGCTGATCTCAATGCAAGTGACATTGAATCCGCAATGCGCATGATTGAGGGAACTGCTTATACTATGGGCATAACTATTGAGGGATAATCCTTAATATTAAATCTATTTGCCCTTATAATCTTTAATAAAGATAATATAAAAAGCAAAAGAGGTCTTTTGGAAAAATGAAGAAAGGCAAAAAATACTTAAAAGCACAAGAATTAGTTGATAGAACAAAGTTATATGGACTTGATGAAGCTGTTGATTTGGTAAGAAAGACAGCTACCGCTAAATTTGATGAAACTGTTGAGCTTGCCACTAGATTAGGTGTTGATCTGAGACATGCAGATCAAGCAGTGCGTGGTGCAATAAGCCTACCACATGGAACAGGCAAATCTCAAATAAGGGTATTGGTTTTTGCTCAAGGTGATAAAGCGACAGAAGCACAATCTGCTGGTGCAGATTATATAGGGGCTGAGGATTTGGCAAAACGAATCACTGATGGTTGGATGGATTTCGAAGCAGTTGTCGCAACGCCAGATATGATGCGTGTTGTTGCTCCATTAGGAAGAATACTAGGTCCAAGAGGTTTGATGCCAAGTCCAAGAGCAGGAACTGTTACAAATGAAATAGCCTCTATGGTAAAAGAAATCAAGGCTGGTCGTATTGAATGGTCTCCAAGTACTCGTATGGATAGAAGCGGTTCTGTTTTGCATGTTCCTGTTGGTAAGGTATCTTTTACCAAAGAACAGTTGAGAGAAAATATTGTAGTAATGGTTGATGCAATTATGAAAGCAAGACCGCCAGCAGCTAGAGGAAAATATTTGCGTAGTGCATCTATTTCTTGCACAATGGGACCTGGGATAAAACTCGATCCACAGAATCTAGCAAGTATCCTCGAAGCATAAGTCCTTTGATAAGGAGGAATAGAGTGCCAACTCTTGAAAAACAAACACAAATTGAAGAGATTAGAGATAAACTTAGCTCTAATACTATCGCCATACTTACGGAGTTTCAGGGCTTAAGTGTTGCAGAAATGACTGAGTTAAGAACAATACTTCGTAATGCCAAAATTGATTATAAAGTTTATAAAAATACTTTGGTGCGGTTGGCAGCAGAACAGCTAGGTGTTGGTGGAATTGAGGAATATCTGGTAAGAACAACCGCTGTTGCTATCAGCCAAAGTGATGATCTTGTTACACCTGCTAAGCTAATAAAAGACTTTAGCTTAAAACACCAGAATCTCAAAATGAAAGCAGGTATTCTTGGTAATAGGGTTATTACTGCGGATAATGTTAATGAATTAATTAATCTACCGCCAAAAGAGGCGATAATCTCGATGCTTCTTGGGGGGATGCAAGCCCCTATTTCACAATTTTTGGGCGTGCTTCAGGCGCCTATGAGAGATTTCCTGACTGTTCTCAAGGCTATTGCTGATAAAAAAGGAAGTGGTGAAACCACAGCATCTCCAGTGGAACCTACTCCAGAAAAGCCTAATTCAGAGGAATCTATTCCTCAACCATTAGAGGAACAGGAAAGCGAAAATAAAGCCGAAGATAGCTCAGATCACCAAACATCAGAGAGCTAGAAATTTTTGAAAAGCTAATTGGATTTACGAGAAAGGTGGAACAAAATGTCCGTTACAAGAGAACAAATTATTGAAGCCATAAGTGGTATGAATGTCTTGGAACTTATGGACCTCGTTAAAGAATTGGAAGGTAAATTTGGCGTCTCTGCCGCTGCTGCTATGCCAATGGGTTTTATGCCGGGAATGGGTCAATCTGCTCAGGTAGAGGAAGCCGCTCCTGAGGAAGAAGAAAAATCAGAATATACCGTTATGCTTGTTTCTTCTGGCGATAAGAAAATACAGGTTATTAAAGAAGTCCGCGCAATCACAGGTTTGGCTCTCAAAGAAGCTAAAGACCTTGTTGATAACGCACCATCTCCTGTCAAGGAAGGAATCAGCAAAGACGAAGCCGAAAGTATTAAGAAAAAGCTTGAAGAAGCAGGCGGAGTCGTTGAATTAAAGTAGATTTTTATTGTCTATTTTCCCCTCCCATCAAGGGAGGGGATTTTTATGTTGTTTCCTTTTTTATTCTTTGTCAAATTTTTCTAACCATAAAAAATATATTGTTACAGCAATGTATTACTCACTAATTAGTGTAAACCCTTGTTTATCTCTAACGTATAATATATAGGGGTGTTGAATTTTTATCTCTTGACATATTAAGTTGCTTTTGTTATAATATAAAATTTATAATAATATTAAAATTATCCTTCTAAACTGGTCGAGGATGTCAAGATTGCGACTTTGTAGATCATATTTTCCTACCATAATTTATCCTATTACAATCAATATTTATGTATGTTTTTGCGATCATGTAGTATGTGATACAAACAATCCCCAATTTTTTTGAAGAGAATGATGAATAGAACTTGCGTTGTAAATAATATTTACTAACATGCGTTCCTGATGTACCATCTTATACTGATGGAGGAGAGATAATGTATCAGCCTAAAAAGTTTGGGAAGCGTTACAGGAGATCCTACGCTAAGATTCCAGAAATAATGGAAATTCCAGATCTAATCGAAATACAAAAAAAATCATACGAGGAATTTCTACAAAAGGATATTCCCCCTGAAAAAAGAGAAAATGCAGGCTTACAGGCAGCATTTTTGGAAGTCTTTCCGATTAGTAATTATAGTGGGACTCTAACATTAGAATTTGTTGACTATTCTTTGGGTGAGCCAAAATATGATGTAGTAGAGTGTCAAGAACGTGGAATGACTTTTGCTGCACCACTTAAGGTAAAAGTTAGGCTCATTATCCACGAGATTGATAAGGACACAGGCAATAAAAGTCTTGCTAGTGAACCAAAAGAACAAGATGTCTATATGGGTGAACTACCCATTATGACGGAAAATGGAACTTTCATAATAAACGGCGCAGAACGTGTTATTGTTAGCCAATTGCATCGTTCTCCGGGTATTATATATGAAGAAGAAGAGCATGTAAGCGGAAGGAAATTGTATTCAGCCAGAATCATACCATATCACGGAGCATGGATAGAATTTGAGTATGATACAAATGATGTAATATATGTCAGGCTTGATCGCCGTAAGAAAATGCCTGCCACACTCTTGTTACGAGCTTTGGGATGGGTAAATGATGATGAGATTCTGCGCTTATTCTCAAAAGTTGAAAACGTCCATTTACCTCGTTGGAGTCATACAGAAGAAGTCATTACAAAAGGACAATTACAGGATAGCATTGGTAGATTATTGTTACGTGATGTCATTGATGAAAAGTATGGTGAAACAATTGCTAGATCAGGTGAAATACTAGATGAAAATATTGTCGCAAAAATTGATACCGCTAATGTAGAAGAAATTCATGTTACTGCTTCTGACTTTCCCTCCCATCTTGTTGGCAGAATAACAGCATCCAATGTAATTGATAAATCTACAGGTGAAGTTATAATTGGGCTTAACAAAGAACTTACAAAGCAACTTCTTGAAACAATCCGAGATGCTGGAATAGAGGAAATTGAATTACTTGATAGCAAAGATGCTAACTATGCAAAGTCATTAAGAAATACACTGGCGCGTGATACAATTAAAGATCAAGATGGTGCAATGAAAGAGATATTCAAAAGGCTTCAACCCGGTGACCCTCCAACAGTTGAAAGTGCCAGAACAATAGTCGAAAGAAAATTTTTCGACCCAAAACGATATGATCTTTCTCCAGTAGGACGATATAAAATATCAAAAAAACTTGGTATTGAAGTCCCAGAAAAACAAAGAGTTCTAAGAAGAGAAGACATTATTGAGGCGCTTAAATATCTATTGAAAGTCGAACATGGTATGGGTGCAATAGACGATATTGACCATCTCGGTAACAGAAGAGTTCGATCTGTTGGTGAGCTATTGCAAATGCAGTTCCGAAATGGCTTGGCAAGAGTAGAGAAAGCAATAAAAGAAAGAATGACTATACAAGATGTTGAGGAAATTATGCCTCATGATCTTATAAATTCGAAGCCCCTTAGTGCTGCTATTAAGGATTTCTTTGGCAGTAGTCAGTTATCACAATTTATGCAGCAAACCAATCCATTAGATGAACTTACTCATAAGCGAAGGCTCAGTGCACTCGGTCCCGGTGGATTGCATAGAGACCGTGCTACATTTGAGGTTCGTGATGTTCATCATACACATTATGGCAGACTTTGTCCAATAGAAACGCCTGAAGGACCAAGTGTCGGTTTAATTGTTTCTTTAAGCACCTATGCAAGGGTAAATGAGTATGGATTTTTAGAAACACCTTATAGAAAAGTTATAGATGGTATTGCCACAAAAGAAATTGATTATCTTTCGGCAGATCAAGAAGATCCCCTTGTAGTTGCTCAGGCAAACGCCCCAACTGATGAAAATAATAGGTTTGTTGGTGAAAATGTCTTGTCAAGATATGAAGATGATTTCCCAAGAGTAAAACCTAATGAAGTTAGTTACATGGATGTTTCACCTAATCAGATAGTTAGCGTTTCGGCAGCATTAATACCTTTTTTGGAACATGATGATGCAAACAGAGCATTGATGGGTTCAAATATGCAAAGGCAGGCAGTTCCACTTGTGCGCCCACAGGCTCCGCTTGTTGGGACGGGTATGGAACATAAGACCGCCAAAGATTCAGGAGCGGTTATTGTTGCGAAACGTGCAGGTATAATAGAAAGTGTTTCTGCTGATGAAATCATCATAAGGGCTGATATATCCTCGGACTCGCCTGATTCTTCTTTTAAAACAGGATACGATGTATATAAATTAACAAAGTTTAAAAGATCTAATAATGGAACATGTATCAATCAAAGACCTTTGGTGAAATTAAAAGAAAGAATTGAAAAAGGTCAGGTTATTGCAGATGGAACTTCAACTGAATTAGGGGAACTTGCTCTTGGTAATAATGTTTTGACCGCATTTATGCCGTGGGAAGGCTATAATTTTGAAGATGCAATTGTCATAAGTGAAAGACTGGTAAAAGATGATGTATTTACATCAATACATATTGAGGAATTTGAGCTAGAAGCCAGAGACACAAAACTTGGAAGAGAGGAATTTACAAGAGACATCCCAAATCTTAACGAAGATGCCCTTAAAAACCTTGATGAAGATGGAATAATAATGGAAGGCTCTATTGTAAAGCCTTTAGACATACTTATCGGGAGAGTTACACCAAAAGGCGAAAGCGAGCTTAGACCAGAAGAAAAACTGCTTAGAGCTATATTCGGAGAAAAAGCAGGTGATGTTAGAGATGCGTCTTTAACTGCTCGCCCCGGTGTTGAGGGTGTTGTTGTTGGAGTTAAAGTTTTTTCTCGCAAGGAAAAAGAAAAAGATAAGGCAACCCAACTTCGTGAAGGCTCTTTGATAAAGTCTATTGAAAAGAAATATTCTGCACAGGAAAATGCTATCAATCAAAGGAAAAATGAAGAAATTAGGGAACTTTTATTAGGCGAAACGCTTGCAAGTAATATTTATAGTGCAGGTGAAATTATCATAAAAAAGGATAGTGTAATAACAAAAGAGATGCTCAATTCAGGTGTATCTCTTGATGAGTTTATAGTAAAAAATGACGTAATTAATACAGAAATTAAAAGAATAAAAAATCTTGCAAAGGGTCGTATTGATGAATTACGCAATGAATGTGATAATAAAATAGATAAAATTCAAAAAGGTGATGAACTTCGCCCTGGAGTTATAAAACTGGCAAAGGTCTATATTGCAAGCAAGCGCAAGATTGATGTTGGAGATAAATTATCAGGACGACATGGAAATAAGGGTGTTATTGCTAAAATTCTACCAGAAGAAGACATGCCTTATCTTCCAGATGGAACACCTGTTGATGTGATTCTTAATCCATTAGGCGTTCCGTCTCGTATGAATGTTGGACAGGTTTTAGAGACGCATCTTGGATGGGCTGCAAGGGAATTAGGTATTCATGTATCAAGCCCGGTATTTGACGGAGCCAGAGAAGACGAGATAAAAGAGGCATTAATAGAAGCTGGTCTTCCCGAAAGCGGACAAGTTACTTTATATGATGGAAGAACGGGAGAACCTTTTGATAGAAAGGTAACAGTTGGTGTTTCTTATATAATGAAACTGATACACCTTGTTGAAGACAAGATCCATGCAAGGTCAATTGGACCTTATTCTCTTGTTACTCAACAGCCTCTGGGTGGTAAGGCTCAGTTTGGTGGTCAGCGTTTTGGTGAAATGGAAGTCTGGGCTTTGGAGGCTTATGGCGCCGCTCATTTGCTTCAGGAAATGCTTACTGTAAAATCAGATGATGTTTTGGGAAGAACTAGAATCTATGAAGCAATCGTCAAAGGAGAAAATGCACCAGAACCCGGAACACCAGAATCATTTAATGTTTTAGTAAAAGAATTGCAAAGCCTATGTCTGGATGTTATATTAGAACGTTCTAACCCCAGAATTGAAAAAGGCTCGCTATTAATAGAAAAAAATGTCGATTCTAATGATGATTCAAAATTGAAAATTGCAGATTGAAGATTAAATTCTTAGAATTGATATGGATATTAAGATTTATGAATCTTATATCCATAATCTTCAATTATATATTAAGGAGGGAAAACATTGCGAGCTGGACAACAGATTCCTCTAAATTATTATGATTCTATTACCATAAGAATTGCTTCTTCGGAACAAATAAAGGAATGGGCAAAAAGGACTGCCTGTCATTGTCCTCCCGGCAGAAAAGATAAATGCACTTGTGGCGAAGTAAAAAAGCCAGAAACAATCAATTACAGAACCTTCAAACCTGAACCAGAAGGGCTTTTCTGTGAAGCTATATTTGGACCTCAGAAAGACTGGGAGTGTTCATGCGGAAAATATAAACGTATTAAACATAAAGGCATAGTTTGTGACAGATGCGGAGTTGAAGTTACTCGAAAAGATGTCCGAAGAGAACGTATGGGATATATTCAACTTGCTGCTCCCGTTTCTCATATATGGTTTTTTAAGGGATTACCTAGCAGAATCGGACTTCTTTTGGATATGTCTCATAGAGATTTAGAAAAGGTACTTTATTTTGAATCTTATATTGTTCTTGATCCAAAAGATACACCTTTAGAGAAGAAACAGCTTCTTAGTGAAGATGATTACAACAAGTATAAAAAAAATGGATTAGATTTTCGGGCAGATATGGGTGCTTCTGCGATAAAGGAATTACTTAGCGAGATCAATATAGAAGCAGAAATTTCACAACTTAAGCAAGACCTAACTAGCACAAGCTCTAAACAAAAAGAAAAAAAGTATATTAAGAGATTAAAACTCCTGAATGCAGTGCAAAAATCAGGTAACAGACCTGAATGGCTAATTTTAGATGTAATACCAGTCATTCCGCCTGAACTGCGTCCTCTTGTCCCTTTGGATGGTGGAAGATTTGCAACATCTGATCTTAATGATCTATATCGTCGTGTTATAAATAGAAATAATCGCTTAAAAAGGCTACAAGAACTTCGAGCTCCTGATGTGATAATCAGAAATGAAAAACGTATGCTTCAAGAGGCTGTTGATGCCCTATTGGATAATGGACGGCATGGAAGGATAGTTCGTGGTCCGGGCAATAGACCATTAAAATCCCTAAGCGATATGCTAAAAGGCAAACCCGGAAGATTTCGTCAAAACTTACTTGGTAAAAGAGTCGACTATTCGGGTCGTTCTGTTATAGTTGTTGGTCCTGAATTGAAAATGAATGAGTGTGGTTTGCCTAGAAAGATGGCTCTCGAGCTATTTAAGCCTTTTATAATACATAAACTTCAGGAAAAAGGCTATTCAACAACCATTAAAAGCGCAAAGAAAATGGCAGAAAAGGCAACACCAGAAGTATGGGAAGTCCTTGAGGAAGTCATAAAAGAACACCCTGTTGTCCTCAACCGTGCTCCTACTTTGCATAGGCTTGGCATTCAGGCTTTTCAACCTATACTTGTGGATGGAAAGGCAATTATGATTCATCCGTTGGTTTGCACTGCTTTTAATGCTGACTTTGATGGCGATCAAATGGCGGTTCATGTGCCACTATCAACAGAAGCACAAGTTGAAGCAAAACTTCTGATGATGGCATCACAAAATATATTGAAACCAGCACACGGAGATCCTATCGCTGTGCCAGACCTTGATATTGTTCTTGGATGTAACTATCTTACAAAAGAGATCATAGACGGAAATGATGGTAACCTGCAGGAAGATAAAGACAAAGAAGCGAATTTGCCAATTTTTGCAAATGCAGAGGATGTAATATATGCTCATGAAAGCGGGTCTCTAAAACTTCATGCCCCAATAAGATTCAGAATCAACGGTGATATTATCCGAACGACACCAGGGCGAGTGATATTTAGCCAGATTGTGCCAAACGATCTTCTATTTAAGGATGATAAATTAAAAAAGAAAATTCCATTTATTAATAAAGAAATGCAAGCAAGGGCTTTGGAAGAACTTGTTGCTTTGTGTTATGATAAACATGGAAATTATCGAACTGCAAAGTTTTTAGATGAATTAAAACAACTAGGATTCAAATATGCAACAAAAGCAGGACTGTCTATATGTATAGATGATATGGTGATCCCTGCCAATAAAAAAGAACTTATTGCAAAGGCACAGGATGAAGTTGACAAAGTTGTGAACGCATACAAACAAGGTCTTATTGCAGATAGCGAAAGATATAACAGAATTGTTGGTATTTGGGACCAGCTAAAAAAAGACCTTGAAAAATCTCTTTTCAAATCACTTTATGAATATACTGCTGGTGGTAGTTCTCCGGGATTTAACTCTCTTTATATTATGACCGATTCTGGCGCAAGAAGCAAAAAAGAACCAATCAATCAAATTTCAGGAATGAGAGGATTGATGGGTAAACCTTCAGGCGAAATCATTGAAACTCCAATATTTGCTAATCTACGTGAGGGTCTTACGGTTCTTGAATACTTCATATCTACTCATGGTGCAAGAAAGGGTCTTGCAGATACAGCTATTAAAACTGCAAGTTCAGGTTATTTAACAAGAAAACTTGTTGATGTAGCTCAGGACGTTATAATAACTGAAGATGACTGCGGAACAACAAATAGTATTGTTAAGACATCTTTAGGTGCGGAAGATGAAAAAAATGCCCTTGTCAATAAAATTGCAGGACGTATATCCGCAGAAGATATTTTAGATCCAAGCACTGGAAATGTTATAGTCAAAACTAATGAACAGATCACTAAGGAACTCGCTGAAGAAGTAGAAGCTACTGGAATTGTCAGTGTTAGGGTTCGTTCTCCATTGACCTGTGAATCAGAAAGAGGAATTTGTCGAAAATGCTATGGTGTTGATCTGTCCACATGGAAACTGGTAAATATAGGTGAGTCAGTTGGTATTATTTCCGCACAGTCAATAGGTGAACCCGGAACACAGCTAACAATGAGAACATTCCATACAGGTGGAGCAGTTAGTGGCGCCGCTGTCAAATCGAGTGCAGAAGCCAAATCAAGTGGTTTTGTTAAATTCTTTGGAGTAGTAACCGTTGATAAAAGCGATGGAACGCTTGTTGTAACAAATAGAAATGGCGAAATATCCATACTCTCTAAAAAAATATCAGTAAACTCCGGAAAAAACGAAATTCTATTTACCTATATACCAGAAAAAAGTGAATTAAAGAATATAGTTGATTGCATGAATCGGCAAGAAGTTCCAAATAGTATAAGAGAAACTTTTGATAGCAGAAATCTAACGCTTTCACAAATAGATACTATTCTGTTTGACGGTAAAGAAAAAGGTTTAGAGTGGTGGATCGTTGATAACCAAAAAGTTTACAATGTTAATCTTGTTGATGATCATTTTGATATATATTCAGGTGTCAGGGAACGACACTCCGCTCAGTATGGGGTGAATATCGCTGTTTCGGATGGTGGAACAATAGAAGAGGGTGGCACACTTATGGAGTGGGACCCAAATAATGATTCAATTCTAACAGAAGTTGGTGGTATTGCAAAACTTGAAGATGTTATAGAGAATGTAACTATGCGTATAGAAATTGACGAAATAACCAGCCATTCAAATAGAGTTATCGTTGAACATAAAGAAGAAAACCTTCATCCAAAAGTCGCGATTTTAAATAGTAATGATGAAGTCATTGCTAGATATGATTTATCAACTGGTGCTACCATCTCTATTGATGATGGACAGGAAGTATCCCCTGGTGATATTCTGGCTAAGATACCAAAAGAGCTTTCCAAACAAAGAGATATAGTTCATGGTCTTCCTAGAGTTACAGAGCTTTTTGAGGCTAGAAGACCAAAGGATTGTGCAACAATAACCGAAATAGATGGATTCGTTAGATTTGCTGGAATCAGTAGAGGAACAAGAATAATTAAAGTTGTCAATCCAAACGGTGATGAGAAAGAATATCGTATAGCGAGAGGAAAACATCTTATTGTAAAAGATGGTGATTGGGTCTCTGCAGGAAATGGACTTACAGACGGTCCCATCAATCCGCATGATATGTTAAGCGTTCTCGGTGAAAATGCAGTTCAAGAGTATCTGGTTGATGAAGTTCAAAAAGTTTATCGTGCCGCCGGTGAGTATATTAACGATAAGCATGTTGAGGTTATCGTTAGACAAATGATGAGAAAAGTCAGAGTAATTGAGTCTGGTGATACTGAATTCCTTGTCGGTGATGAAGTTGACAAGTTTATTTTTAGAAAAGAAAATAACCGAGTTCTTGAAAATGGTGGAATCCCATCAACAGCAGAAACCATATTGCAGGGCATCACAAAGGCTTCTCTTAGCACAGAAAGCTTTATTTCTGCCGCATCATTCCAGCAGACTACAAATGTCCTTACTAGCGCCGCAATCGCTGGCAGAAAAGATGATATGAGAGGTCTCAAAGAAAATGTCATTATGGGACGCTTAATACCTGCTGGTAGCGGTGCGCCTCAATATAGGCAGATTGGAGCAAAACAAGTTGACAAAAATATAGCCCTGCCTGTATCTGATGAATTGCAAATAGAGGAAAAATCCGCTGATTAAATAAACCAAAACAGAGATTGAAGATTAGATACTTTTTGCCTAATCTTCAATCTCTCTTCATTTTATTATCGTATCATTTAATATCTTGTCAAATCCATAATCAGCAGTCTATTTCCTCACATTTTACTTTTCACACATCAAGCATTACATAGCTAGAATCTAAATCCCGATGACAAAAATATCTTGGTTGTATCAACTTCCTTACTGATGTTATCGCTACTTATTTTTGATGACCCTCGAACATAAGCAATATCAAGCGAGAATGATCCACTCATAATCATACCGATTCCAAACGTTAGATACTGACGATCAGACTCTATTTCCATTTTTTCCAGATTATACGGCATTATGTCAATCATATATCCAGTGGTTGGCATTGGGTCTATCATATACCCCGCCCTTAAAGCCAGTCCTGTTTGAGGTATATAATACTCGCCGCCTACAGCAAATTTTACTGTGCCTTTGTAGTCTGTTCTGAAATCTTTTACATCACCAGAAGGTGAATCATTATATCTTGTCTGCGTCCAGTCTGTATAGCCAACATCTGCGGAGATTGTCGCCCCTGTGACAGGACGAACCGCAACTCCAGCATTGAATCTGATAGGGCGTGATATGTCATAATTAAATATACCACTATCAGACGATTTTTCAGAAGTTCCATCATCATAATAGGAATTGGAACTCCAATACCAATCTTCCTCAATACTGAGGCTTAAAGGAACTGTTATTGTCAATCCCAATTTTGCGTATCTGTCAAAATAAGTCATAAGCCCGATCTTACCATCAACACCATAATAATTCCTGCTAATCTCATTTAATAAATTATAATCATTTAGTATTGTATCGAGTTGCTTACTGTCATTTGCATATAGATCATTACTATAATTGTAGTTTCCAGTCAAAAATGAAAGAGTCGCTCCCAAAGCCACGTTTGGAGCAACATCCACAGCAAATCCAAAATCCCACGAACTTATACCACCTGATTCATCTGTCACATCATCAATATAAAGCTCTCCAAATTCTTTATCAACCTCAAAAGCTACCTCATTATATCCATTTATTGAAGTCCGCAAATCAAAACTCTGTATTCTATTTACACCAAAGGCAAAAGCCAAGCCCCCACGATATGTCGGTATCGGAAATACAATACCAAAGGAGGTTGGCTTAGTATTTGATACAAATGTAGAATCTGTTGTTCCGAAAAACTCTGTTTCATTATTCACTTTTTCATGTGAAAGCGCACCAAAGGCTTCCATACGCCTTATATGTGAAAGACCTGCTGGGTTCCAATGAAGTGCTGTATAATCATCAGCAACGCCTGTAAATGCACCCGCCATACCCATAGCCCTTGCCCCAACCCCAAAGTCATTGCCAACAGTGATCTCTTGTTCTGCAATTAATGTTTGTGTTGTAATAGCCATTATTACAAGAGTGAATAATGCGCTTAATAATAGAAATCTTAATTTTAACATATAGTTTCCCTACCTTCCCTATGAAAAATATAATGATAATAAAAAGTTCTCAATTTCAAGACGGAAAAAATTGGTCTTGGGATTACAAATTAATCTTACACCATCTATTCCTGATTTCTCTCTCTTCTTGGTGATTTCTTATCCTTTTGATCATCATTTCTTTTTTGATTTTCAGAACTTTCATTTGATTTGTCTTTATTTTCATCTTGCAGTTGATTTGAACGCTCAGGACGTCCAAAATCAGATGAATCACGCTTTTTTATTTCGGGTAAGTCTTTATAATACCCATCATTGCGCCAATAATACCAATCATTATACCACCAAGGATTATACCAATATCTACCATAATAAAATGGATTGCTAAAATAGTAAAGATCATATACATCAATGTATCTAATATCATAAAGACCATCATAATAATCATAGTCTTGATACACTCGTTTCTGCTCAGCATCTCTTTTTTCCAACATTTCATTTGCTTCTGGCGGATAGCCTATTAAAGTATAGCAACCAGATAACATTATAACCAATATTAAAAATAACGGTATGAGTATAAATTTATTTATTTTTATGTATGACATTGTATTATAGCCTCCTTGAGAAAATTAAATTTTATCAGACACTATTTTTCCTGTAAATTCCTCTTTTTCTGCTATTTCTATATGAGGTTTTATTAATTCAGTTAATTCCTGTAAACTCTCTACGTGCATAGCTTGGCAACGCATTTCTGTGATATTTTTCATCCCTTTTGTATACCACTTTATAAATTTTCTTATTTCACGACATGCCGTGTATTCACCTTGAACATCAACAAGCATTTTGGCAAATTTCATAAGTTGCGTCAATTTTTCATAATTTGATGGTTCATCAATTAATATCCCTGTTTCCAAATAGGTTAATGTCCTAGAAAACAACCATGGATTGCCCAAAGCACCTCGTCCAATCATAATTGCATCACAGCCTGTCATATCGAGCATTGCCTTTGCGTCTTCTGGTTCATAGATATCACCATTTCCAATTACAGGTATACTGACGTTATTTTTTACCTCTGCTATGATACTCCAATCAGACATACCAGCAAATCCCTGAGAACGTGTTCTTGGATGGATGGCGACTGCGGATGCCCCACAATCTTCAATTATCTTTGCAATTTCTATTGCATTAATTGAATCTTTGTCCCAGCCAGACCTTATCTTTGCAGTTATTGGGCATTGTGCAATCTTAACTGATTTATTAACAATTTCTCTTATGAGTTCAGGACTTTTCATTAATGCAGAACCGTTACCACTGTTTACAACAGTTTTTGCAGGACAGCCAAAGTTTATATCAATAATATCAGCTTCTTTTCCTGCAATTGCGGATGCCTCTGCTAGTGCATCTGGATTATGCCCAAATAGCTGAAGTGCAACAGGATGTTCATTAGGAGATATAGCCATTATTTTTAATGATTTGATATTGTTTCGGATAACCGCTTCTGCACTCACCATTTCTGTATAAACTAATCCCGCGCCATGTTCTTTTGCCTGCAATCTGATGGCAATATTACTTATACCTGCCATCGGCGCAGAAAAAACACGTGTTGGTATGATTACTCCACCAATGTTAATTTCTCTTGTATTCCACATATTAATAAACGATTTAAATATTTACAAATTCTTTTACAGCGTCAGAATCAAGCATTAGTGAGTTATGATTGTCTGAAGACTTTAGAATATGATAGCCAATGCCAGCAATCATTGCAGCATTGTCTGTGCATAAAGCCAGCGGGGGATAAAATAGCTTATATCCGATTTCTTGACATCTTTGAGTGAATCTTGCTCTTAATTGGCTATTTGCTGCAACTCCGCCTGCAACCGCAATTGTATCAACTTTATTTAGCTCTACTGCACGGATCGTCTTTTCAACAAGCACATCAACAACCGCTGATTGAAAACTAGCAGATACGTCTGCAGAATTTATAATTCTGTTTGCCGATTTTTCTCGGATGGTATAATTTAGCACCGATGTTTTGAGTCCGCTAAAACTGAAATTGAGGTTGTGATCCCATACATAAGGTCTTGGAAAATCAATCGCCTTTGAATTGCCTTCTTTTGATAAGCGATCAATTATTGGTCCTCCGGGATAGCCAAGATCAAGCAATTTTGCCACCTTATCGAATGCCTCTCCCGCAGCATCATCCATAGTTTGGCCAAGTTTTCTGTATTCACGATTGCCTTTGCCAACATATATCAAATCAGTATGACCACCAGAAACAACAAGACTTATCAAAGGAGTTTCAATTTGATCATGTATAAGGAAATTTGAATAAATATGACCCTCAATATGATTCACTCCTACTAATGGCAGATTCCTGCTATATGAGATCGCTTTTGCGGTTGACAAACCTATGAGAAGCGAACCAACAAGCCCTGGTCCTTGGGTTACAGCGATACCATCTATATTATCAAAAGTTACTGATGCCTCTTCTAATGACTGTTGGATAACTGGGATGATGTTTTGAATATGATGTCTTGATGCCAATTCTGGAACAACACCGCCATATTTGGAGTGAATCTCTGTTTGAGAGGCAACAACATTTGAAATAATCTTTTTACCATCCTCAACCACAGCAGAAGCTGTTTCATCACAGGATGTTTCTATTCCCAATACTAACATAATCTCATATCTATATTTATTGCTTTACTGATAATGAATTATTTCTTAATTCTTTTGAAGCAAATCGAATTAAAGGGTCATATTCATAGTCATCAATTTCGTTTTTCGTTTTTTCTGCAATAGCAAACTTTATGTATTCTTCATTAAGCCTTATATTTTCCTCATTAAGCTTTTTCAGCAATTTATCAAAACTATTTTTTTCGTTGTTATTATCTGATTTATCAAGTTTAATCAGAACATCATCTCCAGTTTCCTTGATAAATTGCTCAATATAATTACTAGAAGTAAGTTTCCGAAACATTTTTATCTCTTCTTGGGTCAAATTTGGTCTTTTGATGTCTGGAGCTATGCCAACTTTGTTTATATCTTTTCCACTTGGAGTATAGTAATGTGCAACTGTAAGCTTTAAGCCACTTTTGCCATCAATCATTGGAAAAATTGTTTGAACAGAGCCTTTGCCATAGGTTGACTCATTTGCGCTTATGATAAGACCTCGCTTGTGATCTTTTATCGCACCTACAACAATCTCAGACCCACTTGCGCTCCAACGATCGATCAATACTATTAAGGGAAGATCCGTATGCAAAACGTTTTTATTTGTCCTGAATTCCTTATCTTCTCCTTGTATATTGCTTTTTGTTGAAACAACGATTTGGTTTTCTCCTAAGAAACTACTCGCAACATCAACAGAGGCGTTTAGCGTTCCTCCCGGATTTGACCTAAGATCCATTATTATGCCTTTAACATTTGTATTTTTTATCTCTTTTAATGCTCTATCAAAGTCTTTTGGTGTTGTATCTGAAAATTGTGTAACTCTTATATAAGCAATGCTATTATTTAAGATTTTATGTTTTACTGTGCTAATTTGTATTACATCACGAATTATCTCAAATTCCAATGGTTCATCTTCGTGTTCACGTTCTATCTTGAGTTTGAGTTTTGTTCCGGGTTCACCTCTAAGTTGGCGTTTTGCATCATATAAACTTAGACCTATTGTTGGTTTCCCATTGATCTCCGTTATGTAATCTCCAGATTTCATGCCGGCCTTAAATGCGGGATTACCTTCAAAAACAGAGATAACTGTCAACTGCTCTTTACCTTCATTACCAGTCATACCTATTTCTATTCCTAGTCCGCCAAATTTGCCTGATGTGTCGTCCATCATGTCGTTATATAGATCTGGAGGTAGGAATTGACTATAAGGGTCGCCTAATGATTCAACCATTCCTTTGACAGCTCCGTATATCAATTTATCGTCTTTAATATCATCCTTATCTCTATAATATTCCTTTATATACTTCATAGTATTATTGAGCAGACCAAATTCATCATTAATATGTGTCTTGTTATCTGACGAGGATTTGCCCATAGTATGATTGATTAAAACAGCAGAAATTAAAATTAATGCTTGAAGAACTATTACTACAGAAAGAAATTTCTTGCTCAAAGATTAATCTCCCCTTCAAATATATTGTTGACTGATATTATTAACTACCTGCTTTCAAGCCATCTTCTTGTTGGAAGGGCTTCCGTTCCCCTCCATATTTCAAAATATAAAGATGCCCCTTTGAGAGAGCCTGTATCACCAACTTCACCTATTTTTTGCCCTTTTTTTATCTCTTGACCTTCTCTAACAGAAATTTTTGAGGCATGTGCATATAGAGTTCTATATCCATTTCCATGATTAATTATGATCATATTTCCATATCCAACTCCATCAAACCAGCGAGCATAATCAACGATGCCATTATCAACACTTTTTATATCTGAACCATGTTGCGCCTTTATTGTTACGCCTTTCATTGATGGTGTTTGATTTTCCATTATTGTTCCACTGGTTGGCCACATTATATTTCCAGCTTGACTAGCTAGCCCAGTTGTGCCAAAGTATGGAATTGTATTATAACCACTTTTTGATGGCTTTAAGATTTGCTCTTGATTCCTTTTCAGTTCTGCAATTAATCGTTCCAATCTGTTGATAGACGCCTCCATCTCCTTTTGTGCTTTTGTCAATTCCGCTTTGTCTTTCCTAACATCATTTAATATTTCGTTCTTTTCTTTCTTTTTATTTATAATATCATTTTTAATTCTTTCGGTAGATTGTTTATTATTAGCAATCTGTTGTTTTTTTTCCTCGACCAATTTTTTTTGACGATCTATTTCTGATTTTTGTTTAATTGCGGTTTCAAGAAGCTTTTTATCTGATTCAGCTATTGAACTTATATAAGCATATCTGCAGGTTATATCAGAAATATTATCAGAATCAATAAGAAGCCTTAAATAACTAACACGCTGGTTATCATAACCAAGCTTATACATTGCTCTTAAACGAGAGTTTAGCATCATTTGAGTCTGCCCTAACCTTGTTCTTGCAATATCAAGGCTATTTTCCAATATTCTTAATTCCTGTTCTATTTTTTCAAGATTTTTTTGATATATATCCAATTCCTTTTCTTTAGTATTTAATTGCTTGTCAATGTCCTTTAATTCACTTAGAATATTTCTTTCTTTTTTTATTACCCCTTGTTTTTGCGATTTAATTTTCTCTACATTTTTTTTTAAATTGGAAAGCTCCTTAGCTTTTTGTGAAGGATCATCAGCAGAAGAAGCAATATTTGCAGGTGCCATTATAAAAAATGACGTAATTAAAATAAAATACAAAAATTTGATGACCTTTACGGTCATTTTAATCACCCCTTTGGATATTTTTAGAAAAGTATAAGAGGCTTAATCAATAAAACCCTATCCAAAATGAATCTATTCCAATATATAATTATGATATATCTTAACACTTATAATACTCTCTTTAATATCGTCTGTCAACGCTGATTTTTTATTTGTTGCTTGATCAATTTTGTTTTCTGATTGTTTGAAAATCCCTTCAAACATTCTTTAAAGATACCCAAATAAGTTTATATTTCCTATTTGTGTTTATCTATGGCAATACCATTTAAAATAAATAAGTCGTTATGATATAATCATAAAGAGGCGAAAAAGTATATAGACCAGACTCTAACCAACAGGAGCAAAAATGACACCAATACCATTAGCCAATCACCTAACAAAATCTGAGATTCAGCAAAGAATAGACAAAGAAAAAGATTCATCTGTCAAAGATAAATACAGAGCATTGTTATAGATTTTGCAAGGGGAGCAACGAATAGCGATACCCAAGCAGATGGAGTATGAATGGGTTTACTTATGAGCGGAAGTAGAACCATTAACAGGAGACAGATTCTTTCTGGAGCTACCACAACTGAATAGTGGATGTTTGCTGTTAACGCACTATAATTAATGGAAAATGGTATAATCAAGAACCTACAGTTTTTTTATTTAACCGTTAAATTAATATAACCTAATAAAATATTGGTCTATTAACTTAATCTTGATTTTGTATTTATAGAATGTTACTCTTTTATTGTTATTTTAAAAAATAAGATGCCTTAAAAAATGGGGGAAATATGAAAACCGATCCTATACCAGACTTAATAAAACATATTAATAAGGATGAATTAACAAAAAATCTATTTTATCTATCAAAAGAGCCTATTAGATACAGAAAAATAAACTATACTGCATTAGGACACGAAAAAAACAGTCTCTATGAAGCGGATGATTTTATTGCATCAAAATTGGAATCCTATGGATATAAAATAGAAAAAGAAGCATGTAAAGCGCAAGCTTTTCGCCGAGATACCACAAAACCAATAAAACATCAGTATTCATCACCAGCCGAAGATGATCCTTGGTATGAATTATATAACATTTATGCAAAAAAAGAAGGCACTCAGTATCCAGACAAAATTATTGTGTTTGTATCGCATAAAGATTCACAAAGCTGGATTGATTCCCCTGGTGCCTATGATAACACAGTCGGCACAGTGGCAAATATGGAGATAGCTAGAGTCCTAAAAAATTATCTTTCAAAATGCTCTTTTTGGTTTTTATTCTGTAATGAAGAGCATTGCCCTTGGACAAGTGTTGTTTCCGCAAATAAAGCGAAAGAACGAGGAGACAATATAATCGCTGTTATCAATATGGATGGTCTTGGTGGTAAGTCCCAAGAAGATATAGATAAGGATAAAAAAACAAATATTACATTATATACAAAGCCCGAAGGCGAAAAAATAGCCGATATTATGATTAAGGCTAATGAAAAATATAAGATCGGTTTGGAGGTGAGTAAATTTCAGAGGCAATCTCCAGGAGATGATGACGGCTCATTTATAAATGCTGGTTTTCCTACTGCAATAGCGAATATCGGTTCATTTCCATATATGGACGCAAATTATCACGATATAACAGATACGCCTGATTTGGTTGACATTGAAAACGTCTTTATGTCAACGAAATTAAGCCTTGCTGGTAGCGTAATGATAGATATAGAAAGTTGAAAGGAGAATAGAAATTGTCAGATAAACCAAGAATTTTAGCAGTTGGATGCCATCCTGATGATCTAGAGATTTTATGCTCAGGCACATTGGCGAAATATGCTCTTAATGGTCATTATGTTGCAATGGCTGTAGTAGCAAATGGAAATGTCGGACACATGCTTATTGAACCACCAGAATTGGCAAAAATACGTGAGCAAGAAGCGAAAAACGCCGCTAAGCTTATTGGGGCGGAATTCTTTTTCTTAAATGTGCCTGACCTTATGGTCGGTCATAGTCCAGACCTACATTATAAAATGACTGATGTTATCCGAACTGCAAAACCAGATATTATTATAACACATTCACCAGACGACTATATGCTTGATCATCAGGCAACAGGAAGTCTCGTCTTTGATTGTAGTTTCAGTGCAAGTGTGCCAAATTGGAAAACAAACATGCCTTATCATCCTGTTGTGCCACCGATCTTTTATATGGATAACTTGGCAGGAATCAATTTTTTGCCAACTGATTACGTTGACATTACAGATACGATCGAGATGAAAAAAAAGATGCTTGCTTGCCATGAAAGCCAAGTCTCATGGTTGAGAGATCACGATCATATTGATATAATGGATTTTATGGAAACTATGGCGAAATTCAGAGGATTGCAATGCAATGCCAAATATGCAGAAGGATTCAGAAAAGTGGAAACATGGCCTAGATTATCAACAAAACGCCTGCTTCCATAGAAGGCTATGAATACTTTGAGAGCAATAACATTATTTATAATCGTTTTTAGTAGTATTCTCATTTTATTTTCCTGCAATAATTTGGAACCATGGGAGAATATACTCGCAGATAAAGGGAAAAATAATCAGCAAGCCGAATTAAAAGAGGAAACTATCATAGATCAACAGGTAAAACCTGATCAATTGTTGAATCCGGGAGAGTATAATTTCACAGCCCCAAAATCCAATACATCCTTTATTTTATTTGTGCCGTATGACTATACACCAAAAGAGTCATTTCCTATTATCTTTTGCTATCATGGTTCAGGGGCAAGCGCTACCACTTGGCCGTTTCAGCAGGTTACGCATGACAAGGGCTATATTATTGTCGGGATGAGCTATACTTCTAAATCCGCAGAGCATCTTGGGCTTGAGCTAATAAGATATGAAAAAGCGTTTTTTCTTGAGGCTTTGGAAATGGTATCTGCACGACTAAATGTCAATCAAAATCTAATTTTCATGGGCGGATACAGTCAAGGCGGATATGCCACATCGCTTTTGGGGGAAAGAATTCTTGATAAACTTGCAGGACTTATCATTTTGGGCGCAGGACGTTACACAGTTGATCGCTATCCACCGCCATTAAAAAGCATCAAAAGAAAACCAATATTCGTTGGTGTAGGACAGAATGATACAATCCATAATCCACGTGCAAGGTTTGCTGCTAACTATTATCAAGGCTTAAGGGCTGATGTAACCTTTGAGGAATGGGCAGGAGTCGGTCATTCTATTAATACACAAGAATTTCCATCAAAAATTCTTCTCGGTTGGCTGAATAAGATATGCGCTCTGCAAATAACCCAAGAATAAAGTAATCAACCAAAACATATTGTCCAATACTTTGTTTTTGTCTATTACATTGAGAATTTCTGATTAATTAACGATTTTTTCGGAAATAAAATGTAAATAAGGGATTGTTGTGTATAAAAAGATAAATCGCTTGTTGAGTATAATAATAAACTTTGTTAATATGGTTATACCAAACATTGATTTCTTATTTTATTAAGAGAGTAAATATTATGAAATCTGCAATTGTTATTGGTGCCGGAATCGGTGGGATAGCCACTTCTGCGAGACTTGCTCGAGTTGGTTATAAAGTAACTTTGTTAGAAAAGAATTCCAAGCCAGGGGGTAGATTCTCCATTCTGGAAAAAGAAGGCTTTCGTTTTGATACTGGACCTACGTTGTTTCTAATGCCCGAAATATTTGATGAGACCTATAAGGCATTGGGCGAAAATATGGAGAATCATCTCGACCTGATTAGGCTTGATCCGACATATAGAGTCCATCTACACGATAATACTATATTAGACCTCACCGCTGACCTAAATGATATGAGAATTCAGCTAGATTCATTAGAATCAGGTTCATTTGAATCATATCTGAAATTCGTTGCAGAAGGATACCGACATTATAACCTATCGCTTAAAAAATTTGTTGGACGGAATTTTATTTCACCATTTGAGTTTTTCAGTCCTATGAATCTCCCGCTACTATTTAGCTTAAAAGCTTTGGTTAAACACTACAAAAATGTATCAAAATATTTCTCTGATCCACGATTAAGAGCATCTTTCACATTCCAAAACATGTATCTTGGCTTAAGTCCCTATGAAGCCCCAGCAACATACTCATTATTGCAATATACAGAATTAGCCGAAGGGGTATGGTTTCCAAAGGGCGGAATGTATAAAGCTATTGAGTCTCTTACTTCAATTGCCAAAAATCTAGGCGTTGAGATACTTTATAACTCAGCGGTTGCAAAGATTGATAGTGATGGCTCAAAAGTCAGCGGAGTAACTCTTGAAAATGGCGAGAAAATAAAGGCAGATTTGATTGTCGCTAATGCTGATCTTCCATACGTTTATTCCGATCTCTTGCCTCAAAATGGAAAATCCGATTTATCAAAGAAAAAATATACTTCTTCTGCGATTATGTTTTATTGGGGTGTTGATGGCAAACGATCTCCAGAATTGCTTCATCATAACGTTTTTCTTGCTGATCATAAATACAAGCAATCATTTAAACAGATATTTGATAAATTAACAATGCCAGACGAACCTTCATTTTATGTATGCGCTCCCACAAGGACAGACCCAAGCCTCGCCCCTTCAGGTAAAGACAGTCTTTTGGTGCTTGTGCCTGTTGGACATATAAACGATAGAGATCCTCAGAATTGGGATCAGCTTACACAAAAAGCGCGCAGTTTTGTTCTTAATCGCCTAAATGATATAGGGTTGATTGATCTAAACAAACGTATAATATTTGAGGAAAAAATAGATCCAAATTATTATCACGATGGATTAAACCTAGCCAAAGGAGCCGCTTTTGGCTTGAGCCATAACTTTATGCAGGTTGGCTATCTTAGACCTCATAACCGCCATAGACATTATAAAAATCTTTACTTTGTTGGTGCAAGCACTCATCCGGGAACAGGTGTTCCCATCGTCTTAATTTCTGCACGTCTTGTAACAGAAAGGATTATAAAAGAACAAAATTAAGAGGGTGTTTATACATGATGAGATATGAATATGCAAAAACAAATATATATTCTTGGGAAAATGAGCTAATAAATTATGCTAACAAAGCTATTGAAAGCCATATTGATAGTGAACCGATTGAGTTTGACAAAGAGATTTTAAATAAAGCCTATCGTCATTGCGGATCTGTAACAAGATTTCATAGCAAAACTTTTTATATGGCTTCTGAGCTTCTTCCCTTTGACAAGCGCAGGTCTGTTCGCGCTTTGTATGCTTTCTGTAGGGTATGTGATGATTTAATAGACTGCACAAAAGACGATCCAGAAGCAAGTCTGGAATCTTGGCGAATTAATTCACTTAACGATAAACCCTCAAAAGATGATCTAATTGCCCTCGCATGGACTGATACAAGAATTAAATATAATATACCAAAAAAATTAGCAGAACAGTTAATAGATGGCGTTGCAAGGGATATTTGCATAAAGAGATATGAAACATTCAAACAACTGACAGAATATTGCTATGGAGTTGCCTCAACCGTTGGATTGATGGCAATGCACATAATCGGATTTTCAGGAATAGAGGCAATTCCTTATGCAATAAGACTTGGTATTGCATTACAGCTAAATAATATATTAAGAGATGTCGGCGAGGATTGGAAAAATGGACGAATATATCTTCCACAAGAGGAATTGGAACAGTTCGGTTTGACAGAGGAAGATTTTATTGAAGGCAAAATTGATGATCGCTGGAGGCGTTTTATTAAGTTTCAAATAGAACGCAACAGACGTATATATGCAGAGGCTTTACCGGGAGTAAGATTTCTTAATCCTGATGGGCGGTTTGCTATTACTGCAGCCGCCGAACTTTACCAAGCTATTTTGGAGGATATTGAGACACATAATTATGATGTTTTTAATCGAAGGGCTTTTGTTAGCACTTGGGGCAAAATACGAAGATTACCTAATATATGGTGGAGATCAAAGAGTCAGTATTATGTTAATCAATACAACCAAATCAATAGAAACAAGAAAATCGCCTGAAAATGACGAAATCATCAAAAATAACTTTTTCTCTAATTACCCTATGGATTATAAGCCTTCTCGCTATGCCATATATTGAAAGATATATAGGCGAAGAATCTATCCCATATTCTGTAAGTATCAGCGTAATATTACAGGTTTCTGCAGTTATATCTATCCTTTTTCGTTCAATTGGCGTAAGCAAAACATTAATTATTGCCCTAAAAGTATTTATAATTAGCTGGATCATTGAATTAATTGGGTCTAAGACAGGTATTCCATTTGGTTCTTATCATTATACGGATATACTTCAACCACAGTTACTCGGTGTGCCATTGTTAATTCCTTTGGCATGGCTGATGATGCTTCCACCATCATGGGCTATCGCAAGGTCTATATTTAAGTCGATCTCACCTGTCAAATTGGCTTTATTGGGAGGATTAGCGTTTACTGCATGGGACTTATTCCTTGATCTGCAGATGGTAAGATGGAATTTATGGGTCTGGAAAACTGAAGGAGCATATTTTGGTATCCCGATCATTAATTTTGTAGGATGGTTTGTTTCTGCTGTTTTAATAACGCTTTTGGTTCGTCCTCCTGATATGCGATTAGGTTCATTGAAACTGATCTACGTTTTAACATGGATTATGGAGACAGTAGGGCAGATAAAGTTTTGGGGGTTAATTGGTTCCGCAATAGGCGGATTTATTGGCATGGGGATATTTATCGCTTTTTCATATATTCAGGGATATTTATCAAAAAAGAGATTTGAAAATGAAAAAACTTCTTAGCAGGATTTCAGTTAGACACTTAATCATTGTCTTAATGCTGATTCATCTTATTCCCATTTGGTGTTTCAAGTTTATCCCAACCCAAGATGGCGTGAATCATGTATATAATTCATATATACTGAAGGAATATAATAACCAAAATTATACACAGTTTCAAAAAGTATATAGCCTTAACATAAAGCCTTTTCCAAACTGGACTTCACATCTATTTTTTCTTCTTGCTCTTTATATAATGCCTCCGCTAATTGCAGAAAAGATATTTGTTACGATCTATATTTTATTAGTTCCATTAAGTTTTTTCTATTTCTATAAAGCGGTTGATAAACGATTGTGGTTTTTTGGATTTCTTGGCTTTTTATTTAGCTATAACGTTTTGTTTCATCTGGGTTTTTATAACTTTGCTTTGAGTGTTCCGCTATACTTCTTTATTTTGGGCTACTGGTGGAAAAATAGAGAATCTTTATTATGGCGGGAAGGATTGATCCTTAATGGCTTGCTTGTTTTTACTTATTTTTCGCATTTATTTTCATTTGCATTAGCACTTTTAAGTATATCTCTATTAGCTTTCTTTTCAGCGATTCTTGTATGTAGCGAGTATAAATCTATTAAAGAACGCTTTTGGATGTTTGCTTTATCTATATTATGGCTTGTGCCTTCGTATGTTATTTTATTGCTCAATATTTTGCTAAATCCAGAAGAAAAAGTAAAAACTTATACTCCATTAAAGGAATTATGGAACTATTTTATTTCAATAAAATCGCTTGTATATTTTAATGATAAATACGTTATTGTATCCAGAGTTTTGCTTGTATTCATGGCTTTATGCTTTTTATCTACTATCTTTATTATGATATGGTCAATTATAGGAAAAAAAGGGAAAATAAAGGACATTATCTTCAATCAACGTTTCGGGTTCCTAATCTTATTTGGTGTTGTAACTGCGCTGTATTTTAAGATACCTTGGGCTTATGGTCCTCCTGCATGGTTGAATGATAGAGCAAATCTGTTTATTTTTCCAATACTTACCGCTTGGTTTGCTTTTAGCTATCCAAAATGGCTAAAAGTTGGTATGATAGCAATTATTGTTATACTTTCGCTCTGGCATCTTTCATTGACCATTTATGATTATAATCTCCTGAATAAAGATATGAAGGAATTTACATCAGGTGTTGGTTTGATAGAGGATGACTCAGCAATATCAATATTGACCAATGACTATTTCTTTGCGCCAAATCATGGAACACTAAAATATTTATCACCATTTTTTCATGATACATGCTATTATTGCTTTGGAAATGGTAGTCATTATGTCGCAAACTATGAGCCAAAATATGTCTATTTTCCATTGCGGTATAGAGAAGGTTATTGGAAGTTTGAATATAAAGGTATCATTGACTATGTATTGGTTTGGGGAATGGATGATAATAGTGCAGAAGTTATGCAATTGAAAGCTGATTATGATCTGATACATAGCACAGAGAATATGAGGCTATTTAAACATAAATCATTTTAACCATCAATAATAAGGATATAGAGATATGGATCAGGAAAAACGACGAAAAGAGCTATATAATCTGTTGGGTGATCTGCCTGATAGAGATCGTAAGATTACAGTTACGAAAATTGAGGAAATAGATAAAGGCGACTACATACTTGAAAAACTAATACTAGACCTAAATGGAATTGAACCAGTTCCAGCATATCTTGCTATGCCAAAGAATCGCAAAGGCAAAATTCCTGCTGTTTTATATAACCATGCACACGGCGGGGATTATTTATTGGGCAAAAGAGAATTTACAGAAGGACGATCAGCCCTTCAAGAGCCAGTTTACAGCAAATTATTGACTGATTTAGGCTATTGCGCTCTTTGTATGGATACGTGGGTTTTTGGAGAAAGGCATAAACGCACAGAGTCATCAGTGTTTAAGGAGATGATCTGGAAAGGGCAAGTCCTTTGGGGAATGATGGTTTTTGACAGTATCAAAGGAATTGATTATTTATCCAGCAGAGACGAAATAGATGCTAATCGTATCGCCACAATGGGTATATCTATGGGTAGCACTATGGCATGGTGGGTTTCTGCATTAGACACAAGAATAAAGGTTTGCATAGACATCTGTTGTCTTACTGACTTTCATACGCTTATAGAAACTGATGGGCTTGATGGACATGGGATATATTATTATGTGCCAAACTTACTCAGGCATTTCACCACAGCACAAATAAACAGCCTTATTGCGCCAAGAGCACATCTAGGTTTGGCAGGAGACCTTGATAGTCTGACCCCACCAAAAGGACTTGATATAATAGACACAGAATTGAAAGAAGTCTATTCATCTTTGGGAGTTCCGAATAAATGGAAGCTGTTGCGTTATGATGTTGGGCATCAGGAGACTCCAGCTATGCGCGAAGAGATTATCGCCTTTTTAAGAGAATGGTTGTAATGTTTTATTAAATCTCTTTTTTTCAATATGTTAATTGACAGTGCAAGTATTTGGTCGCTAAATTTAGGCAGATCGCAGTAAAATAAGGCAATTATTATAATACATGATTGCAGAACACAACGCATTAGTGTATAATAATACTTATATAAAATCTCTAATATGATTTAAAAGATGATTTCTCTATTTTATTGTCTAGGAAATTATATTTTTTGTATTAATCCAAGAAGACCCTTCACTGTGTTCAGGGTGACACTTCGTTGTCATTTTGAGAAAGCCAAAAATCCTTTTAATGGAAATTTAAAATGTCAGATATAACAATATCAAAAACATATATCCCACATATAGAAAATGCAGATAATTCTTATAGAGAACTTGGATCGGGAGTGGCAAAGCTAAAAACCAAGTTCAAAATTATCAATGTATTAAATGGCTTTATGCTTTGGCTTTTATCTATTTCGATTTTTGCGATTCTTTGGTTTGTAGTTGGTGGAATGCTCCAGTTAAATATAATTTTTCGTGGAGTATTAATGATCTTATTTTCTCTAACTATAATCGCTTCTGGATACTTTTTTCTTCTAAAAACCTTATTAAAACGAATTTCTGTTGAAAATATGGCATATAAAATTGAGCAAACCTTTCCAGAATTACAGGACAGGCTTATAAGCTCTCTCCAACTATGGCAAAAAATGCCAGAAAATAAATATGGCTATTCAGAAAACCTTGTCCGAATGACTATCGAAGAAGCAAGGGCAATATTTGAAAGAATTGACAAAACAAAGATTCTTAGTGATGAAATAAGGAAATTAAAGCGAACATTAATATATTTACTTGCTGGTTTAATTCCACTGATAATATTGATAATTGCTTTCCCTATAGCATTTGACCGATCAATTCAGGCATTCACATATCCATTTGAAAAAGACAATCTCCTTGTTAATGCTGAAATAACTAAAATAATGCCCGGTAATGTTACAATAAATCCCTTACAGGAAGTTGAGATTATAGCAGAAATTAAGGGCAATGCACCAGAAGAGGCAATTTTGCATATTAAAAGCGGAGAATCTGATTGGCAAAACATGGTTCTAAAGCGTAAAGGCTCATCATTAATTGGCAGTTTTTCATATTCAGCAAAGTTGAGTAACATAAATCAATCAATGGAATATTATGTATCTGTAATGGATATTAAGTCATCAATATATCAAGTAAAAGTTGCTCAAAAACCAGTTATCAGCAATCTACAGCTAGAGATGTTTTATCCTAAATATCTTGGCATGACGAATCAAAAACTAAGTCCAAATGTCGGGGACATATCCGCACCAGTTGGAACAAAAGTCTCTATAAACGCTGAAAGTAGTAAAGATATAGCGTCTTCATTTATTATATTTGATCATGGTGAAGCACCAAAAGACAATGCAGAATTAAAATCCCGAATGTCTGTATCGCAAATGCGTAACCTTAATACTAGCTTTATTGTTAAAAAAAGCGGAACGTATTATATTTTAGTTACAGATACTGACGGGATCAATAATTCTGATCCGATAAAATATTCAATAAATGCAATTACAGATCAACCACCAAACGTTAACATAACTATTCCCGGAAAAAATATAACTTTGGATAGCAGATTATTAATGCCACTACAAATAGATATTCAAGATGATCATGGTATAGCAGATATAAGGCTTATTTATCAAATAGAAGGACAAGCAACAAAGACAGCTATTTCTCTTGGGAGATTTACCGAACAACAAACTAACGCAACGATCAAATATATCTGGGATATTAATCCAATACAGCTATTTCCAGATGACGTAGTTACATATTTTGTTGAAGCGACTGATTTTGATAATGTTTCTGGACCTAATATTGGAAGATCGAGTGTCTATACGGCGAGGTTTCCTTCACTATATGAAATCTATAAACAGACAGAGGCAGAGCAAGAACAACAACAATCTGAAATGTCTGATGTCCTTTCCGAGCAAAAAGAAGCAAAAAAAACTGCTGATAATTTAATTAAAGAGCTAAAAAAGAAAGATCAAATGGAATGGACAGATAAAAAGGAATTGGAAAAAGTAAACGAAATGCAGAAAAAAATAGAGGAAAAAATGAAATCCGTTGCAGAGCAAGTTGATAAAACTGTAAAGAAGATGGAAGAAAATCCTCTTGTAAATACTGACTTGCTAAAAAAGGTTCAGGAACTCAGAGATTTGATAAATGAAATTGCTACTGACGAAATGAAGCAAATAATGAAAAAGTTATCTGATGCCATGCAGAAGACAAGTATGACTGAAAAACAGAAGGAACTTATGTTAGCAAGCATTAAGCAAGAAGAAATAATGGAAAAGCTGGATCGAGCAATTAAATTATTTAAGAATATGCAAATACAACAAAAGCTTGATGTAGCAGCAAATCTTGCCAAAGAGTTAGAACGTCAACAAATTGATACCCTACAAAGAACCGAGCAATTGGCAAAGAATGACAATTCCAAAGATATTGAACTCAGAGCTAATGAATTGGCAAGCCGAGAGGAACGCATAAAAAATCAACTTGAGGAATTGCAAAATGATTTACAAAGTCTTGTAGAAGAATCAAAAGAAAGTAATCCCGCAGTATCCCAAATGCTTGAGCAGGTAAATGCAAAGTCTAGGCAATCTAAGACATCAGATAAACTTCAGAAAGCATGTGATGCTCTAAAATGCTGTAATGCTTCTCAATCTATGCCTTTTCAAAAACAGGCTTTATCTGACCTTTCACAGCTACAAAAAGAATTAGGAGAGGTTGCGGAATCCTCAAAAGGCATCGAGGGAGAGGAAATAATCAGAGTATTGCGTGAAGCAATCCGAAAAAGTCTGCAGATTTCCAATAGACATGAAGAAATAACCAAATCCATAGCAAGTATAAAAGGTGATTCAAATAATATGTTGCAGAAAGAAAAGGAAATTGTTGACTCTTTGGCATCTGATCAGCTTGTTCTCGCAGAGAATACAAGGAGAATTGCAGCACAATTAAAGGAACTTAGCTTTAAGGACATTAAAATCGATACAGAGTTAATTTGGGCTTTGCAGAAGTCTGCTGATGGTATGCAACGGTCTTCAAAGGCTATGGCAGATAAGATGATAACATTAACCAAACCGATACAGAGAAGCACATTAGCAATAATTAATAGCTCAATACAAAACATGCTTGACAGCATAGAAGAAATGAATTCTAATGCTTCGCCCAGTATGAGTATGGATGATTACTTAGAGCAACTGCGCCAGCTCGCAGATCAACAATCACAAGTGAATCAATCTACACAAAATGCCGAAGGTCAAATGCGCCGTCAAGGGATGATGCCCTCTTTGCAAGACTTACTTGAGCAATTATCAGCAGAGCAATCACTTATAAGAGAGGCTTCTGAAAGACTAGCCAGTAAGCTTGATGATAAAGCCGAAACTATGGGCAGTCTTGAGGAAGTGGCTAGGGAAATGAAGGAAGTAGAAAAAGCTTTACGAGAAGGATATGTAGATCAGGAAACTCTTGATAGACAAAGGCGTATATTAACAAGATTATTAGATTATGAAAAATCTATGAAAAAACAAGATTACGACAAAAAACGTGAGGCTCAAGTTGGGCGTGATTATATTGTAGAAAAGCCATCAAGCCAGCTTCCTTCTGATGCTAATATTGTTCCAAAGCAAATTGACACGATGCTTAATCCATCAAGTAGAGAGCAATGGCCACAACAATACAGGGAACTTATAAAGGCATATTATAAATCATTATCAAATAAACTTAATCAGAATGGAACAGGTAAATGAGACATATAAATCAAAAATCTATGAGTAAAAAAACAGATTTAGGCGTAATTTTATGTATTTATAAAGTTATTATAATCGCATTTTTGTTAATTATAGCATCAAATTACAATGCCGTTGCATATTCCACAGAGGAAATACAGGCATTTCAAAAAGCAGATGATCTTAGGGCGGATGGAAAAGTTCATGAAGCGTTATTAATATATGAAAATTTATTGAAAGAAAATCCTAATACTGACCTAAAAAACGAGATATTGATTCAAATGGCTTCTTGCTATATTCAACTCGGTGATGAAGATTCAGCAATCAAGGCATATTTACAAGCTATCGCAATTAATCCAAATAGCCTTGATTCTGCTAATGCTGTTGCCTTAATGGCAAATATGTTTACACAAAGATACAGATTTGATGACCTTATTGCTGTTGCAAAGCAAATTATACAGCAGTTTCCCAATACGGAATCGTCTGCGATGGCGAGCTATCGCATCGCAAATTCGTATTATTCACGAGGTAATAACACAGAAGCAATAAAGGAATACAAGGACTTTCTTGTGCAATATCCCAAATCTACAATGCGATTATCAGCACTAAATAGGTTGATTTATCTATACATCGCTGAAAATATGTTTGGCGAAGCAGAAGGCGTAATAAATACAATATTATCTGAAAATCCAAATAACTCATATATACAACAACAATTAGCAGTGATATACAGAAAACAAGGTAGATATGATGAGGCTCTAGCTCTTTATCAGAAACTTAGGTCTTTCAATCCTAAAGATCCTGATATATACGAGCAAGTAGGCGAAATATATTATGAAAAAGGCGAAAAAGATAAGGCAATTGCAGAATGGTATAAAATTACAGAAAACAATGAAAATCAGTATTATTTTCATCAAATGCTTGCCGGAATATTCAAGTCTCATGACCTATATGATCTGGCAGTTCAGGAATATCAAAAAGCCATCGATCTTCAGCCATTGGCATCGTATTTATACAGTCGTTTTGCAGAATTGCATATAATAAAAAGAAATTATGATTTAGCTATTGATGTTTATATAAGTGCTTTAATAAATCTACCTGCAAACTATTCTGAACGCAATGAAATCATAGATAATGTCCTTGAAATATGCCAAATAGAAGGGCTTCGAGATAGGGTAATATCAAAACTTAATGAACAAATAACACAGAAAAAAGATAATCTATCTGCAATGGTTGCACTTGCGGATATTTATTTTTATAGCAATGATATAGATAAATCAATGGAATTATATAAGAAATTAGCAATACTCTCTCAAGATAATAGAAATATATTACTTGATCGCGCAGAATTACTGAAAAGACAAGGGCAATTTGAAAACGCAATAAAAATGTATGAATCGGCACTTGATGAATCAACAAATCCCCGTATGTATGTTGATATTCTTATATCAATTGGTCAATTACAATCTGAACTGAATAGACCTGATGAAGCAATAGAAAGCCTTAATTTTGCAATTTCAAAGGCAAAAACCTTGAATGATAGCTTGTATTCAGGGCAACTAATATTCGCTATGATATTATTAGGTGATATATATATAAATCAGAAACACAATACCCAAGCTTCTCTCGCCATTTATAAAGAAGCAGAAAATTTGATTAAATATCAAAATGCTATGTCTGAAAAAATGTCTGATCTTTATCTTAAAATGTCTAATTGCTATAGGATAATGGGCAATTTTGATATGGCTTTAAAAGCATTGGAAGCAATCCAGCCTAATTATCGGTCTGCAATAACAGAAGCAAAAATAGCTTGGGTTCAAGGCGATATATTTTATAATATGGGTGATTTCGAAAATGCAAAGATTCACTATAAAATATCTGCTCAAAGAAATTTCAAAGAAGATTGGGCAAATGATGTGCTTGAAAAACTCGCTTTTATTGATGAATTTGCTGGCGGAAAAATGGAAGATTTGCTCAAAACTTATGCAAATATAGAAAGAATGAAAGAAAATGGCGAATACGACAAAGCATTATCAGAATATGAAAATGTCCTGAAAATATACAAATCAGGCGATCTCATTGATAAAATAAAGCTTAATATTAGTGAATTATTGGCTCAAAAAGGCAAATATAATGAAGCAATAGAAAATTACTTACAGCTATCAAATTCAAATAGTAGATATGCCCCCGAAGCTTTATTTAGAGTTGCCCATATATATTCGCAGAACCTCAAAAATAACCAGCAAGCCATAGAAGCATATACTAGGCTTATAAGAGACTATCCTGATAGCCTTTTAGTTTCCGATGCCAGAAAGGAATTACAAAGGCTTTCTGCAATAGCCATACCACCAAAGCAAATTTTGCCCTAAAACTTCACTTTAACACCAATACTTCCTTTATTACTCTCATAATAATCTTTTGTAAAGAAGACTGTGTTTTTAATGCGCTCATAACTAGCTATAAGGGATACTTGATCTGAAATCCCATAGGTTAAGCCTAGTCTTATTCCGCTTTGATCATCTGTCCGATTATCGCTTAATTCATAGCCAAGGTCTGGTGTCTGATAAGCCCCTAGATTATATGCGACAATCTGATAAATTACTTCTAACCATAGTTTGTCTATTGGATTGCTAAGAACTATTATCTGAGTTCTATTGCCATTGAAATCAAACGCCCTACTATTTGAATTTGATCTAACAATCTGATTTGATAGTAAAAGATTAGTATTATTAAACACAGAAGCTACGAAACCCAAAACAATCATATCTTGGTGGTCTTTCTGGATACCATCTAAGACAACAGGCTTTCCCTCCTTAAAATCTATTGGTCTGCGATTATACGTCTTGATTTGATTGACATATCCTATTTGAACAGTAAAATCTTTATGTATAGAATGATAAATATTTAGCCCTAATTGATGATAATAGAAATTGCGCGCATGAACCTCTGGTGCTTTATTTTGAAACCATTTTTGCTCATTGCGATAGGATGTGTATAATCTAGTTTGTTTGGTAAGAGAATGTTCAAATCCTGCTTCAATAGTATTATCGCTAAAATGAAATAAGTCGCTTTGGCTATTCCATATCTTGAATGATTCCTTAAAAGAGATTTTTTCCCTGATTTTTATCCCTATATCAAAATCATGAGAATTATAGTCCTCGTTATTGGTGGTTGTAACATCTCTCATACTGAGAGTATATCTAGCATCTGTGTCAACTCTATTTATCGGAATGATGTCTTTAAGACCAAATCCTGTATTTAATCTCCAAATTATGCCGTATTGATAGTCTTTTGGCAATTTTTGACGGGTGACGTTATTATCATACTCAAATCTTGCATCAATATCTTGTGCATAAATACTTACTTTTGACATAGCAAATGTCGATAACCCTAATATCAAAATTAAGCAAATTATAAATATAAATATATTGCTTCTGATCATCTCATTATTTCCCTTTCGGTGTTGCCTCGATTTGGGATGCCCTTTGTTCCAATGATTTGCTCTGATTGTCCATATTTCTAGCTTTTTCTTCAAGGTCACGTATTTCGATAGATAGTTTGCCTATACTCTTTTTTATTTCCTCTATTTTTCTTTTAATTTCCGCTTCATTAAACACAAATGCGATACTAGACGCTCCGCTTTCTAATCCTCCTGATTCTCGTTCTTCATTAGTGCGCTGGATTTCACGATACTTTTCTAACATCATCTCATTATTTTTTTGACTGATTTGCATATTCCTAATCTCTCGTTTTTTCTTTTCTGCCAATGAACGATATTGAATTGCAAGATTCTTTAATATCTTTGCACCAAGTCTTAGTTTTTCTGGATCATCGGTCTGCAATAATAATGGCGTGGTTTTTATCTGACCGTAAGAATCGGATATGTATTTATCCCTAAGAGCAGAAACCCTTTGCGTCAGTTCCAAAATGGTGGAAATCTGTTCAGAGGCTTTATCTGCTGATGACTCGTTTTTGTTGATAATATCCATAAGAGCAACAACACGGACTTCTGCCCTGCCTATCAATCTATCTGCAAGTGCAATAAATTCCTTTATAAGCGGGTCTCTTAATCTCTGTAATTCTATAATTTTTTCAGATATATATTGTGATTCTGCTAATAGCTTTTTTAGCTTTCTTTCATTGAATATGCCTGTAACTTTGTCCCATAGGCTTTTGGGACCTCTTAGATACTCTTTAAGTAAGGTTATTTCAGTAGTGATTTTTTCATGATTTTCTTTTAATGATTGTAATTCAGTATCTATCGGGATGATTCTGGATTCTAAATTATTTAACTGACGATTTAGTTCCAAAATTTCATAATCAAGATTTTCTCGTCCGAGGGCAGGTGATATTTTTGATGTTTGTGATTGTGTTTGCTCTATGTTTATTAGGCAAATAAAAGTAGAAATGCTGATAAGAAAGACTAATATCTTACTGAAAGAATTTGACCTTTCAATGCGGATAGTCTGATGCGAAGTTGTTCTTCGCTTTTTTGGCATTTCCGCACCCCTAGACTTTGTTAGAAGGAACTTATCGAGAGAGTTCCAAGTAGTTATTTGCAATTTTGTTTAATTTGGATTCGTATTTTTTGGAAAATATGATATTTACAATGTAGTTATATAATTGGGCATTGAAATAGATTATTAAGATTTGACATAGAGACTATATTGAATAGTTTTAATTACTTCTTTCCATAAAGATCACCATTAAACAGGTATTCATTCCAGAATGTTTCGCCTTTTTCAATATGAACTTTATATTCTAAGGTTATTTGTTCACCGTTGTTTTTTGTGATTATTATGGATCCCTGTTGACGATCACCACGAACAGTCCAACGCCCCTGACTCTGATCTTGTCGTGCCGTTCCCCATCCACCCATATCATTGCCATATTGATTGCTGAAATTGCCTGAATAACTGGCTTCATAATTTTCACTAAAACTTCCATCTTTTGAGAGAGTTATTTGTGTAGATGTGTTCTTTGTATAATTGGTCCACGTGCCTGCAAAGTGCTGCATCAATTCAGATGATACATCTACCTTAAAGTATTGTATTGATTTTGCGATAGTTTCTGCTGGATTTATTAATTGAATACTGTATTTATCAGGCGTGGTAACTGCAATTATGATTGCACCACCACCATATTGAGATAAAGTTCCTATACCACGTGCTTTTACTTGTTGCCCATCTATTACACCATTATAATCACCATACAGTATATTATCACCCATTGTTTTAAGTGTTCCTGTTAGCATAAGTTGTGTTTCATCTTCCTGCAAACCGTCTTGCATTTGTGATTGAAGTTCCTGAATGTTCTTTGATATGTGTGGCATAACTAATATCATGCCTGCGATAGTATCATGCCCCAGTATGATCATACTTGTATTTCTCTGATATTTCCAACTTTCAGGAGGTGCAAATTTGAATCCCCAATTTGGATCACCAACTTCTCCTGCACCGATTTGTGAAGAAGATTCTGGCTGTATGCTTTCGCTTTTATTAATATCCATCTGAGCTTTACCAATTCCAAGAGATGTAAATATCTGCCTTATAACTTGATCACGAGATAATATAGTATTTTTCAATCCCATTCCCAATACTATAAGTGCCTTTTCATTAATAATATTAACAAAAGCACGAGCCATAACAACATCACCAGTTGGAGAAGTAACCTCCCAATCAAGCATCGTTCCATCTCCGCTATTGGTTTTGACAGGAGTTGGTTTTCCTGTAAGTTGCAGATTTGGTGATAATGACTGTAATTGTCCACTTAAATACTCAATTATTTGTGGATCATAAGGTTGCGAAATATTAGTGCCGATAATGTCTTCCATGATAACATAATACAATTCAACGACAACCCCTCCTGACATAGTAGGATTCGATGGAATAATCTGAATACTACCTTCTTCATCTTTTATATTCCAATCGTCAGGATACCAAAACGAAAAGCCATTGGAACTATTATATGTTTTGCCTTGTTTCTTTTGTGGTAAGGAAATAACTGATGGAATTTCGGAACTTGCAGTGGTTTGCGTTGTTATTGCGCTTTGACTCAGCAATTCAGCTTTTTTGCGATTATATTCTTCATCATTAAGTATACCTGCGCCATGAGCTGATTCAAGAGCCTGAAATTTTTGGCGAGTCACTTCATCAAGTTTTGTATTGATAGCTTTCTCTTCTATCATATATACAGTATTATCCTTTAGGGCAAGGTAACGAATAGCATCTGTTTGCTCTGGATTAGCTTTTATATCGATAATAAAATCATATTTTGCCATTTCTATACCGTCTATAACCACAAACCATTTACCCGCATTCCTAGCGGAGAATGCAAGGTGGTTGCTGTCCGCAGTAAAAACAAGGCTTAATTTTGCTATCTCATCATAGCGTTCATCTCTTTCTTTGCCATCAAAAACAACAAAAAATCTATTATTTTTTTTTGCAATATAGGCTATATGATTACTATCGGGACTAAAAACAGGATTTGACACGTCATCATATTCATTTCCTTTTTTGCCATCTATGACCATTACTGACTTGTTATTTATGGTAGTTATATAAGCTGTATGTTTTTCATCTGGACTTATCCGAAAGCTGTCAATTGTCCATGCAAGATTATTCATTGTAATAATCTGTTTTTCTAATGCTGTATATCCAGTATTTATAAAAATACATAAAAAAATAACAATAGCAAGAAAAATCATATTTATTCTAATCATTTTTTTACTCCTATTTTTTATCAAACTACAAATAGGATTTAACTGTCTAGGCTGTCTTCTGGTGCGGAAATACCATGCTTTTCCATTTTATAGTTTAAGGTCGATCTTTTTATCCCAAGTATCAAAGCAGCCTTTGTGCGGACCCATTCGGCTTGTTGCAAGGCTTCGATAATTAGCTTCTTTTCGAGAGCCTCAACTTGCTCTAGTGTTCCAAATTTTGGAACATCTCTATTAAGCATCATCTCTGTTGGTAATGGCAGATGCTCAGGTAAAATTACAGGTCCATCTGCAAGCACAGTTGCTCTTTCAATTGCATTTTCAAGTTCTCTGATATTTCCACGCCAATCATAACTTATCATAAGTTCCATTGCCTCAGGAGAAACGCTTTTTACTTTATTTGAAACCTTACCAGCAAATTTTTTGACGAAATGCTCAACTAGATCGGGAATATCTTCTTTTCTATCTCTGAGAGGTGGTAAATAGATTGGCACGACATTAATTCGGTAGTAAAGGTCTTCTCTAAAAGTTCCTTTTTGAATGGCTTCCTCAAGATTTTTGTTAGTTGCTGCTATTATTCTAACATTTACATTAATTGGTTTTGATCCACCAACTCTTTCAAATGTTCTCTCCTGAATAACCCTTAATAATTTTAATTGTGTAGAAAGACTGATCTCACCTATCTCATCAAGGAAAATTGTCCCTTCATTTGCAAGCTCAAACCTTCCCATTCTTCCGCGATATGCACCTGTATAAGCACCTTTTTCATGTCCAAATAGTTCGCTTTCTAGTAATCCTTCTGCATAAGCGGCACATTCTGCTCTAATAAATGCTTTGTCTTTTCTTGAACTATTATTGTGTATTGCCTGTGCAATAAGGTCTTTTCCAGTTCCATTTTCGCCACGTATAAGAACGGTGGAATCAGTTCTTGCTACTTTTTTAACAATATCAAGTATATCTTGAAGCCTTTTACTTTTTCCTATTATATCAGTGAAATCACCTTTAAGATGCAACTCTTGCTTTAAGAATATGTTTTCTTCTAATAATTGTCTTTTTTGAAATGCTTTCTCTATTTTAGCCATTAGTGCTTCGGTGTTATAAGGTCTTTCTATGTAATCTTCCGCACCTTCTTTCATGGCTTGGACTGCCTGATTGATAGTTCCAAAAGCTGTTATTAGAATAACAGGAATACTAGGATAATCCTTTTTTGCAACTTTAAGAAGTTCCACACCACTATTGTGTTCTTTCATCCTAACATCAGTCAAAATGAGGTCAATAGAATTGTTTTTTAGACATTCAATAGCTTCATCTTCATCTTCGGCTTCAATAACATTATAACCATCTTTGCTTAGACGCTGTTGTAAAATTTTACGGGCGCTTGCTTTATCATCAACTACTAATATAGTACTCAATTTTAAAACCTCTTTTCTTGGCTTTTAATCTGCCAAAATCTCTCTTTGTGGAGGAAATGGAAGAAAAATTCTAACTGTTGTTCCTACTGATGGAATGCTTTCAAGCCTTATTTCTCCATTATGGGCAGATACAATCTTTTTACATATTGAAAGCCCTAGCCCAGTGCCATTAATCTTCTTTGTAAAAAATGGGTCGAAGGCTTTATCTATTTCATCGGAAGTCATACCGCAACCAGTATCTCTGATTATTATTTCTATCAATCTTGGTGATTTTATTATACTTCTTGGACTGCCATTTATATGGCTTGCACTGATAGTAAGTCTGCCATTATTTTCCATTGCTTGTATGGCATTTCTAATCAAATTAATAAAAAGGCTTCGGAGTTGTTCATAATCTCCCATGACAATAGGAAGGTCTTTGTCAAATTTAAACTGAACTTCGATATCTTTGTCAATGGCTTCTTTTTCCATAGAAGCCATTGCAGATTCTAAAACTTCAGTTATATCGAGCTGGTTATAATCTATGGTCAAAGGTCTAGCAAAATGTATAAAGTCGGTTACTTTTAGGTTAAGAATGTTAATCTCTTCTTGTATATCATGTATATATTCTCTTCTTGGATCATCTTCGTCAAGTTCATCATCAAGAAGTTCTGTAAAACCTTTAATAGCGCTTATTGGACTGCGAACCTCATGAGCAACTGATGCAGATAATTCTGCGATCTGTCTTCCCTGAGAAGCAACCTCCTCGTATAGCTTTTTCAAATTCTTTGCCATCTGGTTAAATGTTCTTGCAAAAAAGCCGATTTCGTCCTTTGATTTAATTTTGACTTCGGTATCGAGATTACCTGCTGCAATCATTTGTGAAGCCTCTACCAAAGCCTTAATTGGATTAACCACTGTTTTTGCTATCAAAGTCCCAAGCAAAGCAGCAAACAAAGTAATTAGCAAAGCGATCCCCAAAAGAACAAATGCCACCCTATTTATTGTATCAAGGAATCTTGCTGATGCCTCAACACGTATAACTGCAACAGTCCTACCATCTTTTGACAAAACTGGTGCATAGGCTGATTTATGTGGGCGACCATCTTTTCCGGGAAACATCAAAGATGCCTCTGATTTTCCACTCCAAGCAGTTTTTAGCTCTAATTGATCTGCTTTAAGGTTGATAAGTTCTTGACCAACTGCAAGTTTCCCTTTTGCATCAACAATTACCCTGTTTTCAGGACCTATGAGTATTATATTATCGAGATCAGCCCTTCCGGTGCTAACAGAATATAATTTATCTTTTAATGTATTATAATAAAAAAGACTCCCAGTTCCTGCGATCTCTGGTAACCAGTCGACCAGAACTTCCGCCCTTAACATTCCAGCGATCACTTCTGCATGATATATGAGGTTATTTCCCATTTGCTTTTCGAGGGTTTTTCTTGTTACAAGATATGAAAATATTCCAAAGCTAGAAAGAGACATAAACACCAAAAGTCCCAATGCTAATGGAAACTTAGTTTGGATCCCCCATCTATATTCTTTGTAGTTCATGTTTGCCTTTTTTCCTAAATATGATAATTATGCCATTATCTTTATTAAAAACTATTATACATTAGACAATATGGGCTGTCAAGTGAGCCAAAATTTAACGTATCTGTTTCAAATTGTTGGGGGATTCATTTTTCTTGAAATCTATCTTTTTTATCACAAGGAGGAAAATTACACAAATAATTATACATTCCAGAGTAGGAAAATTTTATAATTGGCTCTTTTTATCATTTTATCAAAGCAATCTTCCCTTGTTTATGAATTTTTGTTTCAAAGATTTTTGCCTCTAGCACATAAATATAGACTCCGCTTGCAACTTTGTTCCCTGAGTTATTTCTACATTTCCATTGGAATATGCCTTGTGCTATATTGTTTTTCATAGTATCAAAGACCAATTCGCCATTGATTGTATATATTTTAAGAGTTACTTCCGCAGATTTTGTAAGCTTAAATTCAATATTAACATTGTTTCTCGCTGGATTTGGATAAGCTTTTATTTTGATAAACTGAAAAACTTCTCTTGTCTGAAAACTTGTAAACATTTCGGCTATATTCCCTGCACGGTCAGTAGCTATGATCTGCATTTTGTGGAATCCCCAATCCAATTCACTTGGATAATAAATAAGCTTCCCATTGGCAGAATCATATTCATAACTTACCTGTTTTCCGTCCACAATAACATCAATTTTGGCAACCCCTGAACCATTATCGATAATTGTCGCCTCAACCAAAAATCTATCTAAAGGCACTTCTGACGCATCAATGGGTGAGATATTACTTATGATTGGCGGTTCTATATCAGCAAATAAAGCATAAGTTCCTACATTATCTACTTTTGAGGATACAAAGTTATCGGATAAATCTAGCCTGTCCAAAGCCTGCCACTTCATCTGTGAATCATCCCATCTAAACATAACAAGATTATTGGAATCCGTGCTTGATTTTGGCAAATTAAGTATGCCTTTTATCATTCCTTCTCCGGGTTCAGGTGTTGTAGATAAGATATATATCAAACCAACAGGCTTTAGTCTTCTAAACTCAAAGTCATTTTTATATATAGAAAGTATATCCGAATCCAATCCGTCTTGGCTTCTAAGTGTGACAGTTAATCTGCCATTTCGGATATTCACAGGATCAGATATGAAACCTGCGGAATTATCTGACCCAATATTTATCTGTTCCCCCGAACGTATAACATCCCATGCCAAAAATCCACTAGCCTCTATTTTTGAGCCAAGATATGTTTTTGCCGAAAAGCTTATATGAAAGTTTTTTTGCGAAGGGGCTATATTGAGAGATGCTTCGTAATGATCATCTTTTTTGGCAAGGTTAGATAATGTATAACCCATTCCAAAATTAGGAACCACTGCTATTGAATTAATTTCATTCAAGGGTTTATTTACAGATACCACAATATTTATTTTATCTGACTTATCGCTAAGAAATGCAGATATAAACGCTTCTGGTGTGATAGTATCTATTGAAAAATTAAATGCAGATTCAGCGATATTTCCAGATGTATCTTCCAAGTAAATCTTAAAGCTATGTTTTCCATCTGATATTGGATATATTGGTTTATAGGCAAGATTGATTATAGGATATTGATCTATACTTATTATCTGCTCTGACTTGAGCAAACCTATATCAAGTTCATAATCTTTACTGTCTATCTCTTTGTCATCAAACCATAATCTTATACTGAATGGATCAATCCCAATATCATCAATAAGTTTTGCCGATATTTTCAGCGATCTTCCAGTATAGACCGCATTATTATCTGGAAAAACATCAACAATTGCAGGGGCATTTGGATCAGATACGATCTCTTTATCTCTCTTAAATATCACCCTTCGCTGTATAGATGTATATTGCCCAAGTGAATCAGAGGCAACGACTGTGATAATATTATCCCCTTCTTTTAGTGAGATACGCTTTTGAAAATTGCCATTTCCATCAGTCCAGACTCTTGATGAAAGCACATTAATTTCTGCTTTTTCCTCTACTTTTCCTTTAATTGTGATATAGGGAACATTGGTTACCTGAAAATCTATCGGAGATTCTATATTTAGAATTGGCGGAACTGTATCCAATATGACTTTTCTTTCAATTGTAAATTCATTATTCTGATCCAAACCATTGCGAACATTTATATTGATTTTATTTAATCCTTCTATTAGCTGGATTTTACGAGAAAAACTACCATCTTTGTCTAATTTTATTAAATCTCCATCAATAGTAACGGTTGCATAAGGTTCAGCACGACCTTTAAAATCAATTATCGAATTCTTCGTTTTAAGATTATCTTCAGGCTCATCAATAACAATAAAAGGCAAACGATTTGATATTATGACCCAAGCAGAATCTTCTATATATTCACCGTTAACTCCTCTAACTGTCAATATTAGTTTATATTGACCCTCAAGCTCGTTTGTATCCCATTTTCCCAAAAATCCATCATTGAAAACTTGTGCGGTTGAATTTCCACCGATAGAATAGTATTTATTGGTTTCTGGATCAAAATATTGAACGGCGTAATAAGCAAAATTGATTCCATTGGCAATACCTTTTATATCCACATATCCAGAAAGCATATCTCCGCCTTTTGGAAAGGAAATATACCCATCTAGTTTTTTTAACGGATTGGACAGCGTTGTTGTATATAATGCGCCATTTGATTCATAGACAATCATATCCATATATGGAGACCAACTTGGGTTATGTGCATCAACATTTGGCGAAGATAAAAATACTTGCTCTGATTGTGAAAGCCAATTAATCGCTTTGATTTCATAATGACCGCCATTTTCGTTTGTTGAAAACATTATCCACTTTTTGTCAGGGGACCAAACTGGCTCAATTTCATCATAGATTGTGTCTATCAATGGCTTTGGATTATCGCCATCTGCTTCCATTTCATATATATCCCATGACCCCTTCCCATTAGATTGATATATTATCGTAGAACCATCTGGCGACCATTTTGGATTTTTATCATCCCATCTGTTATTTGTCAACTTACGGGTTTGCGGTTGTTCTCCCGATAGGACTCTATTTATATTTGTGATAATCCATATCTCGCTATCTCCATCGATATCTGTATCAAACGCTATTGCAGAGCCATCAGGCGACCATGATGGATTTGTATCAGAACCTTCACCAAAGGTGATCTGTTTGGGACTACTTCCATCGGAATCTATAACCCAAAGTTTCCATTTTTCTTGTTTTGATGGCTGTGGATTTGCTATCATTGATTGATAGACTATCATATCTCCTGCCGGAGACCATGCAGGCTTTCTTTCAATTGCAGCATCACGAGTGAGTCTTGTGCGGTTAGTTCCATCTGGTGACATTAGCCAAAGGTCTTCTGTTCCACCTTCATCAGAACAATAGACTATTCTATCGCTATTAGGAGACCATGACGGAGATACATAATCCCAATTTAGATCAGGTAAAGTTATCTGAGAGAATTCTTCTGACGATATTGAGATAGGTTTAGGTTGATCTATATCAACTATTGTCTCGCTTTTTGATTCATTGCCAGCTTTATCAGAAGCAGTAACTCTCAAAACATATCTTCCTTTGAGATTTGATGTATTCCAAATCATTATTCTTTCACGATCCAATTCCCTCTTAAAAGGTCCAACCAGATTCACCCATGTTGAAGGAAATACGCTTATACCATATTCTACATTAGCCTCAAGAAGATTATTATCAGTAACACTTATTATTATAGGAATTTCTCCTGTTATCGTAGAATATGAACGGGGCGAATGTATCATCAGGTTTGGTGGATCAGCATCACATATAACTTTTTGTGATATTTCAGAAGGCAAGCCTATATTTCCGACCTCATCAACCGCAGAAACATATATCCGATAAGTTTTGTTGCTTTCACCTGCTAGATCATAGAATGTTTTTGTAGTATCACCAACAAAAGCAAATTCACTATCATCAGTGGAAGCATAAATATTATATTTTGCTATATCAGTCGCATTTGGAGACTTCCACATAAAAGTTATTTTTTTATCATCATCATAGCCAAGATTAGCGGTAAGATCGAAGTGTGATGGAACACCAGGGCGATCTGGAGGCACTGTATCACGTCTTACATAGAAAAGATTTGATTCTAAGTCGCTGACAATATTTGTCCAAAAAAGATGTATTTGTCCACTTGTTGTAATCGCATCGGGCATAATTAGAGGATTGTCTGAGCTAATCAAAGATTCTGTATCAGATATTTCGCCATCTATCATGGTTGAATAGAATATTTCCCAATCACCATTTCGACCATCTTGCCAGAAAAACCAAGCCGAAGGATTTATATCAGATGATGTAGCCCTTGATACAATAACTTTTGGCAATATTGATTCCGCTTCTCCGTATGTTACACGACTTGCTTTTGACCATTCGTTTCCATGATTTTTGCTATAAGAAGCATAAATATCTCTATAAACTGAGAGTTCCTCTAGGCATTGCCAAGTAACATATACATTTGGTTCAATTCCACCGATAGAAGGAGAACTACAATTAAAGATCGATGAAAGCTTTATCTCTGAGCTGTTTTGATTCTCACCCAATCTTCTGAAAAAAACACTCCAAAAACCTTCTCTTTTGTCTATCCATGTTATGTAGGCATTTCTTGCACCGCACCATACTGCTGGCTCTTTGGTTTCCCATTTTCCATCTGCCAATGTCTGTGTTTCAGAGAAAGTTTCACCATTGTCCATACTTCTGGTTAAATATGCAGAAGACTTACCTTGTTCATCTGTATTTTCCCAGACAACATAAAGATAGGAATTTGGCATAATTGTTGTTATGGCTATATCAGGTCGCTTTGCATTTTTCTGATCCTTGGAGAGTAGAATATTATCCGTCCAAGATTCACCGTCCCATTTTTTGTAATATATCTGCGAAATCTCACCATCATTTTCTCGCCAAACAACATAAACATTTTTGGCATCGCAGGCTATCGCTGGTTGGCTTGATTCCCCAAGAGTAAGAGTTATGCGCTCCTCCCTACTCCATATTTGCCCTGTGTCTTCACTTGATCGGAAAAATATCTCTGAATTACCTGTGCGATTATCAGCCCAAACGACATATATCTTGTTCTCAAACGAACAGGCATCAGCATCTGTTGATAATGCCTGACCAAATGAAAACTGCTGTGGATTAGTCCAGAATTTTGGTAATTCACAAAAGGCAGGTAATGAAAATATAAAAACTACAAAAAAAATTGCTGGTAAGTATGTTTTGAGAGTTTTCATCTTATGGATTGCTTGGCAAATGAGATAGTAGGCTGAGTTTTAACCCATCCTACTATTAATTCAGTCTATTTAAGGTCTTTGGCTACTTCGTCAAGACCAAGTTCCGCCAATTTTTTCTGGCTTGGAATCATTGTAACGGGATCCCAGTCAATAAACTCAAGGTATTCTTTGATCATTGTCTCTATATCTATTTCTATATCTTTCAAAGGACCTCTTGGGAGTTTTGGTCTGCCAATGATCCTACCGGGCAAATTTCTATTGAGAGGATTATGACCTTCACGAAGGTTAAAAGCATGTCTTATGGTGCCAATTCTTTCACCAGTTTTCTGAAATTCCTCAAGTGTAAAATTCCAACCAGTAACAGAAGTCATAAAATCTGGAACAGAATTAACATGGATAGCACAATATCCAAACATACAAAGCCCCGCAGCATTTACTACGTGCATCATATCAACAAGGGCTTTTTGATGTTCAGCCCTACCAGTATAGACTCCTTGCTGAGGTTTCTCTATCCATAAACCATCACCAGGACCGATGAGTTCTCCACCCTGAGTATGACGACCCGGGGTTGCATCAAGATAATAGGTAGTAGCTAATCCATGTGTGAATTTTGGATCGTGCATGGGTATTTCCTGACCGCCAATATGAATTGCATATTGCTCAGAGCCTTTTCCTATTTTATCTGCTGCGATTTTTTCACCATCAGCCAAAATTTCTCCAAAACCCTCTCGTTTTGCAAGTTTTTCTGTCATTGCTACGATAGCTTCTGCATTGCCCCATTTGAGTTCAATGCCATCAGTATCTTCATTAGTTATGATTCCATTTTCATAACACTCTATTGCAAACGCTATAGTGCAACCAGCTGAGATTGTATCCAGTCCCATTCTGTTACATATTTCATTGAGTTTAATTATCGATTCGATATTATCGTTAAGACACATTGTTCCATACGAACCAAGAGTTTCATATTCAGGTTTATGAGCTTCTGATGCAAAAGGACCTGATGAAACCTTAGTATGACCACCACAGCTTATAGGACAATGCCAACAGCCATATTTCTTTTCCTGATATGCAATAACTGCGTCGTCGCTGATTTTTGTCGCTGTTGGAAAAACCTCTGAACCAGCGTCACTCCAATTCTTAACAGGGGCATCTCCACTTTCCGAAGCACCTGCTGTAATACCTGCCGTGCCATATTTTATTAGTGTTTGTCCGAAGTCATTATCCTTGATAGTGGCAATATAACTTCGTCTGAGTTCTTTTGTTTTAGCATCGTCAGCCAAAGGAACTTCGATATTTCCTTTTGCGACAATAGCTTTTAGTTTCTTTGAACCCATAACCGCACCAACACCCGATCTCCCAGCAGCACGCCCTTTATCATTGATAACACATGAGATTAGGGAAAGTTTCTCACCAGAGGGACCTATACATGCACTTCTTGAATCTTTGCCGTATTTTTCTTTCAATAGATCATCTGTTTCATTTGTATCTTTGCCCCAGAGCCAACCTGCGTCTTTTAGTTCTGCTTTGCCATTATCAAGGACAAGATAAACAGGCTTTTCAGATATACCTGTAAAAAACACACCATCATATCCAGCAAATTTTAGATATGGTCCAAAGTCTCCGCCTGAATTTGCATCACCCCATGTTCCTGTAAGTGGAGATTTGCAAACAACAACATACCTTGATCCGATAACTGCTGGCGTGCCTGTCAATGGACCTGTAAGGAAACCTAACATATTATCAGGTCCAAGTGGATCAACTCCCGGTTTCATTCTGTCATACAAAATCTTTGCGCCAAGACCATATCCACCGATGAATTTGCGGAGTATATCTTCGCCAAAGAATTCCTCTTTCATCTCTCCATTTGATAAGTCAACGAATAGTATCTTCGCTGAACCATTACCCATGTAACCTCCTGCCATAGCTTTCTCCTTTCATTTTTTTATTGATGAATCATCAATAGATACCTTCGATATGTCTGATAGTATAGATGAATCTTTTATAATCTCACCACGAATAAAAGAACCATGAGTTTTACAATAAAAAATCTTTATTACGATTTCTTTTTCTTTACCACCTGAGTAATCCGTTTCTTTCTTTTTATGAGAAGATACTCTCATGTTTCTAACTCAGCGACATAATGAACAATATTCCATATATATCACCTATTTTTTATATTTTATCATGTAGAGTTTTTAATAGCAAGAAAAATCCGCTTTTCTGCTTGACTACTCAACATAAGCATAGTAAACTAACTTTTGCAAGCTATTGATAATAAAACAATATTGAATGGGAGATAATCATGGATTATAAATTAAGTGATATTGCAAAAATGATCGATCATTCACTTTTACACCCTAAAATGACAGATAATGAATTGATAGAGGGATGTAAAATTGCCATCAAATATGATGTTGCTAGTGTTTGTATAAAACCCTATTATGTTAAAGAGACTGCAAATATATTAAATGGTTCAGGTGTTAAAACAGGAACTACTATTGGTTTTCCTCACGGTGGACATTCAACAGCTATCAAGGTTATCGAATCCGAGCAAGCCTTAACTGATGGGGCTGAAGAACTTGATATGGTCGTAAATATCGGGAAAGTCCTTAGTCTTGATTGGGATTATGTTTTTGATGATATTAAGTCTGTTGTTGAGATGGGACATTCCAGCGATGCAATTGTGAAGGTTATATTTGAAAATTGCTATTTACAAGATGCTCATAAAATAAAACTATGTGAGATATGCGGTATGGTTGGTGCTGACTTCGTAAAAACGTCAACAGGATATGGTGATGGCGGTGCAACTATTGACGACCTGAAACTAATGAGAAGATATTCTCCACCAACCGTTCAAGTTAAGGCTGCTGGTGGAATACGCACTCTCGATCAAGCCCTTGAAGTCAGGAAGGTTGGCGTTACTCGTATTGGTGCAACGAGAACTGTTGATATACTTGAGGAATGTAAAAAGCGTCTTGGATAAACTATAGAAGGCAAATCATGGATCAAAACAATCTCTTTGAAGATGCCACAAATGAAAGAAATTTTGCAGAAGCACCATTGGCTTATCGCATGCGTCCTAGAACGCTTGATGAATTTGTCGGGCAACAGCATATTATAGGTCAAGGAAAGCTATTGCGAAGGGCTATTGAGGCGGATCGAATAACATCAGTTATTTTTTATGGTCCTCCGGGAACTGGAAAAACTTCCCTTGCGCATATTATTGCCAATAGAACTCAGGCATCTTTTCAGCAATGTAATGCTATTAATAGCAGTGTTAGTGAACTAAGACAACTGATAAGAGAAGCAAAAGACAGGCGTTCCTTGCACTCAAAAAGGACAATACTCTTTGTTGATGAAATACACCATTTTAATAAATCTCAACAGGATTCCTTATTGCCAGACATTGAATCGGGAAATGTGATATTTATCGGTGCAACAACACAAAATCCCTATTTTTACATAATACCAACGATATTATCAAGATCGCAAATATTTCAATTCTATCCACTCAAGGAATCCGATCTCAGAGGTGTTATAAAAAGGGCTTTAAGTGACCCTGAACGTGGTTTTGGTAAGTTAAAAGTGAATATTACAGAAGAAGCCATCAAACACCTTATAGATTCATCAAGCGGAGATTCTAGGCGAGTGCTAAACGGTCTTGAGCTTGCTGTTTTGACAACCGTTCCAGATTCAGAAGGGGTTACAAACATTGATCTTGCAATAGCGGAGGAATCAATACAAAAACGAGCTGTTGTTTATGATTCTTCGGATGACTCGCATTATGACACTATATCAGCATTTATTAAGAGCATGCGGGGTTCTGATCCAGATGCTGCATTGTTTTGGCTTGCAAAGATGCTTTATGCTGGCGAAGATCCTAGATTTATTGCTCGTAGAATATTAATTTGCGCATCTGAAGATGTAGGAAACGCCGATCCCCATGCCTTGCTTGTTGCAAATGCTGCATTAAGCGCTGTGGAGTTTGTTGGTATGCCCGAAGCACAGATACCACTTGCACAAGCAGTTGCATATATCGCTTGCGCACCCAAAAGTAACACTGCTATAACAAGTATTAGCAAGGCAATGGAAGATATTAAAGCAGGCGTTTCAACTATTGTTCCTCAGCATTTGAGAGACGCTAGCTATGCCAGCGCAAAGAAGTTTGGACATGGCGTAGAATATAAGTATCCACATGATTACGAAGGACATTATATAAAGCAAAGATATATGATTCACAACGCAAAGTATTATGAACCCAGCGATGAGGGATATGAAAAGAAGATCAAAGAAAGGCTGGAAAAATGGAGGAATAAAAAATAATATCGGGAAAATAAGGGTATAAAAATTGCATAAATCATGGTTGTAGGTAGTCAGAATCCTGTTATTTTTCGTTTATTTACTAAAATATGAATAATATTTTAATCTTTGTTGATATGACAATAAAATATCAATGTATATTTGCACGAAATCGTGCAGATTGGATATGTTTTTGGGGCATTATATATTATGAGTAATGTTGCATAGAAATTTATAGAAGGGAAGTAAAAGATGAAAAGACTTGGTTTGGCAATTCTTGTCATTATTTTAGTTATGTTTGTTATACAATCATCAGTCATTGCTCAAACATCAAAGCCTAAAACCACAGTGAAACCGCCAATGCCTGATTTAGTTATAGATCAAAAAAGCATTACGTTTTCAAGTGTATCACCGACAGAAGGGGATCCTGTTATAATATCTGCAACTGTAATTAATAAAGGCAATGCAGATATAACGGAAGATGTAGAGGTGCGATTTGTTGAGGGCGATCCCAAAGAATTTGGTCTTCAAATAGGTAATACTGCGTTCATACTCGGTCTAAAGGCAGGTGCATCAGGGAAAGTTACAACAAAATGGAGAGCGGCTCCCGGTGAAGCTAAAATATATGTTATCGCTGATCCTGACAATCTAATAAAGGAAAGCAATGAAAATAACAATGTTTCTATAAAAACAGCTAAAGGGCTTGTCTGGATAGGGAAAAAGGATGTTACACCAGAGCAGATAAAGAAATCAGTTGATAAAGCAATAGAATGGCTGAGAACTCAACAGGGCGAGTTTTATGTTATCTGCCCTAATGGACATGATAACTTCCTGTTTTCTGCAATGGCTTATGGGAAATGCGTTATCTGTATGGAAAGCCTAGATGGCTTAGAACCTGTCAGATTACCTAATGAAACAATGCCGGGTGGCTGGATGCCTGAGATCGGACCTGGGTTGACATCGTTAGTTATCTCTGCATTTCTTTATGCCGGTGTTGATAAATCTGATCCTGCGGTAGTTAAGGGTTTAGATCATCTATTCAACAAATCGCCTGCAAACTGGAAAGAGTGGAGCGATTCTTATGATTATGCGGTGCTTATACTTGCTCTTACTGCGACAGGTGATAAAGAGGAATACATGGACGAGGTTGAATTTTCGGTTCAAAAGTTAATTGATTTCCAAACCGAAGATGGCGGATGGGGCTATGGACAAGATGCGGCTGATGCGGCGCATTTGCAATATGTCATTTTTGGATTATATGCTGCGCAACAATGGGGAGCTAAGATTCCAAGCGAGGTATGGGTAAAAGCATCATCTTGGCTAACGAGGTTACAAAGACCCGATGGCGGTTGGAATTATAATGGTTCTGGTATAGGTCCCTTTGCTGCCGATTCGTATGGAAGTATGACTGCAACCGCTATTATGGGTTTGAAGGCTTCGGGATTGCCACCAAGTAATGAGGCAGTAAAAAAAGGTTTAGAATGGCTTAATAAGCATTATTCAGTAACAAGAAACCCCGGTTCATATTATTGGCACTATTACTTTATGAACGCACTTCAAAGGGCAATGGATATGCCACCCAAACAAGAGAAGCTTGGAGAACATGATTGGTATCCAGAAATGGCAAGTTTTCTTCTTAGCACCCAACAACCAGATGGTAGTTGGATCGCAGATACACCAATATATGCTTCTGGTTCAGGTCAAGTTCAGACTGTTATTGAATGGGGAAAAGACAGAGGCGATATAATGACAACAGCCTTTGCGGTCATGTTTTTGTTGAGGGCAATGCCAAAATCTGCTTTGCCTGATGTTGGCTTTGCCAATCCTGTTATGATGTTCTCAAAAGATGATCCAAAGACAGGAGAGCAGATAGTCATAAAGGCACAAATATCAAATCTAACAGAAACACCAGCGGAAAATATAAAAATTGCCTTTTATGACGGTGATCCCAAAAGTGCAGGCGTTCCAATTGGAGTGCCCCAAACAATCTCATCTCTTGCAGGATGCGAATCAAAGGAAGTCTCAATTACTTGGGAAGCCAAACAGGCTGGTGAGCATAAAATATATGCGGTAATCGATCCTTCAAATTCTTTGGAAGAGGCAAGCAAATTTAATAATGTTGAGTTTAAATCATTATTCGTAGAAGGAAAAACAACTCCTACTATCCCCGGCATTGTTGAAGTTGGAGATGGTCTTTATAAACTAGGAAAACTAGAACTTGATCTTAACAAAAAAACAATTACAATATATGGAAAAGTTAATATGTCAGCAGGAGTAATTGAATTGCTTGCATGCACAAAGGTCGGTAAAGTCCATGAAAGCTTGCTTGTATTGGATGTCGAGCCAATACATTTACAAACCGCGCTGATATTACTTGGTCTTGAGTTTGTAGGGGGTGTGCGTTATCAGGGTGATCCGATCACTCCAAAAGGTGATCGGGTACAGATATGGATAGAATGGAATAGCGGAGGGAAGCTAATAAGACATCGTGCAGAAGACTTAATCTATAATCGCATAAAGCAGTCCTCAATGGAGCATACAGGCTGGGTTTTTACAGGTTCAAGGATGAATAACGGGATATTTATGGCTCAAGGTTCAGGAACACTGATAACGACATATCGTGATCCAGATGCGATAATTGATAATCCACTTCCTGAAGGGAATGATGATACCGCCTATATAGTGAATAATAAGATTGCTCCACCAAAAGGCACAGAAATAAAAATGATAATAATGCCTGCCTAATAGACCTGCCATCGCTTCACTTGTAGCAAAAAAGCTGGAAATATTATTTGGAATATATAGTTAATTTTTAATCATTATTATTTGTGTTTCAAAAATGCAAGCTTTAGAAATTCCCTTATTAAAATATGAACTTAAGACAAGATTACGCTTAAATAACTTAATAAAAGCGATTTTTGGACGTTATTTATGCTTGGGATTTATTTTTCTTCTTGTGGAACTATCTCAAATCGGAAAAGGCTTTTTCGCTTTCATAGTCGCACAAACAATATCAATAATGCTCTTTATACCAGCCAATATATACGATAGCTTTGCTAGTGAATCTGCAAAACGTGATTTACAGGAGTTGGCTATGACTCGTCTGAATCCATTTAAAATCATCTCGGCAAGACTTTTTTCTGCTAATATCTATAACTTTATTGTCATTATGATTTCATTTATATTTTTTTTATTAATGTCATTTTTTTATGAAAAGCTTAATCTATTGAACATAGTCTATAGTAATATAGTTATTTTGTTATTTACATTTGTAATAATATCCATATCTTTGTTTTTTTGCTCGATTTTTTTGAAAAATATACTAATGTCAACTATTTTATCCTATTTTGTCATCTTATTGTTATTAGGTAGCGTTATTATCAGCGGACCATTTATCACTAGATTACAATCTCAGCAAGCCAAAAATGTGATAACAAATATATCTTTATATGCTAATCCTACAATTGCTCTTTCCAGAGTTTTTGGCAATATAGATATTATGAGGACGACCTATCTATATACAATAGCCGATCCTATCGTTGGGCGTGGCTTTACATATCCAAATTGGCGCATCTGTTGTATTATATATTTTATTATATCAATCTTACTTATGACTGCTTCTTTCAGTATCAGATTATTGAGGAGATGACAAATGAAAACGTTTATATTTGTGATTATTGCTATTCTTGTTTCAGGTTCGTGCTGTTTATCCCAAACAACGGAATTAACAGATAGGGATGTCCGTTCTGCAATTCAAAACAAGCAATTCGCTGAGGCTATCAAAATGATTGATTCATTACTACCAAAATACAAGGGTGATATTGATTATATGCTTTATCTTAAAGCATTGGCTATGTATTATAACAAGGATTATGCAGGGGCAATAAAGTCTTGTGATGAGATTATTATTGAACATGATAAATCATCATGGTTGAAAAAGGCTGTCTTTTTAAAGGCTGAATGTTATATTCAACAAAAGAAGTTCGATTCTGCCGAGAAAGTCTATAATCAGGAAGTAGAAAAACTTTTGTCATCTGCACGCAAAGAAGAAATCGCAGGCGTATATTTTAAGTTTGCGGAGGCATTATCATATAAACCAACCAAAAATGAGCTTGATGTCCCTCAACCCAATTATACCAAAGCATATCAGATGTATAAAAAAGTCCTTGATATTGAGATAGGCGACAGCATGAAAGATGAAACTATGTTTCGGCTTGGGCGCATGATGCAATTAAGTGGGAATTTTGGTCAGGCGATCAATGAATACCATCAGTATCTTGATAGCTTTGATCCTGATTGGATGGGACCTGTTGATTCTCCTCAAAAATCCAAAGAGACCAGATCAAAGATAGTTCAGGGCAAGTATAGGTTTGAGGCACGCTATTATCTATCAGAAAGCCAACTTGCTATGGATCAGTTCCTTTGGGCAAGAACAAATCTTGAAAATTTACTCAACTTAGTGCCTAAATCCAATGAAAATGATAAGATAATACGTAATTCAAGATTATTACTCGTCAGGACATATCATATTCCACAACCGAGAGATTATTTTGAGATGGAAAATGGAATAAAGATTGCCAGAAAATTTATTGCGGATTTCCCGAATGATGCGCGCTCTATTCAACTTGCTTATGATATAGCACGGTCTTATGAAATGCAAGGCAAAACTGACGATGCAATTAAAGCATATCAGGATTTTACAAAAATTGGATATGACGGCTCAATTAAAGAGCAGGAAGCATTTACAGTAGATAATTTTCAACAATTGCTTATGTTTACCTATTACAGAATAGGACAAATACAATTAGGCAGAAATAACAACGCAGAAGCGATAGATATTTGGAATAAATATATCTCTCTATTCCCAAATGGTCCAAATTGGGCGGATGCCCAACGTGGAATCATTGATGCTGAATTCCAGATAGGAACTGATTTAATTTCTCAGGATAAATATGATGAAGCTGTTGCAACATGGAAAAAGTTTCTTGAAAAACATCCTCTTGATGATAGAGCAAGACAGATACTCTTTGCATTTGGACAAATAAATTATCATTTGGCAGAAAAAGCGGAACAAAAGAAACAAAAAGAAGATGCAGAAAGATTATATCTAACAGCAATATCAGATTGGTCGGAACTTATCAGTAAATATTCCAATACAGAAGAATCATCACTAGCTTTATTCAAGACTGGACAAATATACGAGGAAAAATTATTACAATTTGAACCAGCGCTTGAATCATACAGAAAATTGACTTGGGGCAGTTGGTATGGACAAGCGCAAAAGCGTATACGAGAAATGACTGACAAAAAACTTGTGCTTGCAACAGAAAGGATATTTAGAACAAATGAAACAGCGAAGGTTAAATTAACACTTAGAAATATAGAAAAATTAACTGTTGATATATATAAACTTGATCTTGAAGCCTATTGGCGAAAAACTCATGGTATAATAGGCATTGAAAATCTTGATATTGCGCTTATCTCACCTGATAGCACACAAGAATATACTATTCCAGAATACAAAAAATATAAGCTATTTGAACAATATATTGATATTCCAATGGAAGGTGCGGGAGTCTATGCTGTTCATGTTGGCGAAGATGATTTAGAAGCAACAACGCTGATTATAAGAAGCGATATTGATGTTATTGTGAAAACATCTCGCAAGGAAGTGCTTGTTTTTGCAGAAGATATGATAAAAAGTGAACCTGCACAAAAAGCAAGAGTGCTTATAAGCGATGGCACAAAAGTTATCAGCGAAGGAGAAACAGACAAAGACGGAATCTTCAAGAAAAAGCTAGATGAATTAAAGAATACTGATAATGTTACAGCTTTTGTTGTCAAGGATGGTAGCGTTGCGTCAAATTCACTCAATATAAGCGAATTAAGTTTGAGTGTTGGCTTAACTCCAAGAGGCTATATCTATACAGATAGACCTGCATATCGTCCCGGGCAAAAAGTGTTTATTAAAGGCATTATTAGGGATGTAAAAGATGGCGTTTATTCAATAACGGAAAATGAATATGAGGTTTCAATTACTGATTCTCAAGGAAGATTATTGCGCTCTGAGACATTGAAATTATCCAAGTTTGGCACGTTCAATACCGATATGATCTTGGATGAAAACTCTGCTTTGGGTGAATATCAAATTATAGCACAAGATAAAAAAGATGAAAACGAAGTCTTTATAGGCGATTTTCAGGTTCAGCGATACCAATTGGAAAAGATGAAACTTGCTATTGAGTTTCCACGCAAAGTTTATTTCAGAGGCGAGAAAATAGAGGCAACTTTCATCGCAAGCTATTATTATGGACAGCCTGTTACTGATCGTATGATCAGATATACCTTGCCAGATGGGTCGTCTTTTACTTTGCCTGTTGATGCAGAAGGGAAACTAAAAGTTGAATTTGATACAACCTCAACACAGCCCGGAACAACCCTGACATTTGGAGGAACAATTGAGGGCGAAAATATTCCCTGGGTATCGGAAAATGTATTTGTTCCAATCACTGAATTTAATATTGTAGTTAAGCCGTCAACAGAGATTGCCATAGCAGGAGAACCTTTTGATGTTATAGTTGAGACAATCGGCGCAGATGGCAAGCCAGTTGGCAAAGAATTGACAATAAAAGTTGAGAAATTCATTTCAAAGCCAATACACCCGATATTATCGAAAATTCCATGGATAGAATCACAAATTATAGGCACTATTACGGTCAATATAAGTGAATATAAACTCAAAACCGATGAAAAAACAGGTAAAGGATCAATTAAAATAAAAATAGACGAAGGCGGGAGTTATCAATTAGGTGCTTATGGAGTTGACAGGTTTGGAACTTCGCTTGGTTCTGCTGGATATGTAACTGTATCAGATGACAAAGACGAAGTTAAATTACGAGTAATGGCGGATAAACCAGATTTAAAAGTTGGTGAAACGGCAAAGATAAGAATACATTCAAGGCTAGAGCAATCTGCTTTGGCGCTTCTGACTTTTGAGGGAGAAGGAATTATTGATCATAAAATGCAGAAACTCAACAAAGGCTGGAATGAGATTAGCCTGAATGTTACAAATGACTATTTTCCAAACTTCCGTGTTGCTGTATCTGCAATAAGCGTTGAGTTTAAAGGAACTCTACCAAAGCTCATAACTGCGGATAAAGATTTCACAGTTGAGAGACAGCTTGTTATAATAATTAAGCCAAATGAGTTTTATAAACCCAACGAAAATGCAGAAATTGAAATAATGGTTACAGATCAATTGGGCAAGCCTGTTGAAACAGAGCTTTCGCTTGCCCTTGTAGAAGAAGCTTTATATGCAATATATCCAGATGTCTTGACACCTATAACAGAATTTTTCAAAGAGGGTATTTATAGAGATGCAAGGATGATGACCGCATCAAGTTGCACATTCAGCTATTATCCAGAAACACGCAAGGCATTGAAGGAATTGCTCGAAGAAGAAAAAAGGATGCTAATAGAATCCGAATTTGCAGAGAAATCAAAAGAGGCAAGGGCTGAACTGGGAGACGAATTAGCCTTAATGATGGCAAATGGTGCTGTCGCGGCAAAATCCGCACCTGTGCCTGCTTTGGAACAAAGAATGATGCGTAAGTCTGCAGTAATGAATGAAGATATAAGTGATAAAGACTTCTATGCTTACGGTGTAGAAGAAGCCAAAAAAGTAGGATACTCCGCTGGCAGAGGTGGTGGCATGGCAGAACCCGTAATGCGTCAGGAATTGGCAGATGCTGGCTATTGGATACCTGTTGTTATAACGGATGCTAACGGCAATGCAAAGGTCAAAATCCCGATGCCTGAAAAGATAACACAATGGCGTATCACTAGCAGAGGTTGCTCAATAGAAACAATAGTTGGGCAGGCAACAGCAAACACTATCACACGCAAGGACTTTTTCATTGAAGCTAAACTTCCACCAATCGTAACAGAGGGGGATACAATAAGAACAGTTGTTAGGATACATAATCTCACCGACTTTGAGGGAAATGCAAGCCTTTCGCTGAAAGTGAGTATTGATGGAAAAGAGACATCAGATCAAAAGCAAATTAGCGTTAAGAAAAATAGCACTGCGGAAGTTGTTTTCAATGGGATGTTGATCTCCGCAGGACGTTCTGCACAGTTTGAAATTACAGCTAAGGCGGGCGACATGACAGACGGACTAACCAGAACAATCCCAATAAGACCTTGGGGCGTTGAATATGCAGACAGCAAGGGCGGAGTATCAAAAGGAAGTGAAACGATATTTCTACAACTGCCAGACCAACCATTTAACAGCAAACAGATGACAATAAGTGTTGGTCCCAGCGTTAATCGTTTGATATTTGATCTTGCAATGAATACTATAAACCCAAGAGAGAGTGGATTTTCAAGCAAGATTATTCCTGTTCCGGGTGATTTGGGAAGCGATTTACTTGGTGTTGCCTATGCGATTGAATACCTAAAAAAGATTGGTGGAAATCCAAACGATAGCAAGGAATTGATGGACAGGGCAAGAAACCTTATATCAACATTAGTTACAACCCAGCGAAATGATGGAGGATGGGGCTGGATTATTGCACGAGATTCAGCACAAAGCGATATATATATCAGTTCTAGGACATTCTGGGCGTTATCTTATGCACAAAAACAAGGTATTACAGTCAATCCTCAAACAATGGAAAAAGCAACAGCATATCTCAAAACCGCATTTACAAGAGTCGATCAGAATGATGACAATACCAAGTCTGTTATATTGCACGCTTTGTCAAATGTTGGCGAGGCAGATTTTGCTTATGCAAACAGACTATATCGTAATAGAAACGATATGAACGCTTCAGCACTTGCTTATACTGCTTTAACCTTCGTTAATCTAAGCAGAAATGAGATTGGCGGGGAAATGCTTGATGTTCTTGTAAGCAAAAACATCGATTCTCTTGATGTGGAGACAGTTGCACTTGGTTTGCTTGCTATAGAGTCTATACGACCTAATGCCTCAACAGTTAAGCAATATGTTGATTACCTATTATCAAAACGAATGTATAATGGCTATTCACCATATAGAGCAAAGGGAACAATAGTTTCTGCTTTGGCTGTATATTATGGAACAACGCAATTTGCCAAAAGTGATTATCGGCTATCAATAGTCGTCAATGGTGAAAAAGTCAAAGATATTGAAGTTAAGGGCGAACAACCTTCATTAATTATAGCTGTTCCAGCCAAATCAATAAAAGATGGACAAAATAAGATAGAATTTCGCCTTGAGGGTAATGGCAATTATGCCTATACAGCGACTTTAAGCGGATTTTCACCCAATATCAATGACCCAAAATCATGGGATAGACCTTATGTTGAATCGAGAAGATATTATCATGCCCCGTTGGAATATAAAGGCAGACAGGTTGCAAATAGCTCTACTGAGATAACTCAGCTTCCTGATGGTGCAAGGACTAATGTTTCTGTAAGCATAAGAGATGCGTCAACAAGCAGATACATCATAATTAATGAGTATATCCCTGCTGGGACAATGCTTGTCAATGGCTCTGTAACAGGTAGCTATCAATATTACGAAGTTGGTGATGCTATGCTGACATTCTATTACATGCCCGGAAGAGGGATTAATAGCTTTAATTATCAGCTTGTTAGCTATGCCCCTGGGTCTTATAAGGTTCTTCCCACAATTATCAGAGATGCAATGAAGCCTGCAGATATACGCATTGGTGAAATTGATGCCCTTGAAGTGCTTGCATCAGGAGAAAAGTCCAAAGATGTTTATAAAATGAACGATGCAGAACTCTATGAGTTTGGTAGAATATACTTTGAGGAAGGAAATTACAAAGACTCACTCTCTATGCTTTCAAAACTCTATGATGTTAATAAGAATTACAATCAGCGAGAGATTGCGCGTATGCTTCTCTGGATATATACTGAAAATGATTATTACAATGCTCGTAAAGTTGTTGATTTCTTTGAGATATTAAGAGAGCGTTTCCCTGAGCTTTATATACCGTTTAACAAAATACTTGTAGTAGGCAAAGCCTATCGTGAGATAGGAGAATTCGAGAGGGCATATCTAGTTTATAAAGCCACTATTGACGCCAGCTTTGTTAATGATTCTAATGTTAGTGCAGTATTGCAAGATGAGGGTCAATTTTTTAATTCATTGGATTTCCAAGAGAATCTTTGGAGAGAATATCCAGACACTCCTCAAGTTGTTTCTTCATATTTTGCGCTTTCGCAGGCTCTTTATTCTAAATTACCACAAGTTGATCAACTTGCCAAAACAGAACGCAAAATAAAACTCATCAAGGATCAAACTGATAGGAAAATAACAAGGCTTGATTTACTCAAAGAGACAATCTTAATGCTATCTCAATTCCTGACGTTATACCCTAATGACCCGCTTGCTGATGATGCTATTTTCTCAACTGCCAATGCTTTGCTTGATCTTCAGGATTACAAATCTGTTGTGGCAATCTGCAAATCAGCACAAAAACGCTATCCAGACAGCGACTATATAACGAGTTTTCAATATGTCGAGGCTTTGGGATACTTTTGGCAAAGAATGTATGACGAAGCGATAAATTCCGCAAGGTTAGTTGCAGAAGGTAAAAGCAAAGATAAGAATCTTTCGGAATACATCGTCGGTCAGATATATCATGCACAAGGCAAGCCTCAGATGGCTATGGAATGGTATAAGCGTGTTGAAGATATATATCCTGATGCCAAAGAATCAATATCTTACTTTGAAGAAAAACGAATATTGATGGATGAGGTTAAGATATTCAGACCAAAAGAAGAAGTCAAAATAAAGATAAAATATCGTAATATTAAGGAAGCATTTTTGCAGGTATATCGTGTTGACCTTATGAAACTCTATTTGCGTGAAAAAGATTTAAATAAAATAAGCCAAGTTCATCTTGCAGGCATAAAACCAGAACAAAGCTCAACTATAACGCTTGGAGATGGAAAAGACTATATTGACAAAGAAAAAGAGATTGACTTAACTATGTTAAAAGAAGATAAAAAATATCAAGATGGGGCATATCTCGTTATATGTCGTGGTGATGATCTCTTTACCAGTGGATTAGTATTAGTTACTCCGCTTGATGTAGAGGTTCAAGAAGATACTGTAAGTGGGCGTGTTAGGATTAATGTTCGTGATGTTGTCAAAAACGAATATAGGGAAGGCATTCATGTTAAGGCGATTGGTTCAGCGCAAAAAGAGTTTAAATCTGGAAAAACAGACTTGCGAGGTTTGGTTATTGTTGATAATATCAACGGAATTGCAACAATTATCGCAAGGGAAAATAAAGACACTTACGCATTTTATAGAGGCAAACAATGGCTTGGTATTCGTGAAGGGGTACCACAGGCACAAATGAAATATCCAGCGGATAGACAACAGCAAGCAGATTATAGAAGCAATATAGATGTTATGAATCAGGCTATACAGATGAATAAGATACAAGAATTTGATCAAATGCGCAGAGGTGTTCAAAAAGGCGTTCAGGTTCAAAAGGCTTATTAATAAATACCATCTAACAAAGACTTTGAAGGTGGGCTTTTTCTTCTTTTAAACAGCCCTTATTTTTAGTCATAAATTTTTGCGTTGACAGTAAAACGTCTTGATGATATAGTTATTTTAGTTAGGCTTGGGATCAAATGATGCCTATCAAAGTATTTATCCAGAAACGAATATCTGCCTATTTATTAGACGATTATGTGTTATTGTATGAAAAGAAGCGATGTATTAGAGGAAAATCATGAAGAAATGCCCATTAATGATTACTGTTGGTCTAGTTCTTTTCCTGTCTATATTATTCGCCATGGATTTAGCCTTTGCATTAGATGACAAAAAGCCAGATACAAGAGAGTTTCCAAAGGAGATTGTTGGCAAAGACGGGGTAAAGATGGTTCTTATACCAGCAGGGGAATTTCAGATGGGTGATTCCTTTAATGAAGGTTGGGACAGAGAACGTCCAGTTCATACGGTCTATCTTGATGCCTTCTATATGGATATTTATCCAGTAACTAATGAACAATATAAGAAATTTATGGATAGAACGGGATATAAAGCGCCAAGATTTTGGGATGATCCAGATTATAATAAGTCTGATCATCCCGTTGTGGGAGTAAGTTGGCATGATGCATTTGCCTATGCTGAATGGGCAGGTAAGAGATTGCCAACAGAGGCAGAATGGGAAAAATCTGCAAGAGGCGGTTTAGTCAATAAACGCTATCCATGGGGCAATGATCTAACACGTGATAATGCAAATTATTCCGGCAAAGGTGGAAAAGATAAATGGAAATATACATCCCCAGTGGATAGTTTTCAACCAAATGGATATGGCTTATATGATATGGCGGGAAATGTGTGGGAATGGTGTTTGGACTGGTATGATAGTAATTATTATTCCAATTCACCAAAAACAAATCCAAAAGGTCCTGAGCAAGGAGAATATAAGGTGTTACGAGGTGGATCGTGGTATTATGATGGCAAATTTGGCTTACGTGTTACCTATCGCTCCAATAACCTTCCGTCTCTCGGTAGCACTTTTGCCGGATTTCGCTGTGTTCAATCATGTAAATAGCAACTGTAATTTTGCAATTTCATTCCTGAAAGTATTGTGCTTTCTGACGGAATTAAATATTCAACGACTTGTGCTAATTATTTTATAACCCAAGCTTCTATCTTGGTTTTTGAATTGCCAGCTTTGGAAAGCTGGGTTACAAAGCGTCGCCAAAATTTAATTTATGAGAGCTAGCACAAATCGTTAAAATAATTACCATTTTGATTTATTACTAAAAATTGGAGGAATTTATTACATGCCGACATACGAATATGAATGCGAAGCATGTGGTGACATGTTTGAGGTTTTTCAGAGCATAAAATCAGAGCCAATAAAGAAATGTCCTAAATGTGGTGGTCATGTAAAAAGACTTATCGGTGCTGGAGCAGGCGTAATATTTAAGGGTTCTGGTTTCTATGCGACAGATTATAGAAGCGAAAGCTACAAAAAAGAGGAAAAAAAAGAGAAAGAACCTTTTAGCTCATCTTCATCAAGCAGTTCAGATAAAAGTAGTAGTTCTGATAAAAATATTGGTTCGGAAAAAAAATAACTAATGTAGAAAGAAACATCATGGGGCATGGACATTCACATACGCACCTTCAGGGAAAGTTTCGTATAGCTGTTATATTGACTTTTGCCACTCTTGTTGCAGAGATAATCGGCGGTGTATTAACGAATAGCCTTGCCTTGCTTAGTGACGCTGCTCATGTCTTTGCTGATGTTTTTGCACTTGTCTTAAGCTGGGTTGCTGTATATCTATCAACTCTCCCTGCAAGCAGTAAAAGAACCTATGGATTTCATCGTGCAGAGGTTTTTGCTGCTTTTATCAATGGTGTATCTTTATTGGCTATTGCAGGATGGATATTTTATGAATCTATAAATCGCATAATGAATCCCGAACCAGTCAAAAGCTTGACAATGCTCATAGTAGCAGTTATTGGTCTATTGATAAATCTTGGTGTTGCCTTGCTTTTTTTACGAGAAAGTCACGACAATCTCAACGTCAAAAGTGCCTTTTTGCATGTATTGGGCGATGCTATGTCATCCGCAGGCGTTATAATCGGTGGGATTATCATGATAATTACAGGCTGGTATCTTGCAGACCCGATTTTAAGCTTTATTATTGGATTTATAATACTTTTTGGTGCTTTAAGAGTTACAAGAGAAGCATTGCATATATTGCTAGAAGGCACACCCAAAAATATTGATTTTAATAAAGTGTCAGAAGAGATAAAAAAACTTGATTTTGTAAAGGAAGTTCATGATTTACATATCTGGAGTATAAGATCAGATTATTCCGCTTTAAGTGCGCATGTGCTTGTTAATGTTCAGAATTTACGCTTTATGCAAGATACTTTATCCTCAATTAATGAGATGCTGAAGCAAAAATTCGGGATTTATCATACAACAATACAGCTTGAATGTGGAGAAAACGGTTGCATGGGAAGCTTGCTATGTGATTTTAGACATGCAAAAGAAGACGATCATAATACTCATAAACATCATCATGACGATGAAGAATCGCATGATCATGATATTAAGTCATGACTCTTAGGAATAGCCAAAATGAAATCCCAGCGATATATAATGCTCACTCTTCTGATGATTTTTGCTTTTGCCTTAGAAACATACTCCTCTACCCCACCCAAGTATGGAGGAGTTCTCAGATTTGCTATATCTCAAAGCAATATTTCACTCGATCCAATCAAAACACTTACACCAACAGAATATTATATTGCTGATAGCATCTTTGATGGTTTGATTAGATATGGAACAAATCAAAAGATTCTCGGTAGTATTGCATCTTCTTGGGATATATCGGAAGATCAGAGCATATTTACATTTCATATTGCTGAATCAGCAAGGTTTCACAATACTAGGAAGATTAATGCTAATGATATAAAATATTCATGGCAACGATCAATCAGAAATGCCGATTATGATTTTTTAGAGCAATCAGGTTTGAGGCAAATTTCTGGTGCAGATGCCTACCGTCTGGGTAAAGCTAATTCAGTTAAAGGGATTCAAGTTATAAACGACAATACAATACAAATTACTCTTGCGCAAGCTGATGACAGCTTTTTAAGTAAACTAGGAAATCCATTAACTTGGATATTGCCAAAGGATTCTGCAGAGAAAACAGATTTTGAGAAAAATCCTGTTGGAAGCGGACCATTTAAGATTGCGCCTATATCTGAAACCGAAGGAGAAATCCTAAATCTGATAGCAAATGAGGAATATCTCTGGGGCAGACCATATATAGACAGAATAATATTTGTGTCTGGTTCTGATCTTGGTTCTTTGCTTTTGCGCTTTGAGACAGGCGATTTGGATTGTCTGGAAGTTCCCAATATAGAATTTGGAAGGTTCAGGAATAGCCCTGGTTGGTCATCTCAATTAAAAGGATTTTCAGATAATCAAATTGTATGCCTAAAAGTAAATAAAAAGTCTTTTACAGATAAGACAGATATAATTTCCTTTCTAAAAGACAGTATTGACATCAAGTCAATTCTTGCGATGCTCTATAATCAAGGCAATTCTCTATCAGATAGGATATATCAATTAGAGCGTGCAAAGAAAAATGCAGCAGAAATACAAAATAAACGTATGAAACTTATTGTTTTGGATTCGGAAAATGAAAGAAAAATTGCGGATCGTATTTCGTTTGATCTGGCAAAAACTGGGATAATTTTAGATATTTCACCAATGAATCGTCAGGATTTTGATAAAGCTCTAAAAGATGCTTCATATTCCCTTGCTTTAATTCTTTTATCTGCATATTTTAATGATGTTGATACTTTGAATAGGGCTTCATATGTTCCGCTTTTCTATCAAAATACAAATTTTCTTCAAAAATCTGAAATTCAAGGATTATCAGAATCATCTCGCAATAGAATAATACAACTTGATAACGCCTATATATTTAATCCAAAAACTTTGGACTAAGGTAAATATTTTTCCAGATGAAATTACGAACAAATATAATAATCGTTTATGGAACTATATTCCTGTTTCTGATGGGTTCAGTCATAATCGCTGCAAATTTTTTGATTGATGATAGCTTTGAGAATATACATCAGCGCGATGTCGAAAATCTCAGAAATATAATAGACTCAAGTTATAAAGAATTAGGCAAACGGGCAAAAAATGAGGTAACGAGAATAACTAAGTCTAGTAGTGCAGAGATTGTCCATGCCCTTGGTATAGGAGATATACGTGATATATGGCGTCAGATTGGAAGCGGAACTACTTTGGATATACTCGAATTAGGTGATCCCAATGGAATGATTGTTTCTAGTGCGCATGATCCTGCAAGGTTTGGAATTACAGATAAAGAATCATTAAGAATTGCCAAAAGGAGAACAAAAGAACCTATATTGAGGATTAGGTCAGGAAATAAACTTGTAATAGAATATATTAATCCAATCCCTGATAAAGGTGAGATACTTGCTTATGTTATTGGTGGTTATTATCTTAAAGAACAATTAAGACCATCGGTTGTTGGGGCTGATTTTATGTTACTTATGCAAGGGAATGTCCCAAGCGTCATATATGACAATGGGATCCATATTGATAGTGTAAAAGACAAACTTGTAAAGCTATCGCAACCACACGAAAATACCGAGCAAATAAAGGAAAATAAAAACCAAACCCAAACAAAATCAAAAGTGTCAAAATCTATAATCAGGCAAATAAGAAAACACAAATGGTTTAAACCAAAAGAAAAACAGATCGATTTGCCAAGAATTATTATAGATAAAAAAGAATATACTCTCGGCATAATTCCTCTTATGTCCAATAATGATAGGCAACTTGGTGCGATAATTGCTGCATTTTCTAATAAGCAATCCTATGGAATACAAATGACATTAGTTAGATCGCTTATAGGTGTTGCTATTAGTGGAATTGTTGCTGCTTATATTGCAAGCTATTTTATATCAAAGAATGTAACCAAACCAATACAGAAACTTGTTGATGGGCTAGAAATTATCTCAAAAGGCAATCTTGATCATAGAATAGAAACCAATGCACAAGGTGAAGTCAAATTTCTGGTAGATTCTATAAATAATATGACTGCATCATTAAAGGAAAATCGTGAAAGGGCATTATCAGCAGAAAGAATCGCTGTATGGCAGGACGTTGCGCGTATAATGGCTCATGAAATAAAAAATCCATTATGGCCTATACAAAGCTCGATAAGAAGCCTAAAAAGGGCGCATCAAACAAATAGAGAAACATTTGATGAGATATTTGATGAATGCACTAATACCATAATCGAAGAAGTAGATATTCTTAGAAAGATTGTTGACGAATTCAGCCAATTTGCCCGTATGCCAAAACCCCAATTAAGTGAAACCGATTTAAATGAGATACTAAAAGATACTCTTAATCTATATACAAATGGGCATGACAATATTGAAATAATAACAAATTTAAGCGAAAATATACCAAAAATAATGGGTGATAAAGAGCAATTATCAAGAGCATTTATTAATATAATTACTAATGCAGTCCAAGCAATGCTTGATGGTGGAAAACTTACTATTTCCACAACAATTCATAGTTCAAATGAAAATTCAAGCTTTGTAAAAGTAATTTTTGAAGATACTGGGATCGGTATGTCTTCTGAAGTTCAGGAAAAAATTTTTCAGCCTTATTTTACTACCAAAGAGGGTGGAACTGGTTTGGGAATGGCAATTGTTCACCGAATAATTACAGATCATAATGGCAGTATTGAGCTAGAAAGTAAAGAGAATGTAGGCACAAAACTTACAATACTATTACCAACAAAATAGGAACTAAAATTTATAGTGAAAAATGAGTAATATTTTGCTTGTTGATGACGAAAAGAATATATTGAAATCGATCTCTCTTGAGCTCAAATCCGAAGGCTATAATGTTATAACTGCTCAAAATGGCTTTGATGCGCTTCAGGCTATAGCATCTAATAATATTGACCTTGTAATGATGGATGTTATAATGCCGGGAATGGATGGCATAGAAACTCTGAGAAAAATAAAAGATTTGCAGCCATCTCTGCCTGTTATAATGATGTCTTCGCAAGGGACTATCGGCATGGCAGTAAACGCAACCAAACTCGGTGCTTATGATTTTATAGAAAAAGGTAAAGAAGGATGGGATATTGAGCCAGTTCTCGTCAAAATAAGGAATGGACTTGCTTTTTCAAAGTTGCAATCGGAAAATACAGAACTTCGGGAGAAATTAGATGAAAAATATAATATTATCGGTTCAAGCCTTGCCATGCAGGAGTTACTTGCCCAGATAAAAAAAGCAGGTCCTAGCGATGGGAGGGTTTTAATATTTGGCGAGAATGGCACAGGAAAAGAACTTGTCGCACACGCAATACACCAAAATAGCCCTCGCAGAAATAAAAGTTTTATTAAAGTCAATTGTGCTGCAATTCCAGAGGAACTCATTGAGAGTGAGTTATTTGGACATGAGAAAGGCTCTTTTACTGGCGCAGTAAATCAACTTATTGGCAAATTTGAGTTAGCAGATGAAGGGACAATATTTCTTGATGAAATAGGTGATATGAGTCAAAAGACTCAGGCAAAAGTCCTGCGTGTTCTTCAGGAAGGTGAATTTGAGAGAGTCGGTAGTCAAAAGACAATAAAAGTTGATGTCCGAGTAATCGCTGCGACCAATAAAGACTTACAAGAGGAAATAATTGCAGGGAATTTTCGAGAGGACTTATACTATCGTTTGAATGTAATACCTATCCATGTTCCACCACTTCGTAGTCATAAAGAGGATATTCCTGAACTTGTAGCATATTTTATGAAAAAATACTGCGAAGAACACGGTAAAAAGCCTAAAAAATTTTCCTCAAGTGCAATGGATATTTTAATAAACCATAGCTGGCATGGAAACGTCAGACAACTAAGGAACGTAGTTGAACGAATGATGATCATGATCAATAACGATGATATTGTTGATATTGATGTGATTTGGGCATTAGGATTAAAACAAGATAAGCTCGAAAAACCGAAACCTGAACAGGAAATTGGGCTAAAAGATATAGTGGATAAATCAGAGAGAGGAGTGATAATATCTACGCTTGAATCATGTGATTGGAATGTTAGCCAAGCGGCACAAAAACTCAATCTCGAAAGAAGCCATCTCTATAAAAAGATGAATAAATACGGTATAAAAAGACCACCAGATAAGAACTAGATGATCTATCTGATAAATTGAAAGGAGGGTTTTAGGTTAAAATTTTTAGACTTATTCATTAAAATCGTTTTTAATCAAAAAGGGAGGTTTAGAAGATGATACTCAACAGATATATTTTTTATTTTATATTGATTATCATATTAACTTTGTCTTTTTTGGTTTCTTTCATCCATGCAAAGGTTCTTTGGATGGATACCTTTGATGATAAAAAGATCGATCCAAAGTATCAGTTTGTTGATCACCCCGGAAAATGGGTTGAGGAGGATGGCGTTTTAAAGCAAACCGAACCAGCTCCGGGGGATCACACATATTGTATAATTGATGGTGGATTTGCCGAACCACATACGGTAATTGTAAAGGTTCGTATTGACGATTGGGGGGACAATGACTTATCTAGAGCTGGAATTGGAGTTAGAATAAATCCGGCTGCTGGACAAGGAGGTTATGCTTTTTTGATTCACCATACATTGAATAATATGGAATTTCTCAATGACCATTTAGCTTGGAAAAATAACGATACTCCGCCACCATTTGGTGCAGTTGAAATTGGCAAATGGTATTGGATGAAGGCAGAGATAACAGATAAGGTATTTAGTGGGAAAATATGGGCAGAAGCAGAAAAAGAGCCAGCCAAATGGCTATTAGAAAGCGGATTTGATTTCGGGGCAGTTAGACCTGCCAGTGGAATTGTAGGACTTAATGGCGGATCAAATACTGGTGCAGGTAAAACTCTCGTATCATTTGACAATTTTGCTGTCTGTGAAAAAGCTGATGAAGCAATTCCTACTGTATTTAATCTAGCGGTTGGTTCCAAAAGCAAGCTTACAGCAACATGGGGTTCTATAAAGCTAAATGATTGAGATTTTATTTGTCTAATAAGGCTTTTGATTTTTCAAAAGCCTTATTTATTGTCTAGAAAATTATGCAATGGAAAAGTTTTAAGAGGAGAGAATTTATTATATTTTGTTGACATTAACTAAATTATGACGATTGATAACAGATTTCAGATAATCACGTCCCATGCAAAGACGTTCCTCTAGTTGATCAATATATGGGATTTTTTCATACTCATCAGGATCAGGAAGATCGCCATTGATAATACGTTTTTGACATTCCCAAGTTATTTTTATTACTTTGGCGAATTCCTCGCATGTAAGGTCTGGATGAAATGAAAGCCAATCGGGCATAAATACATTATAATCGAAAAACCACTTATGATCTTCAATGGATAATGGTAAATCAGGTGAATATTCTGCCAAAATAGGTAAAATAGCCTCCCAATCCAGCGCTCCCATGCCTGCTGGAACTGTCTGTCTACGATAACCCTTGTCAGTAAAAAATGTAATAGCATCTTTCGCATGTGTAAGATGTGTATATGGTGCAGAACGTCTAACCGCAAGGACTGGGTCTTCTGCATGACAAAGAACATTTGCAGTATCCAAGCATATACCTGCTATGTCTGCCCCTACACTTTCTATAAGTCGAACAAGCTCAAATGTTGTCGTATCTCCATGAGTTTCAAGATTTATCCTGCTTGAGTTATCTCTCAATACAGAACCCAATTTTTTTATAAGTTCCGTTGAATCAGCGAGATGCTGAGTCCATGATACAGGATGCTCATAGCGTTCATTTCCTCCACCTAATGAGCTATGTAATTCATGCCATCCGCATTTTGCAGATATTTCAATCTCTTTCTTTAAGTTTTCTATATGGTCATCAATAGAGCCATTTATAAGATAAGGATTACATGTAGGAACTGATACATAGGTATATAGATTCAAATTATCAGCATAAGCCTTTACTTCTTTGAGTTTATCAATATCAAGATTATTAGAAAGCCATCTCACTCCACCGAATAAAACGCCCTCAAGCTCATGATTATTTACATAATCTAGGATTTGAAAAGGATTAAGATTCAAACAGCTAATTGTAAAAGAATCAAGACCAATTCGCATATTTTATCTCCTTATTGCCATTCTTTAGGCTCTATAGGAAGTGTTATTACCTTTTTTTCCTCTGCAGAACGATAAGATGCCTCAGCAACCTCAACAGTTTTTCGACATTCACGACCACTTGTGATTATATTTGCCTCTTCACCTCGCAGGCTTTTCACCCATTCTGCTATACACCTATCGTGTCCGTTGTATGTTCCACTTTCAACTTTAATAAAGCCTGTTAAGACCTGTTCACCGTATTTGGAGATTGCAGATATGTTTGATTCGTCATGTAATCTTACATAGGTTCCACGACCCGTCATAAAATATGCCTCAGCTTTTGTTCCACAAACCTGCACCATTTCATAGCATAACGAATTTTCGCCATAGTGTGATCTTGTCCACCAGTTTATAGATAATTCAGCAAGTGCGCCTGATTTCATTTTACCAATGATGACGCCTAGAAATTCGCCTTCCATTCGTTCAGGGATAACCTTTGTCATGCAAGTTACACTGTCAAATTCCCCATCATACCATCTTAGAGCATCAATCTGGTGTGTAAGACAACTCATTATCGCCCCTCCACCAATGCCATCACGGGTTTTTGCCCATGACATTCCCGTAAATGGAACGTCTTGATTATGTTCAAGTTTCCAGAAAAATATTTCGCCTAATATGCCCGAATCAACGATCTCTTTTAATGCTACCCATTCTCCATGATAACGTCTATCATGACATATAGTAAGACTAACATTCGCTTTTTCGCATGCTTCTATCATTCGATCACATTCCCAGATATTGCGTGCCATTACTTTTTCAACAATAACATGTTTTCCTGCGTTTGCGGAATCAATAGTTGCTGGCATGTGAAGATTATGTGGTAAAATGATATCGACAGCATCAATATTATCATCATCCAATACATCATGGTAATCCTGAACAATTTGCACATCTGTCCCAAGTAATTGATGTATAACCTCAATTCGCGCTGGATTAGGTTCTGCAACCTTGATAACATTACATTTATCTCGTATTTTCATATATGCAGGTGCATGGGCGCCAAGTATTCCACCACCGCCCAAAATACCAATGTTTGGTTTGTGTTCCATAATTTTGTTCCTTTCATATCAAAGTTGTTATCTTTATATCTTTTATATAAAAATCTTTGTTATTTCATCAGTTAAATAGGTTGGAAGTGGATATTTATCGAGTCCATCTTTAATAATTAACCCTTTTTCTTTTTCAGTAACCTTGCCTATTTTCGAGCATTGGATACCATTTTGATTTATCGCATCTATAATATCATCACTTTTTGATGGATCAACAATTATGAGTAATGCACCAGAGGCTATCACACCCATCGGGTCTATATTAAATTCATTGCATAGGGATTTACACTCTGAAAATACATGAATTTTGTCTTTCCAAATAGTAATGCCAATTTGAGAGCATTGGGCTATTTCATGTAATCCTGTTGCTAGACCGCCTTCCGTTGGGTCGTGCATTGCATTGACTCCCCCTATTTCATTGGCAATTATGGCTTCTTTTAGGACAGAAATACCGGGTATTTTCAAAAATTGCTTTGCTTTTTCGATATACTGCTGTGAATATCCACGCTGTAATAATATGCTTTCCTTTTCACGAGCTATAATGCTTGTAGCTTCTATTGCAATGCCTTTTGTTAGAATTATATCATCACCAATTTTTGCGCCAGAGCTTGTTACAAGTTTATCTTTCCTAACTTGCCCCAGCATCTGACCTACTAAAATGGGACGATCAAGCCCGTAAGTGATCTCTGTATGTCCTCCGCATAATGTTATATTGAATAGTTCGCAGGCATTTGTTATCTGTGAGAATATATCTTTTACCAACTGCTCAGTAGTTTTCTTTTCAGGCAAGAGGGCAGTAACAAGTAGCCATTTAGGAATTGCTCCCATAGTGGCGATGTCGTTTCCGCAGACACAGACGAGATACCAGCCGATCTCATCTGTGGCGAATGTTATCGGGTCCGTTTTTGCAATAAGATAATTATCTCCACCGATGTCAATTACTGCGCAATCTTCGCCGACTTTTGGTCCGACTATTACATTAGGATCGCTAATTTTGTAGCTGGATAATAACGATCCTAGCAAATCAGGAGGTAGTTTTCCTATGGGTAGGATGTCTTTCATTATCTATCCTAGTTAATCAAAGGCAATTTAACAGGCTGTCCCGTCTCATAACACTGCAACGCACCAAAGGCAATCTCATGGCTTAATATGGCGTCATCAAGGTTTGCATGTGATTCTTTGTCAGTTAATATACATTCAACAAAATGGTCTATCTCACCTTGAAATGGATGATGAGTAACATCCGCCGAATCGGGCAATATTGTCGGTATCTCAACCCAGCCATTCTGACCTTTAAACTTATGCGACCATATACGATTATTCTTTATTGAGCCTTTATCGCCAAATATCTCTATTGGGAAGGTATATGGCATAATGGAATCAAAATTGACAGATACCTTGCCAAGCAAGCCGTTTTCAAACTTGATTAACATGATCTCAAATCCATCATATTCTAGCTTTGGCGCATTATTTTTCCATACTCTCTTATAGTAGTCATATTCAATATCAGAACCTTTGCGCCATCCACCTGAATATGCAAAAACCTCTATCGGTTTTGCTGATTCAAACTCACCTTTTCCAGCAAACCATCTGGTAGCGTCAATGGCATGACACCCGCCAACTAGGGATGCGCTGACTCCCAAATCCTTCCTTCTTGCCATCTCAAAACCTGACCACCAGCTTGATATATTACTTTGATAGTCCGTTTCAATGAAGTAGAGATTGCCAAGAGCATCATCAGCAATCAAGCGTTTTAATGTTGTAAAAAGCGGATTCCAGCGTAGGACAAAACTAACAACGGTCTTTACTTTTGCTTTATGAAATGCGGTTTTCTTTGCCTTGATTTCGTCGACACTATTTGCTATTGGCTTTTCGATTACGATATGCTTACCTGCTTCTGCAACTGCTATGGTATGCTCTGCGTGTAAGTGCTGTGGAGTGCATATTGATACAATATCAATATTATCTTGTTTTAATGCTTTTTCATAATCGGTATAGGTCTCTATATTTGTCAAACCAGCTTCTTCTGCACGCATTTTACAGCTTTCTAACCTTCTACTACATATTCCGACGATTTCTGTATTTGGATTAGTCTGGAAAGCTTTTATATGTTGCGTAGAAACCCAGCCAGCACCGAGAATCAAGACACCTAACTTTTTTTCAGACATTTTCCCCTCCTCCAGATATAGAACGCAGATAAAGCGGATTTAGCGGATTCACACAGATTGAAAAAGCAGAGCGAATCTGCGGGACGCAGTCAGCGAAAATCAGCGGTCTATTCTTGTTTTTCTTGTCATCAGATAAACAAAGTCATATTAGAGTTATCAGCATCTTCTAGGAATGCGGCGACTCCACCTTCTTCGATCCCATCAATAAGTTCTTCTTTCTTTAAGCCCATGATATTCATCGTCATTGTGCAGGCAATTATCCTAACGCCTTGATCCAAAGCAGATTTTATAAGCTCATCAAGAGTATTGACGTTCTTTTGTTTCATAACCATTTTCATCATCTTCGTTCCCATACCACCCATATTGAGCTTTGATAGTGTCAGTTTTGAGACACCTCTTGGCATCATCCAGCCGAACATACGTTCCATAAAGCTTTTGGAAACGGACACTTTATAGGGCTTACGAAGGACATTGAGTCCCCAGAATGTAAAGAACATATTAACCTTTGAACCCATAGCAGAAGCACCGTTTGCAATGATAAATGATGACATGACCTTATCCATATCATTGCTAAAAACGACAATCGTTTTCTCTTTTTTTGCACCAACTTGAACATTTGTTTGGACAATAGATGGTTTTTCTGTTATATCTCCACCTTTTTTGCGTATTCTACCTATAATTTTGCCTTCTTTAACTTCTACTGACAAAACTTCGTTTCCTGTGCTTCTGCACCACGCAGGCAGATCAATTGCAAAGCCAGTATCATTAGCAGTAACTTCAAGGACACTACCCGGCGCAAGTTCATCCATCTTTTGCTTGACCTTCAATATCGGTCCCGGACATTGCAAGCCACAAGCATCGAGGCAAACAGCCTCTTCTTCAGTATTAATTGCCTCAATGGGCTTTTCAGCAACTTTTTCTGGCTTTTCATATATCGGTTCTATTGCCTCTGATGTATCTATTGGTTTATGTATATTTTTATATACTGAATATCCGCCACTCATATTTCTTGCATCGAAGCCATTTAATTTCAACATACGAGTTGCAATATAACTCTCAATGCCGACATTGCAATAAACGTATATTGGAACATCCTTTGGCAATTCGTCTATTCTTTCACGCAATTGTGTCAATGGGATATTCTTTGAATTGGCAATAGCACCTACACCAGTTACAGTTTCCTCACGCACATCAAGGAAAATTCCATTTCCACTCATCAATTCGTCAATATTTTCCCAATGTTCAAAAGGCATATCGCCTTTAAGCATATTTGAGGCAATATAACCCGCAACGTTAACCGCCTCTTTTGCGGAACCGAGTTGAGGAACATAACCGAGTTCAAGATTAGTCAAATCCTCAACAGTCATGCCTGCAGATATTGCAGATGCAAGCGTATCAATTCGCTTATCAACGCCCTCTGTTCCTACAATTTGCGCGCCAAGAACACGACCGTTATCAGGGGAGAAAAGAAGTTTTACATTCATTGATGCAGCGTCAGGATAGTAAGTAATATGAGAAAACGGGCTTAAATAGCACTTTTGATAGTTCATGCCAACTTTTTTAAGCGTTTTTTCATTTGCGCCAACAGTTCCCACTGTTGCTTCAAAGACTTTTACAAGGCTTGTGCCAAGTGTTCCTTTGTATTTTTCATCTCTGCCAAATATATTGCCAACAGCGACCCTTGCTTGACGTGCTGCTGGACCCGCAAGTGGTATCAAAGAAGGTTCGCCAGTAACGAGGTGTTTTGTCTCAACACCATCGCCAACAGCGTATATATCAGGATTTGATGTCTGCATACGTTCGTTTACTTTTATCCCACCGATTTTGCCTATCTCAAGATTAGCCTGTTTAGCAAGTGTAAGGTTTGGACGGACACCGATAGATAATATTATCATATCGCATAGAAGTTCTTTTCCACTCTTTAATTTCACTTTTAGTGCGTTATTTTCTCTTTCAAATCCCGCAACAGCATCAGAAAGCGCAAGCTTGACACCATGAAGCATAAGCGTTCTATGTATAGGTTCTGCCATTTCACGATCAAGCGGAGGCATAACTTGATCAAGCATTTCAGCAATAGTAACCTCAATACCTCTATGGACAAAATTTTCTGCCATCTCAAGCCCGATAAATCCCCCGCCAACAACAACAGCCCTTCTAGGTTTTTTATCAATTATGAATTGGTTTATCTTGTCTGCATCGGTAAGGTTTCGGAGTGTAAATATGCCATCTAACTCAAGCCCTGGTAATGGTGGTTTGATTGGGTCTGAACCTGTTGAGAGAACTATCTTATCATAAGATTCACGATATATATCACCAGTAGTGAAGTCTAGTACTTCCACTTCCTTTGTATCAGGATAAATGCCTTTAACCTGTGAATGCACACGAACATTGACGTTATAAAGCTGTTTGAACTTTTCAGGATTAGACAATAGAAGATCGCCTCTGTTTTGTATAACACCACCGATATAATATGGCAATCCGCAATGTCCATAAGAGATATGCTCTCCACGTTCAAACATGATGATTTCAGCATTTTCATCTAAACGCCTTGCTCGTGAAGCAGACGCAGGTCCACCAGCTCCTCCACCAATTATTACAAGCTTCATTTTTTACTCCTTAATTTGACATCACAAGTAATTCTATATTTCTTCAATACTTTTTTGCTTTGAATATTTTATTATTCAAGTTACTTAAACGAAATTTTATGCCAAGTAATTCCCAATTATGAATATCAAATTAAGCGTATGATTTTTTAATTTTCAATTTTAATTGGAGTTCCTGTAACAACCATATCATAAAGTTCCTCTACCTCAGCATTTTGCATCCTGACACAACCATGACTCTCGGATTTTCCAATAGATTCTGGAAATATAGTTCCATGTATACCGAATGTCGGTTTGAAGCCTATCCAACGAGTTCCGAGTTCATTTCTTGGATCTCCACCGGGAATCTTGCCTTTATTACCAGTCTCAATTCCTGAAAACCAAGTCGGATCAACCATTTTTTCCGTTACTTTATAATCTCCTGTTGGAGTTGGTGTCTCTTTCTTTCCTGAGCATACATAGTAGCTTTTGATGACTTTATCATTAGATTTAAGATATAGCTTATTTTTTGATAAATCAATAAAGATATTAAGATTACTGCCATCAATAACTTTTATTGTCTGACCAACATTAATGCTTGCGCCACTAAGATTATTGATTTTAGTTATTAGTTGCGGGGTAGTGTTAAATTTTTTGGCGATAGTTACGAGAGATTCGCCCCGTTCTACTGTATAGGATTTAGAATTTTCCTTAATAAAATTTGCAAGGGCAATATTTCCCAGTCTTTGTTCTGCTTCCACGACGAATTCCGAGTCGGGAAACCTTTCAATAACATTCTGATATGCAGAAATAGCTTCTGAGTCTTGACCTTTCATCTCGTATAGCCTACCCATACCAAGCGTTGCCCCTGCAACAATAGGGGTATCTGGATACTTATTGGTGATAATTGTATAATTCTCTAATGCCTTATCAAAATTTTGAGAAATCTCTTGTTCATATCCAATATAATAATATGCTTCTGGAACATTTTTGCTTTTTGGGTATTTTTTTATAATATTTTCCCATATTTTCATTGCTCCATCAATATCATCTAGCTTTTGCTTTGACATTGCAAGATAGTAATAAACATCAGGTATACTTTTGCTTCTTGATCGTTTTTTTACAAATGCTTCAGAAAGCATTATGACTTCCTGATATTTACCTTCCTTAAAAATTGCTTCTATATTTGATACTTCTGACGTTACAGCGCGCTTTTGTGATGGTATTACTAATACAAAAATTGCTATAAAGAGAAATGCTATCAAGGTTATTCCAATTAAAATTAGTGCTAAAATCTTTGAATTCATCAAATTTCCCTCTAAAAGATATGTTGAAATAATTGGTTCTGACTAAGTTTTGATTGATAGCAGTATAAGATATAGATTAAAGAATGTCAAAGTGTTTTTCTTAGTCATTACAGGCATGTAAATCAAATTTAGTGTTAGGCAATCCTATGTGAAGATGTTAAAAATAGCAGATTTTATTTCCATACATTTCCCAATCTGATTGACTCGTCGATGGTATCAAGCACTTTTTGGCATATTAATCCATCATAGAAATCGGGTTTTCCATGAATGTTAGTTTGGATACATCTGATAAAGTTTGCATAAAGGCTTGATTCGTATAGCTGAAACTGCTCTATGTCCAATGGCAAAAATTCTGTTGATGGCTTTTGGTGATCTATAACCTCTTTTTTCCATATATATAGCTTATCGTTTGCGAATCTCACCGAAGCAAGGCTACCATCAATCTCAAATGTGCTTGCCCCTGCAGAAAAACGGCTAACCTCAATATTAATCATAGCATCGTTTTTCATCTTGCCTGCGATTGAAACTGCATCATAAGCAGTTACCTTATCTATATCATTGCTATTCTCTATACGCCTGTCATGTATGAATATCTGTCCTATACCAGTCAGCAAGGCAAACTCATCATTGGTCAAAAAACGTGCAAGGTCAACCAAATGTGAGCCTAAATCACTCAGAGCGCCATATCCACCTTTGCTTCTATCTAATCGCCATTCCAAAGGCAGATCAGGATTTGATAATCTAGGAGTGCTGAGGCGCGCTCGAAAATGATATATCTTACCAATAGAACCATTATCAATCAATTTCTTTACTGTTAAAACTGACGGGTTAAAGCGATATACAAACCCAACCATTCCTATTATGCCAGATTTTTTTACTATTTCATACATATTTTGTGCTTCAGCAGAATTGAGCGCTAAAGGTTTTTCACATAATATATGCAATCCTATCTGCGCACAGTCTTTGGTAATTTCTGCATGAAGATAATCAGGTGTCATAATATCAACAGCGTCAACCATGCCTTTCGCAAGCATATCATGGTAATCAGAGAAAAATTCCACGTTTTTCAGGGCATATTTATCAGCCAAAATATAGGCTTTTTCTAGTCTTGGTGCGCATAATGCCACAATTCTTGCCCCTTCTGTATTTAGATAACCTTCTACATGGAGTGAAGATACACGCCCACATCCAATCAAACCAATTTTGATCTCTTTCATCTCTTAATAGTCCTATGATAATGAACCACAAAGGCAACGACTATTCCAGCGCAATACTCAGCAATGTGTTGGAACGTATCAGCTTTTTTCGTCATAATTGAAAAAGTCGTATTAATCTAATAAGATCCCTCACTTCGTTCAGGATAATACTTTTCTGCCATTTTTAGTGAGGCGAAAAATCACTTTTATATCCTATATCTCTACAAAGGCGTATTGTCTCCTCCGCCATTGCTATCGCCTGATCAGCAAGTTCATTTGCATACCCAACGTTATTTTTCGGTTCAGCGACATTTAAGATCTCTTTTTTCACTTCATCTGGAATATTTTTATTATCATTCATTCTTTGCATAAATTCATTTTGCGATACATAGCTTCCATCTGGGTTTATCATTATTTGCTGAATCTGTCTGTATGCGTCACCTTCTGTCTGAGAACGTTTTAATATCGTCTGTGCAACTCCTCCAACAAGCCCGGGGTTATCTTTCAAGAATTTTTCTATCTTATCGTCATTAGGCTCGTAAAGTACTAATTCTTCTCTTATCCTTCCAAGTGCTATAAAGAACTTTGCAAAATCATCGCCAATATCTCTCATAAGAATTGAACGCCCCATATCACCTTCATAAGGATAATCCATTAATGCCTTGGATGTATACTCTATTTGAACAATGAATTTTTCGAGAATCTTGTTTGCACCTTCAATACGCCATGGATTATATTTATTGGGCATAACAGATGAGCCTTTAACGCCAGCTTTTTTCTTTTTGCGAAACCATTGGAAGCTAGTCCATCCCCAAAAGTCATTGGTAAATTTAAGAATATACCTTGCAATTGTGCATACTGCATCATATATTCGCTTATATTCGCCATAAAGGTTTGCCTGTGTTGCCATTTTGTCAAGGTGTATCCCCAAACCAAGCGCAGATATAAATCTTTGATCATTTTCTATCCAATCAATATCAGGATATGCTGATCTCAGGTCGCTGTGATTGCCAACAGCCCCAAATGTCTTGGCTGGAAAAGATAATGCGGTTTGTTTGCCTTTTTCGTTAAATGGAAGAAACTCCTTTCTAATAATGGAATCTATCGCAGATATAACATTTGCAATCTGTTTGGCAATAGTTGTCGGTTCTGCTGGTTGACCGTGAGTTAATCCAGCGATTGTGCGGTTATAGTTACGTGCATATTTGATAAGTTCTTCCTGAAATGCCAATATTTCAGGGATCAAATGCTTAAAAAACAGGTCGCGATTAATCATTGCGAACATAGGAGAATTAACATCTTCCGATGTTCTTCCAAAGTGAAAACCGTCAAGGCTGTTTTCCAGCATTTTTATTTTATTAGTATCAGCAAAAGAAAGTCCGAATATGTCATTTTTATCAACAATAAACTTTATCCAATCAGTTATAGCGGATGTGTCATGGTCGGATTTTGCTTCAATAACGTCTATCTGTGCCATTTGCTGTGGAGTCAAATTATCGGCAATTTTTCTGAGATCATCTTTCATCTGTTCGCTTAATGCAAATGTAATGATCTTTTTATCCCTGTAAATTCCATTATATTGAGCCATTGTGTCTGCAAGGGTTATAAAATACTCCACAATGACAGTTATTCTATATTTATACCAAGCTTTGAGAGATGTCAAGTCGTCCATGAAGTCTATATATTTGCGGTATCTGCTCAAAGTCGGAAATGGAGACGTTGCACTATAAACTTCATCTTGGCTTATATCATTTTGCTCAAGTTGAATAATATCGTCTGGATTTATTCCAAGCCCTTCAAACATCGCTTTTATTTTGTCTGATATTCTAAGCATAACAATAGTTCTCCATATAACCAATTTGCTATTGCAGGCTACCCAAAAACTCTCTACCAAAATTCTGTCCATGCTGAAACATAGTAATTATATTCTCAAGCGGAGTTTCGGGCAATATTGAGCTTGTAGATGCAAGCCCAAATCCACCACCTGGAGACGCAACCTTAAAACATCTCTCAACATCACGTTTGACATCGTCAACTGTGCCAAAAGGTAAAGTCGTTGTAACAGAAATACTACCCCATAATATTAGCTTTTCGTTGTTGCGTGTCCTATAAGATGCTATTTTCTCAAGCGTGCAACCAGTCTCTTCTTGAAATCCCTGAAAACCTGAAACACCAACCACGTTGATAAGCTGATCCATTATTGGTAAAATGTTTCCGTCAGAATGCCAAACTATGCCGATTCCAGCGTCATGCAAAGGTTGAACTGCATGAGCAAGGTGAGGAAAATATAGCTTATCCAACATATCTATCGAGCAAAGAGGTCCATCATTGAAGCATATATCATCACCGGTATAGACATAAGGTGCAAGTCCGTATTTTTTTACTGCATGAGCAACAGCCATGTTGTAAAGGCGACCATTCTCACCACCATAGGCAAAGTATTTTTCCATTACGTCAGGGTATAGCTTCAAAGCAGAAAGATAATTCACATAACCCCATCCATATCCACCCATAAAGCTAGGCATCCCAAAACCTGATATGAATAATATCTCATGCTTTGCTCTTTCATTCATATTCATTATATATCTTGCGTAATTTTCTGCAACAGCTTCGATATTATAATCCTTTTCAAGCTTATATGGATCAGGTAGTGCATTGACTATATCTCGGACATCCTCTGGGCTTGTAGGGGCTTTTAGTTTAGGTGACGATGTATTTTGTGGCTGTGATTTAGATTTTGCCTGTGCAGAAACATAAAACGGATCATACGCCATGTGTTCGGTTATTGGTGAAGGCATGATAAATTGCGGGCATAGATTTGCTCCAGCCCTTATAAATGCTTCGATCACAATATCAGGCGCATCTTCTGTATATATATCATCACGATATGTCAGAGATTGAAAAAAAGACCTTTTCATACACCATGCAGAGAGTATGCAAGGCTCGTTAACTTTTTCTTTATTGAGAGTTCGCCATGCTATTTCTTCTCCGTTAGGGTGCTTGATATATTTTGCCTTTTTGGTGTTTTCTGGAAAATCAAACCCCAGTTTTTCATAAATATTTTTCCAAAGGTATCTATCATCAGCACCATCAAGACGAGGTTCAAAGCCTAATTTTATATAAGTTTTTAGAGCAGGATAACGGAAGTGGTCAGTAAATAAATATATTTCCTTATAGCCTAGATCAAGCAGGTAATTCACTGCGGAAGCACATACAGCTAGACCAATATTTTTGCCTTTATGCGCAGGATCACCAGCCACCCATCCAACTTCTCCGACTTTCTCTTGATTAGAATTTAGACCACGATCTTGAGCACAGGCAACCGCAACCAGATCATCACCATAGGTAACAAAAAAGACGCCATCTGGTGATAGTGGATCATCAAGTATAGAACTAAGCCTCTCTACTGTCCAGTCACCGAGATTCTTATTGTTTAATAATTCTGCATATTTCTCTTCATCGCCCTTGCGAAATGTCCTGACAGAATATCCATCTGAAAGCGCAACTGTTGGGGGATGCTGTTTAGTAGGATAAAGCATTTTAAGTTGTCTTGGCATCTTTGCACCTCATCTTTATTTGGCTTAAAAACCGCTAAAATTCAACGAAAATCAGCGTAAATAAGGTATCAAAGTATATATTTTTAGTCAATAGAAATAATTTTTATAGCACAAAAAATTTTTTTAAAACCAGTGACGCAAGTGTGTCACTTCACTCTGATATAATCCTGATTAAACAAAAAATGAGATAAAATTCACAAACAATATAGACCGGATAAAGAAGAATCCATTATTGGGGGAGCAAGACATGTTGGATGAACTTTGGTATAAACATAAATTTGAAAAAGACAATCGTGCAAAAGAAGAATTAATAATGCGGTGTTTACCACTTGTTAAATCTTTGGCTCAGCGATTTTCTGTATATTCTGCGCCTTGTTGCGATTCAGATGATCTTGTAAATTCTGGGATTATTGGTTTATTAGATGCGTTGGAAAAGTATAATCCAGATGAACAGGCAAGTTTTAGGACTTATGCAAAATGCAGAATTCGTGGAGCAATGTTGGATGAAATAAGAAATTTAAAATGGGCTCCAAGATCTATTCAAGAGAAAATAAGGGCGCTTAAAAATGCACATGCAAAACTTGAGCAAAAACTATCAAGGCAACCAAACGAAGACGAATTAGCACAGGCTCTTAACATGAATTTACATCAATTCCGAAAGATGATGCTCCAAATCGGTCCATCAGCCATATTTTTTCATAGTGCGAGAAATCCAGAAACTGATGATATTTATCAATTTGAGGCAAGTTTTGAAAATACCGAAACAGTAAAACCAATAGATTACGTCTTGTCAGAAGAAGCAAAGACGATAATTGAAGAAGCGATAAAATCATTATCAAAAAAGGAAGCGCTTGTTGTAAGTTTATATTACTATGAAGAAATGACCATGAAAGAGATAGGTCAAGTATTATCTCTTACAGAATCAAGAGTCTGTCAGATACATGCAAAGGCTTTATTTAATCTTTTTCAGATTTTAAGGACAAAAACTTATCATGAAGATATTATTTAGTAGCTTTAATATAAACAATTATTTGATAAAATCTGTCAATTAATGTATTTATATTAAATATGGTTTTATCGCATTTACAACCGTCTCAGCGCATTTTTTGATACCTTCCTGACTGAGATGAAGCATATCTTCGGATAAATAGACATCATAATTCTCTGCAACGACAGCATGAAGATCGTTGATGGGAATACATTTACTTTTCATTAATTCAACCGCACCTTCATTATAGCCAGCGATTTCATCATTTCGCCAAGCCCATTCGGTATTTTTAAATGGACGATTTGGATGAACAGGCGTTGAAGTCGCAAAGATAATTTTTGCACCTGTTTTATTGAGCTTGGTAATTATACCTCTCAAATTTGATATATATTCATTTAAGGGATATTGTATCGGTTGACGATCAGGATTATGACCTACATCATGTATTCCATTATTCCAGTGAACAATATCTGGCTTGCCAAGTTGCTCTATCCATCTATCTAGCGAAGCCAAAGTATATGCGCTAAACTGGCAATTTTCCTCTGGACCCACAACTTCTGCAATATCTTTAAGCATATCAGCGACAGAAGACTGATAACTTATCCTTATTGAATCACCAAGAAGTAACACTTTCTTTTTATTATTCATATATAACTCCATATCAGGACCGTTCAGAACTAGAATATTTTAGTATAATTCCTTTACGACCAACTGCCCAAAGGCTATTTCCAGAATAGCAAACGTCAAATATCCAATCATTAGTTCCGCTTTGTTGTATTTGCCATGTCTTGCCACCATCTTTTGTATGAATAATCACACCATTTGCCCCAACAACCCATCCATTATTCTTTGATTCGAAATATATGCCCCAAAGGGCAGTTCCCGTGTCATTATTCTGGCATATCCAAGTTTTTCCACCATCATTTGTGCTTGCGATGGGACCAAACCCAACAGCCCAACCATGATTGGCATCAATAAAGAACACATCAAGAAATGGTTCATGGGCATCAGAAAACTGTTCTTCCCATTGTTCGCCACCATTTGAGGTATGTATTATGATACCTTTGTTACCAACAGCCCATCCCTCTTTATTATTAATAAAATGGACACTCAAAAGCGGTTCTTTAACCCCGCTTTCTTGTGGAAGCCAATTTTGCCCTGCATCTTTTGTATGAAAAATTAAGCCATTGTATCCAACAATCCAGCCCTCTTGCTCACTCTCAAAATGTACATCATATATTGCATTATAGCCATCAAGGCATAGTTTATTATTGTTGCCAAGAGTCGCTTGTGGATTAATCATATTGTCCTGCTGAGATTGCCATGTTTTACCACCATCGGAGGTATAAAGTATCGTGTATTGGTTTCCTACTGCCCAACCAGTATTTTCATCAAAGAAAAAAACGCTGTATAATTCATTATTGGTGCCAGCATCCTGTCTTTTCCATGTCTTTCCATAATCTGCAGTATGAAGTATCAGCCCATTTACTCCAACAGCCCAACCAAATTGTTTATTTGGAAAAGATACCCCGTTTAAGGGAGCGTCATCAGCACTTAATTGAGTTTCCCAAGTATTACCAGAATCTTTTGTATGTAAAATAGACCCGGTGCTTGCAACAGCCCAACCTTCTAGTTCATTTATGAAATCAAGCCCTAAAATATCACTGCTTGTGTTTCCTAGTTGTGAAAGCCATAACTCTCCGCCGTCTTTAGTATGGATTGTAACACCTTCCCATCCTGTCGCCCAACCATACTGATCATTAGCAAAGTCAACTTCCCATAAATGCTGATCGGTTGATGTAAGCTGTTTTATCCATGTTTTTCCTCCATTTTTTGTATGCAAGATAGTGCCAAAAGTTCCCACTACCCAACCTGTATTTTCATCGATAAAACTTAGTCCAAACAGAGATTGACTTAAGTTAGTAGGCTGTGCTTGCCAAGATTTACCACCATCTTTTGTATGAAGTATTGTCCCCCATAAACCCGTTGCCCAACCTTTTTGCGAATCAATAAAAAATACTTTAAATAATTCACTCATGGTCCCGCTATCCTGCCTAATCCATGTCTTTCCACTATCTTTTGTATGTAATATTGTTCCACCAATACCTCCACCAACAACCCAACCGAGTTTTGTGTCTATGAAATAAACACAATTTAGCTCATCTTCCGTATTGCTGTTCTGAAACTTCCATGTCTTTCCACCATCTCTCGTTTGAATGATTGTCCCATTACTTCCAACAGCCCAACCGATATTTTCATTGATGAAGTATGCAGAATCAAGATTTTGATCAGTGCATGTCTTATAATATTTCCATGTTTTACCGCCATCTATTGTTTTAGCAATCATACCCGACCATGCACTAACCCAACCAATTTTATCATTTAAAAATTGTACGCCAGTAAAATGAGTCTCACTCTTAAATTGCCTAACTACCGTCCATGTCTGCACATTATTACCAGCATAAGCAACAAACGTAAGTAATAAAAATGCCACTATTAACAATAAAAATCGTCTTTTCATATCCTATTCCTGATATTCAATAAATCTACAATAATTCGCAGTTAATATATGCTTAATTAAAAACATTATATCATTATATAATACAAATATCAAGGTGATTTAGGAACCCAAGAGATTGTATCAATTTAATGGGTAATCAATTGAGGCTTTTTCTTTACCCACTAAATTAATATAATCTCTTTTTATTCAAAAATTATTGACAAATAAATATTATTTTGATAAGCTATTTTTATGATTATGTTAATAGCTATATTAAGTTTGTTAAAATCAACATTTTTTAGGAGGTATTCAATGAGCAAATTTTATTTACCTTTTGCAATTTTAATGTTAATTATGTTTTCTAGTTCTCTATTTGCTGCCAATCTTGATGATTTTAATGGCAATGCCCTTTCAAAAATGTGGACAGTCCGTGACCCTGCAAAAAAGGCTACGATAACCATTGCTGGCGGCAAAATGACTATAGATCTAAAAGCAGGCGCCGATATGTATATAAAAGGCGTTGATGGTGGAGTTATGCTTCTTATGAATCCACCAGATATGGCAAATTATTCTATTGAGTTGTTGACAAATCCAGCAGTCAAAGGAACACAGCCTCCAGCATGTCATATAGGTATCGTTTTCTTTAATGAAAAAGACTGGGTATATACCGCATGGGGTCCTTATGCTAATATGGATATTCGCCTTGAAGACTGCAACAACGCAACTTATCGTTGGAGAGATCAAACCAAAGTTGGTGTTGATCTTGCTAAAGTTGCTATTGATAAAGATGTATATCTAAAAGTTACTAAAACCGGAAACAAAATTGAATTCTTTACAAAGGGTTCTGCTGGTGATCAATGGGTTTCTGGTGGTTTAGATGAAACACTTGGACCAAAATATACTAAAGGTAATTATCAAATAGGTATTATCGCAAAAAGCTGGGGTGGTTCAGTGGATAGCACTTTTGAGTTTGATTATTTCAATGTCCCAGAACTTGGCACAACAGCAGTTGATTCAGCCTCCAAAATCTCAACCACATGGGCAGAATTAAAGAAATAGCCTATACAGGTTTTTTAATTCGTCATTTCAACGTTAGTTGGAATTCAAAATCTCTTATTAATAACCTTGTATGAATTCTCGAATCTATTGAAATGACGAAGATTATTAGTAAGGAGAAATCATTAATGAAAAAAATTCTAATCACAACTATTATATTAATTACATTTTGCCTTTCAGGTGTTGTTTATGCTGCTAATCTTGACGAATTTAACGGCAAAACACTTGACAAAATGTGGACTTATCGCGATCCTGCTAAAAAAGGCACTTATAGACTTGAGGGTGGAAAACTTATCCTTGATCTAAAAGCTGGTGCAGATATGTATATAAGAGGCACTGATGCTGGTGTATGCTTCCTGATGGACCCACCAAAAGGCTTGAATGACTTTAGCATCGTAACAATGGTGAATTCTGCTGTTAATGGAACACAACCCCCTGCATGTCAGCCGGGATTAATATTCTTCAATGAGGCTAATTGGGCATATAGCATCTGGGGACCTTATGCCAACACCGATATTCGTCTTGAAGATTGCGAGGGTGCAAGCTATCGTTGGAGAGATCAAACACAGATCGGTATCAATAAAGCTGATGTTGATATTGATAAAGATGTTTGGATTATGATCAAAAAAACTGGACAAGAACTGGAATTCTTTGCCAAAGGCGCTGAAAAAGACAATTGGAAGTCTGGTGGTATAGATAAAAAGTTAATGCCAAACTATACTGCAGGAAATTACAAAATTGGTCTAGTCGCAAAAAGTTGGGGTGGTTCCGTTGATAGCACTTTTGAATTTGACTTCTTCGATATTCCCGAAGTTCCAAAAGCGGTTAGCTCACAAGGCAAAATCACATCAACTTGGGCAGGAATTAAAAGATAGAAATATTATTTTTCTTATAGGGAACGCAATATATTGCGTCCCCTTTTTTTATTTTTGATCTTCTATTTATTTTGCCTTGCTTCTTCTTCGAGCCTTATTCTTTCTTCTGCGAAAATCGGTTCTGCAAACTCTGAATTCCATGTCCTTTCTTCAAAAGACCTTGTTTTAACAGTCTTTAAAAATCCTTTGAAGTCTTCATAATATGATCCGTAGATATGAAAACTGTCTGAAATATCGACATATCTTCCGATTTCAACTTTTTTGCCAATATTTTCGCTTATTTTTTGTGCGATTATCCTCTGCAAATCCGTTAATGCAAATATATTCATAAAAGCTGCCTTGTATCCATCTCTTGATCGCCAATGTGTGTTCATATTTAGCATTGGCTTATCATCACCAATTATCCTACACCAAATCCTTTGTAAACAAGGCGCATCATCCGCAGGTGGATCAATATCAACTTTCCAAGTTATTCCTTGCGCACGACGAGAATATGGAACTTGCGATAATTTCTTTATAATATAATCAATTTGATCAATATTTCCAATTTCTGAAGGATAGTTGAATAATCTCTGATGATAGGTATAAAGCCATTTTCCATCTTCTGGTTTTATCCAATGATCATGCACACCAAATACAACTTCTTGACGATATATCTCTAAATCATTCAGTCCTCCGGGAAAAGCCCTGTGAATACGTGGTTCTGCAAATGGATTTTCTATCTCCATTATCATTGTGCAGTCTTTGCTTGGTGGATCATCTTTTCTGTCATATTCAGTCTTAACTTCTATACCATTTTCCCATGTCTCCAAAACAGCCTTTTCCCATGCTTCAGGTATGTTCTTTCCCTTTACGTTTATAACTGGTATACTATACATGATTCATTCTCCCTTTGGCTTCTTAGGTCTTTTTATTTTCCATGTTTTTCCTTTATAATACAGCATATTTTTATACAAATCAATAGAATAAAATACCCCTTGATTATAACCATTATCGCACTATTTCTCTAAATTGATTGTGCATTTATGGCATTAATATAATATATGGATATCCTGTCAAAGATGCAATAATATGCGATGTACATTTATCTAACATTTTTGATACTTCATTTTGTCATTGTGTATATTTCAAGGATATGTATTATCATAATGAGGAATCAGGTTACAGATGTTCAAATTATTACAATACGTCCAGTAAAAAAGAATTATCATTGATACTTGTAATCAAAGAAAAATTGCGAGATTCTTGGGTTCATTTCAGGCTTGATCCATTTCTGGACATTAGATAATGTGTGTTTTTATGAAGTGCAAAAAACTGAGGATGAATCAGAATAATTTTGATTTTGACAAATAAATATAACTATGTGATAATTAACAAACAAAAAATGTATTTATATAGGAGAATTATATTTATGGATAAAAAATTGAATATTAAGGGTATAATTCCTGCCCTTGTTACACCAATGAATGATGATGAAAGCTTAAATGAAAAGGGTTTAAAACTAATAATTGATTATGTTATAAGGGGTGGAGTGCATGGAATTTTTGTATGCGGAAGTCAGGGAGAATCTTTCTCATTGACGATTGACGAAAAAAAGAGGCTGATCGCTAGTTCAATAGAGGCTTCTGCAGGGAGAGTGCCTGTATATGCTGGAACAGGAACGATCACAACTAACGAGGCGGTTTTATTGACCAAAATGGCAAGAGAACTAGGTGCGGATGCTGTCTCTGTTACAACTCCATACTTCATTAAGCCATCACAAAACGAGCTTATTGACTATTATAAATCAGTTTCAGATTCCGCAGAAGATATGCCTGTTCTACTTTATGGTAATCCTACACGAACAGGTGTTATAATAGATGTCGCTACAGTTGTTGAACTTGCCAAAATAGATAATATAGTCGGCATGAAGGATAGCAGTGCTGATATGGTTCAGACAACAGCATATATAGAAGCAACAAAGGGAATGGATTTTTCTGTGCTTGTCGGTAATGACGCATGTATATTCATGGCGTTAATATCTGGTGGGAAAGGTGCTGTTGCTGCAACTGCAAATGTTGCTCCCGAAATAATCGTCGGTATTTATGATGCTTTTCAGGCAGGTGATATTGAAAAAGCAAGGGATTTGCAGTTTAAGCTACTGCCAATACGAAGGGCTTTTAACTTTGGAACGTTCCCAGTTGTAATAAAAGACGCCTTAAATATGATGGGTTTGCCTGCTGGTCCTGCAAGAAAGCCTATTAAATCCTTATCAGAAGATAAAAGGGATTTATTAAAAAAAGTATTATTAGATGCAGGTTTATTGAGATAAATGGACTAAACAAAATATAAAACAAAACGTATTTTGGCACGCTAAAGTCTGTAATTTGAGTTAAATATATATTGGAATATTGGATTTTATATTTGCATTTGATAATAAACTATGTTATACTAGGATTTGTATTTTTGGCATGGATTTTCGCTAGCGTGCTTAAACATATTGAATAGTTCTTGCCTATAAAGCATTTTAACTAGCTTTTGAAAGGAAAGGAGAATCATCTATGCGTAAACTTTCAAATTCTGTAATCGCTCTTATGCTATTTATAATGGCGATTTATCTTTGTTCATGTGCAACAGGTGGAGGAAGTGTCGATCTGAAAAATGACCCAATAAAACCCTCACCACAATTAAAGGAAGGGGAAGTTAATCCGTCAACAAACGCAATCACAATTAGTAGAGATGGAATTACGGTCATTGCAGAACATTGGTCGAGAGCTAGATTAGATCGAAAATTTACTACATCAACACAGCGTTCACCATTTTTCTATCTTGAGACATGGCCACAGTCATTACAGTCAGAGGTCTTTCATGTCACAATAAAAAATGAAACGCCAAGAGGTCTTGTTTTTGAGCCTAAAGATACAACATTGAATGATGAAAGACAATATGTCCTTTCACCAATATCATTAGAAGACATAAGATATAAATTTGTCTCAAAAATGTATATGGACCTAAAAACAAAGCAGGGATTAGATGTGGCAAAAGAAATTCTTCTCATGGAAAAACTTGGTCCCGAAAGATTAATCCCTGCAGGACAAACAGTAGAGGGATTTTTATCATTCTATACACCGAGTTCACAAGCGGAAAAAGTCTGGTTGATAGTCGGTCTGGAAAAAGAACCAGCAATTGCCACTTTGGCTTATGAGAAAGTTAAATTCCGCTTCGATTTTACACAAGACCTTAATTTGCGCAAGATTCAACCCGCAACCAAACGTTAACTTGCTTAAATATTAAATGTCATCCTCATATAGGGGATGACAAAATATATTGAATCCTGCCTTAAAATTCATCTATTTTCCCAATAAATTTCTTACATTCTAATTCAACGTCATCACTTGCCACAATCGCAGAAATAACCGCAACATTTTTCACGCCTGTTTCCAATATTTGTCCAACGTTACTTAAATTTATTCCTCCAATAGCAACAAGTGGAATATTGACCTTTTCCTTTATATCTTCTATTAGCTTTATTCCTGCTGGTTTTCCTGCATCTTTTTTGGTATTTGTTGCAAATATCGGACTAACACCCAGATAATCAGCCATCAGGCTTTCACCAACCATGGCTTCATCAACATTATGAACTGTCAGACCAATAATTTTATCTTGTCCAAGTATTTCCCTTGCCTTCTCAAAGGGCATATCGTCTTGACCGATATGAATGCCATCAGCATCAACAGCAAGCGATATATCGATTCTATCATTAATGATAAATAGAGCATCATTTTTATATGTAAGCTCCCTTATCACTTTTGCTTCTTGATACATTTCCTTTGTCGAAAGCTCTTTTTCCCTATATTGAATGACTTTTACTCCTGCTTTTAATGCAGAAATAACATCATCAACAATGCTTTTTCGTGTTAAATTACGATCTGTAATGAAATATAAACCTATATCTTTTGGAAATCTCATGTTAATACCTCAATCTCTTCCATCTTATTTACTTTTTCGCTGTTTAGATTGTATATTTCATCATAAAATCTCTCTTTGAATGAGCCGGGACCAGACGAAGCCTCCCCTGCAAGTTGTCCAGCAATACCAAAACACGATAAAGCAGAAGCAGAAGCCTTTGCATAATCCCTCTCAACTGCTGAAAAGCTACCAATAACCGAAGCTGCCATACAGCCCGTTCCAACGATAGAACCCATCATAGCATGACCATTTTTAACAATATATGTCTTTTTACCATCAGTAACTATATCTTCTTTTCCAGTAATAACAACAACGCAATTCTTGCTGATTGCAAGTTTTTTTGCAACTGCAATGAGATCAGCCTCAACTTTTGTTGCCTCAACCCCTTTTGTAGTAACATTCTCACCTGCTAGCTTGGCAATCTCTGATGAGTTCCCCTTTATAATATCAATCTTTATCTCATTTAATAGTTCCTCTGCCTTTTCATTACGTAGTCTGGTAGCACCTACCCCAACAGCATCAAGAACGACAGGGATACCTTTCAAATTTGCTGACTTTCCAGCAATTTTCATTGATTCAATTATATCTTCTGTCAAAGTGCCAATATTTAGAACAAGCGCAGAAGCAATAGAAGACATATCTCCTGCTTCCTCTTTTGCATGAGCCATTACAGGCAAAGCACCTATTGCACGAGTTACATTCGCACAATCATAAATTGTTACCCAGTTAGTTATATGATGAATCAAAGGTTTAGTTTCTCTGATTCGGTTTAGTATTTCTCCTGAAAACATTTAATACCTCCATTACATTATTGATCACTAGCCCAAATCTCTTTTATTGTAATCTCGTCATTAAAACCATCAGGAACTGCTTGGCTTTGCTTATTTGCATAATACCAATGCCTTCCATTTGCAGGTGAAGCAAGGCAACGACTACCGGGCATCTCCAGAAATCCATTTAGATCATGTTCTTTTATCCATTTCCAAGCATACCAAAGCCATTCGCTTCTATATTCCTGAGGCTGATTAGCAAACCAGCTTATTTCGTCATAGCCCCATATCCAATGTGCGCCGATATTCTGCCCTTCTTTTCCGCTTGATCCGAAGTTATCAAGCTCAACCATGTATGGAAGAGAATCACATTCCCATCCGCTAGGAGTAAGACCTCCCTTACTTCGTCTGAATATGCTGTCAAGATAACCAACTTTCAGAACGCCTTTATAGGGAGAATCATCAACTTCCTCAATTCTTAATGGGAACGAATGTAAATCAAACATTAGCCTTCCATCATCAAAGACTATTCCGCCACTTGGGACATGGGCATCACATAGGACGATATGCCTTCTGGCATGTTTTTTTGCATATTCACGCACACGACTTATCATATCCCACCAATATTTGTGATCGGGATCGTTTCTGTCCATAATTTCCACCTGTCCAAAGTGGATCGCCTCAATTCCGACATCAATATATGTGGCACCAGCATAAAAAAACCACATCCTAGTTTCCAATTGGCTCATATCGGGTATTGATGCGCCTTTGCTCCAGTGATCTCGTCCATAGCCATTTATGTAAACCATAGCTTCATAATTGAAATTGCGATTCTCTGGCTTTAAACCAAATTCTTCAAATACCCATTCAGGAATCGGCACTTTTTCGACATCAGTCGTAATAATCTCATATATGCCTGCCTGTAAAATCATCTCTGGGTCTAGGGAGTGTATCTTTTGGGCAATCTCTTTGGCTTGGGCTAGCATTTTCGGCTGTCTGCTTTCACCGCCCCAGACATATAAAGTACGTCCTGCATACTTTGCACCCATATCTGTTAACATACGTATATTATCATTTATATTCCCAATTCCACTCAATAAATCCATCATAGTTATCGATCTTGAGAGATAATTTTCCAAGACTTCTCGAGAAATAGAACCATCAAAGCTATAGTTCCGATTATCTAAATTGGCATTTGCACTAAAAATCATAAAAGCGAAACTAAGTGTTAATCCTATATTCATAATATCATACTCCCTCAATAATCCATTCTTCGTTAAAATGGGCGTGTTTAATTGCCTTTCCTGATATGTTATCTGTATATGTATATGTTACGTGCAACGTTTCATCATTTCCTTGTATGATTGCTGGATAACTACCTGATAGCCTTTCCCCAAATACGCCTGACTCAAGATGACGTGTATATCTCCATGATTTTCCCTCGTCAGTAGATATAGAAACTGCTAAGCTATGCCTTCCATTCTCAGTATCATTGTATGCCAAAGCCCAATGACCATTTTTCATTGTTACTATATCAGCACCTGAACCGGGGTTGGGCAATTCAGAATTTCTAACAGGACTCCAAGTCATGCCATTATCTTTCGATTCGCTTATATGAAGGCGTTTTGGTGGAAAGCCATTATCACGCATATAGGCAACAAGCGTTCCATCAGCTTTTATTGCAATACTTGGCTGAATATTTGATGCACCAACAAGAGGGTCGCTAAATTGCCATGTCTTCCCATAATCATCAGTTATCGCCATAAGAGAAAACTCAAATCCATCAGAATAAAGAGGTAAAATAATGCGATTATTATTCACAGTAATTGCCTTATTTTTTGTTTGCCAACCCATTCTTCTGAAATATGCAAAACCCATTTCTTGCTCAGTATACCCACCATCTTTGTTATAAAGATGACCTTTTCTCATCATGTTTTCGCCTCGTGCATGAAAAAGCATCTTTTCACTCCATTTTCTCCACATTTCCATTGCTTCATCATTTGTATCAATGCTTTTTAAATATTCTGTATATTCCTTGATTTGCCTTTCAACAGATTTGACGAATGGATCATCAGGTTGTATGCCTCTTTCTGAACGACCACCGGGCTTTACATGCAAGACATCCTGCCAGCACCATTCAGGCGCGCTGTCAGACGATATATAGTTTTCACTAATTCGGTATTTAATGAGCGATGTATCCCATTGGTTCGCAATAACAGTATACCAAAACAGCCAAAGACGACTTTGTGAGTCAATAAACATTGCAGGATTTATATCAGGAAATTCAGGCACATCTGCCATCAAGAAAGGTTCACTCCATTTATCTTTGCCTTTTTTAAGCCTTGCTCCCATAATGCGAACATCATCAGCCCAACGTTCACCCAATCCCTGAAACCATGCTGACAAAAAATCGCCATTTTCTGCTTCAACTATAGTTGATCCGTGTGCATGTTCATCAATAAGCGGAAAAATTAGCACGGATTTATAATAGCTTTTTTTCATTTTATATTCCTTTCAAGATAAGTCTATTTATCTCTATTTTTTTGACTATATTTATTTAGATAGAATATAATTTCAATAAAACATCACTTGGGGAATTTCCATATTGATATATAATTAGGAAAGGAGAAAGCCAAAATAATGAAAAAGTGCTATGAATGATATTTTATGACTTTTTGATTTGTATAAGCTGATGTTAATTTATCCTTTGTTCTTTATATGATATTCCAGCGTCAACAAATGCCTTAAATAATGCAAGCATGGGTTCGCTATTTTGCCACATACGTTCAGGATGAAATTGAACTCCAATTGCAAATGGATGCTTTGTGCTTTCTATACATTCTATTATGCCATCGCTTGCAGTTGCAGATATAGCGAAGCCTGTTGCCAAGTTTTTTACTGACTGATGATGAAATGTATTTACACGAAATTCTGTTTGTCCTATTATTGTTGCTAACTTGCTTCCTTCTTTTATTTTTATTGAGTGTGTTGCATGTGAACCCGGCGCAGTCTGGCGATGCTTCAAAATACCATTAAGGTTTGAATACATGTCTTGATAGAGTGACCCTCCACCTGCAACATTTAGCGTTTGTATGCCTCTACATATTCCAAAAATCGGTATATTCAATTTAAGTGCTTGAGTTGCAAGATGGATTTCTATTCGATCTCGCTCAACATCAATTCTACCCAAAGCCTGTATTGGTTCTTCTCCAAAATATGAAGGGTCCATATCTACTCCGCCAGAAAGCAACAACCCATCTATAATACTTATGTATCCATCAAAAGATGATTCGTTTTTTGCTAGTGGAAGAACGATTGGAGTTCCTCCTGCAGACTCTATTGCGCTTATATATTCGTTACTGATATAGCTATCATTTGTATTTAGTTCGCTAGTTCCGCATGTTATACCAATAATAGGACGCATTTACCATCTCCTTAAAATCTAATATTTCTTTATTTCTCCCCAATAACCTGTAAGTTTATCCTTACTATTTACAGCCAAAAAATCTAATGGAAATTCGTAAGCATGCAAAATTTGGGCTTCAGTCATGGGTTTATCCCATATCTGTATCTCATCAATTACACCCATTATACCCCAAGATTCTGCAGGCGCTGCTGGGTTATTTCCAAAACGTAATGGCAAGCCCAAGAATCCAATTGCACCGGGCAGCCTTGCACTACCATCAAGTTTTCCATCCAGATAAAATTTTAGTGTATCTGCATCATAGGTCGCAGCAAGGAAATGCCATTTGTTTGTCTCAACGGGAGTTTTTCCGGGCGCTCGTGGGAATTGTCCGCCTTGATGTATATATGCCTTAAAAACTCCGTCTGCAACGTGTATAACATAGGCATCTCCATAGCAAAATAGCTCTTGCCTTCCACCAGAAGACGTAACATTAGCCCATAACATCCATGTTATTGATTTATCCAGTTGTAAGTCATCAGACATTGGAACTTCAATATAACTGCTGTTGCCTCCTTGAAACTGCACACCTTTGCCGAATTTTGCGTTGACACGAACAGGCTTTCCGACAAACTCGCCATGATTTTTGCCGACAAAATCAGTAACCTTTTTTCCATCTGCCTCATCTAAATCCCATCTAGCAACAAGATTTGGCACTTGCGCTAACGAGAAATTTATGGAAAATAAAAGCAAAAAAAACATAATGAAAAAGCAAAAAACGATTTTATTTACCATATTTACCATCATTTTTCCTCCTTGAATGTAATCAAACATTTCTGGTCTTAAGCTTATCAAATAGATTACGAAATATAGGATCACGATGAACAAAGATCGCATTTCTTATGAAATGACGCTTATTATCAAAGCTATATGTTACTTGATCTGTCAATATCGGACTATGCACTATCTCTGTTGGAACCCAATTTGGATTAAGTAGCCATGCAATTGCAGATATATCCCATATAACTTTTGAATACGCATATTGATCAGGATGATAATTAACAAAGATTTCATAAAGATAATCGCCAACCTTGCCCTGTCCCTTGACATATTTAGCCATCTCTGATTCTGTTGTTAGCAAGTGCGAAGTTACACCAGAGCAAGGTATATGTATCAAAGGCACTCCGCAATCAAAAATCAGTCTTGAAGCCCTTATATCTTGCATGAGATTAAATTCAGAAGCGGATGACCAATGCAAAGGCTGACCGCCCAGCCAAATAACTACAATACGATTTACTATCTCTGGTTCTAGCATAATTGCAGATGCTATATTTGTAATTGCACCGATAGCAGAGACATAAAGCAAACGATCATCTTGTTTCATTGCACGTTCAATCAGATCAAGCACTGCTTCGCTTTCCTCTGGCTTATCCCTGTCTTTGAGATATGCAGTTGAACCACGATAGGCGAATCCCTCTGGCTTAACATACATAAAGTTTAATAGCCTCATTATTTCCTCATAACTCTTTTCCATACCATCAGCGGGACCTGACGAACGATTATTAAAATACGGAGCCGCATAGACAGCCTCAAAATCCAATTTTTCAGGCGACATAAGGGCATAAATTAAGGCAAACTGATCGTCAATTTCGTTATATGTATCCGTATCTAAAACAAATCTAACCTTATCAGACGGATGATTCAGGCGTCTTAACATTTCTTCTTCACTTATCTTTGGAAAGTTCATCAATCCATCTCCTTCACTCATAGAACGCTGATTAGGCTGATTTGGCAGATTAGGACAGATTAAAAATCGTGAAATATGATACGTAAGAAACATTATCCATTACTTATTACGCATTTCGTTTTACATATTACAAACCAAATCAGTAAAAATCCGCCAAATCTGTTTAATCTGCGTTCTATTTTCCTTTAATATCTTCCGTATTTATGTGCGCATTCATACATTGCAACGACATTTTCAGTTGGGGAATTATCTTGTAAAGCATGAGTAGGCGCAAAACAATATCCGCCACCGGGCATCATAATATCAAGCGTTTCTTTGCAATCGTCAATCACATCTTGAACGGTGCCAAAAGCAACAGGTCCTCCGGTGCTGATACAGCCATGAAACGCCAATCGTCCACCAAATTTATCTTTGAGATATTTTGGCGACATATCCACTGCTTCGGGCTGAAGTGTGTCAACAACATGGATACCCATCTCTATAAAATCTTCAAAAGCCCAACTGCTCGATCCGCAACAGTGCATCATAACATAAACATCATAAGCCTTTGCAAGATCGCAATATTTCTGATAGCGTGGTCGGATATGCTTGCGAAAGGTTGTCATACTAAGCATGGGACCAATTTGCGTCCCTAAATCCTCACCAAGCCATATAAAATCAACCATTCCTTTTGCAGATTCTAGTATCCTATGCGTAATCTCAATTTGGATATTCATTCGCCTATCTGCAAGCAACAATCCTGCAGGATTATCAGTAACAAGATCAACCAAAGTCTGTTCCATTCCTCGTAACATACCATTTCCGTTGATTATATCCCCAAAACCGCCTGAACCATTTATCGCATATTCCTGTTGATTTTTGCAGGCTTCTTCAACATGACTGAAATCAAAATCATCGGGAGATGGCATTTTCCATTCAGCGATTTCTTCTTCTGTGGCATCTTTAAGTGGAAAATCGCAGTAATCCCAATATCCTCCGCTTTCATGCTGAACATATCGTCTGTGAATACCCCAATTGTCAACTAAGACGCCTCTTTCAGGTATATCTTCATGCAGTTTTCCGCCTTTATAGCTTCCGCCAATGCCACGAAAATCAACACCCAATATTTTTGCCAATCCACCAGAATCATTTGGCTTCAATCCGTAATGCTCTTTAAGCCTTCTATCAACATCAGGATTTGCCGAATAGTTAATTGGAACTCTATCAGGTTCTTGATTTGCAAATGTTGTCAAAACTCTTTCCTTTGATGTCATTTGTCTTTTCATTTATCACCTATTCAATGTTTATAATCATGTCAAACCATTCACCATAGCGTTTATTTCCTAATGTAACATCAAAAGCGATCATATAAAGCCCTTTTTCTGCGTCTGGCATTGCTTGGAAATTCACTTTACTACATTGACTTGTTTCACCTTTGATTGAACATTCAATAACTAACGGATCAGTTTTTATGTCTTTTGGAGTGTGTATCTCTATATGATGGAATAGCTCATGATTAAGAAAATTCCTTATTTTTAGCTCTATCTCTGTTGATTCATTGGGCTTAAGTGCAATACGATATGGCTTTGCATTAATCCAAAAAGGATCAAACATATAGCGATAATCCTCTTCTGTGCTAAGTGCAATGAAAGCATCACGCAAAGATAAAACACTAGACTTAAAACGTTCAATTAATCCCTTTGGGTTATCCATCACCCAAGAATGTCCGCCTATAAGCAGATCAGGATTTAGCTTTTGCAGATAATCAGCGGTATAAATATATCCTTCTTCTAATATTCCGCTGTTATGTGCAACTACCGCCTCATGTCCATTTTGTGTTATATCTCTGGGATCACCAAATATATTATCGCCTGTAAATGCAACAAGCCTATTGTCAATTATTCCCCGCAGACATAAGCCAAATTCAGTCTGACCGGGTAACCAATCCACTGTAAACTTATAGCCTTCCCATTGGAAAGATTCGCCATCTTTGAAAGCTCGATCAATCTTTATTGACTCAATACCTATTCCATAGGTATTTATCGGTGCAACATAATTATATTGCTTGGGATTTTCAAATTGATCAACCATGCTATCCAAAGTCCATACTTCCACACCATATTTTTCTTTGATAAATGGAATATCAGAACAATGATCGCCGTGCATGTGAGTTATTATTACAGCATCAATCTTTTTTAATCCCATTCGTTCCTTCATAAGCTCAATGGATTTTTCAAGCAAAGGTCTGCCTACTCCGCAATCAACAAATAAGGCATGACCGCTATCAGATAATATCATTGCAAAGTTTGCCCAAAATTCAGGACCTTTGAACTTAAACAGATGAGGTGATACCTGCCATATATAGGGAACGCTTGTTGGTTTTGATATATTGTCTTGAGCATCATAACCGAAGCTGTTTACTTCATATCCTCTTATATAATGCTTTTCTAACTCACGTATTTTTCTCTTATATTCCCTTAATTGCGGAACAGGGTCACGAATTATATCACCATGAGACGGAAGCATCAGTTTTGGATCAAAACTTTCAATCAGGCAGACGCCATTAAACAGGGCATATATGCCGATAGAAAAGCCATAATCCCATTCAGTATCAAACCATGTGTGCATTTTTGCCCCATCAAGCATGACATCACCAGAAAAGGCTATCCAATTATCACCATTTTTTAGCATATATGTCATCGAGCCGGGGCTATTGCCTCTTGTATTTATGCACCAAAACTCTTTTTTGTTCCATTGGAAAGTGTCCATTGAGCCGAATGTATGATCAATCTTTATCGGTTGTATTGGTGGTCGGACATAGCTTGATCCATATACAGTATAAGCATCACCAAGCGAAGGATTCATCTTGCGAAAGCTAGATGGATTCTCAAAAAATGTCCTTTCCGCACCCGAACAAGCAATTTTGACATTCCAAGATTTTAGCTTCTCTATTCCCTGACATTGCTCTCGATGATGATGTGTAAATAATAGCCAATCTATATGATTAATACCGATATGTTGCAAATTTTCCAGAACACTGCCATCACCGAGATCAATAAGCAATGCTCTATCACCATGACGCAAAACATAGACATTACAAGTATCAATCCATAGAAAAATGTCAGGCAATATTTGTTGAAATTTCATAAAAATTTATCCTTGTATTTTTATTGATTCATCAATTTGACTTCCAATAAAAATCACTATATTTTTAAAAGGTGTTGTTATTTCCAAGCCCTTATTTTTTGCGACTTATTTCATATCAAATATAATTAATCATCTGCCATTTTGATAATCTTACGAATTGATTCAGCAGTAACTTTTAATGGTGCATCCCCTTCTGGAACTTCGCTGATTAAGGGTCCGTTATATCCTGCGGATGCCAATTCACTCATAACCACTGGGAAATTGACGTTCCCTTCAAGTAAAGCAGGCCAAGAACCATTAAGGGCGTTTCCTTTCCAGTCTTTCATGTGAACCATCTTTATATGTTTTCCTAATATGCGCGCCCAATGTTGAGGAAATTGGAAAACAGCCATATTGCCCGGATCAAAATAGAAGCCAACAGCATTGCTACCAACTTCATTCAAGAAATTGCGCATCTCAAGAGGGCTAAACAAAAATCCATTCCATACGAATTCAACCGCCAAAGCAACATTTAGTTTTTCTGCGGTTGTTGCTATGGCTTTTAATGAAGCAATACCGTTTTTATATGCTTCATCATAATATAGATCAGGATTTAACCCTCCAAGTGTATGTAATGTGCAATATGCGCCTAGTTCTGCGGCGATCTCAAGACCAATCTTAGTTTCTTCAATAGCTACCTTTTGCGTATCTCCACTCGCTAATAGATTACCAGTGATATGACTATGACATACGGAATCAATCGTAAGTCCGCAATCATTTGCTGATTTCTTGATAGCCTTTAATGTGTCTTTTGGTGTTTCGGGAGTAATTTCTCCACTTCGCCTGATACATAATTCAACCACTTCATAACCTGCGTCTGCAGATGCTTTAAAAAATTGATCTAATGGCGTTCCGCCTGCGATTAAATGACTAACTCCAACTTTCATTGTTCATTTTCCTTTCATGTTTATTTTGGTAGATATTTAAGTCTTTCACGTCTTGCACGTGCAAAATAATCATCACGAATCTCTATCTCAAATTCTTTGATCATGTCCTGAACAGATACTTCGGGGTGTATTGATGATATAAAGTAAACAGCCTCCGGGCTTGCTACCTCAATAGAAACATATTCCTGATATTTCCTTTTTAGATTAGCGACTCTCTCAACATTAAAATCAATATGGACGATTTGCGAATCAAGATTTATTTTGGAAAAGATAATGCGCCCATAGGCACTTGATTCCGCCAAAGTGCGACCTAATGGGTCAACAATAACACTGTTTTCGCCGGGGGTGCTTGTTGCAATAAAAAGCTGTTGCCTCAATGCGGCGGAGTTTACCATAAATCCGCCTCTAAAGGCAGAAAGCATACAAAGCAATTCTGCACCTTTTCTATGATAGTCTTCAAGCAATTCATCAAAGTTAAGATCAAAGCAGATAAAAGCACCAATACGCCCAAAATCCGTATCAAAAACTTTTGCGCCATCTCCGGGGATAGTTCCATATTCTAATTCACCTATTGTTGGGAACATCTTGTCATATACACCAGCGATCTTGCCTTCACGATCAAAAAGAACTGCACTGTTGTATATACCCTTTTCCTTCTCATCCTTTCGCCAATATGAAGCAAAAATATAAGTCTTATGCTCTTTTGCCTTTCTGGAAACAAACTTTGTGATCTCTCCACCTTCTGGAAGTAGATCAGCTTTTTCTATCCTTTCCGCTTGACTAGCAGAATGAGACACGTTCTGCATGAATATTTCTGGAATTAAGATTATATCAGGTTTATCCAGCGATGCAAAGTCAATTTGATATTCCCATTGAGCTAAGGCATTTTGCATCTTTTCAGGTGTTTCGCCTGTACCTGTGCTATAAGAAATACTTGAAACACCAACATATCTTGCCATAATTCCCTCCTTTGTTGATGTGAAAATAGATTTTTTATGTCATGTTGATTGAGCAGTAATATTCCTGATATGTTTCCATTATGAATGTGATATTTTCAGGCGATATTGTAACATAGTTTATAACCTAATTCAATTATCGTATTTCCAACTAAATGTTTTTTTGTGAATATTTTTATATCCCATATTAGATTAGATGGTTTTATCAAAAATAAAATCCGAACATTTTATCATAAAATTCGTCAAACATTGTAAAATAATTACATAGGGCTATTACATTTAAAATGATAAAAAATCATCAAGTTTTGAAAAGGAGAATTCGGCAATGAGAAAAACTGGCTTTATTTTAACATCAATACTCGTTATCGGAATAGTATTATTAAGCACCCATTTTATCTATGCCCAGCAAAGAGATAACAGACGTCAACAACAAGATAGACCACAATTTGATCCCCAACAAATGATGCAAAGAATGATGGAAAGAATTATGGAACGACTCAAACTCAGTGAAGAGGAATCTGCTGTTATAAAGCCTCAAATAGAGTCTATTATGAATTTGCGCACAAAACAAGCAAGCGAAATGAGAGACTTAATGGACGCTTTACAAAAAGCCATTGATGCAAAAGACGAAAAACAGATCGGAACTGCTCTTACTGCTATCAAAACAAAGCGTTCAGAGCAAAAAACAGCATCAGAAAAAGCAGAAAAGGAACTTATTGAGCTTTTGACGGTAGAACAGGAAGCCAATTTGACCCTTTTAGGAGTAGTAAATAGCGATGGCATGGGCATGGGCTTTAGATTCGGGCAACCTGGTGGAAATCCTCCCGGTCAACCCGGCGGTAATCGCCCGCAACGTCAAGGTAATCAACGTGGTGATAATTAATCATAAAACAAAAGCCTTCTTTTGTAAAAGGAAGGCTTAAGTAATTTTAGCATATTTTTCGGAGCCAAAAGCCATGATACCAAAAAAGAAAAAAATCAAAATTCCCGGCATAGTAATTTTATTAATATTCGTTCTGATTGTCGGAATAGGGCTAAAGGTTCTAGGATTCACAATTAGTTATTTAAAGGAAAAACAGCCATCAATCGCAACAAAACAAATCAAGACAGCCAGAACAGTGAAGTCGCTTATATACTCACCAACAGAAGTTATTCGTCCTGTTGAAAAACTATCTGATTGCCAAGTAATTTTTCAGAATAACCTTTTTGAACCTTTGGGTGGAAGAAGATTAGAACCTCAAAAAGTTGAAATAGTTGCGACTAACCCCCAAGTAGAACCTCCAAAACCTCCTGCTGAAAAGTTAAATGAAATAACTTTGACAGGTATAGTTTATATAGATAATGAGTATCAGGCTCTTATTGAGGATAGTGGAAGGGGCAAGTCATTATACCTTAAAAAAGGGGACAAAATTAAAGATTATTTTGTTGAATCTATCACAAAAGATACAATGGTTCTGACAAATGAGGAAACTAGGCTAACTAAGGCTTTGGGTTCAAAAACTTATTATAACAATAATGGAAAGCTTCTTGCGTCTGGATCACAACCATCGACAGAATTTGCATCCAAGCCAACCATACAATCAGACGCATCAGAAAAAGAGGATGCCAATCTCAGCTTAATAGAACGGATGAAGGCTAGGCGTAGGAAGGAGTTAGGGCAGGAATGAAGTTTCGTTTTATATCAATTATTTTCATATTCTTTATATTTGGATACATTCTATCCAATTTATCCTTTGCTCAAAGTGATAATCAGAAACTGATCTCAATGAGTTTCAAAGATGCTGATTTGGATTATGTCCTAGACTTTTTTGCAAAGGCAACAGGCTATACAATTATCAAAGATGGCGAAATCAAAGGACGGGTTACAATAGTAAGTGAAAATGACATACCTGTTGATCAGGCTTTATCAGTCCTTAATACGATTCTAAAAGTGAAGGGATATTCCAGTATCGGCAATGGTGATGGTAAAACTTTTAGGATTGTTCCTATTGATACAGCAAAACGTGAAAATACGGAAATAAAAGTCGGCACAGATCCATCAGAAATCGATTCAAGCGATACGATTGTTACACAGATAATGCCTCTTTCCTCTGCAAATGCAGCTCAGATCGTAAAGGAATTAAAAGACCTTGTGCCGTCTTATGGTGTGATGGTAGCCCATAGTCAAAGTAACTCATTAATACTGACAGCGACATCTTCAAATATTAAGCGATTTGCCCAGATAGTAAAAGAACTAGATATTCCTATGTCTGATATGATCAGCGTGGAAGTATTTCCGATAAAATACCGAGATGCAACAACACTAGCGACTGCACTTACAAATGTCTATAAGACAGAAGGCACAAGCGCACAGCAGGCAGAACAAGAACGAAATGCCTTCATGCAGAGATTTAGAAGAGGAGGTCCTCCGGGATTTCCCGGCGAAGATCAGCAACAGCAGGATTCAGCAAGTTCCACAGATAGCGAGATTTTACAGATTCGCAGTAATGTTAAAGTCGTTGCGGATTCTGATACTAATTCAGTAATCGTCTCTGCAAGTAAAAGCAATATAGCTCTTATTAAGACTTTGATAGAAAAACTTGATACTCCAATAGTTGATCAGGCTGTAACACGTGTATTTAAGATTGAATATGCAGACGCTGTAGAAGTTGCTGATGAATTAACACAACTTTTTAGCTCTAGCACTACCAGCCGAACGTCAACAAGATCATCAACCAGAAACACAACTCAATCAATTTTTGGAAGAGGCTCATTTTTCCCGGGACAAATGATGCAACCGGGATTTCAGAACCAATCATCTCAGGGGAGCATATTGGGTCTGCCTGAAATAAATGTCGTTGCTGATGAACGCACCAACTCCATCATTGTAACAACAACCTCTCAACAAATAGAGAATATCGGCAACCTCATAAAGCAACTTGATACAGATATATCAGAATATGAACAAACAACAATAGTCTTGCCAGTAGAAAATGCAGAAGCCTCTGAACTTGCACAAGTATTGAATAACATATTCCAAACCTCAACATTTGAGCAAAGTCGTGGCAGAACCACTGTATCAGCAAGAGGCGGAATGATGGGAACTGCTGCGGATACGATAGAATCAGCCCGAGGTCTTACTGGTAACGTCAAAATCGTTGCAGAAAGCACCACAAATTCTCTAATTATAACTACATATCAGAGAAATATTAACACTCTAATTGAGATTATAAAGAAGCTTGATGTAATGATCCCCCAAGTTCTTATAGAAGTCAAAATCGTAGAAGTTACGCTTGATGATAACAGTAAGTTTGGTATAGAGTGGATGTGGGAACATTCAACCACTGTTGATAATAAAAGTTATCTGCAAAACGGAAAAACAAACTTTGGATTGGCTGATGAAACTTACGGATTGAAATATGCAATATTCGGCAAGACAATAGAAACTTTGCTTATGGCGCTTGAGAAGAATACTGATGTTAATATCCTTTCAACACCAAAAATATTGACATTGGATAATCATGAGGCGGTAATCAATATCAGTCAGGAAGTCCCATATCTTGAAAGCACCCAACAAACAAATACAGGCGGAATATTAACTAGCTATGCCTATAAAGATGTGGGTGTAATCTTAACAGTTACACCACGTATAAACAAATCAGAGACAGTTTCTCTTGAGGTAAATCAGCAGATAAATAACCTAATAGAATTTACACTTTTTAATGCCCCTGTTATATCAAAACGTGAGGCTTCGGCATCTGTTACCGTAAAAGATGGTCAAACGATGATAATAGGAGGGATTATTGAGGATAAAAAGACAGAAACAATCAACAAAGTGCCTATATTAAGTTCATTCCCGCTTATTGGTAAACTATTCCAACGAAAAGAAATAACTTCTGGAAAAACTGAATTGATGGTATTCATTACACCACGCATTATTCGAAATCCTGAAGATGCAAATGAATTGCATACTAAACTTGGCTATGGACAGAAAGCAATGAAGGAATCTGCTAATACAGATGTTAAGAAATAGAATGGATTGCATCGGCAAATTCACGCATAAGGCTTATATTTCCTTCTTTTTCTAATATATTCCCAGTTACGATAAAATCTGCACCTGCTTTGACCTTTTCATTTGCCATTTCTGGCTTGACGATCCCTCCACCAACGATTACAGGTATGGCGATTTGCTCTTTTATAGCGGTGATCATCTCATTGGGAACAGACTGAGGTGACCCGCTTCCACATTCAAGATAAACACATTTCATCCCTAGCATTTCAGCAGCTATGGCATGTGCAACCGCAATATCGGATTTATCTCTTGGTATAGGCAAAGTTGCACTTATAAACTGAACTGAGGTGCATGAACCACCTTCTACAAGCATATATCCGGTCGGTATTGGTTCAATGCCATGCCTTTTTATTGTTGGAGCCGCTTTGACATGCTCTCCTATAAGAAATTCAGGATTTCTTCCGCTTATAAGACTGAGGAAAAGAATTGCGTCTGCATATCTTGAAATATGATTAGATGCTCCAGGTGAAATTATTACAGGTAATCCTGAAATATCTTTCACATTCTTGACAACATCGTCAAGTCTATCTGACATCAGAAAACTACTGCCAACAAGCAAAGCGTCAACTCCAGCCTCAACGGATTGAGATGCAAAAACAGATGCGCTTTCGATGTCTTGTTTATCAGGGTCTATGAGAACTAAATAGCCAGCCCCTTTTTTATTTTTTGTATTAATGAGATACTCAAATACACTTCCCATAATTAATTACCATTGCGCCCAACCCATTGATATAAGATGCCTAAGTTCTAATAGAAGTCTAGGTTCGCTTTTAAGAGCCTTCCAGAATAATTCAAGGAATGATAAATTATTGGATTCTGCCAATACTTTTGCGAGATTATTAAGAGAATCATCATTAAAACGCATGACACCGTCCCTAATGCCTCTCAAATGACCAAACATTCGTCCAATTTGTTTGTGCCATCGTTTTTCATATTCTATAAGGAATGCACGTGAAGTATTACCTTCTTTAATCGCTTGGGCAGAAACTTCCCCGGCAATATTTCCTGCGATCATAGCATTAATAATTCCACCACCTGATACAGGATCATTTTGATGTGCTGCGTCGCCAACAATCATGAAATTATCAAGCACAATTTCAGATAAAGTTCCAGAAACAGGCACGCCACCAAAAACGCTTGCAACAAAAGAAGCACCCTTAAAATTTTTTTCAATGAACTTATTAAGGTAATAAATTGCATTCTGCGTATCAATATTTCCACCAATGCCAATTCCAACATTAGCGGTATTTTTACCCTTTGGAAATACCCATACATACCCTCTCGGTGCAACATGATGACCAAGATAAAAATCACAACGATTAGGATTAATATCAATTCCTGTCATTAAATATTGAACACAAGTATCCAAATCTACAGGCTTACAAAATGTTTTGATACCTGCCCATCTGCCAACTTGGGATTCAACTCCGTCAGCAGCGATAACTACTTTTGCCTTAACAGCATAATCGCCATCTAATTTTCTGATTATAACCCCTGCAATACGACCATTTTCTTTTATAAGATCGATTGCCCTTGCTTTTGTCCAGACATCTGCGCCTGATTGCACAGCTTGCATAGCAAGGTATTTATCGAATATTTTTCGTTCTAAAACTAGACCCGATTGAGGCTTTTCTAATGTGACATGAGAACCATCAGGCGAGTATATCCTTGTAGCATGTATCTCTGCACATACCCATTTCGGATCAATATCAACGAGTTCTGCAAGAGCTTTCCAGCTAACACCTTCAGCGCATCTTACAGGTGAGCCGATCTCCTGTCTTTTTTCAATCATTAAGACACTGACGCCATTTTCAGCAGAAGATTTTGCAGACATCGATCCACCAGGACCTGCCCCTATAACTACTACATCATAAGATAATTGCTTGCATTTTGATAGATCATAACTACGAAAATCTACATTTATTTCATCAATGTTTTCTTTATTTTCTGCTTTAAGCGCACTTATAGGACACACCTTGACACATGCAAGGCAACCTACACATTTAGATTTATTTATAGTTAAATGAAGGTCTATTAAATCAATCGCATCTTTTGGACAAGCACTAACACAAGTTCCACAATAACCACAGATCTCTCTATTTACATAAGGATAATTCATAAGTAATCTCAAATTTACATGTTAAAGCTTCAGATTCCCAAGATATATGGCAATCAAACCAATAAATATATCAAATTTCATAATATTTGCAATTCTACCAGCAACACTTTTAGATGGTTGCCGAATAAGACTTATCATGCAAAATATTAAAACAATATCAACACCAAAAAACACGCATAAAAGATAATATATAGAATAATAATCAAGCAAATAAGGTATTGGGCTTGCTATAATCAACAATGAAAAAAAAATAAGTGCAATATAAACTGCCTTTTTGTTTCCATATTTTATCGCAAGGCTAGACATCCCTGTTGCTCGATCACCATCAACGTCCTGAATATCTTTGACAATCTCACGCACCGATGTAAACAAAAATGCAAAAATAGCAGGCATAATCGCACCTGATATTTTGCCAACAGCAACCCCGCCATATATAAATGTCAAACTTGTGAGCAATGCAACGACTAGGTTAGATAATAAGGGCAGTTTCCTTAATTTGCCAGCATAAAATATCAGCGTTAAAGATACAAATAGAGCAATTAAAAAAGCGACCCAATTAACTATCAGGCTTAACGATGTGCCAATTATAAACAACAGAATCGAAAACGTCAAGGCTGAATGTTTACTTATTTTCCCTGATGGTATTGGTCGCCTAGGCTTATTTATTTTATCAGACTCGACATCAAAATAATCATTAATAGCATTTCCAGCAGACAATAGCATTAATGCAATTGCAGATGCGATTATGACATCAAAAATAGGATTGATATTTCCACCTGCCAAAAAAGCGCCAAATATGACTGACAAAAAGGCAATCAATCCGTTTAATGGTCTAGCTAGTTGAATATAAGCATATAAGTTCATTTCTAATCATCATAACAGCCAAATGGGATTGGAAAAGCATTTATATTGCCTGCCATTTGCAGATGAAAATGCTTCTAATCGGACATAACATGGATTATCATGCACTATCTTATGAACAAAATTATGCTTATGTGTATCTGATCTTTCTGGTGAGAATGTCTTTTCTATATTTTCTGTTTGGTTGACTAGATCACCTTTATATAAATCAACTTTCTCAATACGACCAAACTCATCCGAAGAAGCAGAATCAATTATCAGATTGAAATCTTTCCCAGAAATCTCTTCCCCAACATCAACAATTTTGCCATTATCATTCTGAACCTGCAAAATAGAAATAGGTCCATTGGTAACAACAGTCTTACCTTTTTTTAGGGCATCAAAAACACCTGAAACCGAAATTCCATTTTCACATTTGGCAAAAGTTCTGACTTTTCCGAAGATATGATTTTCATTTTCTTTGAGTATGGTATTGGGATATTTGACATTACGACAGCGATTAAAATCACCATGAGCATCATTACCGCCAAGTAAATATGTTCGCCGTCCCTCAAGAAGAAGATTTATCCAAGTTTTTCGTGAATGATCAAATTTTGGATTAAATTCCCCATTCCAGAACTGCATACCAGAAGACCCTTCCAAGATCAAGTCCTTATAGTGCCAATGCCCTCTATTCAGTAGCAAAGTTCCCATAAATCCATTACCGATCTCCGGATGTGCAGAATAAGCAAATCCACCTTTATCTTTTATCAGTTTTAACACTTCTTGGATCGTTAAATCGGGTTTTTTGTATAATAATCCATTTTTTACACCATCACCGCTTCCAGGGATAAAATCGGGAACATTAAATGCCAAAAGATGAACATTATGGTTACGACAATTACCACAAGATACCTCTTCAGCAGGAAGAACAGCAAAATCCAAATATTTCTGGTTTGCTTCTCTGATCTCATCCTGTATATTTTGCCATCTTGTATGATTTGGGTCTCGTTCAAAGTATTGCCCAATTGCAATATCAAGATCGTAAGAGTGATCTGTAACCGCAAACCAGCTTAAGCCGATAGATTTTCCCATCTTAACTGCAACGTCCACAGGTGCGCCAAACTCAACCTGATCTTGTGTCATATCTGAATGATAATGGGAATCTCCATAAAACCACCCATCAATAGAAGGTAATGAATCTGAACTTACAAAAGTGCTAAATGGCGAATGAGATAATCCCGATAAGTTATCGGATATTATTATTTTTCTTCGTCCCTTTCGGGTGAATTCTGCTTCTAATGTGATTTGTAGTTTTCCAGCGTATTTATAGGGAAGCTCAATATAATCTAGCTTATACCAATAATGTTCTGCAATATTAAGGGATTGAGATTCCAAAGGAATATTAAATGTATATATTTTACCATCTTCGGTTTTACATTTAGCAGTTATTCGCTCAAGATTTATTGGAAAGCGATCTGCATCTTTGACAACACAAAGTATAGGTATCGGTTCACCAGATTCCACACGCCAGGGAGCATCTAATATTACTTCTGGGGCATGACGGTTTATAAGAGAATATCCCCAGAAAGTATAATGAATTTCTGCATATCCATAAGACTTAATGGAAATCATAAACAGAAATAAAAGAATACTTAACGATAAAGCGAAATTTAGCTTAATTTGTATCATATCAGTCCCAACCTACTTAACATCAAATCGTATTCTTGCCTATATTTGCTTTTTAGGGCAATTATTTTTTCACGATAGATGTCAGTTTCCCGAATTTTTTCAAGGCACATATCGGTTAATTGCTCAATAGGTGTTGACAATGTTGCATAATTTTCATTTAGCTGTTCTATAATACCTGCTCTTGAGTCCAACTGAAGCAACAAAGAAGGCACGCCCATAGATGCAAGAAGCATCGTTCCATGAACCTTGACCGAAAATGCAAAGAAACATCGGGTATAATACTTAAAAAAATCGGTATAATTATTTGAAAATAAAGTATTATTTTTGTTTGTGTGTTTTATTAACTCCTTATATGATTCAAAGTCATGACAAACCCATATAATTTTTTTATTAGTTGACGAGGAAAGTGATTTTTCGACTCCTTTACATATTTCAAGCACCTTTTGAGATGGAATATCAGAATTCCAATAAGTGCCACCCCATATAATAAATATCAAGTCTCGTTCTTCTTTATTCTCATCAATGTTCCCAGCAAAAATAGATGGACAGATTATTTGTTTTACATTAGAAAAACCTGCTTTTGTTAAAAATTCAAGACAATATCTATCCCTTACAGTAAAATCACTGAACGATATTTCGTTATATCTTGATATAAATTTTTTATAGTTTTCGTCCTGAATTACATCTGGAAAAAATACTAGACCATCAATTGTTGTTTTAAAATTGCTTCCAACTGCAAGTAACAATATTTTTTTATTCGTTTTTTTGCTATATTCCAAAAGGTTATTTTGCCATTTCATACGATAGCATTTATCATAGAATATTGGCGAACCGCATATAACAATCAAGTCAGATGCGTCAATAAACTCCTTATATAAATTACTTTTTGGAATATCAACTTTATCTATAAGAAATATACTATCAAAAGATTTCGCTGGAAGAAGGTTTTTGAAACCTTCGTATATAAAATTATCTCCTGAATTACTTCTTAAAGTTGTGATAATAGCTAATTTCATTTATAAATTTATGGATATCTAATACCAAACCTAGCTTGATAATAGAACCTAACCAAAAGTATTATACATATTAATAGAATAAAATAGAAGGGCATTAAAAAAGCGACTAATAACGATAATGTCATAACGCTAATTTTTGTTGCCAGAGTAATTGACGTTATATTTACATGATTTTGATTCCAATTAAGTATAATCATACGAATAAAAAATGGTAATGACAATATAGATGCTGTTACAGGGACAAAATCTTTGCGCAAGAATCCTGCAATTATTGCAAGTATTAAAATAAAAGTGCTAAAAAAACACGACTTTCGGACTCCCAAAAATACTCCCGTTGTAACATCGCCGTTATGAATATCACCGTTAATATCGGGTATAGTTGTATTTATGTATGCAGAAGAAACACAAAGAAAATATGGCAAAGAATCCAAAATTAGCTCTTTTGAAAAATCAGATTTGATCGTCCACCCAACAGCAAAAGCAACCAATCCAAAACCAGAAGCATTCGTAATAAGATCAAGTATAGGCTTCCCCTTTAGTCTAATCGGTGGAACAGAATAAATTATTCCCATTATAATGGATAATAAAATAAGTATTGTATAAGCAAGAGAATATCGAATAAAGGCTAGTAATATTATTCCAACAGATATAAGAAAGATGATCTGTAATTTTAATATATTTTTTTTTAGATAACCATGAGGGATTAGATATAATTTGTCGTTTATTTCATCGGTCTGACTATCGGTGATCTGATTTAGGATATAAACTGCGCCCATCAGCAATGAATATAAGAAAAGTGTAAGTAATAATTCTTTTGGGAGGTTGAGAATAATGCCAATATTGCCTATTATTGGCAAATCTATTTGAGCAGTCAAACTACCTTTAATACCTCTATAATAGCCTAATAATACCATCGTCCATCCGGGAATAAGCAATAATGGTCTTAATATTGCTATATAATCTAGCATAATAGATAACCGACGGATAAATAAAGAGCCTGAAGGGATATCTTCGGTTTCTTTCAAATTCTTTACAATTTCCAACTTAGATTGTTGCATTATAACCTCTTATTCAGCAATCTTAGTTTTTATCAACATGCTTGCATAAGAGCATCTGTTGATGAATCGGTTTTTTAATTGTTGTGTATAGAGAAAAACAGCGTTATTTACATCACCAATCTTTGTTCTGAAATCAAACATACTGTCTATATAATATATGGCAAATCTTGGCAATTCATAATATTGATTGTTTATGCCAGCTATCTTTAATGGCTTAGGTTTTAGAGAAAACGCACCTTTATATCCTATTTCATTAACAATATTCGTTATTCTACTATTATAATCGCCATAGGGATAGCTGAAAAAGTCTATTGTTTTTCCTAGTTTTTTTTCTAATTTATCTTTTGATTCAGCGAGTTCGTATCTAACCGTTTTATCGCTACAAGATGTCAAAAATAAGTGATTAACGCCATGCGAACCAAAACAAATACCATTATCAGACATCTCTCTAATCTGACCCCAATTTAGATGTCTAAAACGAGGGCCCGGACTCGAATCCCATAGATTATAGTTTCCGATGTATCCTGTTGTCAGAAAAATAGTCGCTGGAAAATTACACCTTTTCAGTATTGGATAAACATGATTATAGATACATTCGTATCCATCATCAAAAGTGATAAGGATTTTTTTATCAATATTCTCTGATAGATTGAAAAGCGATTGAGGCAATAAGCCAGAATAACCATTATCTTGTAGAAAATTGATCTGTTTTTCAAATGCTTTTGGTGATATTGATGTTATTCCTAACTCCCTGCGATAATCAACCTTGTGATATGCAAGTATGGGAATCACACAACTCATGTTGTAGATAAGTTCTCCTGATAGATTTTTGCCCCGTTTTTAAGTTCGTCCAGTTCTCTTTCAAGCATGTGTATTCTCTTTTCCATTTCATTAATTTGATCTATAAGTTCGGGGAGTCTATGAGTGCTTGCCTGTATTCTTAGATCTCTCATTTGTGGCATAGCCGGCACTCCAGACCATTTGATTCTTCCGGAGGGTATGCTCTTACTAATGCCAGATTTTGCAGTGATCTGAGCATCGTCTCCAACGGTAACATGCCCAACAATACCGACCTGACCCGCAAGCGTTACCCGATTTCCGATCTCTGTGCTACCAGAAATACCGACTTGCGCAACAATCAAGCAATTTTCTCCTATTATAACGTTATGAGCAATCTGAACAAGATTATCAACTTTTGTTCCACGACCAATGACAGTTTTGCCTGTATTTGCTCGATCAACAGTAACATTAGCCCCAAGCTCTACATCATCTTCGATTACGACTGTTCCAATCTGAGCTATTTTAACGAGTTTATCTTTATCAGGTGCATAGCCAAAGCCATCGCTTCCGACCACTGTTCCGCTGTGTATAATTACTCTATTACCTATTGTTATTTCCTCTCGTATTGTTACAAGCGGATATATAAGCGAATCTGAGCCTATTACTGAGTTATCACCAATATAGACCAAAGGTGATATGACTGTCCTATCACCTATCTGAACATTATCACCGATGAAAGCGTATGCCTGTATAGATACATCATTACCAAGTCTAACATTATCACCGATAATGGCTGTTGGATGTATACCCTTATTTTCTTTATCAGGTTTAGAAGCAAACTCATTAACAACCTTTGCCCAAGCCAGATATGGATTTTTTACCTGTATTAAAGCCTTTCCATTGCAAAAAGAACCCTCACCAGCAATTATAGCAGAAGCCTGAGTTTTCTCTATCTCTGAAAGATAACGGGGATTTGCAATAAAAGTGATCTGTCCTTCATGAGCTTCCTTGATCCCTGATACACCGTGAATCTCAATATCGCCATCACCAAATAATTCTCCACCAACTAACTCACAGATCTCCCTAAGTTTTTTAACCATATGGATTCATCCCCGCTTTTTTGAATTGTTATTATATTTAATAAGTCTTAACTGAATTCAGACACTTATTAAGATTACTTTTGTTCACTTGCTTTATCTTTTGAGGGATCAGCTTCTTTTGCTTGACTAGAAACTTTATCTTTATACGACTTGTCAAGCATTACGACAATCTTATTAGTAATTTCTAATTCTGGATTCACATAAAGAACAATTTTATATATTTCAAGCTGTTTTTCCAAAACAATATCATATTTTTCTTCAACTGCTATCTTTTTTATGAGTTCCTTGATCTCTTGTATAATAGGGTCTATCATTTCTTGCTGTTTTTTGTTAAGAACCATATTACCTTCTTGAACAAGATTTTGACCCTCAAGTCTTTTATTATCTATCTGATCTTGAAGCTTTTGTTCTTCCTCTTTATTTTCGAGAAATTTTTGACGTTTGAGTAATTCATCTTCAAGTTTTGTTAGCTCCTTGCCGATTTGCTCACCTTTTTTCTGCCATATTTCTCTTTCTTTTTCTAATTCTTCCAAAACCTTCTTACCCCAAACACACTCTTGAAATACCTTTTCTGTATCTACTACCGCTATGTTTAATGACGACTGAGCAAAAGCCTGAATACCAAACAACATGAAAGATAATATCAATATTGCTAAAAAATTTTTTTGCATATTACAAAAACCTCCCGATTTATTACTAAATATATATTTTCCAATAAGATTATCTAATACTATTTTATCGAATTAATTATTACGCTTATTTTTATGGTAGGGACAGGTTTGAAAACCTGTCCCTACATTTCATAACATAAAAAACTAATTCGGTTGACCAATACAATATACTAATAACAGGCAATAATTTATATGTTTTCTATATCTAAATTATATCAGAATGCCGGTCCTAAATCAAATTCCAATCTTCCGCCTTTTTTGGTAGTTCCTATTGTATCCAATCGGTAACCATATTCAACTCTAGCCAATGCACCCAGAAAATCAAATCTTAGACCAACACCAATTGATTTTTTGGGGCTAAAATCACTGAAAATCTTTTCATTACCTCCCCATGTCTGACCAGCATCAAAGAATATTATACCCCTTAACATATTAGTTATAGGGAAACGATACTCAATATTTAGCTGTCCCATGCGGTTTCCACCGTACTGCGAGTATTCCCCAGGAGGAGTGATGGAATAAAGCGGATAGCCTCTAATTGATTGTATTCCTCCAAGATAAAACCTCTCAAATCTCAGATATTTTGCGTCTTTTCCTGTTATATATCCAGTTTTTAGGTGAAAAACAAGCACAAGTTTCCACCATGTCGGTATAAAAAGGCTTGATTCGCTCTGAAATTTCTGAAACCTATCGCCACCCAAACCTGATATTTCTGCGGAAATATTATTATAAGAGCCTCCGTTTGGATCAAACATACTCGTCATGTAATTTCTTGTATCCCTATCCATAATTAGACCTATGCTTCTAGTTTTTCCTTCTGAAAGTGGAAGCGAAGCAAGATCCGTTGGTGAAGGATCAGGATTTATATTGCTCTTATACCATTCCTGCGGTGTAACATACATATTTTGCTTTTCGTCCCATTGCTTATATCGTGTATTTTCATTCCTAAGACGAAGTGCAACATCCATATTCCTGATTATAGGTCTTCCAAGAGTTATAGAGCCTCCTACGCTGTCATCTCTATATGAACCGCTTTTATTCTTTTGATCATTATATTCACCGGGCATGTAATATAAACTTCTTCTAATACTATATAGGCTAGCATTAATCGATGTAGGAGTATTTAATAGCCAAGGAGAGCTAAATACAATCTGACCAGTTCGACGTTCTTTTGTTCCTATTTCGCCTCTTAATTGAAGTCGCAAAGCACGACCAAGAATATTATCATCCCATATATCAAGCGCACCAAATAATCCGCCTTCAGAACCATATCCACCAGCTATGCTAAACATGCCTGACTGTCTTGATTCTTGAATATCAAAACCGACATTAATTCTCTGAGAATCGTCATTTTTGTCAATATCCGTTTTTATAGGTTCATCAATTCTTTCTGTTTCCAGATTAATTTGAGGTTCAACCCTTTTTATAAATGGACCAAGGTTAAGAATTTTTCGCCTTGCATCTTCTACATTTTGAGATGAGTAAATTTCACCTTCTCTAATATCATAGCGCTCAAGTTCACGCCTTATAACATATTCCTTTGTTTTATGAGGCTCATCACTTGTTTCCGAAATCCAATTTATCGGCACAGAAGCTATATATGCTATTGTCCCTTCTGATATTGTAAGACCAATGTTTACTGTTTCTTCGCCTTTTTTGTAATCTATATCAGGCTTAATCTGGATCGAAACCCTACCCTTATCAAGATACATTTTCCTTATAAGCCCGAGTCCTTCAACGAAACTCATCTCCTTGAAAAGATCACCCTCTTTTAAGGTAAACTGCTTAAGAATGTCTTTCTTAGAATATATCGGTTTAGAATCTGCATAAGGAATAATTGTAACGTTTATGTCTCCCACTCTATATTGAGGACCTTCTTCAACCTCTATGTTAATTTTTATTCCTGTTTTTGCCTCATTAAATTCTTTTTCTGCCTTGATTACTTTTGCATCAATAAAGCCATTCTGACGATAATATTCTGGTATGGCTTTAATATCACCTTCGTAATAAATATCATCAAACCTCTTGCCTTTTTTTAATTTCATTTGTTTTCGGATTTCTCTATCAGATATTCGACGATTACCAGTTATTTGTATTTCCTCGACAGAGATTTTTCTTCCTTCAGTGATGTCAAATGCCACTCTTGCGGTTCCATCTTCTGGATTTGCTATTATATTCGGCTCAACTTCTGCAAGATAAAAGCCTTTTTGCCTATAATAGTTCAAAATTTTATTTTTATTATCTTGACGGGCTTTTCCGCTAAGTGATCGGTTTGTCCCTATTGTTAGAATATCCCTAATTTTTCCAGTGCTAATTTCCTTATTCCCATTAATTGCAATATCACCAGATATCTTAGGCCATTCTTCTACTATAAAGGTAATTTTTATGCCGTCATCTATACTTGTTGAATCAACTTTTATATTTGAGAATTGACCTAACTTATAGAGTTCTTTGACATCCTCTCTGATTTTTCTAATGGATATTTCCTCGCCGACTCTAGTTTGCAATATGGCTATGATAGTTTCAGGGGGCATTGTCTTACTGCCCTGAACATCTATGGACTTAATAATAAATGGATTTGGACTGCTTTCTTGTGCTGATACTGGCATAATCAGATAGATAATACAAAACAAACCCATCATAACAATAACACTATTTATAAATTTATATGTAACAGCTTTCATTGCTGAAACACTCTCCCAATATATTTTATTTGTTTATAAACCAATAGCAACTGGCTGAACAACCTCAAATCGCAGACAATCAGCGTCTAAGGTTACATTTATTGTATTACCATAAGCACTGCCATCAAGCATTTTTTCTGCAATAGGGTCTTCTACAAATCTTTGTATTTCTCGGCGCAAATGCCTAGCACCAAATTGCGGATCAAAGCCCTTTTCAACAATAAAATCAATAGCGTCTTGTTGAAAAATAAGGTCAATATTCTTTTCTTTTATCCTTTTTTTCACTTCATCGAGCATTAATTCTGCTATTTTTGCTATATTTTCTCTCTCAAGTGAGTTAAAAGTTATTACTCCATCGATTCTATTAAGGAATTCTGGGTTGAAGACTCTCTTTAACTCACTCATAACTTTACTGCGAATATTTTCATAGGATTTTGAAGCTTCTGCAGTCTGAAATCCTATTGTTGAGCCTTTTGCAATATCTCTGCTTCCTGCGTTTGAAGTCATTATTAATATTGTATTTCGAAAATCAACTGTATGCCCAAGATTATCGGAAAGCCTGCCATTATCAAGCACCTGCAGTAATATATTGAAAACGTCAGGATGAGCCTTTTCAATCTCATCAAGCAGAATAACTGAATATGGATGCCGTCTAACTTTTTCTGTCAGTTCTCCGCCCTCTTGATAGCCAACATATCCCGGAGGAGCGCCAACGAGCCTTGAAACCGAAAACTTTTCCATAAATTCTGACATATCAATTCTTATTATAGCATCCTGACTACCAAAGAGGAATTCTCCCAAAACACTTGCAAGATAGCTTTTTCCAACCCCTGTTGGTCCTATGAATATAAATGATCCAATTGGTCTATTCGGGTCTTTCAAACCTGCTCTTGATCTTCTAACTGCTTTTGTAAGGGCAGTTATCGCCATATCTTGACCAACAACTTTATCTTTGAGAGCATCTTCCATTCTCATTAGTTTATCTGCTTCTGTTTCCTCAAGTTTGGAAATAGGGATCCCTGTCCATTTTGATATTACTGCTGCAACATCATCATCAGTAACTTCCAATTTCTCCCGAACAGAGCCTTTTCTCAAATGATTACTATATAAAGATAATGAATTGAGGCTTTGAGTAAGATTTTGTGTATCAAATTCGTCATCGCTTAACATAAAATTCTTGACATCAGATATTCTTTGGGTTTGCTCTATTGTCATAGATATATGGCTACGCCTGTTTTCATTGTTCTTAAATTTATTATTGCTTCTTCCCATTCTAACATAAGAGCCAGCTTCGTCGATGACATCTATTGCCTTGTCGGGTAAATATCGGTCTGAAACATACTGGGCGGAAAGTTTGGCTGCTGAAATAAGCGCTCCTTCGCTATATATAACGTTATGATGTTCTTCGTATTTGTCTTTTAATCCCTTAAGAATCTCTATTGTATCATCAACACTAGGTTGAGGAACATTAACAATCTGGAATCGTCTTTCTAATGCGCCATCTTTCTCTATATACTTTCTATATTCATCAAGGGTTGTCGCACCAATACATTGTATCTCGCCCCTTGATAAAGATGGCTTAAGGATATTTGCTGCATCAATAGCGCCTTCAGCGGCTCCTGTTCCAACAATAGTATGAATCTCATCTATAAAAAGAATTATATCTTGTGTTTGACGAATCTCATTCATTATGTTTTTGAGACGTTCTTCAAACTGACCTCTATATTTTGTTCCTGCAACAAGACCAGCAAGGTCTAGTGTTACTAATTTTTTGTCCAATAATGAATCAGGAACATCGCCACACACAATTTTTTGTGCTAGTCCTTCCACTATTGCAGTTTTTCCAACACCCGGCTCTCCAATCAAAACGGGGTTATTTTTCTTTCGTCTGATAAGAACCTGCATAACTCTTTCCATCTCTGTATCTCTGCCGATGATAGGATCAAGCAGATCATCTTTGGCGAGTTGTGTCAAATCACGACTAAACTGATCTATATTACGAGGGGCTTTACGGGCGGTGGGATTTGAACTTGTAGTTTGATATTTGAGAACTCTGCGGATCTTTTCAACCGTCACACCAAATTTTGTCAATGCCCTAAAAGCTATACCGTTTTTTTCTCTCATCAATCCGAGTAATATATGTTCGGTCCCAACATGCTCAATATCAACTCTATGTGCCTCTTCCATTGCATACTGAAGAACTTGTCTTGCTGTTGATGAGAAATCGATAGGTTGTTTTATATCGCCAAGGGAATTTGACTTTCTGACGTGCATTTTTACTTCCATCTCAAGTTTTTCAAGACTAACCCCAAGTTCTTGTAATGCCCTTGCAGCTATACCCTGTCCTTCATGAACAAGCCCTAATAATAGGTGTTCTGTATCTATTTGATCATTGTTAAGCTTTCTGGCTTCTTCGCTTGCATAGTTAATTATTATGCGCGCCCTTTCGGTAAATCGTCCTCCTGCTAACATAATACATCCTCACAATTTTATAATCATGCAAAATTAATAATGTTTTATTATTTCCAAAAAGTCTATGAATTACTTATATTATATATCTTTTAGTTAATTTCATCGAATATATGAACCATTTTTTATTACTTTACCTATGATTTCAGCCCTTTTTATGTCACGAAGTATGGGTTCAAGCCTTTTACCCTCACGTTTCTGCAAATGAGCAGAACGAGTCAATGTTAAAAGCTTGGCTACTTCATTTGGCTGCAGACCTTTGATTATACCCAAACTGATTCCCAAACTGATCCATGACAATAATTCCAAAGACTCTATCGAAGATATTGTCTTTGCATTTACCAAAATTCCATAAGCTCTAAATACTTTATCTTCTAACTTTATCCTATTATATTTAAGTAGAGCTTGCCTTTCTTCTCGTTCCTTAAAAATTATCTGGAGGGCAATAGAACGCATACATTCTATGATTTCCTCTTCGGATTGACCAAGAGTTGCTTCGTTTGAAATTTGATAGAAAGAACCTAGATTTCTTGAACCTTCTCCATACATTCCCCTAACGGCATACCCCATATTTGATATGGAATTTATTATTCTTTTTCCTTCTTTAGTTAATGATAAAGCAGGTAGATGAAACATAACTGACACACGGAGTCCTGTTCCTGTATTGGTTGGGCATGATGTAAGAAAACCTAGTTCAGATGAAAACGAATAATTGATTTTTTTACTCAAATCATTATCAATGGAGTTAATCAATTCCCAAAGTTGTTTTAATTGTAGTCCAGAACCCATAGCTTGAAGGCGAATATGGTCTTCTTCATTTATCATGATACTTATATTTTCTTTTTCATCTATAATGACTTTTCTGGCTATGTATTTTTCAGCAAGATCTCGACTTATCAAATGACGTTCCATCAGGAATCCGCAATCAATCTCATCAAGCTCATCCAGATCAATCACATAGGCATTGCGAAGCGGAGAGTTCTCATATTCAGCTATTTCAGCAGAAGCCCTCTCAGCTAAGGCTGCAATTTCCATTAGCTCGATCTGATCTGCAACACTGCAAAACAAAAATCCCTTAATATTACGTGCAAGCCTTATTCTACTACTAACGACTACATCTAAATCAGGACCGCTGTCTTGCATCCATTTTGCTTCCTTAATAGATATAGCACTATGCAAAAAGCGTATTTTTGTCTTATTTGTTTTTTCTACGGTTTGGCTTTGATTAAGGATTGATTTGCCTTTATGTTTTATACTTCCATGTGTTTTGCTCAATAATGAGATTAATTGATCGTGAAAATGATTATAACACTCCTCACAACCCAATAAAGGGAAACAACCCTTTTCAATGTCTGCCTGAAAACTACAATGACAACGTGGACAAATACTTACAGTCTGCTCTGTAACATCCGTCTTTGCTTTAATATTTCCAGTTGCACAATCTTCACAAGCACGAAATTCTTTTAGATTCGAATCTACTATCGTGCTAATAATGTATGATGCTTGCCTTTCAGAACATATTTCGCAAAGCATGAAACCAAGCTTTTTTAGTTTCTTTTCTTGTATCTTGTCCATCCTTAATTCCATTATTAAATGAAAATAAACGTTATTCAGGATAAATCGGAGTTCCTGTATTCTGGGTTAGCTTGCGAAATTCTGTTGTTAGCTTTTGTGTTATCTCTCCGGGCTGACCATCACCTATAATCCTGCCATCAACCATAACAACTGGAATAACTTCTGCTGCTGTTCCCGTAAGGAAACACTCATCAGAAACATAAACCTCATAGCGATTGAATATCTTTTCTTCAACATTCATCCCTATTTTACGTGCTATCTCCATAACCGCATCTCTTGTTATGCCTTCTAGTGCGCCAATATAAGTTGGAGGCGTATAAAGCGAACCATTTTTGATTATAAAGATATTATCGCCAGTGCATTCAACAACGTAACCATCAGAATTAAGCATGATCGCTTCTATAACATTGCCATTTTTTGCCTCAATTTTGGCAAGAATATTGTTGAGGTAATTAAGAGATTTTATTCTTGGATTTAATGCTTCGGGAACATTCCTTCTTGTCGGGACTGTTATAACATTCAGACCATTTTTATAAAACTGCTCATCATAAAGAACGATTTTATCGGTAATTATAAATACAAATCCCTCTTTACTACATTTATCTGGGTCCAAACCAAGATCGCCGACTCCTCTTGTTACAACAGCCCTGATATATGCGTCACTCAGCTTGTTGAGTCTGAGAGTTTCCAATATTTTCTCTTTCATTTCATCAATGCTTAGTGGAATTTTTAAGCGTATTACCTTTGCTGAATCATAAAGCCTTTGTAGATGCTCATCAAGCCTGAAAACCCTACCATTATAAGACCTTATTCCTTCAAATACACCGTCTCCATAAAGCAATCCATGATCAAATACAGAGACTTTTGCCTCTTCTTTTGGAACAAAATCGCCATTTAGATATATCAATAGACTCATTTTTCCCTTGTAGAAAGGACGGAAGCACCCGCCTTCTAATCTCCTTTCAAAATCTCCACTTTCCCATCAGTTAATTTGATAATTCTGTCTGCTCTTTCTGCCAAGCTTTCATTATGTGTAACAATAATGAAAGTTTGATTCATTTTTTCGTTTAATTTATACAAAAGTTCGTGTATTGCTTCTCCTGTTATTCTATCAAGGTTACCAGTAGGTTCATCTGCCAATACAACATTCGGATTATTAACCAAAGCCCTAGCCACAGCAACTCTCTGTTGCTCACCGCCCGAGAGTTCAGAAGGGCGATGGTGTTCCCTACCATTAAGACCGACGGTCTGAAGAAGTTCTTTTGCTAAACCAAATGCTTTATCCTTGCTTTCATTGGCGATCAAGATTGGCATCATGACGTTTTCAATAGCACTAAATTCCGGTAATAGATGATGAAACTGAAAGACAAAGCCGATCTCTCGATTACGAAATTGTGCCAAGTTTTTATCATTAAGGCTAAAAATATCCTGATCTTGATAAAAAACCGTCCCACTTGTTGGACGATCTAAAGTGCCTAATAGATTAAGCAAAGTTGTTTTTCCTGAACCAGAAGCCCCAACAATTGTTATAATTTCGCCCTTCTTGACGGTTATATCTATGCCTTGCAATACCTGCAGTTCATTTTGACCACTTTTATATGATTTACATAATTCAACAGTTTTTAGGCATATATTATCGTTTTTTCCCGTTTCAAGCACCTTATTTTCCATTGTTACCCCATACTTATTCGTATCTAAGAGCCTCAACAGGTCGCATTATAGATGCCCGCCATGCAGGATATAGCGTAGCAAGCCAGCATATCAATAATGATGAAATATTAACGAATATAACGAAATACCAGTTTATCTCTGCTGGCAATCTGTTTATCTGATAAACATTCCCTGGGATCCTGATTGGAAGCCAAGTTTCCAAAGACCAGCATATAAAAACGCCAAGTAATGTCCCGATAAGAGAACCGATAACGCCTATAAGTGTTCCTTCAAAGGTAAATATAGACCAGATACTTTTTTGTGTTGCACCCATAGACTTTAATATGCCGATCTCTTTGGTCTTTTCCATAACCATCATTATCAAAGTGCTTGTAATATTAAATGCAGCGACAAGAATTATCAATGCTTCTATTATAAACGTAACAATCTTCTCAAGGTTTATAGCTTCAAATAAATCTTTATGGGCTTCCATCCAAGTCATAATATAATATGAAAGCCCCAACTCCATCTGTATATCTCGTCGTATTTTATTTGCCTGATGTATATCCTTGATCTTGACTTCGATTCGATCAACAGCGTCAACGACATTGTAAAGTTCCTGACCAGTTTCCAAAGACAAAAAAGCTAGATTGCTGTCATAGGTATACATTCCAGATTCATATTCACCGATAACAACAAGCGTTCTTATTACAGGCTGTAATCCTGCAGGGGTTTCAACCAACCTTGATATAATACGGACTAAGTCCCCTTTTGTTACTTCAAGTCTTCTTGCAACACCTTTTCCGAGTATTATACCTCCAAAGATAGTATCTTTTGTGTGCTTTTGTGCCATTTTGATCAAAGGAGAATCGAAATCTAGCTCATCTTTGACGTATTCACCGATTCCTGTAACTTTTGGCTCAAGGTCTGTATCTATGGCTTTGATAAGCACGCCCATCTGATTATCGCCAAATTCGTCCTGAAGATAAGCCTGACGAACAAGAGCTGGTGCTGTTGCAATTACTCCATCAATCGAGTTAATCGTTTCCATTGCACTTCGGTATATTCCAATAGGGCGATCACTGTCACCAAAAACGACTAGGTGCCCTTCGGAATTAAGCATCTTATCTCTGTATATGCTCTCAACGCCAGTCATTACGGACAGTGCAATAATGACAGTCGCTACGCCCAATGCAACGCCAGCAATGGATATAAACGAAATAAAAGAGATAAAATATTGCTTGCTTCTAGCTCTTAAATAACGAAAACTTATGAATAATTCATAGCGCATATAAAATGATTATGGATTAGAAGATTTTTTGAACAGCTCAATTTCAATCTTTAAATCTTAGAATCCATTATTCCTTACTCATTGCTTTCAGGGCGCATGTGTGGAAAGAATATAACATCTCTAAGAGAAGGCATATCAGTCAATAGCATAATAAGTCTGTCAACGCCGATTCCTAGACCGCCGGTCGGAGGCATTCCATATTCCAAAGCTCTGATGAAGTCCTCATCTAACATTTGCGCTTCATCATCTCCTGCTTCTCGTTGCTTTGCCTGATCAATGAAACGCTCTCTCTGATCTATTGGATCGTTTAATTCGCTAAATGCGTTCCCTAATTCAAGATGACCTATAAATATTTCAAAACGCTCAACAACAGATTCATCATCCGCTTTCTTTTTGGCAAGTGGTGAAATCTCTGTCGGATGATTCATAACAAATGTCGGCTGAACCAAATTTGGCTCAACAAATTCTTCAAAAAGGAAGTTAATCAATTTACCACGTAAGATATTTTTCGGCAATTCAGGTTCACGCTTGGACGCAATCTTATAGAGTTCATCATTGCTAGTATTCTTTACATCAATGCCCAATGCTTCTGATACTGCATCTGTCATTGGTAATCTTCGCCAAGGTGGTGTAAGATCGATCTCCTCGCCTTGATAGTTTATAACCATTGTGCCATATATTTCATTTGCAGAACCAGAAATCATCTCTTCTGCAATAACCATCATATCATTATAATCGGCATAAGCCTGATATAACTCAAGCATTGTGAATTCGGGATTATGATCTCTATCCATGCCCTCATTTCGGAAATCTTTTGAGATTTCATAAACTCTTTCAATTCCTCCGACTATTAATCGTTTTAGGTAGAGTTCATCTGCTATTCTTAAATAAAGGTCCATATCTAAGGCGTTATGGTGAGTGATAAATGGTCTTGCTGATGCACCTCCATAAAGAGGCTGAAGGACAGGTGTTTCTACTTCAACAAAGCCTCTATCATTAAGATATTGCCTCATACTTTGAATAATCCTTGTTCTTGCAAGAAATACCTTTTTTACTTCTGGGTTGACTATAAGATCAGCGTATCTCTGTCTATATCTAATTTCTTTATCTTTTAGCCCATGCCATTTTTCTGGTAATGGTCGTAAGGATTTTGTCAGGAGTGTCAGTTTTTTGACAAGGATTGTTAATTCGCCTGTTTTTGTTCGGAAAATCCAGCCTTCAACGCCGATTATATCGCCTATATCAAGGTTCTTGAATACTTCATCAAAAGCCTGATCGCCAATTTGGTCTTTACGAATATAAACCTGTATAGTGTCCGTTGAGTCTTGAATATTCATGAAGGCGGTTTTTCCATGCTCTCGCATAGACATTATGCGCCCAGCAATTTTAGCAGAATATTGACCTTCTGCAAATTCGTTCACTTCTGCGAATCGCTTTATAATGTCACCAGTGGTATTTTCTGGAAAATACTTGCGTGGATAAGGATCGATCCCTGCGTTTCTAAGTTCCTCTAATTTTAATATTCTCTGTCTTATTAATTCGCTTTGTTCCACTTAACTAACCCTTTGTTTGCTGTGAGATAATAATGGCTTTGTAACTATATTTTCTGTAATTGAACATAAAGTAAAACTTACGAGAATTATAAGTCAAAAGCACTTCCATGTCAAGTGAAAGTTCTTTTTTCAATAGTTCAGGCTTGATGATGAGCTATGTTATAAAGTATAATGACAAGACATTATATTAGGAAGACGATTCATCAAATTATCTTTGCAAAATATAAAGGAGATTATATGAAAGAAGGCACTAGGGAAGATTGGGAGAATGGATATTATATACACGGCAAGCCAGAATATCATGGCGGAATATGGAGAAGACCTGACACATGGCATAGCAATAAAGGTGTTAGCTGTTTACAAAGTGTATGCGCAAATGGTGACGATGATGATTCAAATATCTATCGTGGAAAATGCGTATATGAATGCACATGCTGTTATCTAAATCTTCTTCATACAGAGGAATATCACAAATCACAAACAAAAAAATAACTATCTATATAATGATTAATGATAAATATAAAAAGATTTATGTATCCTACCAAAACTATACAATGCTTTTATTTTTTTGTTTAGTATAGTATAATTACAACATGTCTGGGCATTTGCTTATAATCTTAAGGAATAAATTATATATTAATTAGGAGATCAATATGAAAAAATATCGTGTAGGAATAATCGGGTTTGCGCACATGCACATTAACAACGTAGCTGGAATTTATGGAGAACATCCTCAAGTTGAATTTGTGGCGTGTTCTGATACTGTTCCTGCTATACCAGAATTGAGGGAAGCCCCATACACAAGGACATGGAATATAAAGAATGTCATGAAAAATCAGGGCATAACAAAGTTTTATGATGATTATAATGAAATGCTTGATAAAGAAAAATTTGACATTATAATCTGTTGTTCAGAAAACGCAAAACATCCTGATATAGTTGAGGCATGTGCAAAATCGGGTGTAAATGTATGTGTTGAGAAGCCAATGGCAATGTCTTATGAACATGCTTGGCGAATGGTTCGTGCATGCCAGCTTAACGGAACGACAATGATGATAAATTGGCCTCTTACATGGTCGCCAACCGCACACAAGGCAAAAACCCTCATTGATGAAGGTGTTATTGGACGTGTTCTTCAAATGAAATGGCGTGCAGGGCATACAGGACCCTTGGGACCAGGAGCCGCTCATGCTGGAGTAAGCGAAACTGCAGATTCAATGAGTGGTGCAGAACGTGCAGCAACTTGGTGGCATCAATCATCAGCCGGCGGTGGTGCAATGCTTGATTTCTGTTGTTATGGTGCGATGGTGTCAAGATGGTATATCGGTGAACAGGCGATCTCTGCTGTTGGCATGAAGGCAAACCTAGATAGTCAATGGGGCGATGCTGATGATAACGGGGCAATGATTGTCAGATTCCCAAACGCAATGTGCATGCTAGAAGGTACTTGGACAACATGGGACCATGGTATACCGGGCGGACCAATCGTATATGGAACAAAAGGCACACTTGTTGTTGACTCAATTAATGGAAAACCCGTTGTCAGACTAGAAAAAGGACATGGTCAGAGAACAATATATGAGCCTGATCCTCTTTTAGAAAATCGCCATCAAGCATCTTGGGAGTTTATTCATCATCTTGAAACTGGCAAGCCTCTCCATCCAACAGTTGAGATGACATTTAACCTTGAAGTTATGGCAATATTAGATGCAGGCGTTAGGTCAGCAAAAAGCGGAAAAATGGAGACTGTCAATTCTGTTCATTGGCAGAATCAATAAAATTATAATGATATTAACAATTTTTCTATTTCTTATCGGATTTGTTTTTCTAATTAAGGGTGCTGATCTGCTAGTAGATGGCGCGTCTTCCATTGCAAGAAAAATGGGTATATCAACACTTGTTATTGGATTGACTATTGTATCATTCGGGACATCTGCGCCAGAACTTATCGTATCTATTTTGGCAAATATACAGGGCAAAGCGGATATTGCTATCGGTAACGTTCTGGGAAGTAATATAGCAAATATATTGCTTATACTCGGTGTATCTGCGTCAATAAAGCCCATTTTTGTAAAGAGAAGCACTATTTGGAAGGAAATACCTTTCAGCCTTCTTGCTATTGTTGTATTGGCTCTAATGGCAAATGATAATATAATTGATGGAGCAAATTATTCAAGCATTACAAGAATTGACGGACTTGTTCTTTTGGCGTTTCTAATTATCTTCTTATATTATGTATTTGGCATTAGTAAGATTGATAAGAATAGCTCAGATTTCACGCAATTACCCAGTCATTCATTATTACGGTCAATATTATATATTATAATTGGGCTTGCAGGATTGGCAATTGGTGGAAGATGGATAGTAAATGGTGCAATAGCTATAGCGACAGAACTGGGTATAAACGAGGGAGTTGTTGCACTTACTATCGTTGCTGGAGGAACTTCGCTTCCAGAATTGGCAACCTCGGTTGTTGCAGCACGCAAGGGCAATGTTGATATTGTTGTTGGTAATGCTATTGGCTCAAATATACTAAATATATTTCTTGTCTTGGCTATAAGTGCTGTTATAACACCATTACCATTTTCAAGCAACTTGATCTTTGATGTATCCGCTGTTATCTTTATAACCTTGCTTTTGTTTATGTTTACTTTTATTGGCAATAACCAAAACATCCTGAAAAGATGGCAGGGCATATTATTTATTTGCTTTTATGTTGTGTATATCATATCACTGTTAATAAGGGCTTAAAATGCTTGAAACAGGCATAATAATAAAAATAGATGGTAAAAAAGCAACTGTTAAGATAAATAAAGCTCAGGCTTGTTCTCATTGCAAATCAAAATGTATGGAGAGTGATGGCTTTATGATTACAGAAGCCATAAATTCTGTCGGTGCAAATATTGGAGATGTAGTAAAATTAGAAATTAACTCAAAAACAGCATTAAGAGCAATCTTGATTGTCTTTGGCTTGCCATTAGTTATAATGCTTGCTGGTGTTTTTATTGCAAGCATTATAACTAATAATCAAGCATATATAATAGCTGTTGGCGTTATTATGCTTCTGTTAGCGATTATTCCCTTAAAAGCCTATGATAATCATTTGAGAAAAAAAGAAACATGCGGTATTACTATTATTGAAGTTTTGAGCTAAAATCTGCCTGAATAAGCGAATTGTATCGCAGGAATAGCATTAAAATCTTTAACCTCAACACGAGCATATTTATATCTGTAAATATCAACTGAAAAATAGCCATACATCATAAATAAATCAAGCGTCCAGTTACGAGCAGGCAATATTCTTACTCCAGCATTTAAGCCGTTGTTTAATTCCAATATTATTTTTAAGTTATTTGATAATGGTGCTTCAAATCCTGCAAAGAATATATAAGGAGCCGCTTTCACGCCAAGAAGTAATTCAGAAGAGCCTATATCGGGACTAAAAACAATATAAGGGCTTAAAAATGGAAATAAAGATGCGCCAATCGCTACTTTATCCATTGAATATTTGACGCCATGTATCCCAACTTCTAGGTTTTCTGCGATACCAAAATCAAAATAGAGTAAACCTATATTATAATGTCCTTCTTTAAGGCTTTCGGCTTTTGGAACAGTGAAAAGCCAAGTCGGTTCTTCTGCAAACGCTGTTGATATGGCTAATAAAGTTATAAAAACTACAATGGAAATGATCCTAATTTTCATATCTGATGCCTCCTAAAAGGTTTTTTTGACTTTATATTACTTATTTTATAGTTTATAACATATAGACTTGGTTGTCCAGATTTTTGTTTAAATTTATAAAGATGGAGGATTGTAATGTTGATATATGCAAACCTTATTTTTTCCCTTTTAACGTCATGTGTTATACCTGATCAACCAAAACAAATACAAGAATATAAAATATTGAAAGAGTGGAATTTTGATGATCTTGGGGGATGGAATTTCGGAAATGAGATAATAAATCCAGTTATCCAAGATGGTATTTTAGAGTTTACTGCGGAGGGTAGCGATCCAATATTATATAGTAAAGAATACGATTCGCTTCCAGCAAATAATCGCCAAAAGATTCAAATGCGCATAAAAGCTGATTCTTCTGGAACATGGGAGCTTTTCTATGCAAATAGCAATGAAGGTCGTTTTGGGGGATATAGCCAAGATCAATCATATCGCTTCAATATTTCATCAAGAAAAGATTGGCAGATAGTAAATATAAGTCCGTTTTGGGGCGCGCTTGGAAAGACCATCAAATTCAGGCTTGATCCTGCTAATGGACATTTCCAGATTGATTGGATAAGGATTATTGAAGTCCCTGAAGCTACTTCCGATGTATCATGGAAATCTCATAATTGGCTTTCCGATATGAATGTTGAAACTATTGAAACCAATAAAGAAGCACTAACAATAAAAGCCAGTGAAGGTGGAGCAACATTTTTTGCATTTACAAATATCGATGCTTCTAATATGCCGATATTATATTATAGAGCCAAAGGAAAGGATTTAGGTAGTATCAACTTTTGCTGGGCTAATGATATAGCTCCGGGGTTACATACCGCAGGAGTTCAGCTTAATCCAGATGGTCATTGGCATTCTGCAAATATCGATATATCAAAATTCAAAAACTGGGAAGGTCATATCGACATTGTTGGTTTTGTGTTTGGTCAGTCAAAAGGAGATGAATTGACGTTATCTGACTTTATTATCTCTGATTTGCCACAGGGCAAACCTGATCTTGAACTTATAAATCTCATTGCTGAACCTGTCATACGCAGACAAGGGCAAATTGCGACAATATCTGCATATATTAAAAATACTGGTGCTGAGACATATCAAGGTGGTAATGCTTCATTATTGATCCCTGCTTATTCAAAAATGACTGATGACGATAAAAAAATGATACCATCGTTAAATTTTGATGAAGTGGCGGTTGTTAAATGGCAAGTTATATTTAATGAATCTGGGAATATCCCTGTTAGAATTGAAGTAGATAACACATGGAATTTATCAGGCACAGTCCGAATTGAGCCTGCCATTTATATTGAAAAATCTGATTATGTTCCAGAGCCAAAGCCTGTTGATACATCTCCTTACGAGATAGGCGTATATTATTTCCCCGGCTGGTCGGCTGATCAATGGGATAGATGGGCAAAGCAAAAGGGATTTCCAGAACGTGACCCAGTTCTCGGCTTTTATCGAGAGGGCGATCCCGAGGTTGCTGATTGGCATATAAAATGGGCTGTTGAAAATGGCATAACCTATTTCATGTATGACTGGTATTGGCGTGACGGGAAAATTGCTCTTGAAAAGGGGCTTGAGGATGGCTATTTAAGGGCGAAATATCGTGATTATATGAAATTTTGTGTTATGTGGGCGAATCATGCGCCCTTTCATAATCATACATTGGAACAGCTTTTGACTGTTACAGATTATTGGATAGAGAAATACTTTAAGCTAGATTGCTACTATAAGATTGATGAAAAATTTGTTGTTTCATTCTTTGATCCAAATAATCTTACGCATGATCTTGGAGGAAGCGATAACGTAAGAAAAGCGTTTGACGCAATGCGAAAGAGGGTTCAGAATGCAGGCTTTGAAGGGATATATTTTATCGCTTGTGGGGATAATAGCCCGAACAGCCAAAAACGCTTTAAGCAAGAAGGATATAATGCAATCAGCGCATATAATTATCATACTGCAGGAGCAACTTCGCAATGGTCATCCTATAAATCGCTAATGCAGGGGCATGTTGATATATGGAATAACTCATTAAGAAGCGATACTTTGACATATATACCACTTTTGACAGATGGATGGGATTCGCGACCGTGGCATGGAAATAAAGCGATTGTCCGTTTCGGCAGAACAACCGATCTTTTCAAGATGGGCTTGCAAGCCATGAAGGATTGGATGGATGAAAATAAGAGGCATATCGGATTGATTGAGGCATGGAACGAATGGGGCGAAGGAAGCTATATTGAGCCTAATTCAGAGTTTGGCTTTGGTGATCTGGAAGCAATAAGGGAGGTCTTCGGCAAAACAGACGAATATCCGCAGAATGTTGCCCCTTCAGATGTTGGTCTAGGTCTCTATGATATTTCTACAATTGATCATGAATTGGCAAAATAAGAGAAAAATTTGAAAAAATTCTCTAAAACGAACTTGACTACTTAACTTGTGTATAGTATAATATCTATAAAACATTGTGTTAATTAGCTTAAATATAGGTATTATTAGCCAGTTTGTCATGATTAATGAAGATGTATGCCATAATTGATGAACCAATATCTGTCGGTGTTATATTCTCATCAGGCAAGATAAATCCTAAATTCTTTGTCTGGAAAGGGGAAAAATATACCATTGAGAAAATAACCTTTTTATGGGATTCAAAGGTTGGTTCAGCACAGGTGTTTCATTTTGCTGTTATAAATAACAGTTCTGTATATGAAATCTCATATAATCTTGAGACATCAAACTGGAAACTGGACAAGATACATGAACAATGGTAGAGTTATCGTGCATTTGGATATGGATGCTTATTTTGCCTCTGTGGAACAACAATCTAATCCATTTCTTAAAGGCAAACCCGTCATTGTTACAGGCAGGGGCAACAGGACAATAATTTCAACATCAAGCTATGAGGCAAGGGCTTATGGGATCAAGACTGGAATGACAGTTCCAGAAGCAAAGAAGCTTTGTCCACATCTTATAAGGGTTGATACAAATTTTGATAAGTATATGTCAACAACCCTAAAGATCCGTAATATTCTTATAAATTTTACTGATCGTATTGAGACATATTCCATCGATGAATTCTTTTTAGACATCACAAACGGTAATTTAACTCTTGAAGATTCTGATAATCTTGTAAGACAGATCAAAAATGTTATTCATAGAGAAATCGGTCTTACATGCTCATGCGGTATTGCACCAAATAAGCTATTGGCAAAGCTTGGCTCTGAACTTCAAAAACCTGATGGCCTGGCAATAGTTAACTCAGAGAATTTCAATGGTATATTAAGGGAACTTCCTGTTGACAAACTTCATGGGCTTGGGAAAAAAACAGCAGAATCACTGAGGCGGATTGGGATAAACACAATCGGTGATCTTGGAGATACTTCAATTAGCCTGCTTACAACTCATTTCGGCTTTTGGGGGCATATTCTTAAACTTATGGGACAGGGCATTGACAATTCTCCTGTATCATATTATTGGGAGCATAGCGAGCAAAAATCAATGGGACATTCTCTTACATTTACCTTTGATACTGCTGATCCGATTATAATAAAAGCCTATACACTAATGCTTTGCCAGAAGTTAGCTATGCGTCTGAGAAACGAAGGAAAAGCCGGCTATACAGTCGCATTAACGATAAGGGATAAGGACTTTAAAACCTTTTGTTACCAAAAATCAGTTAATTACATGCTAAATACAACTCATGAAATCTATAATGTCTGTCTGAAAATTTTGCGCGAACTTGTTAGAATCAAAAAGCCTGTAAGATTAATCGGAGTAAATATAAATAATCTCGTGAATATCCCTGACCAACTATATCTAATAGAGAATTTTAACAAGGCAGAAAACTTAAATAAAGTGATTGTTGCACTCAATAACAGATATGGGGAATTTACGATTAAACCTGCAAGCCTTTTGACGATAACTAATACCAAACATAAAAGAACCTATAAATAAGATTTAATAAATTTCATTTATAAGCTCACGACCTATCTGAGTCCATATATCAAAACGTTCTGGATGAAACTGGCAAGTATGCGTATCTTTTAATATCATCTCAAGCACACAGTTATTTGCCTTTGCTACTTCAATAGTATGCTTTATATATTCTCTCAAAGCCTTTGTATCGAAATCACCAACAAGATGAGATGGTTGTGGTTTCCAAGAGAATATATACTTATTGCCTAGCTTCTCCGCACAGACATCAACGTCAGCATGAGGGGCGATTGATATTCTTCTTATATTAGGAATCTGGAATACATAGTCAAGCTTTTTCGTCAAATCCTCACAACATCCATAACCATTAAGAGCAAACGGCTCAAGAAGTCGTTTTTCATAAGAGAGTATAAACTCTTCGTGCATTTCTGGCGAAACTTGCGCCATCTCTTGCGCCTCTGCACTACCCCACATATCACATAAACGGACACGCTCAGGATTAAATCCTTCTTTTGGCAACTCGTCTGTATAACCGTTTCCGCCTGAATTATGATAGGTGCTATCATTATTAAGACTAAGCAGATTCATATCAACATATTGTTTAACTATGTGTTTATGAGCTTCTTCAAAGAAAGACATTGCATCATGTAGCATTTCGGGATTTTCATACATATCAAGCATTGTTTCTTCAAGTCCTCGCAAGCCTGTATATTGATTCATAATATGAAATGATAGGTGCGCGATTCCCTTTTGCTTTACATCAAGTATATCGCCAAAAAAGTCCTGATATTCTTCAAGTGCTTTTTGTGATGCCTTTTCATCATAGGTTACTTCTGGAATTGTCAGCTTTTTCAAGTCAGATGGTTCTTTTATTACTGGGTCAAAATGCCATGCCCCACGTGCTTCGGTGCTAGGTATATGCTTGGGTGAAAGCCCCCAGCCTGTATGCCCTATTGCCTTGCCTACGATCCATTCTTTTTCAATAACCGTATCATCTTGAAAATGCTCATAATAGTATATTCTGCTTCTAAGACTCCATTCAATATTTCTTGCCCTTCCATCAGTGCATTGAAGAACAGTATGAGGCAATAGCTCTCCCCATGAACCTTCTGGAAACATCAACATTAATGGACGCACTGGTTGAAGGCTGTTATGTTTCTTCCAAAGTTCACGGCGTTCAGCCATTATCGGCATATCTGCAATTTCTGCGACTTTTTTTGCCAAATCACGAATGATTTTATTATCTTCCACAGAAAACATAAAGTTTTCCCTCCAAAATTAAAGTTTATTTATACAATCTTTGAGATACTTAACAAACTTAGGCATTGCAGTCATTGGCTCTTCTGCGCCTTCATATTCTATCGAAAGACAGCCTTTATAGCCAGCTTTATGTAAAATTTTGGTTATCTTTTCAAAGTCAGCATCTTCCCTGACATTACTATCACCATAAACGTCAGTTTTTGCATGTGTCGTTACGGCATAAGGCGCCGCTTTTTCTATATTTCCATAAATATCGCCATGATAATTACCAAGATCAAGGTTCGTTCCAAGCCACCTTTCCTCAAGATAATTACCTTTAACCGCCTTTAGGATTGAGATTACCTGATCCGCTGTTGATGTTATTCCACCATGATTTTCAAGTGCTACTATAACGCCCTTTGGTTTCGCATAATCAAGACATTCTTCAAGACATCCCGCAGTCCATCTAACTGATTCCTCAAAAGTGCTACCTTCTGGGATTCCGCCTGCAAAGACTCTTA
>CAZMCH010000001.1:137895-148009 GCA_964564735.1 uncultured bacterium
TTATACATGGAGCGCCAAGAACTACTGCAATATCAACCCATTTCTTGACCATCTGAATCGCCTCTGCCCTTTTCTCCGACTCTGGATATGTAAACCTATTCCCAACAGCAGTTCCTGTAATATCCAAACCATTTAGATATGCGTATTTTTTTATATGATTAAGATACTCTATATCTGTTGATGGAAAGTAATAGGCTGTCAAATCAACGCAATCAAGACCTATCTCAACTGCTTTATCTAGGAATCCTTCAAGAGTCATTTCGCCTGAAGTCAGATATTTTCTATATGAATATGATGTGCTTCCAACTTTCATGTTGATAATCCTTTCATAGATTTGGTAATAAAAAATATTGATCAAACAATTTGCAGGCTTTTAACTGATAATAGAGAGCAATTAAAAGGTGGGTTTTTGAAATAATTTAATGTCTTATCATTTTTCTCCCAAGAACCAGCACAAACAAAACAGTCATAAAGATTCCAAGTAATGCTTCAATCATAACAAATGGACGCATATATATACTCGGTTCAAAACTGCTTTGCCCGAGAGTAACAAAGGTAATCACACTGAAATATATTGAGTGATAAAAACGTGTCCAAAGATTGTCAGATAATTCTGAATCTCCGTTATATACCAAGCTATCGGGATACATATAAATAAGAGAAAATGACATTATCAAAACAAGACAACATATAATTATGTTTTTGGGCTTTTCACCATACCCACATATTAAGTCAAATATAAAAGAAGAGAAACGCTTTAGAGAATACTTTTTCATTTTCATACGTTTCATAAGCATTTCGGAATAATACATATTTCCGGCATCTTCATAGGCTCCAGCTTCTTTATAAGCCATCTTTGCTCTGCAATAATTTTCCTCTGCTTCTATCCACATAAGGGCTTTTCTATATGCGTCTCCAGAAAGTGCATAACTAAGTCCTGCGCTTCTCCATGCTTTTGCGGTTTGACATGCCTCTCCTGATTGCTGGTAGCTCAAAGCAACTTCTTGCCATTTGCCTGTTTCTCTATATGATTCTCCTGCACGTCGATAGCTCTCACCTGCTTTTTCATATTCCTTGCTTTGCTCATAGGCATATCCAGATTGAGAATAGTTTAGACCTGCACCAAGCCATCTTTCTGCTTTTTCATAGACTTTCCCAGAAAGATCATAACTAAATCCAGCTTTTGACCAATTACCTGCCTTTTTATATGCTTCTCCTGATTGACCATAGCTATATCCGGCATTTTCCCAGTCCTGAAGTTGCACATAGGCATATCCAGCCCAGCCAAATAGCAAACCAGCCCTTTCATAGTCCTCTGATTCAATAAGCTCCATAGCTTTTTTTTCAAGAAGCTTGGCTTTTCTAATGAATTGTAGCTTTTCGGTCTCTGTCAAATGTTCTATCATTGTATCCACTTAATTTTAATATTTGGACAACAACACTATTAAATATTAACTATATCAATAATACTCCATATTCTTTATTAAATACGCATTACGTTCTACTTATCACCCATCACGTATCAAATAGGGTTTTCTTCAAATTTTATGAAAGGTGGAATCAAAGCCCAGAAAGACATCTTCCATTCATCGCCTTGTTTTTTAAATATCATTTTCCCATCTACAATTATATCCCATTTTTTTGGTTCTGGTGGATTGGTTATGGCATCTACTATAAACTGCATCAAAACAGTTGCTGTATCATTCTGAAAGCTAATATTAGGATTTGCAAACTTAAAAGCAAGTTTGGCATATTTTTTATTTATATTCTCCATTGTTTGAGGAATTGCATCATATTTTGGTGGAACAACACCTGCTACAATAGCAAATATTGTTGCCTGATCATCTCCTGCAATATATTCTTTGGCAAAGTAAGACTGTATTTCAGGAATTTTTGCATTATCAAGAGACTCTATTCCTTTGCTTATTTTATCAAGAACTGTAAGTATTGGTGCAGATGGGCTTTTGGTTGGAATAATTTCAATATTTAATGCCAAAATTTCCATATCAAGCGATATTGATTTTGTATAGCTTTCATATTCCAAAGCTGTTACAACAACATTTATATTATCAGAAAAAGGTATATCTTTTATGGAATATTTGCCATTTGCATCGGTTATGGCAGTTTTTGCGCCTATCGTGATTGTTGCCTCTTTGACAGGAAAACCCGTTTCTTTATCTGTTATTATGCCAAAGATTTCCCCGACTGATACTATATTATTATTTCCTGTATCTCTATCAGAATCGCCACATCCTATAATTATAACAGAAAATAAAATTATAATTGCATATAATTTCACTTTTTATCAACTACCTTTCAAAAAAGTATGTGTATCTATTTGTTACATTTTACAACCAACAAATTGCTATGTCAAATGTATTTTGGGATTTGAAAATATATTTATAGATTTTTACAACTTTAATTTTTTTGGTTTCTGTGATATTTTAACAGAATCATTTATCTATTGTCAAAAGAAATGTTAATGCTCTTCTAATTCAGAAAAGTTAGTTGATCGAATTAATTAAATGATCTTTTTGACATTGTTGACAAATAAATCCCTAAAAATACCAATAACATGCCTATTACTGATGCAAGCTTCAGGCTTTCACCGAGAGCAAATATTGAGATTATAGCTGTTCCAACAGGCACAAGATATTGAAGCGGGGCTAATTGGCTTGCGTCAATCTGCTCAAGAGCCTTATACCAAAATATAAAGCCTATTGCAGTTGGAAAAATAGCAAGATAAATCAGAATCAAAAATGCTTTTGATGATGGGAATACTAACTCCCCTAAACCAACCACAATAAAAAAGCTAGGTATAGAACCAACGATCATATTAAGACTTGTAACGACCAAACCACCATGTTTGCGAACTAGGCCTTTACCTGATACAGTATAAATTGCCCAGAACAATGCAGCCAAGATAGCTAAAAAATTACCTTTAAGATATTCTTTACGAATGAGACCTACGCTAGTCAAATCACCATTTATTACTAATGCACAACCAAGCACTCCTATAGCGATGCCAATAACTTTGCGAAATGTTATTTTTTCACCAACAAGAAAGGCTAATGGCGTAACAAAAATGGCATTTGAATTCATAATAATACTTACATCAATCGCAGTGCTATATTTAAGAGCTAGAAAAACTGAACTCCCCATTCCAAAGATGCCTGTAAGTGCCAAAAATATAATATTCAGAGGTTTTTCCAAAAGTAATTTAAGCGTTTTTATTTCACCTTTTAATACTATATATAGTATACTAACAATTCCTGCAATGGAAAATCTAAAAAATGCAACCAAAATTGGGTGCATACCCATATTATCGCATAGGTATCTCCCTGCAACAAATACAGAACTCCACAGAATTGATGCAATTGAACCGAAAATGAGGGCTTGGGTATTGCGAGAAATTTGGAACATATATGAGAGTTTGGGTAAGAATTATCTCAAGGAGATAGGACAAATTGACTGTAAGCTGAAAAGACTTTAAATACCGATTATTTAATCCCAAAATATGAAAGTCCTATTATCAAGAGCAAATGTGTTTCAGCTTACAATCAAAAAATTTGGAGCAAAAAGTGAATAACCACCTCATTGCCTTAATAGATAAGCACAATAAAACTTTTCCTAACAGGTATTAGTTCTGTTATTTCAAACAGGATTTCAGACTGAATCTTTTAATTCTTTTCCTGCCTTAAAAACTGGAACTTTCTTTGCTGCTATCTTCAATTTTTTGCCAGTGCGAGGATTTCTTCCTTCACGTGCAGCTCTCTCTTTAACGGAGAAACTTCCAAAGCCGACTAAATTAACTTTATCACCGCTACTTAACGCACCTTTTACAGCATCAATCATAGCATCAATAGCTGCTGCTGCCTGTTTCTTTGTTATTCCTGTTTCTGCTACCTTGTTTACTAAATCCTGTTTCGTCATGTTAAGCCTCCTTTTTAAGAATCACAATTTTTGCTTTACAGCGATGATTATACGATAGCGGTTACTATATGTCAAGTAAAAAAACGCACTAAATGCCCATTTTTTAAGGGTTTAACACTCTTTTTTGATAAAAAAATACATTTTTCTGCATTTTTTATCATAAAAGCATTTATTTTTCAAAAATATATAGATGCTTTATTTTACTAGATTCTTTAGACTTGCCCATGCTATAGGAATTTTATCATGCACTTTGACAGCACTGATACCATGATCATCTACATTCGGTCCTGTTACAGTAAAGTCATCATAATAGACAGCAAGCGCATCCTGAACAGCAAGACCAACCGAACCAGAAAGAGAACGATTGTCTTTAATCTGTCCGACTAATTCATTGTCTAAGTAAAATGCCATATTTTCACCATTAAGTTCTGCCTTTACAAGATACCAATTTTTCAGTTCGAGTGGTTTGGTCTCTGAAAGCAACATCTCGCCATCAGAAAGACGAAAAACCTCAACAGTCTTGGTAGCAACATGCAACGCAAAAACATAACCATCGTTTCCATTATGACGCAGTATAATTGCACCTTTTGTGCATACTAAAAGATTCTCCATAAACACGTTAATGCGACACTCTACGATATAATTATCCCAATCGTCCCCAACTTCGATAAAACGCAATGGCAAAAGCTGTATTGGATGTGCATTGCGACCATTCAGCATATTATCAGCAACATAAAAGTTTTCCCTATCACCCTTCCATGACTGATCAAGCGTTTCACCCAAAAAACCATCAAACCATGTGCCGGCATGACTTAGAGAACCTATCAATAGCAAAATCAAAATGCCTATACCCATTATAACCGTTTTCATTTCTTATTCCTTTAGGCTTGCTCTGACTGAGGTTGGGATTCTGGTTGTTGTTCTTGCTCTGGTTGTTGAGCAGGAGTTTCCTCTGGTTGTGCTGGGGTCTCGACAGGTTGCGGTATTTCTTGAACAAGAGGCGCACCAACAAGCTCTATTTCCAGTTTTTCAAGTAATTCTATTAAGGCATAAACATCTGTTGCAAGATGCGCGGCAGTTAATCTATTATCCATAACTGCAAGAACACTACTTTTTACATTTTGTTTTAGATTAAATATTTCCATCATCTTATCTCTGTCAACTTCAAAAATTGCCATTTTAAGAATCCTCCAACTTATTCATAAACTTTGATTATATAGCCACCTATATTATTAACTTTTTTCATTAACGAATCGCCAAATTTTCTGGCTTCATCTTCATTTTCAAATTTGCCCACTGTTATATGAAATAACTCACCATCAGGCTTTATTATAGGTTCATAGCCAATCTGCCTTATATTATTGGCAAGATTATTGGCATTTTCCTCTGTGCCAAAACTTCCTATCTTTATTGTATAAATTAGGGCTTTTTTCTCTGTTTTTTCTTTATTTTTCTGTTTTTTTAATTCAGGTTGTCTATCCTGAGTTTGCTTTGGTTTTTTATCATCAATTTGAGCTATTTTCTTTGGAATTTCCTTTATTGGCAAACTATCTAATGTGTTAACTTTTCCGCCTTGTTTTTGGCCAAAAAAAGTATCTTTTGCGATTTTGACTGATTTATCAATCCTCGCTAATGCCTTGATTTCATCTTGCTTTTGGGCTTCTCGTTCAGCATTTATCACCCTTTGTTTGCCAATTTGAACTCCAATATAAAAGACAGCTATAAAAGTTGCTATCGCAACAAGCATTAAACCCAAAAATTGCCTTATGGTAATGGTGATTACTCGATGATGTTTGGGAAATTTCAATTTGCTAACCTCTGCGATATAGCAATATATAATAAATAATGAGTGATGAGTAATGCGTGAAACGTAATGAGTGATACCCATTACCCATCACGCATTGCATTAGTGCCTACATATCTTTTGTCATTTCCATTATATTCTTTAATGACTCGTCATCTGAACCAATAGGCCAATATTCCGTTCCTAAAAAGCCTTCATATTTGGTTTCAGAAATGCTCTTAAAGACGTTTTTGTAGTTGATTTCGCCTGTCCCGATTTCGTGTCTCCCCGGAACATCGGCAAAATGAAAATGACCGATCTTGTCAATATTTGCGGTTATTGTATCAATAAGATTGCCTTCAGTTATCTGCTGATGGTAGATGTCATATAAGATTTTTACTTTTGGACTGCCTACCTCATCAACTATTTGAAATGCCTCTTTAGATGTTGATAAATAATATCCCTTGTGATTTACAAGAACATTCAAAGGCTCAAGACATAATGTAAGGTCTTCGTCTTCCATTATTCTTGCGGCTATTTTCAGCCCTTCAACAATGCTTCTATGTTGATCATTTCTACTGACCCCTGCAATTTCGTTACCCGTTGTAAGAATGAGTCTCTTGCAGTCCAACTTATGAGCAACTACTGCAGATTTTTTCATTCCATCAGCGATCTTAATGCGATTTGCAGGATCAACCAACGGACCTCCTGCATCAGCACCAAATATTGCAACTTCAAGTCCATATTTATCTTTGGCGGATTTTATTGCATCAATATCTTTGTTCCCCCATCCCCAGAACTCAAAGTATTTCATGCCGATTGCAGAAACTTTCTCAATTCGTTCAATGAATGGATATTTGTTATAAAGAGCCTCGATACATACCGAAAACTTGAGCATTTTGTTCTCCTTTTAAGATTTTTCTTGTCTCACTTTATCTGCATATAACGGAGACATTGACCTAAGTCTTGTGATTATTGGCGGAATCTCATCAATAAGGAAGTCTATATCTTCCTCTGTATTGGACATACCAAGCGAGAATCTAACAGCACCCTGAGCAGTGGAAGCACATACCCCTAAAGCAGTAAGAACATGCGAAGGTTCTAACGAGCCAGATGTGCAGGCTGATCCAGTTGAAACACCAACACCTTTCATATCTAAATTAAGAATGATCGACTCACCCTCGATATAATCAAATGAAATATTAATTACTCCAGGAAGCCTATTTGTCGGATGGCTATTTACATAGACATAATCGAGTCTTTCTTGTAAGCCATTTTTGAGTTTTTCTGTGAGTTTCCAAAGGCGATTTCCTTCTTCTTCCATATTCGCAGAAGCAATTTCAACAGCCTTGCCAAAGCCCACGATCCCCGGAACGTTCTCTGTTCCTGCACGACGGTTTCTTTCATGGTGTCCACCTCTTATAAGTGGTTCAACCTTTGTTCCTCTACGGATATATAATAATCCAACACCTTTGGGACCATATAATTTATGAGCAGATGCAGTTAATAAATCAACGCCTAGTTCATCAACCTTAACAGGTATTTTTCCGAAAGACTGAACAGCGTCAGTATGAAAAATTATACCATTTTCTTTGGCAAGTTTGCCAACTTCCTGTAAAGGCTCAATCGTTCCTACTTCATTATTTGCGTGCATTATACTTATGAGAATTGTCTCATCTCTTATTAGATTCTTTAATTCATCAAGATTGATTGAGCCATATTTATCAACAGTCAAATAGCTAACCTCGAACCCATGCGTCTCAAGATGCTTACAGGTGTTTAGAACTGCATGATGTTCAATGAGAGAAGTAATTATATGCTTGCCCTTTTTCATATTTTCATAAGCAGAACCTTCGATAGCAAAATTATCTGATTCAGTGCCTCCGCTTGTGAATATAATCTCACGTGATTGCGCACCTATAAAATCTGCTATTTTTTCACGTGCATCTTCCATTCCATTTCTTGCTTCTCGCCCAAATGAATGGACACTTGATGCATTACCAAAAAAATCTGTATAATAAGGCAACATTGCATCCAGAACTTCAGGATGAACTGGCGTTGTTGCACTATGATCCATATATATTTTTCTCATAGGCGATCTCCTTTTTATAGAAAAATGGCATTGCATTATGAATCAAGCAATGCCATCATAGTTATTTATTTTTTCACTTGTGGCACCACAACCACTGATTTTGGTTGTCCAAAGCCATCGAGCGCAAGCACTCTTTTACCTGCAGAAGATAGCTTTACTATACGCCCATTATTTGAATCTGCTACCCAACAACCTTTATCTTTGGGATCAAAGCATACGGTCGAAGGCATCGCAAATCCAGCTATACTAGCGGTTTGCTTGCCATCAGCAGATATTTTAACAACCACATCTTGATTGGGTTTTGTAAAATCGACTATAACAGATACCCAACAGCCACCATCATCGCTTGCTGTTACGCTTGTTGCCATTGTCGCTCCGCCGGGGATAGAGATAACCGCTTTGTGCATAAGCTTTCCATCTGCTGATAATTTTACGGCGGTTAATGTAAACGGGTCTAGAGTCCAGCAAGTTCCGTCATTTACATTTATTGATATTGACTTTGGTTGGGTTACACCTTCTATTGTATAAACACCTATTTGATTACCATCGCTAGATAATCGGACAATTCTTCCATTATTGGAATCAGCAACCCAACATTCACTATTTTTTGGATTAACGATTACCATAGGCTCATTAAATCCTGATTTTTCCATTATTTGCTTGCCATCAGAAGAGAATTTTATCAGGCTAGTTGTTGTTGCTACCCAGCACGAGCCATCTTTTGGATCAACGGCAACAGACATTGGGTTATTTGTAAAGCCTTTATCAATTGTAATGAGAACTTTTCCAGTAGCAGATAGTTTTTTTACTCTGATAGCATCTGTATCTGCAACCCAAACACTCCCATCATTGGGATTAATTGATATTGAGTTTGGTTGGCTAAATCCTGAATATCTAGTAACTTTATTTCCTGCTATTTTGACCGCATTAAGATAATCAACCGCCCAACATTCCCCGTTATATTGTGAATAGGCATTGGTAGCATAAAAAATTATGAATAAAAAGATAATTGCAAATTTATAAATGAATTTTGCTATGTATTTTAACATTGTTTATACTCCTTATCATTTATACGACTTTTTCACTTATAGAACGCGGATAGAACGGATTTGGCAGATTGACACGGATTGAGGATTCAATGATAGAAAAATTAAAAGATTAAAGATTACATTTCCCAATCTTATAACTTATTATCAATTTTATAATCAGCGAAAATCCGCTAAATCCGTTCAATCAGCGTTCTATTTCCTTTAACTGAAAAACTCGTATCATTTATATAAAAAACCATCAAATATAGGATTATATTCCTATAAAAATGAATACAGCCCCTACAGTTTTTCTCTGAGGGGATGTATTTTTATTTTTTTAATAATTAACTTCAGGACTATTCCAATTTTGGAACGACAGTAGGTGCATCAATAGAGATTCTATTAGTAACTCTATCTTCTGGGACGTAGCTTGCATAGTCGCTAATTCCACCATGAGTTAATGAATAGACAACAACGTTAGTTGCAAATCTATAAACTCCAGGAGAATAGTGAACGGTTCTTGTTGGCAAGCTGACACTTTCCATTGCGCACATATAGTCTCTTCTACAAACGATAACTCCAAGATGATCACCTATTGTTATACCTTCAAGGAAGTTACGTTTTGGAGGATGTGTTCCCCACCAGAATATATCAAATCCGACTGGCGGACCACCCATATCATAGAAGTTATTATAAATTTCATGGTCATTTGGAATTCTATCAACGCTATATTCTGGAACAGCATATTTCAACTGTGCCAAAGTAAGTCTGACGAATGCCTGTGCAGGTGCATTAACACCGCAGTCATCAAAGAAGACAAAACCTCCGCTTTCCAATAGATACTTGCGGAGACCATCTTTCTCTTGTTCTGAAAGCCTGTTCTTCAAAGGCTCACCACGTTGGAGGTTTCTGCTTCTAACCCATGATGGATCATGTCCAGTAAAGAAGACTAATGGTGATTTATTAAGTTTTGGATCAGTCAATCTAACTGAACCACCTTCAACGTTCATGTCTGTCTTGATCTTGGTTTGGGAGTTCAACCATTCTGTAAGAGCAACCATAGATGATTGGTCTGCCCACCAGTCACCGAGAGCATGTTGAACTCTAACAAGACGGAACACACCTTCAATGTCTTTTCCACGACCAATAACACGCCCACCGGGTTCACCTTTTGGTAATGGTGCAACAGCAACTTTACCAAGATTAATCGCTTGTGCGACATTTGCTAAACCTGTATCAGCAACGGTTATGTTTTTGATCATAGATAAACCAGTTGGT
>CAZMCH010000002.1:0-104579 GCA_964564735.1 uncultured bacterium
GGGGGGCTGACATATAAAAATATGTCTTCTGCGAGTGATTACAACAGATTTCTTATTGCTGTCTGGAGTGGTGAAGTTCCTTATGCAAATGAGATTAAAAGGCTTATGGGTTTAGCTAATCCGGGGCGTTCTGGTGAGATTATGTCTTGCACTAATGTATGTCATAAAAGCGGAACAACAGCGAGAATGTGCGGAGATATGGCAATATTAGAAAGCACAGGAAAATATGGCTTACACGCATATACATTCATTGGTATAATAGACCGAGATGATAGCGTTGATGACTATCTAAGGTGGCGAAGGATAAAGATAGATGTTATAAGAAAAGCCTCAACTATGGTATATGATGCTATGAAAAGCATGTATAAATACAGTTGAAATTGTGTTGAAAAAAGAGGAAAAAAGATGGAAAATAAAATCAAATTATGGGAAGAAAATGTGCCTGAAGCATTAGGATCAGACGATAAGGACATACCGACATTGACTCTGTATCTACCCATGCCAGAGAAAGCAACTGGCGCAGGAATTGTGATCTGCCCGGGTGGTGGGTATCAAGGACTTGCACCACACGAGGGGGAGCAATATGCACTATGGTTGAATGAGCAAGGGATAGCTGGTTTGGTGCTTAAATATCGTCTCGCTTCTGGTGGTTATCATTATCCAGCCATATTTTATGATGTTGCACGTGCAATGCGTTGCACTAGGTTTATGTCAAAGGAATGGGGAATCGATTCCAATCGTATAGGAGTTATGGGTTCATCGGCTGGGGGGCATCTTTCGTCAATGATACTAACGCACTTTGACAAAGGCAATAATGATTCAGATGATCCAGTTGAAAGGCAAAGCTCAAGACCTGATCTTGGGATACTTTGTTATCCTGTTATCAGCATGTCACTGGAAATAGGTCATGCTGGATGTCGTGAGGCACTTATTGGACGTGACCCATCACCAGAATTGATTAAGCTTGCATCAACAGAACTTAATGTCAAAGAGGATACTCCGCCTTGTTTCTTATGGCATACATACGAAGATGCAGGCGTTAAAGTAGAGAATAGCCTTGTTTTTGCAGAAGCGTTGAGCAAGGCAAAAGTGCCATTTGAATTGCATGTTTACGAAAAAGGTCATCATGGACTTGGTTTGGGTAGCACCGAATATGACCCTAGCAAATGGTTACCATGGACAATAGAATGTGCAAGATGGCTAAAAGAACGTGGTTTTGGTTGTTAGATTATTTATAAAAAGCAGTTTAACTCTCTATAATTCATTTTTCAGGAGATAATGCTTAGCTTATTAATAGGTGATAAAATGATCAATGATTCTATTGTTGTTGATAAAGCTACATTGGGGCTTGATCCTACAAGCAGAATTTATAAATTAAGGCAATTATACTGGAATAAAGCGCATAATGCAGGATTAATCAAAAAAGATATAATTGGTTCAGGTGAAAATAATCTGGTTGCATATGCAAAGAATTTTTCTTTGCTTCTGGAAGCCAGCGATGTATTTATATTGCCTTATGAACTTATTGTTGGGTGTTATCTAGCAATTCCCAAAGAAAGAAGCAATTTTAATCTTGGGCGTTATGATCCACATTATCCGCCGGGTCATGAACTTATATTAAATATGGGACTTGCTGGAATAAGAGATTATGCCAAAGATGCCCTGTTGAATGAAACTGATCCTGAAAAGATAGATTTTTTACGATCCGTTGAAATATCCTATAATTCTGCATGTAAGTATGTTCAGAAATATGCAGACTATATGGGAGATCTTTCATTAAAAGAAACAGATCCAAAACGCAAAGATGAATTAGAGAAAATTGCAGAGATATGCGAGGAGTTGGCTAATAGGAAACCGACTTCATTTCATTCAGCGTTGCAGCTTTTCTGGTTCGTTCATATCTTCGGTGGAAGAGGATGTATTGGTCGCTTTGATCAATGGATGTATCCATTCTATAGAAATGACATCGATGGTGGTATAATGACACAAGAAGAGTCACAAGAGCTATTGGAATGTCTATGGATAAAGCTAAATTATTTCGCAGGAAATAATGATTCACTACGAAATATCGCCATCGGAGGACAAACTCCTGATGGTGAAGATGCAACTAATGAATTAACCTATATGTGTCTTGAGGCAAGTGATAAATTGATGCTTCCAGAACCAAAGCTAAATGTTCATTTTTATAATGGTTCACCCAGAAGATTAATGGAAGAATGTTGCCGAGTAATCTCCAATGGCTCAAATGTGGTAGCTATATTCAATGATGAATTAATAGTTCCAGCTCTTCAAAAGATGGGAATACCTATTGAAGACGCAAGAGATTACTGTAACGACGGTTGTTCTGAATTAATTATTGGCGGGAAGGGAACAATTAGCTTTCGAGTCCATGATAGCCTGTCAATATTAAGAGAAACAGTCATGCAAGCAGAAAACAATGAGTATGAAACCTTTGATGATGTGATGACTGATCTCAAAACAAGGTTTGATAGCTTAATTCCCAATGGCAATGGAAATGACGCATCGATAACTTTTCCTTTCTTTTCTGCAAGTATAAGGGATTGTCTGCACAAGTCTTCTCCCAGAGGCGCAAGATATAGCATTTGGGGTGAAATACTAGCAGAGATGGGAAATACTGCGGATGGATTATCAGCAATTAAAAAATATATATATGATGAGAAAAAGCTTACATGGCAAGAGCTTATATCTGCATTAAAATCGAATTACGATGGAAATGAAGCGCTTCGTCAGATGTTACTCAATCGTTCTCCAAAATATGGCAATGATAATGATGAAGCGGATATGATCATGAAAGAGATCGCGGAATATTTTTGCGATACTCTCAATGAAAAAGCAAAGAATCCTTATGGTTACGGCAGTAAACGTGCTGCGGGTTTTATGTCTTTTGGTATCCAGCGAAAAAGCGATCTTCCAGCATCGCCAGACGGCAGGCATGAAGGCGATCTGACTGCAAATAGCTTTTCTCCGTCTGTAGGTATGGATAGAAGCGGTCCCACTGCAGTTCTGAAATCCATCAACAAAATTGATATGACAAAAGCCACTCATGGTTCTGTGCTTGATATTGCCTTTCATACAACAGCCATAAGAGGCGAAGATGGTTTTAATAATTTGGTCTCTTTTGTTGATACTTTTTTGAAATTGCCATGCACAGCGACACTACAAATCAACGTTATAGATCGTGATAAATTACTTGAAGCACGAGCAAATCCCAGTTTACCTGAATATAGAACGCTTATTGTTCGTGTATGGGGATTTTCTGCTGTTTTTATTGAACTTGATCCTGCCCTGCAAGAGCATGTTTTATCAAGGACTGAGCATGTGTTTTAAGAGAATTTTGATATAAAGCATGAATATAATTAGTTTTCATCGATGAAATATATAATATCGCTTTTGCTAATATTTTTTCTTTCGGTTTGCGTTTATGCTAATGATTGGTCTGTTATAGAAAGCGATCACTTTTTGGTTAGATATACTAGGAGTTTGAATACCGCAAAAGAGATACAGAATATATCAGAAAACTTCTATAGTAAGATAACTGATAGATTAGGTTTCTCGATTTCACGAAAGATTGATATTTGGTTTTGCGAATCAAAAAGCGAATTTTTACTTGCCAATAATGCTCCGATCCAAGACTGGGCTTCTGGAGCTGCATATCCCTTACAGTCAAGGATTGTTATTCTTGATCCCTCCTTTTCAGAAAATCGCCGAATTGACCTTAATCGTCTTGTCAAGCATGAAATCACACACGTTGTATTTGGCTTATATTTGGGCGATAATATTGCTAACGTTCCTAGATGGTTTAACGAAGGTATTGCTATGTATATGTCTGATGATTGGGGATATGGCAACTATTGGACAATACTGACCGCAGTTGTTGGAAATTCATTACTTCCGTTATATAGCATTTCTGAGGAATTTCCAATAAGGGCTTATCATGCACGTATCGCTTATTCCCAGAGTTACAACATTATTGATTTCATTGTCAAAAGATACGGCGAACAGGCTCTTGGTGAGTGTATCAAAGAATTGGCAAATGGCAGGCTTTTTGATGAAGCATTGGCAAATGCCACTGGTGCTAATATTGACTGGATAGAAAGTATATGGCTTAGGCAACTGAAAAAACGTTATAGATGGTATTCTGTTATTAGTAGTTTTTCTGTTTTATGGGTAGGTGCTGTCCTTATCTTGTCAATTGCATACATAAAAAGAAAAATAAAGAATCACAAGATAATTAAGGAATGGGAGGATGAAGAAAAAGAGATATATCAAGATTATAGCTGGACTGATTATGATGATGAACCAGAAGATACTTATAATGATTATGAAGATGACGAATCAGACGAAAGATAGATTTTATCACTTTTGCATTGCAATTAAGGACGCACCATAAGCACCATTAAGTTGAGGTTCTTCAATCATCTGAACATTTTTTTCCAGTTGCTTGCCGATTGCAGAAATAACTGCATTATTATATGCAACTCCACCAGAGATATAAACTAAATCATTGATACCGACTTTTTTCGCCATGCCAACGATTCTTTCAGCAACACTCCAGCATAATCCGCTTGCAATCTCGTCACGATCTGCGCCACGTGCTATAAGTCCGATGACTTCTGTTTCTGCAAAGACAGTGCATAAGCTATTTATCTGAGAACGTGAGGACGAATTAAGAGCCATTGCAGACAGATTATCAAGATCAGTTTCCAATGCTCGCGCCATTACTTCCAGAAAACGCCCTGTCCCAGCAGCGCATCTTTCGTTCATAATGAATTTGTCAACTTTGCCCGAAGATGTTATCGCAATGGCTTTGGAATCCTGTCCACCGATGTCAATTAACGTCAAAGCAGAGCCAATCCTTTCAAATGCCCCTCTTGCATGGCAAGTTATCTCTGTGACCTTCTCGTCAGCCAAAGAAACAAGATTTCTGCCATAGCCAGTCGCAACCATTCGGCTTATTGATCCGTTTTTTATGCCTGCTTTTTCCTTTGCATGATTTATCGCTTCTTCGGCAGATTTTGAAGCAGAAAAGCCAGTCGGCAGAATTGAACTGCCGACTATTTTTTTTCCGTCTGATATGATCGCAACTTTTGTTGTCATTGAACCGATGTCAATTCCAGCAAAATATGATGACATTTTTAATTTCCTATTCGATATTTAGATTGACTCAACAAAGGCTTGAATCCTCGTTGCTAACTGCTCAACATCACCCATGCCATAATCGCTTTCAAGATTCAGGAACGGTATTCCTTCTTTATCCATGCGATCTTTGACTCTTTGTGATTCTACAAGATATGGTGTGCAGAAATTAAGAGTATAATTGATAACGCCTTTTGCATTGGATTTCTTATATAGATCGACTATATCATCAAGCCTTTCATCATTTGGTGTAAAACAAGCGCAATGAATATTGAAATATCTTTTTGCAATGTTATCAAGCATTTCGTCAAGCGTGCTTGCATTTTCATCAACGAGTTCAGAGAAATATCTCGATCCAACACAGCTTTCTTCTGCTACGATTGGATAACCGCTTGTTTCAACAACATGATGTAATTTCCAGTTTGGTATAGCATAGGGCGTTCCGCTAGTCATTAAACGAACTGCATTTTCAGGGAAAGTTCCCTCTTTTTTTGCTACTCTTTCCTCAAGCTCATCTGCTATTTTGTTGACCGAATCGGTAAATCTGATAACATCATCATAAAAAGCGACCTGATTCATCAAAAGGGCATCTTTACCACTAATTGGAGTTGGGTTATTCCAGCGCAGAGAGTTCATTCTTTGAAGTGCTTTACGCTTGTTATTATTCATTTTTGTTGCTTCACGTAATTTATCAAGAGTAAGTTTTTGCCCAGTAATTTCTTCTGCTTTCTCAATGAATTTGTCAATTTCTTTTCGCCATAATTTAAAAGTATCGTCATTTTTTCTGTGAGGTATTTCCAGAACATAGACAGAATGAATATCACCCAATAATTCATAAGCCTTTGTTTTGCCATCGCAGGTAGTTTCACCAATAACAACATCTGCAACTTCAAAATAGGGGCAAATCTTGGCAGATTTAAAGCCATAAAAAGACTTTATCAATGCGCAAAGGTTTCTGGGAAGGACGGTTTCTGCATCTGGTATGGAAAAATCCGTTCCAGCACAAAGACCTATTGATAAACCATTTAGAGCGTTAATTATCTCATCTGGAACATAGAGGCAGAAAGTTCCAAAAACTTTCCCACCTTTTTCTTTATGATCCATAAGTTCCTTGACACGCAATCCGTGTATCTCGCTAATTACAAAGTCAAAATACGTCATACCTTTTGGGCGATTGTTTTGTTTGTGGTATATCTCAGGATAAGCCCTTCCCAAGATTGATAATAAAGCATCATGTTTCTCCATGTTTAGACCAAGTCCAGTCCACATTTCACGACTATCGCTTGCCATAAAAAATCCTCCTTAAGGATACATAATTTCAGGATAACAATATACTTATCCCTTTGCAGAGAAAGGTTATTTTTCGAGGGAAATGTGGATTCACAGTGAAAAAATTACAATACTATTATAAGGGAAGGAGATTTGGTAGTGTAAGACCTGCGATCCTATTCCCTGTGCATATTTTGTTTTGATTTGCCCAAACTGAGCCATTCAGAATGCCAACTCATTTCAAAGCATATACTGACTCGGCAACTCAGGTAGGTTTTCTTTGCCAGAGATAAAGCATCGCATGTCTCCTAAAAATAGATAAGATCATTAAACAATAACTAATTTTGAGATTATTATAATATTCGTTATTAGAAAAGTCAATGAAATTCTATATTAATTGCATCTGTCCCAAATCATAGCGTTGACAAGATTATTATATCATGCTATTCTGTATTTGCAATTATTTGCAAATAACGCTTCATATAGGGGATATTCATGAAAATCTTAAATTTAATAATCATATTAACCGCAATTTTTTTGGCTAGTTGCGCAACCAAGACAGACAATTCACAACTAGACTCAGGCTTTAAAAACCACGCACTAAGCTCAAATGGGGCAACAATATCGCTTGTTGCACATTCAGGATTATCGCCGAATACGCAACATCCATTAGAAACGCTTATAAATGGTAACCATTCCTCTGATGACTGGGCAAATGGAGAAGGTTGGGAATGTGAATATCAAAGCAGGCAAAGTATTCAAAGTGGTCAGACACGCTATGGTAGTGAATCGGCAAGTTTGGTTGACATTTTAATTGAATTTCCACAAGAAACGCTTATTAACAGGATAGTTATTTATACGATTGATAATAAAGAATTTCCAGCAATAAATTTTGGTGTTAGCGATCTGGGTGTCAGGTATCCTGTTGGGCTTAATGCTTGGGCACCTGTTGAATTGGTAGGACTAACGACAAAATATCCTGCTAGGATTCAGGAAAACAAAAAAGGTATCATAAATTTTAGATTTAAGCCAATAAAAACCAAATCAATAAAGCTGTTTATTTGTGATACAAACGATAGCATAGACACAATGCGAGATAGATATACACGCATTAAAAATGGATTTATGCGTCTTATAGAGATTGAGGCTTATGGAATGGATAGGTATTAAGGTTAGGTTCTTTATGCAGAATTAGCCGTAAAGCTAGATTTTGCAATGCCTTAAAGCGAAATGTCACCCTGAATTCAGTGAAGGATCTTCTTGAATTAATATAAAAATTAAGCCATTCCCGAAATGTGGGAATGGCTTATAGATATTACTTGCCAGCAAACAAATGGATATATTGTTTGGTTTTTTCTTTTACTAAGTCGCGTCCGGGGCCCCCGAGTTTGCGGAAGTCTTTTTCGCTTGGATTCTTCTCATAGGCACCAACAAACCCATTGATGAATGCAATCGACAATGCTGTTGCAACGTTTACTTTTGTCACTCCACCTGTTCGTATAGCATCAAGCAATGTTCCTTCGCCTTCAGCAAGCTTGATACCTTTTTCTTCGGCATCTTTTGGAGTCATTAGGATTCCAGAAGAGCCATGAGAAACCAAAGGCAATCTTGTGCGCTCTTGGATGGCAATGAGTCTATCAACTCTAATAGGCCATATATCATCCCAAATACCATGAATAGAGCCAAACGCAGCGGCGAGAAAATCAACGCCTGTTTCATTTACGAATTTTTCAACATCATCAGGTTTTGCCATCAAATCTTCTACTGATTTTCCAGCTTTTTCTCTGATTATCTTGATGGCTTCGGATGCCGGAAGTTTTCTTAAATGTGCGATTTCATCAGACTTGAAATAATCCTCTATCTTTGGTATTTTTCCTAATTCAGCTTCGACAGGCACGCCAACAGCATGACACATCTTGACTGCTTCTTTTGTTAGTGCAATATTTTCATCCATAGGTAGTGATGACCCATCAATCAAAACTGCTGTAAAGCCATTATCCAAAGCTTTTTGGACTTCATCAATTTTAGTTCCATGATCGAGATTTAGTGCAATGCGTATCTTGCTTATTCCAGCAACAATCTTAACCATCCCAGCGCCAAGTTCCCAACCGGCATATTTACTGGCACCAGGGCTTAATTGTATGATTAGATCAACCTGCTGACCTAATTCTTCCGATGCTTCTTCTGCCGCCCATACAAATCCCTGAACCATTTCCATATTATTGGCATTAAATGCACCAACTGCTCGTTTTTCCTCTAATGCTGGCAAAAGCAATTCTTTTTGATTTGTTAATGGCATTTTTTCCCTCCTATTTTAGTGTAATTATAAAAAAGGTTAGAGTAGATCATAAGCCGAATTCTGTTCCCAAAAGGGTGATGGTCATTCATCTAGGACATGAATTACTCCATGCCTCAAGCAGCTTACCCGAGGGAAGGACGGGCAGTCTATATCCCTCCTATTTAGCTTTGCTCTAAGCGGGGTTTACCTAGCCAGCCACGTTACCGTAACTGCTGGTGGTCTCTTACACCACCGTTTCACCCTTACCAAAATGATATAATCATCTTGGCGGTTTGCTTTCTGTTGCGACTATTCCTTGAGGTCGCCCCCACTGGGTGTTACCCAGCGCTTTGCCCTATAGAGTTCGGACTTTCCTCATCTGCAAAGCAGATGCGACCATCTGATCTGCTCTAACCCTGTCAGTAATAAAATAGACCCTCTCTTTTCCTTCTAATAATACAATCAAGGAAAATTTAAAAGCCTCATTACTTAGATAATCAAAAATTTAATGATTACAATCTATAGAAAACTTGTCCTGTTTCTTCTTTATTTTAGATTATTTAATACTTTTTGTCAACCATGATTATTGAAATCGGAAAATCTCAATAATGGATTTAGCTTCTATTTCCTAGCATTAATAACTGCCTCAACATACTCTTTTGGCAATTTGTCAGGCTTGCCAGAGGCAGTCCACCATTTCGGTGATTCGGTATATATCCAGACATATTCGTCTGATGTTTTTATGGCTGTCTTAAGTGTTGCACTAAATTCATCAGGATTATAAAAATTCTTATTAAAATCTAATGTATCCCATCCCTTTTCGCGCCAATTACAATCCATCCAAATACCAAAACCAAAGCTAAAAACTGACCTATATTTATTATGATCTGCATTAATTATCTTTAACACATCTTCTGCCATCATTTTATAGCCTAAAGCAAATTTTGAAATATCTTTATAGGAATAGGCAAGTTCAAAACCATCAACTATCTTAATGGTAGATAATGCAGAGTCAACCATACCATCAAGCAATGGGGCAAGCAGACCATAATTAACCTCAGCAAGTTTTCTTTCATTGCCCATTTGAACATAAGGTAAACAATAGCCAAACGTTAAGAATATCGTTATATCAGGATATTCTGATTGAAAAGCTTGCATTATTTCCTGTCCTCTTTTATGGACTTGATGGGCATACTCATCCCATGATTTTGTTTGATTGTCACGTTGTTTTGAGTATTCAAAAAGCTGTGAGTTGTATTGTTCAATATCAAACAAAATGCCTTTGATTCCACTTTCTTTGGCGACTTTGCTTGCCAATTTTGCATTTTCTATTATATGCGCAAAGTCATCAAACCAATCAATATCTCCCGGTGTAACGTTGAAACGCAAAAAGTTATGTGTAAATTTATGAAAATCGGTGTTTTTTAAATCAATGATAGCTGGTTCAAGCTCTTTTTCTGTAAAAGCTTTGTTACCCCAACATTCCCAAGTAAAGCTACCATTTGATCCATCATTTCTCTTATAATTAACATGAAATACACATCCATCAAATGGCGTTTGTTCCATTTCTGCGATATGCTCTCGCATAAATTTTGTATCAGGTTCATCCCATCCAAACTCAATTAGTTTCTTTGGTGGACTTGAAAAATCATCGGCATAGTTTTTTAGGGAAAATAGGCTAACAAATAAGGCAATTAAACAGCCAAATAACATAATTTCGTTCATTTTTTCCTCTCTTTCATCTTTTCGAGCCATTCCCATGCCCTCATACCCATAGGTGAAAGCCCTTGTTCTATTAATGGATCAACTGATCTACCATAAAGCTGTAATTTTTCTGATATTCTTGCCTCTAATTCTAAATCCATTTCATCTGCCAATTTTGAGTCCGATTCTATAAGATTATGAGTCTCATAAGGATCAGACGGAATATGATAAAGTTCCCTTGGTGGGAAACCGTGCCAATCCCTTGCACGAGCCTTAATCAGCTTGTAGCCATTTTTTCGTAAAGCGTATTTGCTCATCCAAGAGTTTTCTTCTGTAAGTAAGGAATCATCTCGCCACTTATTAGATATTTCGCCATTTAAGAACGGAACCAAACTCATACCTGTCATTTCTTTTGGGACATCAATTCCAGAAAAATCTAATATAGTAACCGCAATATCTTGGTGTCGAACATGATAAGGTATTCGTTGTCCTTTTGTTTGACAAGGAATTTTTACAATCAAGGGTGTATGAAGATTAGAATCATAAAGCCCATGATGATCAAAAAAGATTCCATGTTCATACATTTCCTCTCCATGGTCAGACATTATGACTATGAGTGTATTATCTTCAAGACCAGTTTCCTGAATAGTATCAAATAATTCTTTTATTTTTTCATCAAGATAAAATATCTCTGTGTCATATTGAGCAACAATGTATTCTGCATCTGTTATCTTTTCAACGCCTGCTTCTTTTGCCAATCTATCGATCCATCCAGTCATTGAACCATTTTCGTCCCTTGCCTTTAACCACCATTCAGAAAATGGATTATCATCAAAGGGTAACATACTCGTTAAGTTTGGGTCTCCGGGGTTACCACTATAAAACTTATTTCTATATTCTATCGGTGCAAAATACGGTATATGAACATCCCAGTAATGCAAAAATAGAAAAAACTTCTGGTTTTGCTTTTTTAGCCAAGGAATAGCAACTTGATTTATTCCATCAGCATTAAGGACATGACTATATGGTCCTGTTTCAATGGGAGGAATGATCTCTTTCCATCCGCGTTTGAACCAAGATTTTATGACTGTCAGATCGGATACACAGGTAGTTTTATAGCCATTTTCATTCAAAATCTCTGGAAGAAAAACAACATCAGATCGGACATCAAAAGTTCCCTGATGTGCAACAATACCATGATCCAAAGGCTCTCGTCCTGAAAATGTTGTTGTAAAACTTGGTTGTGTTGGTATCCCAGAAGCGAAGCAGTTCTCAAATAAAGTTGCGCTATCTGCAAAATTATCAATATTCGGTGATGTATTTCTTCGATAGCCATGACAACCCAAATGCTTCGCCGATAATGTATCTAAGGCAATTAAAATTATATTCATATTTGGTTTTTTATCCTTTCAAATTGTTTTTCATGTTAGGAAAATTCTTTGAAAAGTATAACTATAGCATCTTAATAAGTCAATCCATTTTGCAAATTCAACGGCTTTAATATTATTTTTTCCGTAGCAAGTTATACTATTGACTAACTATAGCAATTCATGTTAAAAATAGTACTGTAAAGATTAAAATTTAGAAAAGCAAATAATAGACTTTTAATGGAAAATGTTTTACACTAGGAGGAATTTAAATGGCTGAAAATGTAAAAATGGCGATGCTTGGCTGTGGGGGCATGTCGGGCGCGCATGGAAACGGTCTTAAAGCTTTGTGGGAAAATGACATAAAGATATTTGATATTGTTGCAGCATGTGATATTGTCGAAGCAAATGCAAAAGCAAGAGCAGAACAAATCGCCGCATTTCAGGGGACTATGCCCAGAATTTATACTGATGTGGAAGATATGATAAAAAATGAACCTGATCTACAGGCAGTTGATATATGCTCTGTCCATCGTGCGCATCATATTTTGGCTGTGCCTTGTCTGGAAGCGGGAATAAATGTCATAATAGAAAAACCTCTTGGGATAACCATGAGGGCATGTAATTTGATCGTTGATTCTGCAAAACAAAATAACAGAATTCTCGCAGTGGCAGAAAATTACAGGCGGTCGCCTTCTCACAGGGCGGTAAATTGGGCTATTAGACAAGGATATATCGGTAAGCCACGTTTCTTCTTCTGGCAGGACGTAGGCGAAGCCCTAGGACCATGGGGATGGCGTGATTTCAAAGATCAGGCAGGCGCAGGATGGTTACTTGATGGTGGGGTTCATTTTACTGATTTATTCAGATACCATCTTGGTTGTGAAGCCTTAGAAGTTTCAGCGGTTGTCAGAAGCTATATGCCTTACAGATATAGAAAACCCGATACTATGGAAGATCCCATTGATGTTACAGTTGAGGATACAACTTTTGCGACTATAAAATTTGAAAACGATATTATTGTCCAATGGGTCACGTGTCGTGCTGCACCGGGAAGAGGCTTCGGCGGTCATGTTATACATGGTAGCGAAGGCTCAATTGATCTTGGTGGAACTGTGGTTCAGAGAAAAGAAACCATAGAAGCAGGCAAAATCAATGAAATGTTTATGGCGAGTTTGGACGAAGAACAAAAGGAAAAGTTTTTCCCAAAAGGGATCACTGATACAGTCGCTATTGAGCTAAAAGATTTTGCTGACGCTATACTTACAGGCAGTAAATACGAGGTTGACGGTATTGAAGGGCTAAAAGATGAGGCGATATGCTTTGCTTGCCTTGAGGCGTCATGGTTCAATCAGCCTGTTGAGGTAAGTAAGATTGAGAATTGTGAGATCGAAGGCTATCAAAAAGAACTTAATGACGATCTGGGAATTTAATACCATTTTCAGAATATAATTGTGCAATACCACTGGCAAGCAAGTTGCCAGTGGCACAAATTCATGTTTCACAATGATAAAATCAAAAATTCCTAATAGAGACACAATGTCTCTATATTTTTATAATAAACATGCTAAGGAAAGTCATAAACGTAACAGGAACAGTCATACATACGAATCTTGGACGTTCAATTCTGAGCAAAGAGGCGATCCGTAATATTGAATTTGCCTGTAATAACTATGTAAATCTTGAATATGACATAAAGTCAGGTCAAAGAGGGCATCGAGATAGCCTAACAGAAGAATTAATAAAAACATTGACGGGATGTGAAGCATCAACCGTTGTAAATAATAATGCTTCTGCTGTTCTTATCTGCCTTGATACATTGGCAAAGGGCAAAGAAGTTATCGTCTCTCGTGGCGAATTGGTAGAGATAGGCGGGTCTTTCCGCATACCTGATGTCATGGAGAGTAGCAGGGCAATATTAAGGGAAGTTGGAACAACAAACAAGACTTATATAAAAGACTATCAAAAAGCTATCAATGAAAAAACTGCACTTTTACTAAAAATTCATTCCAGCAATTACAGAATAGAGGGTTCGATAGCAAACCCAAGCCTAGATGAGATTGTATCTCTTGGCAAAGAAAATAACATACCAATAATGGAGGATTTAGGGAGTGGTGCGCTTATTGATTTGAGTAAATATGGTCTGCCAAAAGAGCCGACTGTCAGAGAGAGCATTAATGCAGGTGTTGATATTGTAACATTCAGCGGAGACAAATTACTTGGAGGACCTCAAGCAGGCATAATCACAGGCAAAGAAGCATTTATAAAACTTATAAGAAAAAATCCGCTTATGCGCGCTATCAGGATTGATAAAATAATAATATCTGCATTGGAAGCGACTCTTAGGCTATATGCAGAAGGCAGAGAAGCGGAAATTCCTTCGCTTGCATATCTATCAAGACCTATCGAAGATATAGAAAAAATTGCTTATGAATTGGCTGATAAAATAGCGGATAAATTGAAAAATATAGCACAAATAGCAGTTGAAGATGGAGAATCACAGGTTGGAAGTGGGGCTTTGCCGATAGAGCAGATTCTGTCAAAATCTATTACAATTAGACCCTTAACAATATCTGTTGATCAGATGGCTGACTTATTTCGTCTTAGGGAAGTTCCGATTATAGGCAGGATCAATGACAATAAGTTTATTATGGATATGCGAACTGTATATGATAATGAAATAGAATATATATTAAAGGCATCAAAGGAAATACAAGAGGAATTAACATGAAAAAAAAGGATGAGGTTGCTGTTGCAAATGAAAAACATTGGGATAGAATGGTAAAAGAAGGTTGTGGATATACAATACCATGGCTAGACCTTGATATTGAGATGCTTCGTAATTATGCAAAAGGAAAATCTGATATTGTTCCAACCCCTTTGGATGTAATGACACCACGAAATATAATTGCTGATGTTGAAGGTAAGGATGTTCTTTGTCTTGCATCAGGTGGAGGACAGCAATCTGCGGTATTTGGCTTGCTTGGTGCAAATGTAACAGTAGTAGATTTATCACAAGGACAACTTGACGGAGATATAAAATCGGCAGAGCATTATGGATATGAAACAAAAACGATTCAGGCGGATATGCGCGATCTTTCTTGTCTTAATGATGAATCATTTGACATTGTATATGGAACTGCGATATGTTACGTTCCTGAAATTCATAAAGTCTATTCAGAAGTTGCCAGAGTATTAAGACAAGGTGGGATATATAGGACAGATTTTAGCCAGCCAGTCACAAGCTTTATTGCTTGGGACGGTAACGGCTATAAGATAGAGAAACCATATTGCGAGAGTATAAAAAAACGTGATGACGGTGCAATAGAATTTCGGCACTATATGGACGATATTTTCAATGGACTTATTGATGTTGGCTTATCGATTCGTCAAGTTGTGGATATGTCAAGGCACAAAAAACCTAGACCACAGGCACTTCCGGGAAGTTGGGATCATGAGGAGCCATATATCGGTGGATGGTTTATTATTGTGGCAAAAAAAGACTAAAATAAAGGAGACAAATGATGTTTATTGATATTTTTCTGTTGTGTGGAATTAGTCAATTTATGATGGGGAACTGTGAAGATATACTAAATGTTGCTGGTTGTAATGACGGCTTAAAAGATGCAACAGAATTAATACAGACCGCTTTAAATAGAGCTGGTGAATCTGGTAATAAATTATTTTTGCCTGCGGGTCGTTATCGCATTGACGGAAATTTGACAATCCCCGCAGGTGTAACACTTAAAGGCACATGGGAAGCACCTCATCATGCCAATCTTAAAACAGGGACGGTTCTTTTGGCTTATAATGGTAAGGGAGATGAATCGTCAACGCCATTGATCAATCTTGCTCCCGGAAGCACATTACAAGGCGTAACTATATATTATCCAGAGCAAGATATTGAAGATGTCAAGCCATATCCTTGGACAATTCAGGGCAGAGGTATGCACAACAGCGTTATTGATGTTACGCTTGTAAATTCGTATAAAGGAATTGACATAGGAACATACCATAATGAATTACATTATTTGCGAAATATATTCGGTTGTCCATTGAAAATTGGGATTTATATAAATGGATGCACTGATATTGGTCGCATAGAAAACGTGCATTTTAATCCACACTATTGGGGACGTGATGAAGGTGATGGCGAACCAAGACCAAATTGGAAGAAACTGCTGGATTATCTTCTTGCAGAAAGTGAAGCCTTTGTATTTGGCAGAACAGATTGGGAATATGTAATAAATACTTTCTGCTATGGTCAAAAGATCGGCTATCATTTTGTCGGAACAGAACAAGGGGCTTGCAATGGGAACTTTCTTGGAATAGGCGCAGATGGAACACAAAACGCAGTTGTAGTTGATCAGGCTTTCCCTTATGGGATTTTGATTACTAATGGCGAATTTGTAAGTATGAATGCGGAAAATCCGATACAGATTGTAGTAAATAAAAGCAATGACGGAGTGCTTCAGCTAAATAATTGTGCTTTTTGGGGACCAGCTAACCAAAATGTAAAGATTGAAGGTTCGGGGACAGTTAGTCTAGTCCAATGTAATTTTCATCAGTGGGATCATGCCAAAAAAGGGCTTGCATCCATTGAATCTAATGGTGGCAACCTGATTGTTAGTAACTGCAATTTTCATCAGGCAAAAGCTCATATTAGGCTTGGTAAAAATAACGGGTCTGCTGTAATATCGGGCAATCTGACAAATGGTAAAATCAAAATTGAAAACGAAAGCAAAGGCGATGTCCAAATCGGTTTTAATGCAGTAAAGTCAAAATAGTATTATGAATAACACTATTAAACATCATTATAGAATATTGGCAGATGGTATATGGAAAAATAATCCAACATTTGTGATGGTTCTTGGTATTTGCTCTGCTTTGGCTGTAACAAATCGTGTCTCAAATGCTGTTGCAATGGGTATTGCGGTTATGTTTGTTACATGCGCAACTTCCGTTATTGTCTCGCTTATAAGAAATATAACGCCTCGCAGGATCAGAATGATCGTTTATACAACCATTATAGCAACATTTGTAGGCATTACAGACCAATACCTGAAAGCAAAATATCCTGCAATTAGTGAACGTATGGGTCCTTATGTTGCGCTTATAATAACGAATTGTATAGTTATGGGCAGGGCTGAGACTTTTGCCTCGATAAACAATCCATTCATGTCATTTTTGGATGCAATTGGGGTTAGCATTGGATATACACTTTCGTTAGTGTCGGTATCTATTGTGCGGGAGATACTAGGATTCGGCACTATTTGGGGTTACAAGATAATGGGTGAGAATTGGACATCTTGGGTTATTATGTCCATCTCACCGGGGGCATTTCTTGTTTTGGGGGTGTATATATGGCTATTGCGATCCATATCGAGGCAAAAGACCTGATCATACATTCTTGTGTTTATTGGCATAAATTATCATTAAAAAAAATAATACAGATAATAGCATAACCAAAAATGTCATCATAATATTAAACATATAAATCACCTCATTTTATATAACAACATTTTTTTATTTCTTATTTCCACATTATTGCTTAACTGGTGTTAAGTATATCAAAAAATATTACGAATGTCAATTTTTTTTATTTGTCAATTTTTTGTCGAATTACGGAGGATACTAGAGATGAGAAACTCAATAATATATTTTGATGAACCCGGAAAAGGAAATACAGAAGAAACATTAAAATTTGCTCATGAAAGAGCAAAGGAACTTAATATAAAACAAATAGTTGTTGCATCAAAACATGGCTATACTGCGGATATGGCAAGTCGCTTTTTTTCCACAGATGAATATAATTTAATCGCTGTAACAATCTGCGCAAGCTATGATGATATGGGCTGGACTATGACCACTAAAGAACGTTCTGCTTTGGAAGGCAAAGGCATAAAAGTTTTGACATGCTTACATTCCTTGGGTGATGATGTTAGCGAAGCTTTTAAGGGCGATTCTCCAAATAAAATTGTGCGAGAAACATTATATACCTTTTGTCAAGGAATGAAAGTCGCTGTCGAGATTGTATTAATGGCATCTGATGCAGGATTGCTAGATATGAGTCATGAAGTGATTTCAATTGCCGGAACAAGCGAGGGCGCAGATACCGCAATCATATTAAAGCCTGCCTATGCTAGATGTTTTAATGAAATACAAATTAAAGAAATTTTGACAAAACCGCGTTAATAAATCGAAATAGAGATATTTTTAATATTCTATATAAATGATAGATATGCTATAATTTAATTATTACAATCTTACAGCTTATTATCTTTAAAGATAAAGGTTATTATCAAAAGGATACGATAATGTCCATTGAAAAAAATATAAAAAATACAAATTTGGTATTAGACTTGCTACCAGATATGTTATTAATCCTAGATAATCAACATAATATTCTGTTTGCTAATAAGGCGATGTCATTAAAGCTTGGTATTAACAAGGATGAGTTAATTGGTCATAAATGTTATGAATATATTCATAGAAAAGATCAACCTCCTGATTTCTGTCCTCATTCTATGCTTTTATGTGACAGGAAAAAACATGAAATAGATATGCAAGAAAATAGTATTGGTGGTGATTGTCATGTTATATGTTTGCCTATTTTCAATGAAAATGGTGAATTAATAGGAAGTGTCCATCTAGTTAGAGACATAAATGAGCTAAAAACTGCTGAAAAATCTTTAAAAGAAAACGAAGATCGCTATCGCAATATAATAGCACTGGCTGGTGGCATTGCCTATCAAAGAGATTGGCAAAATGAAACCTATACTTTTATGGATGAAGGTATTGAAGAATTAACAGGATATTCCGTTGATGAAATAAGTCCACAATTATTCGAGGATATAGCAGATGCGCAGATCTCAGGTGGTTACGAATTAAAAATACATTCTAAACTGAGCCAGCGTATTGGTGGAGAAAATGCCATATTATATAAAGGTGAATATCTTATCAGAACAAAAGATGGTCAGATTAAGTATGTGGCTGATTCATCGATAGAGTTAAGGGACTCTGATAATAATGTTATTCAATCTTTTGGTATGCTTCAAGATATTACAGAACGCAAAACTGCAGAAGAACAATTAAAAGCTTCAGAGGAAAAATATCGCACACTTTTTGATAGTTCATCAGATGCAATAATCATACATGACCTAAAAGGGCATATACTAGAAGTAAATAAAACGGCGATTAAGCAATTGGGATATAGCCGTGAAGAACTATTAAATATGCCTCCGAAAGGTATTGACTCACCTGATTTTTATGAATTAATTTCAGAACGTATGAAGCAGTTGGTCAAAGAAGGTTATGTCTTCTTTGAAATGGAATTTATTGCAAAAGGTGGAAGAAAAATACCAGTTGAGTTAAGCAGTAAAATTATTGATTATAATGGGATGCCAGCTGTTTTAAGCATAGCACGTGATATTACAGAGCGCAAACAGATAGAATTGAAAATTCAAAAAAATGAGCAACTATATCATAATACTATCGAATCAGCTGGAGCAGTTCCATATCGCAGGAATTATGTTACCAGTAGCTTTGAATTTATTGGCGAAGGTATAAAAGCATTAACGGGATATTCCGCAGACGCATTTACTGTTCCACTTTGGCGGTCAATTATTCAAGAATTAGTTCCATCTGGGAAATATTCTGGTATGAGGGAAAAAGAAGCAAAGCAAAAGGCTATAGAAGAAAAATCCGAAAGTTTTCAATGGGATGTTAGAATAAAAACTGCTAATGGTGAAGAAAAATGGTTATTGGACTCATCCTCACAAATAAGAGATGAAAACGGGCAATTAATAATGGAAATTGGCATACTTCAGGATATTACCGAGCAAAAGCATAAACAAATAGAATATCAAACTATTCTACATACAAGCTTAGATGGCTTTATAATTGTAAATATGGAAGGTAATATTATTGAGGTAAATGAAAGCTATTGTCTTATGACTGGATATACCCGAGATGAAATACTAAAGATGAAAATATCAGATATTGACGCAAATGAATCCCCAGAAGATACAAAAAAACACATGCAAATCATGATAGAAAATGGAAGCGATCGTTTTGAATCAAAGCATAAATGCAAAGATGGTTCGCTAATAGATGTAGAAGTAAGTGTTACCTATGAAAAACACAAAAATTCAAGATTTTATGCCTTTATCAGAGACATTACAGAACGCAAACATGCAGAAGAACTCCAAATAAAGCTTCAACAAACATCTAAAATGGAGTCAATTGGTCGTCTGGCTGGTGGTGTCGCACATGATTTTAATAATATGCTTACAGTCATTCAAGGTAGCACAACATTGGCAATGATGGGATTAAATGCCAATGATCCTATATATAGCCGATTAAAAACAATTGAGGAGGCATCCAATCGTGCATCTGCTCTCACACGCCAATTGCTAGCATTCTCTCGCAAACAGATTATTGAGCCAAAAATTATTAATCTTAATGATGTAATAAATAATCTTGAGAAGATGCTTGCCAGACTTATTGGTGAAGATATAAAGCTACAAAAATTCTTAGATGATGATCTGGCTAATATAAATGCAGATGCCGGGCAGATAGAACAAGTAATAGTCAACCTTGCAGTCAATTCTCGAGATGCTATGCCAAATGGAGGTATATTCACAATAGAAACAGAAAATATATTCTTAGATGAATACTATTGTCAAAACCATCCCAATACTTTGGTAGGTGATTACGTTTTAATGACAATAAGTGATAATGGTTGTGGAATGTCAGAAGAGATAAAACGCCAGATATTTGAGCCATTCTTTACAACAAAAAAATCTGGCGAGGGAACCGGGCTTGGATTAGCGACTGTATATGGCATAGTCAAACAACATAACGGTTATATTGAATGTTATTCTGAAATAGGACATGGAACAACATTCAAGATTTATCTTCCACAGGTTAATAAAGATAGCTCATTTAAGACTAGTAAAGAAAATATCATAGATGAGGAAAAGATAACTAAAAGCAATGAAACTATATTATTAATAGAAGATGAGGATATTGTCCGAGAAATAACATTTGAATTTTTAAAACAATTGGGATATAAAGTCCTTATAGCAGAGAATGGTGGGTCTGCATTGATTATTGCAGAGCAATATACACAGACAATACACCTTCTAATGACTGATGTCATAATGCCGGGGCTTAATGGGCGTGAAGTTGCAGAACGATTACTTAAAATACATCCTGAAATGAAAGTGTTATATACCTCTGGTTATACTCAGAACATTATAGCGCATCATGGGATACTTGAAGAAGGGCTTAACTTCATTAGTAAGCCATATAGATTTGAGACTCTGGCTAAGAAAATTAAGGATGTGCTGTCTAAGAAAGACTAGGTTGTCAGGTTTATTGGTAATGCAAAAAATTATAATAATAATTGGTATCTTGATAATATCGAGTCATTCGGCATTTGCATATTCAGACCAATGGCTTGATGATAGCGAAATAGAACAATCAGATAATATCAGAAATAAACAGATTGCTATGGGATATAGCTTTTCTTATGATTGCCCGTATGGTTGGTTTCTTATAGTATTAAGGCAAGGAATAGGATTTTATATTGACGCATATACAAATGCCAGAGGACATTCTATTGATGAGAACGATTATTATGCCAGCCTATCATTAGATGAATCTTACAAATGGAACGTCTATATAAAGTCAGAAACACACAAATTGCAATATAGTATTGGGATAACTTATCCATTTATGGATTGGCTTTATGGTTATTTGTCCGTTGGCAGAAGTCTGGAGCAGGATTTTCACAATTTTTATGACAGCTATTATGATAGTATGACATATTTTAATAACGGCATGTATTGGGTTGCAGGAGATAGAAAACAAAGAATGATAGGTCAAGTTGGCTTGATTTTTTATAAATCAAAGTTTTTTATTAAAGCGGGAACATCGTTTAAGCCATTTGAATATAAGATAGGTTTAGGAGTAAAAATATATTAAGTTAGATAAAAATGGCAAATTTCTTGCAATAATGAGAAATATAAATTGATTATAAAATAAATTATACAAGGAGACCTAAAATGATTAAAAGAAGAATTATGACATCAATGTTTTTTATCGGGCTTGCTGGTTTTGTAGTCGTTATTCCATTTGTGGCAGACAAAATCACCGATATTATCATGACCTTCATATTTTAAGGAAAACATGATGAATAAGCTATAGCAGAGGTGTTGCAAAAAAACAACACCTCCGTAGCTATTTTACGATATATAAAGTTATTTGCCTAATAAGCTATATCAATTGCTAATTCAAAATCTTCATTCTGAGTTTCAGCACAGAATTTTCTTTGTTAAGTTTTTCTAAAAAGCCTTTCTATAAAGCTCTATCATATCTTCTTTGGTGCAAACACACGGATTCACTAAATGACAATGATCATTCATTGCCTTTTCCGCCATTATTGGAATAATATCTTCACTAACACCTACATCACTTAATCTGCGAGGCAAACCAATATCTCTACACAAATCTCTAACTACCTTCACAGCCATCATTCCCGCTTGTTCGTCAGGTATACCAAAAATATTAGCTCCCATGGCTTGTGCAATATCTGCATATTCCTTTGCTGATGATCTAAGGTTAAACTCCATAACATAGGGAAGCATGATTGCGTTTGCAACGCCATGATGAACACCCGCATCAGTTGAAAGCTGATGAGCAAGTGAATGAGATGCGCCAAGCCCTTTATTAAAAGCCAAAGCCCCCATAGATGAGGCAATGGACATATCTCTACGCGCTTCCATATCCGAACCATCTGCAACAGCGCGACTTAGACTTTTGGCAATTAGCTTAATGCCCATAAGTGCGATCCCACCAGCAAGAGGATTATACCTTTTTGCAACATAAGCCTCTATGCAATGACTGAGCGCATCAATACCTGTTGCAGAAGTCAAGAATGGTGGCACACTCAAGGTCATCTCTGGATCAACTATTGCCAATGATGGTGGTATATGCCTGATTACCATTTTGCGATTCTGTTCTGTATCTGTTATTATTATCCCTGTTGAGACTTCTGAGCCTGTTCCTGATGTTGTCGGAATAGCAATCATAATGGGCTTATCACCAACAGCAATATTTGGGAAATAAAAATCCCTTATATGCTTTTTATGTTTTTTGGCAATTACACGAATTGCTTTGCCAGCATCTATTGGACTTCCTCCACCAACAGCGATTATGGAATCGCATTTATTATTTTGATAATGTTTTAAGCCATCCATAGCGTTAGTATCTGTTGGGTTAGGTTGAACACTATCAAAAATAGCATAATTGTTAAGCATGGATATTATCTTGTCTAATATGCCGATTTTTATTAATCCCTTGTCTGTAACGATCAATGGCTTATTAGCTTTCAATTGTTTCATATATTCAGGCAGTTTACTGACAATCCCAATACCAAACTCTATCGATGCACCAAATATTTTTGTTGAAAGGAAATCATCATATATGCTCATTTTATCAATCCCCTGTTTCTAAAAGGCAAATTCTATATTTGTGTCCATTCTATATTAAAAAATATACTGCGTCAATCCCTATATTTTGAATGGACTGATTTATCATTTACACCAAAAATCGTTTAATATATAATATTGATGTAATCATAACCATTATCGGCGATTATTTATAAAGGCAACTGAAAGGAATTTGATTGATCAAAAATTTTTCTACGGATATAAACTGGGACGAATACGGAAAAATAAGATTACTTTCGCGCAATAGATTGCTTTTTCCAGAACATAGACTAACAATAACTAAGTTTATTGATTATTTTAGAAACATTGACATAAACCTTTCTGTTTTGGATGCTGGCTGTGGAGATGGATTCTGGATGGAAATATTGCGTGATCTAGGTTTCAAAGACTTAATTGGAATAGATTTAAGTTTGACATTTTTACATAGAGCAAAAAGCAAGGGACTGGAAGTAATACAATGTAATTTGTCAAGGATGTGCTTTTGCAGAAAATTTGATATTATAATTGTATGTGATGTTTTGGAGCATATATCTGATTTAGGTTCAGCTTTAAATGAGCTTCGTCAGACATTAAAAGAAAATGGTATTTTATATCTAATTATACCTGTCTATGATTCACTTTCTAGCAAATATAATAGGTTTATTCATAGGAAAAGCAAAATTGACGAAGCAAAAAAACACGATGAAACACATCTCCACGCCTTCTCCAAAAGCAAAATTATTGAGATATTAAATTTACATGGTTTTCATATTGAAAATGCTGTATTTACTTCAAATCGCTTGCCTTTTATTACAGGAAAAATTCAAAGATTTACCTTTGCAAATAGGTTTGGCAACTGGTTAAGTATAGTTGCTAGAAAATCTCTCTAAATTTCCATTTTGGAAAGATGGACTTTGAGAAATATAAGATAAACAACCAAAACTTATCAAGTGAATCGGAGAAAATAATTGATAATGACACGCAAAAGATGGTCAAAAGAAGATTATAAGTTTTTAGAAGAAAATTATATGAAAATGAGTAATATTGAACTTGCCGAACATTTCGAAACTTCCATTGATTCTATTGCATTTCAATTACGCAAATTAGATTTACGCAGATATAAAAAATGGGATGCAAAAAAAGATAAATACCTTAGAGATAGATATTATTATATGTCAAATAAAGAACTCGCAAGGGCATTAAAAACAACTCAACAGGCAATTAATAATCGGCTTATAAGGCTAGGTCTTAGGCGAGTTTTTAATTGGACGCCTGAAAATGAAAAATTCATCTTTGATAATTATCTTAATATGTCCGATGCAGAAATGGCTGATGCCTTATTAACAACTCCTGCATCAGTAACAAAAAAACTCAGAAGAATGAAACTGAAACGAATAGATAAACCATTGAATAATATATCAAAAAAATAAGGGGAATATTATGAACTCAAGAGAAAGAGTTATAAAGACACTCAATCATGAAGAACCAGATAGAATTCCGCTTGATCTTGGCAGTTCATTTGTAACAGGAATAGCGAAAAAGGCTTATATAAATCTCATGGCTCATCTTGATAAAAAGACCGATGGGATAGAATTTTATGATACACTTCAGCAAATAGTTTATGTAAATGAAGGTATATTAGAGGAATTTGGGGTTGATATTAGGGGATTAATACCAAATATGGTTAGAAAAAATCCACCGATAGAAGAAACAGGCGACTCAAAATTCTTTACTGATGAATGGGGCGTTATATGGGAAAAGCCAAAGGATTCGTTGTATTATAATCTTGTCAAAAGTCCTTTAACTGGCGAGATCAACGAGAATGATATTGATAACTTTCCATTTCCAGATACTACAGACCCAAAATTATTTGATGGGCTTGATGAAAAGGCAAAGAGATATTATGATGATGGATATGCGATAATACTTGAAAGTATATGTGCTGGTATCTTTGAAATGAGTTGCCGAATTAGAGGAACACAAGATTTTTTAATGGATTTGGCAATAAATCCCGATTTAGCATGTAAATTAATGGATAAAATTCTTGATCTAAAAATCAAGTTTTATAAAATGGCATCAAAAAAACTTGGTAAATATATCTTATGTATACGTGAAGGTGATGACGTTGCTGGTCAAGAAACTATGATGATGTCGCTTAATATGTATCGCAAACTTATAAAACCTAGACACGCAAAGCTATTCAAAGCTCAAAAAGAGTTATTTCCACAGCCATTTTATATCTTTTTTCACTCTGACGGACAGGTTTATGATGTTTTAAATGACTTTATAGAGATCGGCATGGATATACTCAATCCAGTTCAGATAACAGGCAAAAGTCTTGATGAGATAAAACATGAGTTTGGCAACAAAATATCATTCTGGGGCGGTGGTTGTGATACTCAAAAAATCCTTCCATTTGGCACGCCTGATGATGTCAGTTTTGATGTAAAGCAACGTATAGAACAACTATCAAAAGGCGGTGGCTTCATTTTTTGCCCAATACATAATATACAGGCTGACGTTTGTCCTGAAAATGTAATGGCTATGTATAAAGCCTTTAAAGATAATAGGGATTACCAATCAAATACCAGATAGGAGGGATTGAAGTTGGTTCGATTTATCCAAACATCAGATTGGCAAATTGGAATGAAAGGCGGAGGATTAGGGGAAGCATCTGGAATTATACGAGAAACAAGGATCAAGTCTATCAATAATGTGCTAAATATAGCCAAAGAACAAAATGTAGATTTTGTTTTGCTATGTGGTGATATTTTTGAGCATAATATGGTTAGTCAAGATGACGTTAGAAAGGTTGTTTCTGTATTTAATCAGTATTCTGATATACCAATCTATCTTTTGCCCGGAAATCATGATATAATTGGTGCGGATTGTGTATATAATAGACCAATATTTCAAAACCTAACACACTTAAAAATCATTCAATCATGTGATACTATTCAAATTCAAGATACTTACCTTCATCCATGTCCTATCTTATCCAAATTCATTACAAAAGACCTTACCGTAAATATCCCATCTGTGTATAATTTAGGTGGTATTCATATAGGCATTGCCCATGGAAGTCTTATTGGGAATTTTTCCACACAAGATTGGGAGGATATAACTTTGCCGATTGATCCATCTTGTATTGAAAGAACAGGGATTGATTATCTTGCATTGGGACATTGGCACGGATACAGAATATTTGAAGATTCGCATATAGCCTATTCTGGAACTCATGAACAGACAAAATATAACGAAGATAATGCAGGATACTGCCTAATGGTTCATATAGATAAAAAAGGTGATAAACCAATAATCGAACCGATAAAAACAGGGCAATTAAAGTGGCTGTCTTGTGAATTTGATATAATGGATTCATCATCCCTTAATGAGTTAAAGGAGTATCTTGATTCCATTAAAGATATTGATATGGTTAGGCTAGAACTTCATGGAGAGTTACAACTTGAATATAAGGAAAAACTTGATAATATACTTGAATTCCAGTCAACCAGACATAGAGATTTAAGAATAAAAATGGATTTGCTCAATATTACATTATCAAATAATCTGGAAAATCGGATTGATCTAGGAGATGCAACTTTAAATCAGACTAATGAGAAATTAAGCCAAATGCTTGCAAATGAAACTGATCCAAAAAAACAAAGAGTAATCGTTGAGGCTCTTATATATCTACATAAACTAGGAATGGAGGTTGAGGCATGAAACTCCACTGGGTAGAATTAGAAAACTGGCGACAACATGCCAAGACAAAGATCGAATTTGATGATCGCACAACGGTCATATATGGACCAAATGAAGCAGGGAAATCAACTATATTTGAGGCTTTAGGCAGAGGCTTTTTTGATAGGTCTAGCGCACAATCAGAATCTATAAGACGTATCAAACCACTCACAGCATACGGAAATGTCTCATCGATAGTCAAAATAGAATTTACTATCAATCAGACAAGATATAGGGTAGAAAAAAGCTTTAATTTAAAGAATGGGACATCATTATATAAAATTGACGGAGAACGTAGCACGCTTATAAATCAAGATACTGCAGATGAGCAACTGATAAAACTACTAGAAGCAGAATTGCCATCACGAGGAGGCAGTAAGCCTTCACAATGGGGGGCTTTTCAGTGGCTTTGGGCTAATCAGGATAACCGAGAGTTACCAGATAACAGCGATGGGAATCCAACATTGGCTCTGCACTTGGAAAAATCAGGGGATCTGCTTGTAACCCCAAAATTCAAGGCGGTTCAAGAACGAATATTATCTAATTATTCACGATATTTTACAGGCACAGGCAGAATTACTAAGGATTCACCAGTAACCAAACTTGAAGATGATATAAAAAGTCTTGAGCAATTAGTCATTGAATTAGGAGATAAAATAAAGAAAGTAGATGGCGAAAAACAGCAATTAGAAACTCTAGAAGGACAACTTCCCGATCTTGAGAAAAGGCTTACAGACACAAAATCAGAGTATGAAAAGGCTAGAAGCAAGGTAGTTGATCTTTCTACCATAGAAGCAGAATTAAAGGCATCAACCGCAAGCGTTAATGAAGTAGAAAGAGAATTAAAAGATGCTCAGACCGCATTAAAAGACCTTCGCAAAGCAGAAAAAGATATTGAAAGTTGCACAAAAAATGAAAAAGAATCTCATGAGAATTATCTAAGATTGGATGCTTTACGTGAACAGCTAGAAATACAATTTCAGAAAAAAGATAACGAGATAGAGGGTCCTGGTGGTTTGGCAGATGAAATAAGAAAATGTGAAGAATTAACAAGAGATGCAAGAAATCTAAAGGACTCAGCAGATACATTGAAGAATATAAATGAATTAAATGGAAAAATAGATAGACTCTCAAAGATTAATGAAGAGATCGAGTCTCTTAGAAAAAAAGAGATTCCATTATTTCCAACAGATAAAGAAATAAACAACCTTATTCAAAAACAAATAGAAATAGAAGTTTTGAGAGAGAACCTAAAAGCAAGTGGAATATCGGTAAGTGTTATTCATGGCGAAAAAGGCTCTCTTGATGTTGAAGTTGACGGAGAAAAACTTGGCAGTGATGATATAACAGCAATTGCCATTGAGAGTGTTAAGATAAAATCATCGGGCTTGGGTGAGGTTACGATCATGGCAAGGCTGGATCAAGCTCGTGATGCGAAATCAGATATTTTAACATTAGAAAAAGATATTGATGGCATATTAAGTAAATATAATTCAAAATCAATAGATGAGTTAAAAGAAATAAATTTAACTCAAAAAGAAATCTCCGAAAAAATAAAGGAACTGATAACAGAAAAAAGGTTAATTGATAAAAGATCGTTTGATGAAATGGTATTAGAAAGACAAAGCCTTAATAGTAAATATGAGTTATATAAAGAACTAGAAAGAAAGCCTTTTGCAATAGAATTAAACCCTATTGAGGGAAATTTGACGGAATTAGTTAGAAAAAGGGAAGCTGAGGAAGATAAAGTAAGAAAATTACTTGATGATACAAGGAAAGAAAGAGAAAAAATTAAAGAAGAATTATCAAGGAAAAAAGAGGAATTAGCGGAAATTAGAATTAAGCAAAAGTATTGTGAAGCAGAATTAAATAAAGCGAGAGACCAAAAACGCGAACTCATCCGTAAATATGGATCAGAAGAAAATCAAGAAAAGAGATTAGTAGATGCCCAAGCAGAACTCAAAAAACGAAAAGATAAGCATGAACAAATAGAAAAGCGTTATGAAGAATTGGAAAAAGGTTCTATCAATGAAATAAAACGACTTGAACATCAGATAGAGAATCAAGAACAGATTATTAGACAGCATAGAGCATTGATAAATCAACTCAAAGGGGCAATAAGCACAGAAAGCTTAGAGGGGACATATTCAAAGTTATCTGAAACCGAATCACAAATAGAGATTCTCAAAGAAAGATTAGAAAGGGAACAGATACGATCAGAATCTTTAAGACTCCTAAAAGAAACTCTTGAGAATCAATATCATTCTGCTTTATCGGTAGTAGTCGGTCCCATTCAAGATGAAGTAAAGCGCTATTTAGGCTATGTTACTGGTTATCTGCATGAAAACGTAGAATTAAATGAATATCTATTTCCAACGAAATTGGGACAGCGTGATGTTGAGGATATATCACTTGAATTTAGTGATGGGTCTATGGGATTGAAGGAATTGCTGGCGTTTTGTGTTAGGCTTGCTATTGCAAAACATTTAAGCGAAAGAGATAGCCAGTGCCTAGTTCTTGATGATCCATTTGTTCATATAAGCCCAGACCGATCAAACAGGATGATCGAATTGATAAACGAGGCAATAGATAATTATGGGCTTCAAGTAATAATATTAACTGCGCGTCAAATGGAATTTGCTGGATTATCGGGAAAAATGGTTGATATTCAAAGCATTAAAACGAGATAAATATCAAAAATTAAAGGAGATAACGATATGAATATTAATATTAAACCGATGGAAATCTCTGATATTCAGGAAGTAGTTGACGGCTGGAATAAAACACTAATATATGATCAGGTTAATGAAGAACGATTCAAAAATGTTATAATTGATGATGCCAATTATGAAAAAGAAAGCACATTTGTTGCTATATATGATAATAAAATAGTTGGATTTATAGGCGCAGTTGCACGAGAAGGCATTTTAGGGGCAGATAATCGAGGCAAGCCAGAACAAGCAAATTTTGGTTATATAAAAGGCTTTTATGTGCTTGATGATTTTAGAAAAAATGGCATAGGTTCAATGCTACTTGATAAAGCAATAGATTATATAAAGCATAAAAACAAGTCTTTTATAAAGATATTAGAATACACTGGTAACTATTTCTTTCCCGGTATAGATATGAGATATGAATCTGCAATAAATTTCTTTGAGAACAAAGGCTTTCATAGAGAATACGTGATTAATGATGTTGACATAGACCTTACAGATTTTAAGATAGGTGATTATCAAAAAAATGCAATAGAAAGAGCAAAGAGTATTGATATAAGCGTTGTTGACTACGATCCGTCAATGCTTGATGAGATGCGGAAATTTGCAGAAAAGTTAAATATGATCTCATGGTTTCCAGAAGGATGGGAAAATTGGTTCAAATCCAAAGGCAATAAGGTTGTTGCTCTGAAAGGAAAAGAAATAGTCGGCTGGGCGTCCTTTGGTGTTAGTGGAGAGATCGGCTGGTTTGGACCAACAGGCGTTCTTGTAGAGATGCGCCATAATGGCATTGGCTCATGGATACTTCTGGAATCCGTTTTGCAGATGAAGTCTGCAGGCGCAAAGCGTGTTATCGCAAGCTGGGCAAATACGCCCTTCTATATTGCGAACGGCTGGAAGATTTGCAGGCAATATGGTGTTTATGAAAAACAAATAAAAAAGAATGATGATAAATAAAGCATTATGTTAAAGTGATATTGGATTTGACAAAAAGTGATTAATCAATAATTTGAAACAGATACGCACAGAAAGAGCAATATTGACTTATTATACCAAAAAGCGTTATAATCCATAGCGAAAATTATTAAGACTGCTATAATGCTTTATTTATGGATTGTAAACTTAATGTCATAAGAATCGTTAAAAATGAACGGAATAAAGGTTTATAAAGGTTTACAAATTAATGTCAGACGACGAAATACTCGTAGAGCGAATAAAGAATGGTGATCTGTCTGCTTTTGATGAATTAATGAAGAAGTATTACAAACAGGTCTCCATATTAGCTTATAAAATGACTGGAAGCTATGAAGATGCCGAAGATATAGCTCAAGAGGTTTTCGCAAGGGTATTTAAAGCAATTCCCAATTGGAAACCAAAGGCGAGTTTTTATACTTGGATTCGTACAGTAACGATGAATCTTTGCATTGATCATCATCGGGCAAAGGTTCGTCATCAGACACAATCAATTGACAATACAGAAAATCCTATTGTGAATTTGTCAAATGATTCTGAATATAGCCCATTGGAAAATGTTGAGGCAAATGAATTAAGGCAAAAAGTCCTAAAAGCTGCGGAAGAGCTTTCACCTCAGCAAAAAAAGGCTTTTATGCTCTGTCATTATGGTGGTTTATCTCGTGAGGATGCTGCAAAAATTATGGATTGCGCAGTTGGAACAATAAAAGCCCACTTATCTAGAGCGACGGCAAAAATGCGAGACCTTTTGAAAGACTTTACAGAGAATTAGATGTAAATAAAGATTGTTTTGGAGGTGAGAATGTGAGTAAATGCTATAAAATAAAGAATCTATTTGGTTCATACATATATAATACTATATCCCAAGAGGAAAAATCTGATGTTGATGAGCATATAAAGACCTGTAAAAAATGTGCAGAAGATTTGAGAACTCAGCAAGAAACTATAGAAATATTCAAAGTAAAGCAAAATATTGATTATGACGACTTGCTTTTGGATGAAGAAAGCTTTGTGTCCAATGTATATCGTAGAATTGCAATAGAAAGTATAAAGCAAAAATCCAGACAGGTAAAATTGAGGAAATTTGTATATCAACCAGCATTAGCAACAGCGTTTGCTATTATTATAATAGCATTTGTTTTTACAAGGATTGATAATATAAAATATCCAGAAAATAAATATATTCCTATTGTTTCAAATACAGTTACTGAACTACCAGAAATAGATGATAGAGAAGAAGTAAAGCAAGATGCTGTTCTTTTAAAAAATACTATAAAAAGCGATTCAAACAAAGCAACAGAAAAGGTTCTTGTTAAGATACCTATTGTTGTAAAAAAACAAGGCGAAGTCAAACAATCAAGAGCAAAAATCCTTCTAACAGAAGCAAAGATAACCAATTCTCGAGATTGGTTATTAAATGCTGACCTAATAAATTATTCTTTGGGAGAACCACTAAGAGCATTATCAAAGTATCAGATGATAATTGATCATTATCCCGATACAGAAGCTGCCAAAGAAGCACAAAAGAGGATTAAAACTATTCTGGATTCAGAATTTACAAATCAAAGGGAAGAATTTACCTTAGAAACAGAATTGAATGATGGAATCTAGTGTGTTTAAAATGATCAACCAAATTAGAATTGATAATATTTTGGCAAAAATAATGGCTTTTCTTGTCCTTTTTTTTTCATTATTTTCAGAAGCGGATGATATTAGCGGACCTTGGACTGAAATCGCCGATCTTATGAAGACAAGAAATTATGATGGAGCAATCGATAAACTAAATGATACGGCTAAAAATGCAAGTCAAATTGAGGATAAAGCATGGCTTTATTTTCAAATAGGTTCTATATATTTTGAATACAAACATGAATATAAAAAGGCAATGGATGCCTTTCAGAAAGTCTTAGCATTAAAGAGATCCGTTGATTTGCCATCAAGCGATTTACTTGATTGCTCTGCATTAAGCCAGATGTCCATCGCTGATGTTTATCGTCGTAATGGTGAATATGACAAAGCAATTAAAGAATACGAAAACATAATGGACAGCTATCCAAATACTAGATATGCGAAAATAGCTTCTCATGACATTAAAGGCATAAAAAATGCTTTAACAGAAATAGAGACATATAAATCTTTCATTGATAAACATCCTGATACAGATATTTCGGCTGATATTCAGTTTGAAATAGCAGAACTTTATCTTTCCCCTCAAAACCTCAATAATACTAATCAAGCAATAATAGAGTATAACAAATTCATAGAAAAATACCCAGATAATCCCAAATCCATAGAGGCACTATTTAAGATTGCTGATACATATCGATCTATTCTTCGTGATCCACTTAATTCAATTTATTCATATAAGAAGATCCTAGAAAAAGGTTCATTTGCCAGCAATTTAAGGGCTGAGGCAATGTTTCAGATTGGTATTATATATTACAGCGATCTAAGTGATTATATAAAAGCCTGTGAGGTCTTTTGTAGATTTCTTGAAGATTATCCAGTATATTGGAAATACCCCGCAGGTGTTTATTGGCTAGCAATGTGTTATGAACAAATTGGAGATTATGATAAAGCAATAAGCTTTTTTGAGCTTTTTATTCAGCTATATCCTGATGATGATTCGAAACTATCTGCGGATATAGGCAAGCTTGGTGAAAGAGATGTCAAATCTCAGATAAGAGCAAAAGTTGCTAATTTGAAAAAAATTGCCCCTGGTTTACAATGGAGCAAAGCAGAAAAATTCGTTTCATCAGGTAACTATCGTGATGCTCTAACGATCTATCGTGATCTGATGTCAAAGTATCCAAATACAAACTATGCAGAAAATTCGAGAATTCAAGCAAATAAGATACATTATCTTGCAGAAATACAGATGCTTCGAGAATTAATCAAAAATCAACCCGATGAGATACCAGCCATACAATATAAAATAGCTGAAATATATGAAACAGGAATACAAAACAACACACAGGCATTAAAAGAATATCAAGTGGTTGTAGATAAATATTCGGGGACATATTGGGCATGTGAAGCATTATTTAGAATAGGATTTATATATTCTAGTTCTGGTAATATGCGTTTGGTCAAAACAGAAAAACGATCAAAAGAATCGTTAAGTTCTGATACTGAAAAGGCAATAGCAACCTATCGGCAGTTGATAAAAGAATATCCAAACTCTTATAGGTCGGCGGAAGCACATTTTTACTTAGGCGAAATTTATCGTATTCGCCTTAATGATTATCAAAAAGCATTGCAAGAATATCAAAAAGTTATTGATAATTATCCTGAAATAAGCTTTTATGAAAGAGAAGGATATAAAGATAGCCTTGCAGATCAGGCACAATTCAAGATAGGTCGCATTTATTATGAGAATCTGAAAGATAATAATAAGGCCCTACAAGCATTTATGACGTTTTTGGATAAATATCCCAACTCGTGCAGAAAATCCGCTATATATTCTTTTATAGCAGTAATTCAAGAAGCTAATGGAGACTACAATTCCGCAAAACAATCATTGCAAACTATAATGAATTTAATAGTTGATAGTAGTGTTCAAAGCTTGTATTATATAAGAGATTCGATTTCGGTGATGAAAATTTCTGAGAATTTAGTAAGTAGTTCTGATCATCAAGACGAGATCGTTAGGCAGATCAAGCAGAAGATTTCGCAAATTAGCTATAAACAACAAAAGTAATAACGGGGGTATTATATGAAAAAGGTTGTTATTATCATTAGCGTATTAATGATTATGTCCTTTCTTCCAATTGGTATATTAGCTGATTCAAATAACGAAAAAGATGAAAGAAAAGCAGTTATTGGCTTATTTGGCTCTCTGATAGCACCAAGCATATTTAGTTCAGCAAAAACTGAGCATCTTGCTTTTTCAATTCATGGGAGAACAATCACAAATGAAGGCGAAGTTCCTGACTATGACCTTAGCGAAAGCGCAAAAGACAATATAGATTCATATCAGATATATCTAAATGGTCGTTTTGGTGGGTTTGGCGCGACGCTTGGCTTTGGACAAGGTAATGAATTCGAATTCTCTCAACCACTGATCCTTTCCGTTGATTATAAATTAGGTTTATTTGAAGATGCTCCTTTATTTGATGCGGCGATAGATGCTCAATATTCATTAATATATCTGCCCAAAGCGGATAAGATTAAGATTTCTGCTCCGGGATTTGGAGTTGCATCCATAAACGGTTTATTTGGGGCTAATCTAATTATTTTTGAGCCTTATGCTGGCATTACATTGAATTATGTCTATCTCAACTCTGAAGATGAATTATTCTCTGTATGGAAGCCTATACCAAAGCTTGGCTTAAAGATAAAACCTCTTCCATTGGTAAATATCGGTGGAGAACTCTCATTTTTAATGAATGAAAAACCACTAAATAATTCTTGGATATGGAATTTTGGGGCAAGTGTGAGATTCTAATATAAATTGGAGAACTATATGAGCTTTTATGATATGCCCATCGGGCTAGACAAGCAAGACCTAGATACTCCTGTTTTGCTTCTGGATTTGGATATTGTTGACTCAAATATTAAAAAAATGGCGCAATTTTTTAATACTGTTAAAGCAGATTTGCGCCCTCATACAAAAACGCATAAATCTCCTTTTTTGGCGCATAAGCAGATTCAGGCTGGTGCGATAGGTGTAACATGCGCAAAACTTGGCGAAGCAGAAGTCATGGTGAATAATGGCATAAAGGATGTTCTGATTGCAAATGAGATCGTGCCTATACAAAAGATAAAAAAATTAGTTGGTCTTGCCAGACATGCGAATATTATTGTTGCAGTTGATGATCCAAGCAATGTTGACAATCTATCTCTTGCTGTTCAGGAGTTTGGCGCAAGCCTTAGAGTGCTTATAGAAGTTGATATTGGTATGGGGCGTTGTGGGGTGGTTTCCGGCGAACCTGCGCTCAAATTAGCACAGCATATATTAAAATCAAAAAACCTTATTTTCTCTGGAATAATGGGATATGAAGGGCATACAGTCGTTATACCAGATTTTGCTGAACGAAAGCAAAAAACAGAAAATAGCCTTGCTCTATTAGCAGAAACAAAGGATTTACTGGAAAAAAATGGTATTCAGGTTAATATCGTAAGCGGTGGCGGAACTGGAACATATAATATAACAGGAAAGTATCCTTGTATGACAGAGATTCAGGCTGGTTCATATATTGTCATGGACGCATTTTACAAAAATGTTGTCAGCGACTTTAATTGCGCTCTAACGATATTAGCAACCGTTATCAGCAAACCAAATAATGATACTGTTATTGTGGACGCAGGAATAAAAACAGCTACAAAGGAATTTGGTTTGCCTTTGGTAAAAGGAATTGATGGTGCAAAGGTTATCAGTCTATCTGAGGAACATGGAAAAATCGACCTAAGCGAATGTAATGCTAGTTTGAAGCTTGGTGATAAAATTGAACTTATACCTACTCATTGTTGCACGACAATAAATCTGCATAATTGCTTTTATGGTATAAGAAATAATAAATTGGAAAATATTATTGATATATCTGCACGAGGAAAGGTTAGATAGGAGATTTTATAAATGAATATAAACAAGAAAAAGATTGGTTGGACTTTTGTGCAACTGGTTTTAAGTTGCATTGCGGGATTGCTTGTTGGATGGTTATCTCTAAGCCTTATGACTTATATAACACAAAACGTTAGCTCATTAGGATTAGGTGGTTTTCTGACAGGAATAATTTTACTTATTTCATTCTTATTTGTCCTTGCAGTAACAATAGGTGTATCAGCGGAGAGTGTCCGTCAAATAGGCAGATTTATTCCAAAAGAAATATCATTAAAAAAGCTGTATGAAGGAAGTTTTCTTGGATTATGCACTGCAGTAGCACTTTTATTTGTGACACGTGGAGATTGGTTGAACTCCTTAGATGAATGGGGCGGGATAATAAAGCTGATTGCAATACTCTTTTATCTAGTTTTGGTTCTACCGCTTAAACTTATTACCTTTTGGATTCCTGCATCAGTCTTATTGGCAATATCAGCACCGATTGGGGCAATCATAGGCTATAATCTTCCTCCTTATGCTGAAAAGAAATCCGACAGAGAATTAACTGATAAAGAAAACAAGGTGAATAATTTTGCAGAAGAGGTGAAATGAAATTTGGATATTCAGCAACACAGGGAAAGAAACAAACAAAGCAATAAATCAGCACTTGCCAAAGGTTATCGTGATCTTAGTTCTCCTCTTGGTGCAAGTATTTTGGCAATGATAGTCCTTTGTGGCGTTTTCCTGATAACTATGGAATTCATCGGAGATCGTTTTAATATATCAAAGAAAATAACAAATGTGATTGCTATTGTTGCCATTGTCTTGACTATTACTATACTGATAATTAAAGTTGCAAAATCAACAAGGGAATCTATGAAAAAGCAAAGAGAAGCCTATGAAGAAAAATTCGGAGGAATAAAAAGAAATGTCAGGCGAAAATAAGGGAAAAAAACTTACCTATGAAGATGCTGGAGTTTCCATAGATACGATGGACGTAGGCATAAATGAATCAAAAGAAGTGATAAGATCAACATTTCGTCCTGAGGTTTTGAGCGATATTGGGCAATTTGGTGGATTGTTCGCCCTTGATAAAAGCAAGTATGATGAGCCTGTTTTGGTTTCTAGCACTGATAGCGTTGGCACAAAGCTAAAAGTTGCCTTTATGACAAATCGCCATGACTCCGTTGGTGCAGACATCGTGGGTCATTGTGGTAATGATATTCTTGTGCTTGGTGCAGAGCCATTATTTTTTCTTGATTATCTAGGAACAAGCAAATTAGACCCAAAAGTGATGAAGCAATTGCTTGAAGGTATTGCAAGAGGCTGTAAAGAAGCAGGATGCGCCCTTATAGGCGGAGAGACAGCAGAATTGCCATCTTTTTATCAGGAAGGCGAATATGACCTTGTTGGCGCAATTGTCGGCGTTGTTGAAAAATCAAAAATTATTACTGGTGAAAAAGTATCCATAGGAGATGATATTATTGGATTAGCTTCCGTTGGATTGCATACAAACGGATATTCCCTTGCACGTAAGATCATCTTTGAAGTTTGCGGGTATAAACCCGATGATTACATTCCTGAACTAAATTCAACAATAGCTGACGAACTCCTCAAACCTCATAAAAGCTATGTTAGATCAATTTTAAAAGCACTCGCCAAATTTAATGCTAACGATTTCATCATTAAAGGCATGGCTCATATTACTGGTGGTGGTTTAAGGGACAATGTTCCAAGAATATTGCCAGATAATTGCTGTGCTTTGATAAAAAAGGATAGTTGGGATATGCTACCTATATTCCCATTTATGCAAGAAAAAGGAAATGTTGCAGAAGAAGAGATGTTCAGGGTATTTAATATGGGAATCGGAATGGTTATCGTCATCAATCCAGAATATACAGATAAGATAATTGATGAATTAAATTTGTGTGGTGAAAAAGTCTATAAAATCGGGAAAATAATTGAGGGTGAAAAGAAGGTCTTATTTTTCTGATTTAACTTGTTAGTGGTTCGCCGAATTAGTTTTTGATGCTATGTAGGGACAGGTTTTCAACCCTGTCCCTACTATAAAAATAAGCGTAATAATTAATTCAGTTGACCACTATTTCAAGACATACGGGAATAATCATCTTTTGCCTTGACACTATACCATTTAAGAAAGTATCATATCTTTTAGATAAAAACTTATGAGATAAATAATATTTATATTAAGGAGATTTGTATGGACAAAAGCAAATTAGCTGTAAACGGAGGACCAAAAGCAATAGATGGTTTTGAGGGAAAAGGAAATCCAAAAATCGGACATGAAGAACTTTTGGAGATGGCTGATACATGGGGCTATCCACCAGAAATAATCGAGAAGATAAAGAAAGTCGTTGAAAATGTTGATATAGGTCCTTCTCTGGTTCACTTCAATAATCCAGAGTCAAAAGTAACCCAAATGGAGAATTATGTCCGAGAATTATTTAATGTAAAAAATGTTATGGGTGTTTCATCTGGAACAGCCGCTTTACATACCGCCTATGTTGCTGCTGATATTGGATGTGGCGATGAGGTTATTGTTCCCGGCTATACTTTTGCTGCGACTGCTATGGCAGTTGTCGTTGCAAGAGGCGTTCCAATATGGGCAGAGATTGACGAATCTATGACCATTGATCCCAATGACATTGAAAAAAAGATCACACCAAGAACAAAAGCTATAGCACCCGTCCACATGAGCGGATATGTCTGTAATATGGATGCAATTATGGATATTGCAAAACGTCATAAATTAATCGTTATCGAGGATTGCGCACAATCATGCGGGGCGAGGTTCAAAGGCAAGCGAGTAGGAACTATCGGCAATATTGGTTGTTTCAGCATTAGCTCATATAAAGTAACTGGTGGCGGTGAAAGCGGGCTTGTGATGACTGATGACGACAAACTTTTTGCAAGGGCGCAAGGATGGGCAGAAGCTGGTGGTTTATGGCGACCTGATAGATTTGCACCTGCACGCTGGGAAGGTGAATTATTCAGCGGAGTCAATTACCGTATGTCAGAGCTAGAAGGAACAATTGAACTTGTCCAATTTAGAAAAATGGAAGCACAGCTTGACAGATGGAGAAAGAATAAAAAATTAATAATGTCCAATCTACCCGTTTATAAAGAAATTAAACCAAGAGTGATACATGATATAGATGGTGAGATGGGCCATAGTATAGGTTTCTTGCCGTCATCGCCAGAAGAAGCAGAAAAAATAGCATCTGCATTGAGCGCAGAAGGCGTTGGTGCTGGCACAAGAGGCACAAGCACAAATCCAGATTGGCACTATTATCAATATATGGAAATGATACTAAACAAAGTTCCTGCTACTTCTGATGGATGCCCTTGGGATTGTCCAAAAGCAGTTGAAGCGGCAAAGGTTAACTATTATTTCGATATGTGTCCAAAAACCATAGATCTTACAAGAAGGCATGTATCCGTTGGCGTAAATCAATGGTGGACGGAAAGCGACTGTATGAAGGTTGCGCAAGCCATGACGAAGGTATTTGACGCATTTTATACACGTGATTCAAAATATGATAATTGGCTTTCCGCTGTAACAGGTAAATAGGCTTTTTATGATTTTAGGTTTGTTTTTACATAGCCTAAATTTTCTTAGGAAAAGGAATATCTGATGAGTGAATTTGAACCATTGCGAGTAGCGATAGTCGGTTGTGGAAATATATCGGGTGCTTATGGCAGTAGCCTTAAAACAAAGCCTGAATTAATCAAAATTATGGGTGCGTTTGATGTTATGACCGATCAGGCAAAGAATTTCATCAATAATTATGGTGGACAAGTCTATGAAAAATTTGATGATGTTATTGCTGATCCTGATGTTGAGGCAATAATTAATCTTACTTCCCATCATGCACACGCAGAAGTATCATCAAAAGCATTATCAGCAGGAAAGCACGTCCACAGCGAAAAGCCTCTTGCAACTAATAGAGAAGATGGAAAAAAATTGCTTGATCTTGCGGAAAAAAACAATGTTCGTTTGTCATGTTCGCCATTTACTTTTCTTGGCGAAGCACAACAGACACTCAGAAAAGCCATCCATGATGAGATAATCGGTAAGCCTTTAATCGCCTATGCTGAAATGAACTGGTCTTGGATTGAAAAATGGCATCCAAATCCAGAGGGATTTCATCAGCCGGGCGCAGGTCCCATGCTGGATGTTGGCGTTTATCCACTTACGATATTAACCGCTATTTTGGGTCCCGTTGTTAAGGCACTTGGCTATGCAGATATACTCCTTCCAGAAAGAACCATTGGAAGTGGACCAAAAGCCGGACAAAAATTTATGGTAACGACTCCTGATCAAGTAATCGGAATATTGACATTTGCTTCAGGTTGTATAGCTCGAATAACAACCAATTTCTTTGGATATAGCAGACAGGGCGGAATAGAATTTCATGGAGAAAAAGGATCGTTGATAATTGATACTGCTGTTGATTTTAAGTCGGGAGTAAGTGTTCGTAATATAGGAGATAATGATTGGAAGACTGTTCCTTTTGTCCTTGAGCCTTTTGCAGGAGTTGAATGGGGAAGGGCAATGTTTGAACTAGCTGAATCTATCAGAAAAGGCACGCCTCAAAGATGCACAGGTCAACAGGCTTATCATGTCCTTGATATTTGCTTGTCAATACTTGATTCTGCAAAGAAAGGTTGCGCTGTTCCTGTTGAATCAACATTTATTCCGCCACCACCCAGATATTAATAAACGTGAGTTCGATATAGGAATTTATATTTACCACAAAGGCACAAAGCTAGAACTAGGATTCAGGATTTCAGACTAACGTTGTAAAAAAAGAATTGATTGATGATTTTCGCTGACTGTTTGACTCAGATTATCTCTGATTTTTCAAAGAAGAGATTCTTCACCTTGTTCAGTATGACATTTTGCCACCCTGAACAAAGTGAAGGTTCTTCTTTATGTTATAGATGAAAAACTTGTAGCATTAAAGTATCTAATCTCTTGCGAGACTTTTTGTGTTTAGGTCTTTGTGGTTCATTTTTATATCAAACTCTCGTTAGATTATGTATTCTTTACGAACCACTCAAGCAATTCTTCTGCTTGAGATTGGCTTGATGCCCCTGTGGAATAGAAAACCTTGTTTGGCTTCAATTCTTTATGGGCTTTTTTTACTTCGTCAATGCTTCCCCAGAATTGAACAGCCTTTCCACCAGCCTGAACACGTTTGAATAAATCCAAATACTCAATATGACCACCGTAGCCAGTTCCCGGGACATAAGACATTGTATGAAGTCCTTTGCTTGCGATCAAATCGTCAGCATGAACTAGCGCGCCCGGTCCGTCCCAATGATAGACAACGTGTTTGACTATTTCAGCTTCTTCCTCAAGTGCAGGCAACACCCATCTACGAAACATCTGAGGGCTTATCATACAGCTGAAATCGCATTGCAAATATGCTGCGCCTTCCATTGAGTAAATACCATGACAATAACCATACTCATCCATTTTCCCTGCTTTTGCTATTTCATACCAAACTTTTGGAAATATTGCCCTTGCATCGGCCATTGCCCTGTCAATCATTTCAGGTTGATCAACAGTATCTATACAAAGCCTTTGAGGACCTCTTATTGGTGCAAGTAAATCCATGTTTGTATGCAGATCAAGCGGAACTAATAGCATTTTCCCCGCCATTTTTTCGGCAGCCTTACGATAGAATTCAAGTATTCTCAGCCAAAGCGGGTGATCCTCTTTCAGTGTTATCGGAAGCTCTTTTTCCCAATCCTCAACATAAGGAACAGACCAATTCGTTCCTTGAGAGTCTGGACTAAATTTTAACTCTGCCCCTGTAAAAACCGCTATCTCGTCAGGACCAAAACTGATATTAAAAGCAGGAACTGCTTCTCCGCCATAATATGTAGCCCTTGCGGATTGAATCGCCCTGTCAATTATATCGTCCATATCGCCATAGACACGTTCATAATAATCGCTTCCTCTTGCCCCTTTGATGCCCTCTTTTGGTGCTGTAACACAAACTACAGGACGGTCAATTATGTCTCCTGCATAATAGGCATCCCAGCGTTTTGCGGCTTCTTCCAGATCGGGCTTAAACTCTAATGGATAAGGTTTCTTTTTTTCACTCATTAACGCTTTTATCCTCCATATATTCACTATTTGTTGTCTGTTATTCTTTTTGAATATATTCTTAAACTCATGCCATCACATTTCCCCGGCTCACCCTCAAAGAAGTTATTTAAGTCGATAGGAACAAAGCCCAATTTTTTATGATAAACATGATTAGCAGAACTATATACACTTTCACCTTTCATACCTGAATAGGTTTCTATACAATAAAATTCAGAACCTAATTTTAGGGCTTCATTAATCATTGCTTTGATTATCTGCGTGCCGATGCCTTTACACTGTAAATGCTTTGGAACACCTGTCCATCCTAGCCATGATGTAGGTTTGCCATCATCCTTATAATGCGTAAAGTTATACCTTCCTGTTATCCCTAAAGGTTGGTTCATATCATCTTTTGCCACATAGTATTCATAAACGACATTATTGGCACATTTGAAAAACTCGCTTTCAATGATATCCGTTTCAATTAATCCGATAGGTCTATTAATTTTTGCTTCTCTATTAGGCACAAATGAAAAAACAGCTAAGTTCCCATTACTATTTGGAATAACTCCGCTGTATGATAGGGCGATCTTGTTTAATATCTTTACACCACTAACTTTATTAGCAGGTGTTTCTATTAAAGCAACTCTCTTGCCATTGAGAATATAATCTAATGAATCTCTAATAATATTTGGATTTGCTTTTTCTTTTGCGTCAAGCCAACACCAAGCTAACCTTTTGGATTCGTCCCACCAGCCAATCGAATATGCGCCTAATTCAGCAACCTTTTCATCGCCCTGATAGATTGCATACTCAAAAGCATCACCTATTTTGCCTATAACCTTTATGTCTTCACCATAAAAGCGAGTTTTAGCATACCAATCCATCGTATCCTGCAATTCAATCTTTTGTATATCAGTGAAATGCTTTTTTATTTCCTCTATTATGCTTGGCGATGAATAAATATCTTCAGGTGTCATTGGATATAGTTTGATGATTTTTCCATCATTAGCTTTGTTTGTATAAATAGTATCCATTTGATCCATAGTTTTCAACCTTTGATAGTCCAATATCTTGGGTGTCTATCAATATAAGTTACTTCCAATTTTGGAAATGTCTTTTTTATATATTGCGCGAGGTTTTCTATACCCCACATTTCAGATGTCCCATGATTGACCATGACAACACCGACACCCATCTCGTAAAATCTCTCGCCACTATGCCAATAGCTGAAGCCATCATCACATACAACGACAACATCTGCCCCTTCTTTTATCATCTCAAGCCCTGGCGTTCCACATCCAGTCCCAACAGCAGGATGAGATATACGCCAATCAGGTTCGCCAAGTAGCCAAACGCTGTCTTGACCAAGTGGACGGACTTTTTCTGCAACATGCTTTCCAAACTCTGATAGTGTCATCTCTGGTATCTCATAGACCGCAACAAACTTTGTTGGGTCTTCTGCAAGTCGCTTTTCCAATCCCAAACCGGTCGCCCATGAATCACGTATCCCTATCTCGGGCCATGGATCCCAAATGTCATGAACCCTGAGTATCACAAGACCTGTTTCATCAAGAAATTTTTGTTTTGCGATGCCGGGAACTTGGCTACGTTCAGGTTTTTCGTCCTGAGAATGATGCCAGAATATCGGTTCATGTGTAATAAGCAAATCGCAACCTTTTTCATAGGCAAGCTGAATATTTTCCATTGTTCCCATCCAAGCAACCGCAACAGATTTTATTTCTTTTAAAGGGTCACCTGCCTTAATGGTGTCAACAGTATGCTCAAGATTTACCCATTTTGCCTTTGATAGCAAATGTTCTCTAATATCATTAGTGTTCATTATGCACCTCTTAATAAGACCTTACCTCAATATTATATCCATGCTTATATCAAGCGATATTGCAGAGTGAGTTATAGCACCGATAGAGATAAGATCAACTCCTGTTTCTGCTACTGATGCTACATTTTCCAGCTTTATTCCACCAGAAGCCTCAACAATGGCTTTTCCATCGATTAGCTTAACCGCTTTAGACATCATATCAATGGTCATGTTATCCAGCATTATTATATCTGCCTTTGCCTGAATAGACTCTTGGACTTGATCAAGGTTTTCTGTCTCAACCTCAATTTTTATTGTATGTGGAACTTGCTTTTTTGCTCTTGCAATAGCTTCTGTTATTGAGCCTGCAACAGCAATATGATTATCTTTGATAAGCACAGCATCATATAATCCAAAGCGATGGTTGCCTCCACCACCGATACGGACAGCGTATTTTTCCAACACACGCCAGCCGGGTGTTGTCTTTCTTGTGTCAACGATTTTTGCTTTGTAACCAGAGATAGCCTTCACATATCTTGATGTTATAGTTGCGACCCCTGACAATCTTTGGAGAAAATTCAAGACTGTGCGTTCTGCAGTCAATAGAGAACATGCTTTTCCTTCAACAATAGCAATTTCCTGTTTTTGTGTTATTGTATCGCCATCTGAAACGAGTTTCTTATAAACAGTATCAGGATCAATCCTATAAAAAACTTCGCCAGCAATGTCAAGCCCGGCGATTATTCCCTCATCTTTTGATAATATTATAGCCTTTGCCATTACGTTTTCAGGGATTGTAGATTCTGATGTTATATCGCCTGTGCCTATATCTTCTCTTAATGCTAAATCTATCAAATCGCTAATTGCTATTGACAACATGATCAGATCCTTTTTTATATTTCCTAGCTTCCTAATTCAACACAACGCTTTCTATAATAAACATAATCCTCGTATTCAACTTCTTCTGGAACGCCATGGTCGCAGGTTGGTATATATCCGCCTCTTGCTTTCATTGGTGGAATAACGTATTCTAGGAATTTATCAATAGCCTCTTTGCCTTTTGCTAGGACTCTTTTATCTATTCCGCCAAAAATGGCTAGATTTGGATATTGCTTTCCGATCTCAACAACATCACAATACGATGCAACCTCAAAAGGACTCATAACATCCATGCCAATCTCTTCCATATAGATTGGGATTGACGGAACAGCATAACCATCAGTGTCAACATGAACGTAAAGATGGCGTGATTTGTCAATCTGGCGTGCCTTTGTATTGATAATAAGCTGTTTATAATAGGGGGTCAAAAACTCCTTCATCATATCGGGTGAAAGCAGTAATCCATGATTATAGCAGATGTCCTCAGCAAAGAATATCTCATCAAGCGTTACATGCTCTTGATGTTTTGCTATAACTGCATCCGCAAGGTCAAACCATGTTTTCATGCAGTCATGGATAACGTCAGGCATATCATAAAAAGCATAGGGAAGTTCCCCAGGACCGATAAGGCTTCGGAGATACATATATCCACCGATAAGCCCTTGCGAAACCATATAACCTTTTCCTGCGCTTTCTTTTGCGGAATTCATCCTTGTCTCAAGATCAGCATATCTTTTTTCATCTGTTGGATTGAGTCGCCATTTTACGTTTTCTGTCCATGTTTTCATATCTTTTACAGGATGGTCAACGTATTCTGGCATAAATCCGCTTCTACGCCCTTTAAAATATAGGACATGCCTTCCAGCATAATCTTGCACAAGTTCATGGTCGCCTCTATCTTCAAGCACCTTAGTCTCAAATGCAGGAACAAACGCAGCCTCACACCAACCAAGCTGACCAAGACCGATATTTCCACCCGGATCATAGTCAAATTCTTTCCATGATGCGTCAGTAAATTTCCCTTCCGCTTTCCATCTTTCTAGGCTAAAAAAGCCAAATTCACGTTTAAATAGAGGTATTCCTGGAGTTATAGCATAAGTATCCCTTAGCTTTCTAGCAGACTCAACCATTTTCTCTCTAGGAACCATCGCATGTATTCCGTCTTGTAATTTATCTTCTGGCATGTAGAAATCTCCCTTGTTATCAAAATTAATCTTTATTGTTTTCTTACAAAATCGCTTCAAACCTTTTTTTTAAGAGATATTATTAAGGTAACAAATTTTACCATTATTGCATATACTTTTGCAATGGAAATCTATTATGGTTCATCAGGCAAAATGTATCTCAAAACCTTTTCTGCGGTTTGACGATCTAAATTCTCGTTATATTTTTCTGCATCTCTACCAGCATGATATATATTTCCCATATAATATCTGGATGTTAATAGCAGAAATATCAACGATGCGTCATCATAATTCTTTTTATAAATTGCATTTGCAGTCAATCCTATGAATAGACCATTTAATAAAAACGCATTCAATCCATTTCGCCAATTCTCGGCATAAAATTGTCCGGCACCGGGCATAATAGCAGATAAAATCTGTGCCAATAAAGGCGATTTGTATGTCTTATTGGTTTCTAATAGAAGCTTATTTAAATCTCTTGATCTATTTTCATTATTTGATACTGAATAAAACTTGTCAAAGTATTTATTTGCCATATCCCAATCATAAGTATAAATAGAGGCGACCCCATTGAAATATAGTGCTTTTTGACGAATTGGATTAGATTGAGTAGAGTTGATTAGATTGAAGAGTTCCAACTTGGCAAGATTATAATCTTTACTGATGATCATTGTCTTTGCAAGCAATAACTTTCTTTCATCTGCAATTTTGCTATCATAAGTCATCTTTATTGATGTTCCGATAGCATCAAGAGCATGATGCCAATTTCCCATTGAACGATAAGCTAACCCCATCTTGAAATAAGCTAAATCTTTTCTATTACTTTCTGGATTAAAAAAAATGAACCTTTTATATTCTGTAATTGACTCATCAAACCGCTTTTCTTCAAAAAGCATATCTCCTATTGATATTAAATCAGCAGAATAGATATATCTAGTTTTTATAAGCAATATAAAAAGAAATAAAAGTATTTTTTTTGCTTTAAAGATTAGCATAACTTTATAACGAATCTAAACGATTACGAATATCATTTATAATCGGCTCAAGATAATCAAAGATGAAACTTTCCGTTATAATAAAAACTCCCTGATTAACATCTAGAAATATAAATTTTATTAAATTTTCGCCATATTCAAGTGATTTTTTCAGATTTTCTTTTGCTCTATCTTTATCTATATTTGCCTGATACTGACAGCCAATAATGTAATGATTTAGCATTTGCCACAGCATGGTCGTATATTCGAGAGATATTTTTAATTTTCTGATTCTATCAAAAACTATGACATCATTAGCTAGTTCTTCTGCTCCACTAATTTTTATATTTAGTTCTTTTAGCGTATTCTCATCTATTAGATTTATTATTAATTCTGGGGGGTCAATATAATTAAAATGCTCCATTTTCTCCATAGAGTCTTCTAATAATCCAAAATATTGTTTTATTGGTTCTGAAGCATTACCATAATATTTATCGCAATAATCATCAACAATTCTGCCGAGATTATAATTTGGGTTCCAAGAAAATTTAGAAAAAATATAATAATTTAGCCCATAAGTTCCCCAATTACCAGACTCACACTGCGACATTGCTCCATCAAATTTATCTAATTCTTTTATATATTTAATGTCTTCAAATATTGTTTGTAATATAGGAAATGGAAGGGAATTTTGTTCATAAGAAGCCATGTAATATTCATATAAACAAAATCTATGTGAGGATTTTAGAAGGTCATTTAATACAGAAATTTGCTTTTGATTTATATCACATTTTTTATCGCCAAGAAAATGACGATAACATCTCATATACGGCTGGAAAGAATAACTGTATTTTTTCATGTTTATTTGATTTGTAATATTTTTTCCGTTAAATCTGATATAAATGGCTTTTTCTGGTATGTTTATTGAATCTGCAATTTTGTTTAGCAGTTCTATTTTATTATCTTTATCATAGATTTCCAATATATTTACAGTGGGATAACGAATTAGAAAGTCTTTTATTTTCTTTGTTTCATTTGCTATCGAATCCTTGATTTCAAATCTGACTCCAATGTTTAGGCTTCGCAATTTTATGTCTGCTTCTAATGCGCTATTAAATTCATTATAAAATTCTGAATCTATCATAATGCAGTTAAGACGATTTTTCGCCATCCAATCAATCCATTCAGGATTTTTATATGTGTCTGGTGAAAGACAGCTAAATCCTCTATAATTGAAGGCTGAACGTTCTAAGCGATTTGTTGGAGGGATTGTTATATTACGGATTATTGGCAAGACTTCTCCGCTTATGCCCGGAGCAAACCATCTGCAACCGATAGATTCAAGAAAAGTATACACACCAAATAAAGTCCCTCTTGGATTTTTGCCAGCAATGATAATTCTTCTGTCGATGGTCTTGATTATAAAACCATCTTCACCGAGATTCTCATCATCAATTTTTAAACCCAATCTTGCAATAGCACTAGCACCAACAAAGATAAGCCTTCCTGTTAATGGTTCATTAGTGTCCGCTATCGGCATGAAAGCACCTGATACCTGAACAATGTAGCCCTGTAATTCCTGTGCAGAAAAAACTTCTGTTGGTGACGAGGAATCACTAAGCATTATCCTATATTCAGTAGAGCTATCTTGAACGAGTTGTATGCTATTATCAGATTTTACATTAAGGGAATATAAAAGAAATATAAGTGAAATAAAAAGGTAAAATAAAGCTTTTCTCATAAAATTTAATTGAAAAAATAGAACACTGATAAAACTGAGTCTATCAATGTTCTAAATGCTGACTATAATACGATAATATCTGGTCTTTGCCATGTCTCATTATTATACTGAACAGAGATCATTGGGAAATCAGGCGAAGTAGTAATTATATCAGGCTTTCCATCGGTTGTTATAATAGTATCCTCAGATTTTGTTCCCTTGATTGATGGATTCCATGCGAGAGCCTGTGGTATAAGGACTTTGCCCGTATTATTCGGTGTAGCAACATAATCTCGGGGTGCATATCCAGCAGGTCCGCCTTGATGATGGAACTGCCATTCGCCGGGAAAACCTTTGTCTGTATACATCTGTTGTGCTTTGGCAAATATATCACCAATAATCGCATTGGGTCTGCTTTCTGAGATAAAAACTGTATCAACCTCAACAACAGCATTGTGCTTACGTCTTAATTCGTCTGACATTTTGCCAAAATGAAAAAGTCTTGTTACTGATGCGACTAATCCATATTTACGCCCACAAATAACGATCATACCATATTTATTTACACGCTTATTTGTCGGCAAAGGATGACGATATCTTTCAATTCTATCATCGACAGCAATAAGAAGGACTATCGGCGTTATTTCACGACCGTAAAGTTCAGAAGCCATTATTCCTGCAATGTCAAATTCAGATAAGCCGGGTTTCATTAACTTGCAGACCTTACCAATAGCTTCTCCACAATTTTTGCCAAGCTCCTTATAATGCTCAACTTCTGAGTCAGTGAGTATATATCTAAGCTCTGCAACCGCTGATGCGATATTAATAGCACCATTCATTGGCATATCTGAGCCAATTTTCTTATCTTTGCATAATTCATCAATAATCTTGTCTTTTTGAGCATTATCAAACCAAAAATGTTCTTTTAACTTACAATCCAGATTTGATAATTCCTCTTCCTGTAATCTTTTTGCCTCAATATTATTTGTTATAAGAAAAACCTCATCATTTGTAACAAAGAAAGAACCAACACTGGACTCCGATGCCATAGCAACATGACCCCTTCCGCCATCGGATAGCCATGCGTAGTTTGATTGATTTGAAAGCATAACTGCATCAAGCTGTTTTTCTTTCATAAGCCCACGTATCTTTGATAACTTCGCATTTGCCATTCTTTTTCCTCCTAAAAATCATCAAGCATTTCAATTGATTATGTGCTTATTTAGCTGAATTTTTCATGCCTGAAGATGATTTCGTCAAATTTATCTTCGCTAACTCCAGCCTCTTTTAATATTCTTTTTTGCATAGAGAAATCACCAAACTCAACAATCCTATGTGTATCAGTTCCCAAAGATAACTTTACACCTTCATCGATACACATCTTAATAAAATAAATATCAGGGTCGGGATAATTATGGCTATTTATTTCTAGTGCTATATTCGCTTCTTTGGCTTTTAGTATAATTGGGCGTGCAACTTCCCTAGGAACTTCCATTTTATGAGCCTTAAACATGCGTGTAGGATGAGCAAGAATATCAAGATTATTTTCAAGAAGCATCATTGTATAATCCATGAATTCAACAAGCATGGCTTTTGGACTGAGACCATTACTAACGCAAGGGAGCCAATGGATTCCACCAATTAATATATCAAGCCTATCTCGATATTTTTGGTTAAAGACCAATTTTCCGTTTTTTGCAACATCCGCTTCTGTTCCAACAAGTAATTTCAGATCATCACCGTTTTGTTGGAGTTTTTCTCTATGTTCTTCAATCATTTCAAGATAATTCTCAAAACTTGCGTCACCGATTTCCATGACATCGAGAAACAGATTATAATCCAATATATATTTATACTGCCATGCAGAACGCCCATCAAAATATTGATGATGGGCATGATCAGTTATAGTAAAGCCCTTGATTCCCTTTACTTTTGCCATCTTTATTAAATTATCAATTGTAAGATCACCTTCATGGCAGTATGATCTCTTTGTATGTGTATGATAGTCATATTCAAAAACCATGCTAAACTCCAAAATTAGACTTTTTCTAAAACCAATATATGATCCTGAAAGATAGGTGGATTTGGCGATCGCCATTTTCCTTCACTATCAGGCTTAATTTCCCCTAAATTTGTTTCATCACCACTTTGTGGATCCATATAAAATGTCCTATAAGTTATATTTGGCTCAATGTTTTTGACTAAAGCGCCAGAGAAGCCTGGGATATAAATAATTCTGACATTTTCAGGAATACCAGCGCAGAATGGTGCGCGGACGTTTTCTTTTGTTGCATGACCTTCCACCCAATCTGGATGTGGTTCAAAATCCCACCATGAATAGCGCATTAACAATGCCTTTCCGATACCAATTTGTTCAGAACCCGGTAATTTATATGCGTCTTCCCATGTTGCATTGCCCCAAGACATACCATGCGGAGATGGTCCGTATGGCTTCTCTTTGGTGTTTACTTGCCATATTCCATTTGCCCCGTAAGTATGACCACATGCCCCACTTAGGACACATGACCAAAATGCGAATCGTTGAACGTCTTGAAGGCTTGATCCGCCTATCCCTTCATAGCATACTTCACCGTTGAGAACAGGCATTTTTGGTTCTATTGCAAGGGAATCAATGACCTGCTTCACAGTGTTTGGCATACTGCCCCAACCACCATGACCAGTCTGAAGCATATCGATATCAATAACAGAACGATCTTCAACTTGATTATGTCCGCAATCCGTTGGATGAATAGTGATAGGATGATGATATGGATCAATTTCTCGTAAATATCTTCCTATTTCCGTCCAACCCGCTTTTGCTTGCGCAATTAATTCTGCTCTTTTATCACCCGGAGCTAGATAATATGGCATTGTCGCTTCACCAGCCAGACACCATACAACAGGAAACGCCCCATATCTTGCAAGCAGGTTACGCCAATGTTTTTTTAGAATATCTACACCAACGAAATCAATAAAATATCCCCAACATGCAACAATACAAGGAACTAATCCTGATTTAACAAGCCATTGTATTTTTAGGTCAGCCATGTCAAAATAAGACGGATTGATCTTGCTGTAATCTTTTTCCCAAGGAAATCCAGCTTCATTTGCGCCTCTTTCGTCAAATTGATCCATATCAGGATACAATCCTGCGACTATTTGTATAACAGTAAATCCTTTTTTTACACGATCAGCAGTGAGAAGCTGAAAGTCCTGAGTCCATTTCAGACGCTTTGTAAAGCCCATCCACCACGTATCAGCAAGCCAGAAGAAAGGCGTTCCGTCCTGATGCTCAAGATGTCTTTGATCTTGTGCTACTCTCAGTTTACCATGTTTTAGAAGCGGATTATTTCCCTCATAGGGAGTTACCTGTATTTCGCCTTCTAGCCCATGCAAATCGTTATTAGTGGTATCCGAACATAACGTCTTATAATTATATAAGCCAGCTTTTGGAGCGGAAAAACGAACTCTCCAAGTCTGATCCCCCGCCCAAAATGTTGGCACTCTCATTTCCGAACCATTAGGATCAGTGAAAACAACGTCCAATTCAACATCGTTAAATGGATTTGAATATGCCTTTCCTGATGAAAATGACCATTCTATAGGGCAATTTTGTATGCCGTATTTCATAATGAAAACCTCCCATTATTTATCTAATCCAACCTTTTTACGCCATTGGATAATTCTTTTGGCTACCTCAACAACGGGCGCAACCCAGATTCTTTCCTTATTGCGATTGAGAAAATTGCATAACTCACGAAAAGCAGACATTGATAAAGACAGATTCCCGCCATCGTCAATGCCATGCAGAGTCATTATGCCCCATTGAGATAGGCTTGCGGTTCTTTCTGCCAGACCAACCAATTCAATACCCGATCTGCCCTCAACAGCCCACGACCAAAGGTAATGTAAATCGCATGTTGCAGGAAAATTTCCGAATGGAAATTCACCAATACCACGTCCAGCAATAAAATGCTTGGCAACGATTGGAACATAGCTTTGTCTGCTTAATCCATGCCCTATATGGTTATTATAGCAAGGATAGCAAAATGTAAGATCGCTTTGATCAGGAAATAACGTGTTTATTCGCTTGGATGCTTCGACTATGTCTGCCTCAATTTCGTCAAGAGTCATATTTTCTAGGCATCTATTATTTCTTTCTGGTGAGAGCGCACGAGAGCAGATATGTGAGATCGTATGATTGCCGATCTCATGACCGAATTTGTGGACATCAATCCAAGGGGAGAGTTTTTCTGCCCAATCATTTCCGCTTGGGCAGACATAAAATGTGCTTTTAAGATCCAAATCGTTTAATATAGGAATAGCCTTTTCTATTTGATTAGGTCTTCCATCGTCAAATGTTAAAGATAAAGCGCCTGAGAAACCTTCTAACCAATGATTTTCTGACATTGCATATGTCCTCTATATTAATTCTCATAACCGACTAAACCCTTATCTGTCAATTCCTTAATAAAATCAGATACATCCTTATTTACTTCTGCGGTAACATCATCACAGTCTGATTTTATTTCTTCAATTATATCATCAATTGTATGTTTTCCGTCAAGCATTTTCCATATAAAAACACCTACTGGATTTAGACCATGAGCATCTCCCGAGTCAGGATTGAACAATATAGCCCAATCATCAAATTCTTCTCTTAATACTATAATTGGATTAGCTATTGGTTTATCATTATTTGGCAATTAAAATCACATCCTTTTCTTGTAAATTACAATTAATAGGTATTATGTTCCCATTGTCCATTCAGCAAGATAGCTGATTTGCTCTTCTGTTAATTCATCTATTTCGATTCCCATTGAAGCAAGTTTGAGCTTTGCTATACTTTCGTCAATTTCCTTTGGCACGGTATAGACTTTCTTTTCCAGTTTGCTGGCATTTTTAGCTATATATTCCGCACATAATGCCTGATTGGCAAAACTCATATCCATAACGCTTGCTGGATGACCTTCTGCAGCGGCGAGATTTATAAGCCTTCCCTCACCAAGAAGGTTGATTTTTCGTCCATCGTCGAGTGTGTATTCATCGACATATTCACGTATTCTGCGCTTGTTAATACATATTTTCTCAAGGGTATCAATATCAATTTCAACGTTAAAATGACCAGAATTGCAGATTATAGCGCCATCTTTCATCAAATTAAAATGCTCTTCTCTGATAACGTAGATGTCGCCTGTTAAAGTAACGAATATTTCACCAATTTTTGCTGCCTCAATAGAAGGCATAACGCTATATCCATCCATTGCCGCTTCTAATGCTCTGAGTGGATTGGTTTCTGTTACGATTACATTTGCCCCAAGTCCTCTTGCTCTCATAGCAACACCACGTCCACACCAGCCATATCCACAGACAACAACAATCTTACCAGCAAATAAGATATTTGTTGCACGTATAATTCCATCAACAGTGCTTTGCCCAGTGCCATATCTATTATCAAAGAAGTGTTTTGTATCCGCATCATTAACCGCAACAAGCGGAAACATTAAAACTTTGTTTGCTTCCATGCTACGAAGTCGAATTACTCCAGTTGTTGTCTCTTCAGTTCCACCCATTATATTATCTATAAGCTCTCGTCTATCTGAATGAATTGTGCTGACTAAATCTGCACCATCATCCATAGTGATCATAGGTTTATGATCGAGTGCGCTGGCAATGTGTTTATAATATGTATCATTATCTTCGCCTTTTATTGCAAAAACAGGTATTTGATCATATTCAACAAGTGCAGCAGAAACATCATCTTGAGTGCTTAGAGGATTTGAGGCACAAACAACAAGATCAGCCCCACCAGCTTTTAGTGTTTTCATAAGCACAGCGGTTTCTGTTGTAACATGAAGACAAGCAGATAGTTTGATGCCTCTTAATGGCTTTTCTATGGTGAATCTTTCCCTAATCAATCTTAGGACGGGCATATATTGCTCTGCCCATTCGATACGTAATTTTCCGTTTGGTGCAAGGTCTATATCTTTAATATCATAATTCATTTTTTAGTGCCTCCGCAAAATCCGTAATTTCCCATGTAAAGCCATCTTCTTCACGTCCAAAATGTCCATAGGCGGCAGTTCTCTTATATATTGGTCTTCTGAGTTTCAGGCGTTCAATAATTCCTAATGGAGTAAAATCAAAGTATTTACGAACAAGCTCTACCAATCTTGAGTCATCAACTTTGCCAGTATTGAAAGTGTTTATCATAATTGAAACGGGTTCGGCAACACCAATAACATAGGCAAGTTGAATCTCACATTTATATGCTAATCCTGCAGAGACAATATTTTTGGCAGCATGTCTTGCAGCATAGGATGCGCTCCTGTCAACTTTTGTTGGGTCTTTTCCAGAGAAACACCCTCCACCGTGACTAGCGGCGCCACCATAGGTATCAACTATAATTTTACGTCCAGTAAGTCCGGTGTCGCCATGAGGTCCGCCAACGACAAATCGTCCAGTTGCATTTATGAAATACTTTGTATTATTTGTAATAAGGTTTTGTGGGATGACTTTCTTAATAACTTCCTCCATAATACCTTCTTCTAGTTCTTTTTGTGGTACATCTGGATCGTGTTGTGCAGCTATAACAACTCCATGAACTTTTGCAGGCATCCAATCAACATATTCCACACTAACTTGGGACTTTCCATCAGGGCGTAAAAAACTCAAAATGCCCTGTTTTCTTGCTTCGGATAATCTTCTTGTCAATCCATGAGCAAGCATTATTGGCAAAGGCATTAATTCAGGTGTTTCAATACAGGCATATCCGATCATCATTCCTTGATCGCCAGCCCCCTGACGATCAACACCCATCGCAATATCTGGTGATTGTTCGTCTATTGTTGTGAGGACTGCACATGTCTCAAAATCAAAGCCCGTTTTTGCATCATTATAGCCAATTTCCTCAACAGTATTTCTAACAATTTTCGGAATATCAACATACCAATTTGTCGTGATTTCACCCGAGACCAAAGTAAGCCCTGTTGTAACAAGCGTTTCACATGCAACTCTAGCTTTTGGATCGTTGCCAATAATGTCATCAAGAATAGCATCTGATATTTGGTCTGCAATTTTATCTGGATGCCCTTCTGTAACAGATTCAGACGTGAAGATAAAATTCCCTTTTGGCATTTTTGCCTTCCTTTCTTTAAACAGCTAATTATCATAAAGAAAAATTACAACACAAATAAAAAACCCCCCGCTATGCGGAGGGTATATTAACAGCATAAGAATTCCCATCTTTCAGAAAAGGTCTCCTGCAGGATTTGGCACCTTGTGTAAATATACACAGGTTGTCAGGCTTCTCAGGGCCGGTCCCTCCGCCATTCTTGATGTGAATTCCATATTATTTTATATTCAATTTTGGGCATCATTCGGAGATATGTTCAATCCCTAAATAAATTTTATCAGGCTTTATTCAGTTTTATCTTGCTCTGTTGCTTCTTGTTCCTCGTCTTTGGGCTGTTTTAATGACTTTCCAACAACATCAGCAAGAGTTGTTCTATCGTTACGAGTTTCGTCATTATATTGGTTTAAATCTGTTCTCTCTTGATCGCCCTTAACCTCTTTTAAGCTTAATCCTATTCGCCTTTCTTCTGGGTCAAGGCTTATAACTTTAAGCTCAAGCTCATCACCAATTGATACCACTTCATTGGGGTTGTCAACATGCTTTTCATCTAATTCTGATATATGAATCAAGCCCTCAACGCCTTCTTCTAGTTTTGCAAAGGCTCCGAAATTGGTGATATTTACAATTCTACCAGTAACAACAGAACCAATCGCATATTTTTCTGGAACCTGTATCCATGGGTCTGGTTCGATCTGTTTTAAGCCAAGAGAAACACGTTGTTTTTCAGGGTCTATGCTAAGGACAATAGCCTCGACTTGATCTCCCTCTTTAAGAACATCGGAGGGGTTCATAGCACGTTTTGCCCATGATAGATCAGATACGTGAATTAATCCGTCAATACCTTCTTCAATCTCAATAAAAGCGCCAAAATCGGTAAGATTACGAACTCTACCTATGATTTTAGATCCTACTGGATACCTATCAGCAAGAGCTTCCCATGGGTTCATCTGTAACTGTTTCAATCCAAGAGAAATCTTTTGTTTATTTGGATCGATATCTAGCACTTTTGCTTGAACTTCATCACCTTTTTTCAAAACCTTAGATGGATGAGGAACTCTTCTTGTCCATGACATTTCTGAAACATGAATCAAGCCTTCAACACCCGGCTCTAGTTCAATGAAAGCTCCATAGTCAACAATGCTTACAACCTTGCCAGTAACAATAGAATCTATCGGATACTTTGTTTCTACACTTAACCAAGGATCTGCGAATTTTTGTTTCATTCCAAGCGATATTTTACTGGCTTCGGCATCAACCGATAAAATCATTACTTCAACTTTATCGCCAACAGCAACAACCTCAGATGGATGATTAACCCTACCCCAAGACATATCAGACTTATGTAGTAGTCCATCAACCCCGCCAAGATCAATAAACGCGCCAAACTGCGTTATATTTTTGACGATACCATCCCTTACTTGTCCAACTTCAAGAGTAGATAAAGTGGCTTGTCTCTTTGATTCACGCTCTTCTTCAAGTATGACACGCCTTGATAAAACAATATTACGTCGACGTTTGCTCAGCTTTATAACCTTCATATCAAGGGATTTGCCGATATATTTATCAAAATTCTGGACAGGTCGTAATTCTACTTGTGAAGCAGGTAAAAATGCTTTAACGTTGTCAATTTCGACCTTCAATCCACCCTTAATTCTTTTTGTAATCCTACCTTGAATAGAATCCCCTCTTTCATGAGCTTCAGCAATTCTATCCCAAACAATTTTTTGATCGGCAATCTCTTTGGAAAGAACAACCAATCCATCCTGATCTTCTTTCCTAAGCAGATAAACATCAACAGCATCGCCAACTTTTACTCTCGGTGTGCCATCGGGATCCGTTCCGAATTCAGATATGGGGATGTAACCTTCTGACTTGTATCCCACATCAATCATGACTTCGTCACGATCAATCTTAATAACAACACCTTTTACAATCTCACCTTCCTCAAAATCCCTCAGTGTTTCATCATAAGCCTCAAGAAGATTTTCGGTTTCATCGGAAAACATTATATCATCTTCGTCATCTTCCGATACCGTGTCTTCTGCTGGTATCTGATCTTCTGCTGGTTGTTGTTCAGCTTCAATATGGCTAGATTGCACGTTTTCATCTGACTGTTGAATGTCTTCTACTTCAACAGTCTCAACTTCTGTATTATCTCCAGCCTGAATATCATGCTGAACATCTGATTCTGTTTGTTCTTCGTTTAAAATTGAGTCTTTTTCATCCATCAAGGAAAAATACCTCCTAAAACATGTTTTTTGATATTTTTGACATAGGTAATTTTACAGAAATCTTATGATCATTTCTGGATAAAATTAGCATACTATATCAGGATATTTAATATACAGCATTATTACAATATTGTCAAGAGCTGAATTGCTGAATTTGAAGATCAGACGTAAGTTCGGACATTGCCTAAGACTATTCTCATGGAAAGCAGATATATATCGTTTATAATCTCCGCAAGAAACTTTGTGCTCAGTTGTTGTGCTGTCCGTCCACATTTCATATAAATCAGCATCTTTTTGCCAAGATTTGTGGATACGATATAAATCCTCAAAAATGTATGATATGTGAGTGGATGGCTCAATTTGTCGAACCTATGTCCGAAATTCAGGTATTAGTTATTGACATTTCAATAATTGAATATTAAGATCATTATGGCAATGATTTATTTGTTTTGTTACATATATTCCTAAGGAAAGGCTTAATCATGAATGACTCATACTCTATTTTTCCAAAGGTTGTTTCTTTAAATCAGGAAGTAAAAATCACTATTTCAGGATTACGTGATAGAACAATCGTTCCTGAACAAAATTATAATGTTCGCATTCTGTCCATGTGCAACCATGCTGACGTTGCGACATTGAAAGTTACTGCATTGTGTCCAAAGGCTGAATCTATAATATCAGAACCTGCAAAATCGGGTGTGATCGAATTTGCTTATAAATTCGTCACTAAAGGTGAGTATAGCATAATAATATCGGTTGATAATGAGCAGAATTCATGGATAACAACAGAACGTATTTATGCTGTTACGCCTGAATTATCAAAACTGCGTCCATACAGGGGCGATTTACACATACATACATATTATTCAGATGGGCGCATGTCGCCAATATATATGGCAATTATGGGAAGAAAGTTAGGACTAGATTTCGCTTCAATAACTGACCATAGACGATATGCGCCATCCATTGAGGCGATGGAAATAGCTAAAAAGATTGACCTTGATTTATTGCTATTTCCGGGGGAAGAGATTGACATCGGATCAGCGCATATTGTCTCAATTTGTGCATCGTCAAGCATTATTGAGGCAAGAGGAGATCAAGAAAATTACTCAAAGCAGTTAGCAGATGTTGTTGAGCATCGCTTATCAAGAACGCCAATGGTTGATGACCTTACAAAAGAGCAATACGCACAAGCAAGATGGACGATTGACAAGATACACGAATTTGGCGGATATGCCTTTTTGGCTCATCCTTACTGGATTTCCGGTAACAGATATGACCATAATTTGCCACTATACAATCAGCTTTTGAAAGATAAAATAATAGATGGTGTTGAGGTAATAGGCGGTTATTTCCAGAATGAATTTGAAGCGAATTGGCTTTCAATAGCGAGATATTATGAGGAAGTTGCCAAAGGACATAAAATTCCAGTTTTGGGCAATTCCGATACGCATTATAGGGAGAAAGATGACCTTTATGGGTGGTATTGGACGACTGTTTTTGCAAAGTCATTGAGCAAGGATGATATTTTTGATGCTATACTTAATTTAAAATCAGTAGCATGTGAACGACCTGCAGATGAAAGGCTTGTTGTTTGTGGTTCTTTTGAGCTTGTGGAATATACGTGCTTCTTGGAAAGGGAATTTTTCCCGCTTCATAATCAATTATGTTCTATGCAAGCAGATGTCTATTTTGATATGATTATGGGTAAAGATGCATCCATAGATCAATTGAATAAGCTAAGGAAGAAGCTAGATGATCTATATAAAGTGAGTTGGCATGTTGGTTAATTATCATTATTTCATCGTTCACCAATAGGAATTGGCAAGGAAAGAAAAATGAAATATGTAATACTTGCGATCTGTTTATTAATCATTATTGCTACATTATTATATTACTATGTATTTACTGGGATTATAATGATAAATTCTCAGCGTCCATTAGATGCAGTAATAAAAATTGATGGTAATGAAGTTGGAGAAACACCACTAAAATTACGTATTAGATCAGGTATACATGATGTCGTTGCCTATAAAGAAGGATTTGAATCATGGCAGGGACAGGCTACCATTAGTGGGAAATCGCCAACAACTCTTTCTGTTAAATTGCGCTTTATGATAAAAAGCGAACCACCCGGAGCAATTGTAAAAATCAATGGTGAGGAAGTTGGCGAAACAGACATGCCAATTGATCTTGCGGTTGGAGTATATACTTTCGAATTTAAGAAAGTAGGTTATGGAAAAGTAAAATTTATAGCAGAAGTTCCACATAATGTAAGCGCTCCGCTTCCTGTTGCCCCGCTTGTTCCACTCAAAGATATTAGAAAAGAACAGCAAGAAGCAATGTCAGAAGCAGAAAAAACTACCATCAGTGGATATGGATCGATTCAAATCAATTCAACTCCATCCGCAGAGATTTTTCTTGATGGGGAATTACAAGGTGAAACTCCTCTTACATTGCCAGAAGTTCGTGTTGGAAGTTATGTCCTTAAACTATCAAAAGAAGGATATAAAGACTCAAGACAGACTGTATATGTAAATAAAGGTGAAACAACCAAAGTTGCTATAGAATTGAAACCTATTGAATAAGGAACTTTTGAAGATGTGCTTGATGATACCAAAGAAAATAATGTATAGGAGATAATATGATAATAAGAAGCCTTGCGTTAGGTCCTATGCAGGCAAATTGTTATTTGCTTGAATGTGAAAAAACAAATTCTGCAGTAGTGATTGATCCCGGCGGAGATACCGAAGAGATACTGAATCTTATAAAAAAGGGAAATTTAGAACTTAAAGCGATAATTAACACACATGGACACATAGACCATATAGCGTCTAATAATGACTTAAAAAAGAATTCATCTGCAAAGCTTTATATCCATAAAGCAGATGCAGATATGATAACTAATCCCCAAAAAAATCTATCATTTTTTATCGGAGAGCCATTTATATCAGTTTCAGCAGATATTCTCCTTAACGATGGCGATATAATAGATATCGGAGAAATTTCTCTAAAAGTCAGGCATACACCGGGACATAGCTCCGGAAGCATATGTCTTATTGCAGATGGAGTAATTTTTACAGGTGATCTATTATTCGCTGGTAGCATTGGGAGATATGATTTCCCCGGTAGCTCATACGATCAAATAATGCTTTCGCTGAAAATGATAATGGAATTGGATAATGATATTATTGTCTATTCTGGACATGGACCCAAGACAACAATTGGTGAAGAGAAGGAAAATAATCCATTTTTGCAAAGCGAAATATAAACCAAATCAATTGTTTATGATAAATTCTCTCACCTTACTTGGTCAAAAATTGGGTATAAGATGAATAAATCAATATAAGGAGCTATATAATGAAAAAATATCGTGTTGCAATCGTTGGTCTAGGTCGTATGGCAAGCACTATTGATGATGAAGTTAAAGATTCACTTTCTGATTGGGTTCCTTATTCTATCGCTTCAGCATGTAAACAAATAGAATCTATTGACCTGATTGCAGGTGCTGATATATTACCAGAAAAACGAGAGGCATTTAAGCAGAGATGGGGCGTAAATGCTCTTTATGAAGATTATCTTGAAATGATTGATAACGAAAAGCCTGATATTGTCGCTATCTGCACAAAAGGGGAACTTCATGCAGAAATGGGAACTTGTGTTGCAGAAAAGGGTGTTCCGATGATCTATCTCGAGAAAGCTATCGCTTGTTCAATGAAAGAAGCAGATATGCTATTAAAAGCCTGTAAAGATAATAATACCCTATTAAATACAGGTGTTCTCAGACGCTTCAATCGCAACTATCGCAAAGCACGACAACTGATTGAATCTGGCGAAATTGGTAATATCAGGTCTATAGTTCATTATGGGGCAACAAATTTGCTACATGGTCATATTCATTCAGTTGATACAATAATGTATCTAATAGGCGATCCAAAAGCCAAAACTGTTTGGGGTGAGTTGCTCCCAAGAAGCACAAAAATTGAAAATAATAGGCTTGATAATGATCCATCATCTATTTATCAGATAGAGTTTGAAAACGGTATAGAAGCATGGACAATAAACGCAGGTAATTGGGATTTTGAGGTTTGGGGTTCTGCAGGCTCTATAAAATCTACAGATAATGGCGTTGGTTGGATCATAAAAAAACCTAGCTCTGACAAAAAAGGAATCTATAATGAAATTCCATTTCCAGAGGTAGAAGGTCCAAGCTCAACCATGTATTGCCTGATTGATCTTATCGAAGCTTTTGAGCAAGGTCGCCCAACCTCTGGGAATATTGATGTGACGCATCATGCTACTGAAATATGCCTTGCAGTTGCAGAAAGCCATATTCAGGGTAAACGTGTGAGTATGCCATTAGAAAATCGAGAGCTTTATATATGGCACGTATAGAATCTAATTTCATTTTATAACAACAAGGCTTTTTGTCTCTTTATATCTGCCTGCTATTAATGTGTGGAAGTAAATTCCACTTTTTACGCTCTCACCAATTTCATTGCGCCCATTTTAATAGACAGCATGTCTCTTGATAGTATGTCACCTTCGGGCATTATGCTAATTTAAAAATTAATACAAATTGCTAATTCAAAATTATCATTATAAGCATCATCGAAGAATCTATTTTAGATGTTTCACTTTGTTTATCATAGCATAAAAAATCATTGTGTTATATTTGAAATGGAAATTGATATAAGTTCTATTAAATTTCGGGTTTAAATTGATTTTACAATTTTGAAATATTTTTGATACAAACATAAGCTATAATTTTGACCATAAAAAAGTTTGTTAATATAAACCCTGAAATTGGAGGTCGAATAAATGATTATCAGAAATATCGTAAAAACAATTCTGATTATTGGCTTTTTGTTTGTAATTTCCCTTTCTGCTTTTTCTGTTGAGATAAATGGTGGTGCAAATATCTATTTTACAAACAATTATTTTTGGCGAGTAGCAGGGATTGAGAATCTCCATACTCAATATGATTTTGCACTATCAACATCAATCGGAGGATTAGATATTAGCCTTTCCCCTTGGATTTCCTATGACCTTGATCTAAAAGAAGTAAATGAGGTTGATTATATAATCGATCTAGGATATGCTATTGGAGATGCTTCTTTAAATGTTGGGGCAATATATTATGATTTAACAGGAATTCCAGAGACAACTGAAATATATGGAGGTTTAGGCTATGATATAGGAATTGCTGACTTAGTCAGCATATCTCCAGGGATAAAATTTTATTATGATATTCAGGAGATCAAGGCAGGTTATCTTGAGCCATCTATCTCTATTGGAACACCAAAGTTTGAGTATATCTCTGCTAGTGCTATACTTGGATATGATCTAGGTCAATTTGTTATAGATGATAAAGACGAAAGCAAGTTGACTACTCTCCAACTTGGGGTCTCTGGAAGCTATGAAATAATGAAAAAAATATCTATCAGCCCAAGCTTTACCTATGTGGTTGGATTAACTGATGGGATCGATAATACGAGTTATGCTGGTTTGAAACTCAGTTTTGAGTTTTAATGTGTGGATTTTTTTATTTTAGGGACAGGTTTAAAAACCTGTCCTGATAAAAAGCCAATAATCATATAACTAGATTATTTAATTCAGAACATCTAAAGCTTAACATTATTCCTTCTATTTCTTTTCCAAGTGTTTTTCGAGTTTTTTTCGAGAAACTTGCGGTTATTTTATATCCCATGCCATTTATAAAAACGAAAATCTGCTCTTGATATATAGGAAATTGCTCGGTTGGGTCCCATCTAAAGATTATTTTATGTGCTGGAGTGCCATCTATAAGTGAGATATTTTCCCGCTTTAACAAACGATAGCCGATAAGTTGTTGCTCAAGAGTAGTTACCTGCATCTCTGCATAATCAGATAATAGCTTACAATCAAGGTCTTCATCAACAGTAACGATGATGTTATGTTGAACTTTATCTTTAACAGGTCCCAAAAGCAAATGAACTGTGTTTTGCTTCCATCCTTCTGGTCTTTTGATAATAAAGCCGTCGCCTTGATATATAGTTGGTTTTTTTATCGGTTCTTCAACCTCTTTATCTTTGTTTTTTTTCATAAATAACATCGGCTTTACCTCAACTAAAAAGTTGCAGACATAGTATCATTCACGAATTTATCAACGGTTGCACGACAAACGATTCTATATATTTGTTCCCAATAATCCGATTGTGGTAACGAAGAACCACTTAAAAGACGATTTATAATATCTCTTGGACGACCCTGAAGCATACGATTTGCAATTATAAGAGCAACATCCGTTGTTCTTCCTGTTCCATGAGCATAACCCAATGCAGAATTAATCACATCTCTCGTAATATCATTTTTCCATGAATCGTCATTCCTCATACCAATTATTTGCCGAAACTGGACGAATCGCTGTCTTCTTTGGCTGGAAGGTGATATATAATAGCTTCTAAATTGAGAAGATAGGCTTTGATTGCGGTCAAATGGAAAAACATAGCTATCAACGTTACCTCTCATATCTGCTGGAGACGCATAATTGTTATAGTATGCAAGGAAATTCCTATGTCCCATAGAGGCATGTATAAATTCAACAGCAGCACTGCCAAGGTCGGGAGACCATGTAGCAACTCTTTGATTATCTGTTATTGATAGAATAGGAATTGATTCATCATCTCTTATGTTAAGGTCTCTGCCAAGTCTTCGCTGAATATCACTCATTCCGGGGAAACTGCCGATTCTTCTTTGAATCATCTCTCTTATTTGCCTCATAGTAGGACCAAGTAGTATTGGTCTTTCAAGATGATTTCTAGCGTCTAATCCAGTAAAAAAGTGTCCAATATCAACCATCCGACCATCAACGGGCAATTCCTGATGTTCTGATATATATTGCGATGCCAAATAACTTGCGGAATTCACATCTACCATTACGGGTATATCGATATCCCTTGCTCTAGGGATAATAGCATCCCAACCCTGTGAATCATAGGTATCAAACATCTTTCTTATATAAGTTGTCAGCCTAACAGCATTTGATTCTGTTCTTTCCAGAACCGCAATTTGACGGCAAAAAGTCTCTATTGGGTCTAGTCTAGCAACTGCGGTTTGTCCGCTAGTTCCACTTTGAGCAGGAATATAAAGAATCGGTTCATCTGAGAAGTCAAATTCTCCCTGCTGGTTCGGCTGATGAGTTTGCCTAAATAAATCATTTACCTGAAGCTGGTATATCGCTTGCCAGTTAGCATAATTGAAGTATAGACATACAGCCTCAAGAGAGTCTCCAGCCTCAAGTGTTACGCTATTATATGCTCTTCCATCAACTACTTCACTGGCAATATCACGCATAGATATTTTACTTTATATATTGTTGCTTTATTAAACCCCAAATAGATAGTTGCTTTTTATATGGGCTGACAACCATTAAACCTGATACGTTTTTTCCTTCTATTACGACATCATCAAAAGTTGTTGAACCTTCCCAAACTAGCAAGCCAACTCTTCCCGTTTTGAATTTGTCATTGCTATATTCACTTATTTTTTTGCCATCAAAAAATACAGTAAAATTGTTTTTTTCTATTAATATCTTAATGGTAAATTCTTTTGCAGGATCAAAGGGAACAATACCTGTAGCTTTGGCTGCACCTTCATAATTTCCAACCTTTGGCCATGCCTCCAAAGTTTTTGAGGGAATGTTAAGCCACCAAGAATCAAAGTTATTTATATCTTGATAACGGAAAACAATGGCAAGCCAACTGCCTTGAACGTCTCGAATTTTTACCTCAATTGAGTCAACTTCCCAATCAGCTTCACCAACTAAAGCAATGCTCTCTACTCCACTGGCGATAGAACCATTATAGCCACCATTCTTTACCTGCCATTTCCCAGCTCCATTTTCCTCAATTTTCCAGCCGTCTGCATTACCATCGTTAAAGTTGTCTCTAAAAGTGCCAGCCCAACTAATAGTTGATAAAAACAATGCGATTGCAAAAACCATGATGCCATGAAAACAAACTCTTTTAGCAATAAAACGTTCCATATACTTACCTCCTAGTTTTGTGTTTGTTTAACATTAGCCATTATCACTAACCAACTCGATCCACCATGGACCGGGTGGAACATCCTCTTCTCTGACTATTCCCTGATCGTTAGTTGTTCCATTTCTTGTTGAATCATCTGGAAGATGTAAAATATAGTCTTGATTTGCTGCGATTTGACCTGCCTCATCTCTAACTTCTATTTCTATCCAATCCTTAAATGTCAGTAAATCCGAATCCGCAGAAATGCTATCAATGCTTACCCTAAAAAAGTATTCGGGTGGATTATAACCTTTTTCGAGTTCTGCTTCTGTTGGTATTTCGTCAGTATCTTCATGGTATTCGTATTCCCATTCGACTTCGATTCTTCTATTTTCAACAATACCACGTAACTCAGTAATAAGATCATGCGCTTCGTCATCATCATGCTCATATATCTGTATTCTTGCCCTAGTTCCATCTCGAATATTATCAACATCGGCGGAGAGTGTAAGCAGATCGCCTCTTCGTGCTTCTGGCTGACTCCATCTTGCATTTGTGATTGTTCTTGGCGGAACGATTACTAGCTGTTCAGAACGGCATCTAAGTCCAAGATTCCTTATTCTAACATTATAATAAATGAAATCATTGACCCCACTGGGTATTACATATCTTCCACTGCATTTGTTTCCATAAGTGCGAACATTAATCCTATCTAATCTTCTGCCGTTGCAATTATGGAACTCAATCTCAACATCATTGTAGTTGCCTACAAAATGAGTATAAACCTCGAATCCAACTTCCTCACCGATTGAACCGACAGCCCGATCCCAGACCGCATGTTCAATAGTAGAAGTCAACTCTATTCTATGTGCTTGATCTGTTTGTCCTTGATATTGGTGCATTTTTTTTATTGTATAGGAAATTATATTTTTTCGTTATACATAGATTGTTGCTATGACTTGCTTTTTGCGTCATTGAGTTCTGCCAAAAGTTTCGCCTAAATGGTGCTTTGCTCCTATCACCTTTCAAGATGCTGTATTAAGTCATCGTTCCATCTTAAAGCATTTTGAAACATATTTCTTAATGCACCTTTTCGGGGGAATATACAAAAAATGCCATTTTTCAATGCGACCATAGTTTCCGATGATCTGGAAACTTCAGATATTTTGGACATATAGAGATATGTTTCAGGGGAGACACGAGAATCCCTGTTCCTTGAAATGCTTATCAAAAGAAAATGCGGACTGGATGCCCAATCGTCTCATAGTTTCAAAGCTGATACAGTCAACGAGACTTAGATCTCTCCGTGCAGAGATAAGAACAGATGCAATTCCAGCTTGATAGATTGACTCGTCCACCCATTCGACAGTCAATATCGGAAAAATATCCTCATGGAAAACCTTAACAGCCATTAAGCCAATGCGGTGTTGGATTAAGGCGAGGCTTTCAACCAAAACATAATCGCTACAAACAAGAGTGTCTTCGGCAATGACCAAATCCGTCCACTGCTGCTTCGCCTTGACATGATTTTTATCATCCGCATCTAATATAGCCAATAATGCTGAGGTATCAATATAGCAAATCATTTATATGCCTCTGCTAAATATGCATCATGTTTTTCAGATAAATCTGTTTTACCAGAATGAAACTGCCCGGCGGCTTTAATAGCACGTTGACGCCTTTCTTCCAGGCTTATATTCCCACAAGTTTGGAGATAAAAGTCGATCCCTTGCCGAATGAGTTCAGACATTGAGATATTCCGTTGCACTGCTATTTTTCTAAGCTTTTTTAATTGCTCTTCGGTCAGTTGTATTTGTGTGCGAACCATATCAGTCTCCATAACGATCTCGTCAGTAATAGTTCATAATTGTAATCATGATTACAAATCTACTATAATGATAACATATTTGGTTCTTTGGTGTCCAGTGTGGGAATGAATCTTGCTTATGTCTCAAATCTCCCCCGCCCACCTTTGCTAAAGGGGGAGTTAGAGCAATTTCCCCTCTTGGGAGAGGATTAAGGGGTGGGTCAAAATTTGAGATTTCCACACCCAACACGGAAGAGCCACATATTTTAGGATCAGTTACAATAAAAAAACTATTTCGAAAGGAGAAGGTAAAGATCGTGCAAAATTACTGATAACAGAATATTTTCTACTCTATAGCTAGTATTTTTTTATCTGTGGCGACAATAACTTTCCCTGCGCTGTTTAATATAGGTTGAGTCATGTATTTTTCCTCTTTATTGCACTTAAAATTCCAAATTACCTCGCCTAGTTTGTTGATACAATGAAGGATTTTCCCGTCAATCAAAAGAAGCATGCCATCATTAGTTACAGAAGCAAGTTTGGGTGTATTATCATTCATTAATGCAAATTCCCATAGCTTTTCCCCGTTTGAAAATGCCTCTACATTTTGCAAGCCAATGATATAAACTATCTCATCATTACTGACAACAGGTGGTTGTGTTGGTCTATTGATTGATGTTTTGCATTCCCATTTTGTATTTCCATCAAAATCCAACGCCCTGATAAAACAATCGGATTTCGTTTTATGAACTAAATAAATATTTCCATCAACGCCAATACTGCAACAAAGTGGCTTAATATCTTCTTCAATCTCTTTTTTTATATTCCCTTCAATCCCAATAATTCTAATTATGTTATTCATTGCTATAACGAAATTACCATCACTAGAAACAGGAGGTATCGTTGCAAATCCTGTAAAAGTATAATTCCATAGATAATCATATCCAGAATAGCTTTTCTCATATAATCCAAATCTAGGCGTCATATACTTTGGGTCACCTGTTCCTTGTATTCCAGCGATAAAGCTATTTTGTTTTGGTATAAAAAGCACAAGATTTGAATAATCACCAAGCCCTGGTATAAAATAGCTTGTTTCTGATTCTTTCTTGAAAAAATCAAAATTGATCTTGAGCAAGCGATAACCCTCAAAAGAAAAAAAATCTTGCCCTTCACTCAAAATAATGAATGAATTAGATGATTTTTGGCGAAATCCCAACGCTTTCATATTTGATATATCGATTGCCAAAAAGGTTTCAGTATAATCTATTATCGCCCTCGAATCATCAAGCATTACTAAAGAAATCGGATTACCCGATATATTATCAGGATTATATTCGAGCTTCCAAGCAAGCCTGCCTTTTGCAGATAGATTATATGGAAGTAGTGAATTTAATTGCAGATTACTGAAAGATTGCCTTTTATTTATCATTTTATTTGCCTTTTGAGTTTCTTTATTTTCCGCCAAAATTATATTTATACTACAAAAAATAGCGATAAATGCCAAAATGACAATTGATAACTTTTTCACAGCTTTAACAATCCTTATTATCCTCTTAGCTCGTAAGTTTGCCTTCTCATTCGCCCAACTCTTGTGGTAAGGAAACCAAGATCATTAACAGTAATTGTATTTATGCTTTGCTTCGGATTGCCTTGATAGGTTGATAAACCCAATATATACCTATATATATTAATCTTGTCTTGAGAAGCGCCAACCTCAAATTCATCATTATCAAAATCATCATCATAATAATCAGGTTGGATATCGATAGCGCCTCCGCCATCTGCTTTGACTGTTATTTCAAAATGATCACTTGTGGTGCTTGATTCAAAATAATATTGAGGACGGAAATAAATATATACCTTCTTAAACTCGCTGTCCGCAGGACATTCAAGATAATATTTTTTATTCATGTGTTGATCAACTCTTGTTTGAAAATCACGCATACACATCAATTTTGCGTTTGTATTAGCCCAAGTATGCCCACCATGATCCTCAAAAAACCACTGCAATTTATTACGAACAACAAGAATCCCGTCAAAATTATTTTGTCCTGCTATCAGTCTGTCAGTCGTTTCATCATTACCTATTTTATATAAGTATAAATCATATTTTCCATATTCTCCGTTTTCAAGCCCTGTATCCTCATAGGCAGGTTCATAAAAATTGAGGTAATCCCTATTCAATATGTAATTATAATTATTTCCACTATGATTAACCTTAAATACAGTATCGCCTGTAAGTTCCTTGACATCGCTTGTTTCATTGAGCCATCTTGTAAAATACCAAAAATGGCGCAATCGTGGCGCTCTATTGGAGTTCATCATAGAAATCCTATCGCATGAATAAGGCATACCCGGGTAATATTGGTCAAATTTTGGTAATGGTGGATTCCAAAGGGTATTGTCTGGCACATTGGCTCTATCGTCTTCTTCTAAAGATTCGTTGTATTCATCATCAAGCCCTATTGCATGACCAAGTTCATGCGCCATAGTAAACCATCCGTATTGATTGCCATCTTCATCTGTATCGCCTGCTCCGGGTAAATAGGATTGATAGTCATCCACCTTAAAATGAGCTACTGATACACCCATATTCGACCTTCCTCCTGCTGTTTCTAAATGCACAGTGCATTTATAGGGATCATCTTCTCTAGCTTCATAAAAGAATACAGGAATGACATTAATATTTTTGCCAGAAGGATCGGAATCGGGAATAAATTTATAGCCCTTTTCTTCCCAGCGATTTTTGGCATTGATCATACCCTCTCTATGAACATTTTCAACATCTGCAGGTGTAACTCCCGAAGCAGGCTGAAATTTGCATGACCAGTATATCAAAAGTGCAGAAACAGGATTATCCGATTGATCAAGGCAATCGGTAAGATAATGTAATTCAAAATTGCCGACAGTCGTGATTGGTGTTTGGATTGAATCGCCATAGTGAACTTGCTCATCATTCAAAACTCCCGCCCTTGCGCCTATCAGATCGCCTGTGCTACGCTTGTCTGTAACGTCATAAAAATTGCCGTTAAGAGATATAAGACGAGGATAATACCCATAATCACCATCAGATTCATTTATTGTCTTTTCTGGTGGAAAAAAATTTGAGTTAATAGTTCCATCTGTTAGATAAGTCTTGTTTGTATCAGGCTTGGTAATTTTCATCTTTAAGTCAAATACAGTGAACCTGTTATTGCTGTTCCAGTCCGATTCCCATTCGCAGTCATCATCGGTAAGCACGATTGAGTCAAGATCAAAGACTATGGGATTCGCTGGATCAGATTCATTATTTACAATATCTACAAATGGTGAGATTGCACCACCAACACCAACTTTTGCATACCAATTCTTTGATGACCATGCTTCTGGTAAATCATAGAAGTTAAGTCTATCCCTTAATGTCATAGCCCGAACTTCATCCCTTGTTTTATTAACCAATCCGCTTCCAGATTCTATAAATGATTGATTAGTGCTAAATTTTAAGACAATTCTTTCACGATTTCTATTATCTTTTAAGTTTCTATCTTCTATCCATGGAAGACAAATACAATTATCTTTATAAACTGTTGAGGCAGTTACAGCCTCCTCATCATCAATTGCTTCATTGAATCCTTTTAGATATAGGAACTGCGGCACCATTCCAAAGTTTTTCGTGTTGCGATCAAAATATTGAAATCCGATATATTGCCATTCAGGATTAAGTATAACAGGCAAATAGCTTGCATCATTTGCGGCGCCTCTGAGCATATTTACTTCAAGATCAACAAACATTCTGCGATCAGCATTATAAACGGCAGGAGGATTTCCTTCTTCACCAATAATCCATCTTGAATTCTGTAAGCCAAACCTTTGTGGCAATCTAAATATCATTTTCTCTTGAGGGTTAATCGTATTATTTGCAAACGCTGCTGACAAAGCTTCTTCGGTAATATACGTTCCATCAGTAATGTTAAAAATAACTGGATACCTAAAATCAAACTCAAAATATAGATTATCTCTATGTTCCATAACAAATTGAAGATAACCATTATCACCGATCCGTAGAGGATTACGAGAGTCATCTTCGTCATCTCCATCCTCATCAACATAGATTATATTTACAGGTAATCCTGCTGGAAATGGATCATTACTATCAGTAACGGGATTATGATACATAAATTGAAGAAGTGCTGTTCTTTCGTTTACTGCAATGAATGGGTTATCTATGTGAGTTGCTGCGGGATTCGGTGCTGGGTCTGCCATATTTACTTTACCTCGTATATCTAGGAAGGTGCAATATTGCTATCATTGGGAAATCTTACTCGACAACCTCCGGGCGGAAGGTCTTCTTCTCTTGCATGACCATTGCCATCTAGTGTTCCTCGACGAATTTCGCCATTTGAAAGATATACCATATATTCAACATTCGGGACTGGGTTTCCTTCATCATCAACCAAATCTATATTTAACCAGTCTGTATATTCCATGTAACCTGATCTTGCCTTTTCTCTTTCTATTCTGACTATGAAATAATATTTAATAAGTGAGTATGAGTCAACATTCATTGCTTCACGCATTGCTTCTGATGGATCATATTCTAATTCCCATTCTGTTTCGACACTGTTGCCCTGAACTTCCGTTTCTATGGTTGTAACCAATTCATCTGGACCTGATACGTCACGTATATAAATATCAAAAAACGCCGATGTTCCTGATTCGTAACCTTCTACATCTGCGGATAAAGTTAATGTATCGCCAACAGAGGCTGATTCCTGTGACCAACGAGCATTGCTAATGTCTCTAATTGTAACAGTTCCCTGACCTGTAGCTTCACCACGCCAAGATACCGTTCCATTTGAGCTTAACCTTGATTGCGTCTCAACGCCATCCGGATCAGTAAAGGAATAGGGAATACCACTAAGAGGCGTTCCTCCGCTATCAACAAATACAAATGTAATCCAATGAGGACCTTCGGTTGATGTGTTTCCTCCTGATACCGCAACAGAAGCAGATGCGCCTGCGTCATTTCCAGCGCCTCCGCCTCCTCCACCGCCTCCGCCACTACCTCCACCTGCATCACCGACCAAGACGGTAGGACATCCCATAGTAAGAACGTCAGGAGGTCCGGCGCATGTAACAATGCTTGTTGAACGTGAGGCAGGCATGTTGCCTATTAGCACCATGTTACCGCCCATAGTTACAGGACCGCCAACATGCGGGGCAGGACCTGTTAGCATTGGACATACATGAATATCTGTTACACGTGCCGCAGGCATTCCACCTATTAGAACCATGGGAAATCCTAAAGTTATAACTCCGCCATGACCCGTCATATCGCCTAGTCTTCCTGCTGGGAAAGTCATTTTTTAGCACCTTTCTATCCGAGTAATTCTAATTAAGTTTTATTGGAGTTCCTTTTACTTCGGTTAGTGTTCCTTGAATCCCTACTTTGCCAGAACCTTTAATATCAACAATGGCTGATTTTATGGAAACTTTGGCATTACCGTTTATATCAACATTTGTTCCGGCTTCTTCTTTAATATCCGTCCCAGCTTTTATGTTAATTTTACCACCGGCTTCTATGTTTATATCACCTGATGATTTAATGTCAATAGCACTTGCATCAAGTTTTATTTTAGCAGAAGATATTATTTCAATATCGCCAGCGTTATTTAAAATCTCAACTGTGCCTCCATCTGTAACCATAATTCCCTGATCTTCGCTGGAACTACTCAATATTATTGTAGCAAAAGTGTCACTAATTGTAATGGAATGTCCGTCTGTGCTAACAATCTTTATCATTTTATTCGCATCATCAAGAGTGATATTATGCCCGCCAGCACTTGTAATAGAAATATTCCCCCCCATATCATCTAGTTTTACCGTATGTCCTGATACTGATTTCAAGACAATATGTTTATTTTCAGTCCCATAGGTCATGGTCATATTATGTCCATCCATAGTCATAATGGTAGCATAATTTCCATAGCCCTTTTCATCATCCGAAGAATCAGCAGGATCATCGCGCAAGCGAAGCTGTTGACCTTTACCCGTTCTTAAAAGAATTGCCTGCCTTTTATCATCAAAAAGCAAGGTATGATCATAAGGTGTAAACATTATGTTTTGTATGCTTTTCTGAGGATCAAGATATGGCAAATTTGTTCCATTATATACTCGCCCTGTAATTAAAGGTCTATCTGGATCGCCCTCCAGAAAGCTGACAATAACTTCATCACCCACTAATGGAGGGAATTGGATGCCATGATTTTGCCCTGCATAGCCATCACTGACACGCACCCAACAGGAGCTATTTTCGTCATTTCTTCCTTCACGATCCCAATGAAACTGGACTTTCACTCTGCCCATCTCATCAAAATGGATCGGATCACTACCAGGACCAACTACATAAGCTGTCTGAATTCCTTCTACAACTGGTTTGGGAGTCTTTCTTGGTGGACGGAATGGCACAGCATAGGCAATACATTCAAATTCATTGTTGTATTGGATCCCTTCACCACCTACATCCTCGCCAAGAGGTTGAGTTCCAAAATTCTTGAGATGAGTTATGAGATATTCCTGATTAAGATTGGGTCTGCCATATTGATTGAGAGTGAATCTAGAGCCGGGCAAAAATCTCCGACAAACGCTTTCACCAACACCCATCTGGCTGTTATATCTCAAAGCCTCCAATCTCCATTGTGAAATCTCTGATCCGAAGTCTGGATTAAAATAATCACCCGGATAGTCATATACCTCAAGATTTTCCTCCTCAGGCAATGAACCATCTTCCCCAGCCAGTGACATTACGTGCATTGTTCCTAAAGTCGGTCTTTCATAGTTAAAATCTCTTAATGATGTTGCGCTTGGTCTTATCTGCTGAATATATCTAAATTCATATACATATTCTTCTTCTGGAACCATTGAGGATGCCGAATTAAAAATAACAGTTGGTGATTCTATCGTTGTATGAACAGAAGAATTATCGCCTATTACCATTACGTGCATATCTTCGGTATGCTCAAAATAATAGAACATGCCTTCTTCTTCCATAAGTCGTGATATAAAATTGAATTCTGATTCACGATACTGGACACAATACTCATGTGTATTATGTGTTCCATTAAAAGGAGTGAATCTATAACTGTCACTGCTAATACCAGCGTCCTGAAATATCTGCGTTATTATAGCCTCAAATGTCATATTTTGGAATATACGGCATCCGTGCCTATGCTTTAAAAGCCATATCAAAGGCACAAGCTCGACATGATATACCGTGAAGTTATCACCAACACCTGATTGAGTAATTTTAGAGATAATTCCTCTTACATATCTTTCACCTGTTTCACCATTGATACAAAGACATGCTCCTTTTCCAATGATGTCTGCAAAATCCAATTCTGTATCTGAAATTGCAAGTTTTATGTCATATCGGAAAGGTGTAGAAACGCCCTCTGTTCCGCTGAATCTAAGCACTCGCATTTCCTCACTATATTCATCAGCAGTAAATGTAAAATCCGCTTCTGAGGATCTCCGAATTATCATCTTTATACCCTCTAAATTCCATAATATATAATGCTAGGAGGATTACTTACTCAAATAATATATCTATATATAGTCTAATCAACACAAGTTCATTTGTCAAATAATTATTATCTATGTGCAAGTTCTGCGGATAGATCAAGGTATCTCTTAATGCCTTCAGGAGTTACATTCCAAGGGATATGATTACCTATGCACATCATATATCCGCCTGTCATATTAGCGGTTTCCAACATGCTTTTTACCATAGCCTCGATTTCTTCTGGAATATTACGAGTCAGGATACGGTTATCACCTTCACCTGCAAGGAAGCAATCTTTATGTTTTCGGGCTATGGCTTTATAATCGGTATATGGTTCGCTTATAATACCTCTTGCACCACATGCAAATATATCATCAGCATACGCATCAATACAGCCATCAACCATAAATATTACATGCTTTCCTGTGGACTTGAGCATACCCCAGAATTCTTCATATCTTGGAAAGATATATTTATGCATCCATTTTGGAGAGCATACTGGACCACGTGCAGTAACAATATCATCATGACAAATTACAAAATTAACGGGCAATCTTGCAAATGTTCTAAATACACGACGATTTATCTCTGCAAATTCGTCCATGATCCTTTCAAAACGTGGATCAAGACAAGTCTCAAGAAACAATTTCCAGCCAAATGTAAGTAAAGGCCACATAAACATTGTATTATAGAAACCCGTTGATGAAGTTGATCCTTCCGGTGCTTTATCGCCCCATTCAGCAGGATAGCCTCCACGATACATTTCATAGAGTTTCTCTTCACTGGAATAATCCCTTGACTCAACAACAGGTATATCCGTAAAGTCTCCTTGCTCTAATGGCGAGAAATTAAAAACATCCTCAGCAGTCTTAAAATTCATGCCCCAATCCCAGTGGCTTGTTTCTCCATCTCCCCATCGGACATGATGTCTGCCCTGAGCATCTACGCTTGAACTTTGTCCTGTCAGATCAAGTTTGGGACGTGGCTTGGGATCATCAGTTGCAGGAATACCCAGACCAAGCTGTGGATATAACTTACGCAATTTTTCTCTACAAAGCTTTGGATGTTCATAATAATCTATGCCTGTTAGATATGTTTCTGCATCTGGGCAAGACCAATGTTCCCAATGAGGAATCCTTTTGGGAGCCATCCCCATATATGCCATATAGCGATCATCGTATTCCATTTTTTCTCCTTATGGAAATGTCCTTTAGACATAAAACCTGCTATGTGAAAATTCATTATTAAAAGGGACAATACTTTTTTTATTATGCCTTTTTCACCGTGAAGGGGTTATTATCAGACGGAAAACGTCTAACATAATTTACAAGGTTTGCACCCATATCTTGAAAGCTAATTTCTATCATATCATTATCTTGAAATTTGTCTCTACTCCCATAAGAGAGTTTCATTGTGCCGAAAAAGTGAATATGCACATCACCGGGAATACGAAATTGCGGATATTTGAAATGATGATCCTCAAGATTCGCAAGTGAATGACTCATATTATCTTCACCAGTCAAGAGTTCACCTGAATCATAAATTACATTCCTATCCCTATATATTCGACAATATCCTCTTATGTCCTTAAATTCCTGATCTGTGATTAACTCAGGACCAATAGAGCATGTCCTCAATTTCGATGGGGCAAGCCATAGGTAATTCACTCTTTCAGTGATATGATCTGACCACTCGTTAGCGATCGCAAATCCAAGCCTACAAGGAATACCATCATTATCAATAATATAGCACCCAACTATCTCAGGCTCTTCTCCGCCGTCTTGTGAAAACGAAGGTATATCCAGAAAATCGTTATGTCCACGAAGTATTGCACCAGTGCCTTTATAAAACCATTCAGGAGAAATACCTCTTTGTCCCTTATCAGGTTTTCCTCCATCAATTCCCATCTCAAACATCTTTTGCGAGTCAGTCTTACTTTTTGGCTCTTCTGTTTTGTGCATCTTATTACGTTGCTCCATACTACCAAGATGTGTAAGCCCTGTTCCTGTTATTAGGCAATGTGCAAGATCAGGATGATCTATTGGAGGTAAAAGCCATCCACCCTTATCGCCGTGACGATTTTTCAGCAAAGTTACATAATCAAAGGTTCGGCAATGTTTGCGATAATCTGACGCTTGTATAAAATTTTCAAGAGACTTATCCGCTTTTTTTGCATCTATAAAAATACGATAAACACTATCCCATAAAGGATTAAGGCTTGTCAAATCAAAAACAATATCATCCTCAACAATGCCGACTCTCCGAATAACAACGGGTGGCAATTCAAACTGTATCAACCGCATTTGGCTTTCTCCATATTAATCATCCGAATTGATTTTTAGGAATAGAATGCGGATAGAGTAGTGATTCACCGAATTAAATATTGCGTTTATTGATTGCTTTAAAATCCCTCAAAGTCTCCCTTTGATAAAGGGAGACTTTGAGGATCATAAATCTAATAATTAATTCGGTTGACCAGTAGATTTAGCAGATTTATGCAATCAATTCTATAATCAGCGAAAATCCGCTAAATCTGCCTAATCTGCGTTCTATTTCCTTTTGTTATTTGTATGTTCCGATTTCAAGACCACGATCAACAAAGTATTTATATGTCTTGTAATCAACAGTATTGGGGACGCTATGATCACTATGGAGAATATATCCACTACCTTTCATAGCAATAGGTAGTTTTTTCTGCAATTCTGCTTCCACTTTGTCAAGATCGTTTGTTTCTAGTACCCTGATGTCCATTCCACCGCAAAATGCGATCCTATCACCATAATCTTTCTTTAATTGCACCAAGTCCATACCTGCTTTGACTTCCATCGCCTGAAGACAATCCATCCCAGCTTCAATTAGCCCCGGGACAAGAGGTTCAACATATCCGCATGAATGTATAACAACAGGCAAATCGTAGCTATGAGCATGTTCAAAGGTCTTTTTGTGCGCAGGAAAAATTATTTCCTTATACATTCTTGGCGACATAAATGGCTTTGCCTTAAATCCCATATCTTCATAGAAAAAGACACCATCAGGTTTTCCACCTTCTGAGATCAATATCTCATTACATTTAACGATCAAATCTGCAAAAACATTGCACATGTCAATAACCCAATCTGGATCAAGAGCCATACCCACAAGCATGTTTTCATGTCCACAAACGGGATGTATGCACTCAAACACATTCACTCCATTTAAGAAAAAGAAAAGGTTATGTGCATGGGCATCTTTTAGGGCATTGCTGTAACCCTCAACGTTTATTCTTTTTCTAATAAGGTTTTCATCTGTTAATTTTGGGCGTATTTGTTCGTTCCAAGAGTCTCGGTCTTTTACTTCAAAGAATACATGTTCAGGCGTTCCTGCTTTATGTTTCCACCATTTCAGATGTGCGCCGTTTGCATTGCGAACTAGTCGCCATTCGTCTGTTTCCTCGATAACTTGCTCTTGATAGCCGGGTTCTGACGACATATTAGGCCATCCACCCTGACTATAATCATATTTAAAGTGACCATGTGGCGATTCATTTTCACCGAGAAAGCCTTCTTTTCGCCAACGTGCTATCGTTTCACCCCAATAGCTTTCGTTAAGCCCTACACGGTCAACTGGCTTTCTTCTTAATATGTTGCCTATTCGTTCAATACTGGTCATTTCTTCCATTTTATTCTCCGTTAGTATTGTTTTATATTATTGTTTTTTTCAAAAATCCAAACGACAAAAAATAGCCATTTGGAAACTCTATAAATAATCCGAGAAATTTATTTCATCTATATCGCCACTGATAATTATCTTTCCATCTTTCATAATACCAACTTTATTGCAAATAGACATAATATCTGAAATTATGCCAGAGGAAACAATCAAAGTCTTTCCCATGTTACCAAGTTCCTTGATTATCTCCATTATTTCTACCCTTGATCTTGGATCAAGTCCAATTAAAGGCTCATCAAATAGCAAAACCATAGGGTCATGTATCAAAGTCCTTGCTATTCCGAGTCTCTGAATCATACCATCTGATAAATCCTTGATATATTGGTCTTTAGTTGTAATAAGATTCGTCAACTCCAAAATATCGTTTATAATATCTTTTCTGTCTGATCTTGGTATCTTATACGCACCTGCATAAAAAGCTATATATTCACGCACTTTTAAATCATAATATGGCTTATAGGAATATGGTAAATAGCCTATAAATCTCCTGACTTTTTGTGGTTCACGAGATATATCATAATTGAGTATGTAAGCAGTTCCAACGGTAGGTTTAATAATAGTTGCTAAAATTTTTATAAGCGTTGTTTTACCTGAACCATTAGGACCAACAAGTCCAAATATATCTCCTGATTTCAGTTGAAGGCTTATATCATCAATGATTGCAATCTTTTTGAATTCCTTTCGGAGTCCATTTATATTAATAACAATTTCCATTTTACTTATCACATTTTAATAATTTATTTGGTATTTAGGAAGATCAAAGAAAAAAGTAGCGCCTTCATCAGGATTTGTAATAAAATTGATTGTTCCTCCCATTCTTTCAACGAGCATTTTTGATATATTCAAACCGAGTCCGGACCCATCTCTTCGTCTTAAGCCGGGCAACTGAGCTTGCGCAAACTTATCAAATATCTTGCTACGGAATTCCTCTGGGATACCAGGTCCTTTATCTTTTACAGATATTCTAACCAAATCCTCAATATCTGTAATAGAAACAGTGATTTTCTCGTCTTTTGGAGAAAATTTAGATGCATTAGTCAAAAGATTTGTCATTATTTGCATTAGTCTATCCGCATCAACATTTACTTTAATGTCTGATGAATAGTCATTATCAAGCACAATTTTAACACCGAATTGCTCTGCATAGGCACGATTAGACTCTATTGACTGCTCTATTAATGGTATTAAATCGTAAATCTGAAAATTAAATTGCATTTGTCCAGATTCAATTTTTCTAATATCAAGCATATCATTTGCCAAGCGTAACATTCGTTCACTGCTTCTATGAGCAACTTTGAGTAGTTTTGCTGCTTGCTCAGGTATTTCACCTGCTTCACCGTCAATTAATAGATTAAGCGAATTTAATATAGAAGTAAGCGGGCTTCTTAATTCATGACTTACAATAGATATAACCTCTTCCTTAAATCTTTCAATCTGCTTACTTTCTGTAATATCACGCAAAGAGATAAGGTTTGCCTCTTGACCATGCCAATCAATCTTAACCGATCGCATTTCTGCTATTGTAATTTGACCATCTTTTTTAGGAATTTCGATTTCTAATTTTGTCCCAGGACTAAACTCGAAATCAAATGAACGACCTACGAAATCATCTGATTTTCTATCAAACATCGCCTCTCCAGCAGGATTTATAAATTTTACAATTTTATTATGATCAACTACGATAATGGCATCAATATTGTTTTCTGCAATATATCGGCAACGTTTTTCACTTGCCTCAAGCTCTTTTGTTTTTCGTCTTAGCCTCATAAGTAGGTTATGGCGTTCAATGGCGTAACGAATAGATCGAGCCAATAGATCATCATTAATCTTGGATTTTACTAAATAATCTTGCCCGCCTTTTTTTAGAACGTCGATTCCAATTGTATCATCATCTAAGCTAGTTAATACGATAATTGGGATATTAAAAACGCTTGCACGCATAGCATCGAGCATATCAAGCCCATTGCCATCAGGAAGATAAAGGTCTAGCAAAATGACATCAATTTTGTTTTTTGCGATATATTCCGCTGACGCTTGAAGACTATTAACTCGATTTATAATGAACTTATCTAGCTTCGCTTTTTCCAACATTCTACGAAGTAACAAAGCATAAGCATCATCATCTTCAATGATTAAGACTTTTATGGCATTATTTTCCGATGTCATTTAATCTGAATTTCTCAATAATATAGTTAATGTAAAGACTTTTAAGACTTACTTTTTCTGTAAAGACTTTTGATAAATAGCTGTAGAATAAAATTCGTATGATGCAGCAGTATCAGGGACATCAACAAGATGAACAGTAAATCTTGCTGGCACACCGTTATCGGGCAAGTAATCTTTGAAAAAGTTGCTATATCCTATCGCATATTCTGAGCGCAGACGTTTCTGTTCCTCTGCGAAACCAACAGGATCAACCAAAGGGTTTGGAGATTTGGGCTGACATCCAAAAGCATGAACCTCAATAAAATCAACATCTTTTAATGATTCGCAAATTCCCGCTTCCTGAAGCCATTTTTCCCAGCTTTTAAATACAAGTGGAATCTCTCTTATAGGATCCATCGTTACAAGCTCATCAAGCCCCAAAACGCCTTTTGCTGAATATCCACCCGTCAAGCCTGCAAAATAAATCTTTAGATCACCATCTGGCAATTCCTCAGTAACCAATGCGGACAATACTGGATGATCACCATTATAATAATAAGTTATTTTACCTCTTTTTTTCAAGTTAAATGCCATTTTTGACCTCCCCTTTTTATTTCTTTATTGCCCCGAAGGTAACACCTCTGAGCAAATGCTTTCTCATAATGAACGTAAACACCACAACAGGCAAAAGAAATATAAACGTTCCTGCAGCAATCTGCCCCCATTCAACGCCTGATGAACCCATCCTGCTTGCAAGTGAAGGCGGGGCGGTTCTGGCATTTTTTGTTGTCATTATGAGCGCAAATGTAAACTCATTCCAAGCAGTTATAAGGCAAAAAACAGCAGTCGCCGCAATTCCCGTTACTGACTGTGGCAGGACAATCTTTATAAAAGCCTTGAAACGTGTATATCCATCAACCAAAGCAGCTTCTTCATATTCCTTCGGTATTTCGTCTATAAAGCCCTTCATCATCCATGTCGCAAACGAGACATTAAAAGTCGTATAAAGTAAAATCAAGCCAAAATGCGTATCAATGAGATGCAATGCCCTATACATAAGAAAAAGCGGTATTACAACAGCAACAGGGGGCATCATGCGTGTGCTAAGGATAAAGAATAACAAATCGCCCTTGCCTTTGACAGGAAATCTTGAAAAGGCATAAGCACTCATTGTTCCAAGCCCAACAGCTAACGCAGTGCTTATAAATCCGATTAAAACACTATTCAAAAGCTGACGGGGATATTGAGATACTCCTGTTACTTGCCTTTTACCATCAGTCCCCATATATCCTTCTGTCATAAGTCCCTTGTAATTATCTATTGTAGGTTTAAACCAGAATTTTGGAGGCATGGCAAATGTATCAACATAGGGCTTGAATGATGTTGAGATAATCCAATATACAGGTATTAAATAGAAAATAAGGGCTATTGCTATAACAATAAGGGCTATTATATGATATGTTTTTTTCTTTGTTTCACGCTTCACGAACCACTCCTTGCTTTATTCAGATACTTTATATATATATTACTCAGGGCAATTATAATAACAAGCAATATATAAGCCAAAGCGCATGATTCTCCTGTATTCCATGACTCAAATGCCCTTCTGTAAAGGTTTAGTGATACTGTCTCTGTTGCGGATCCAGGACCTCCATTTGTCGCAATTATAACAAGATCAAATAGCTTGAATGCGTCCATTGTTCTAAATAAAAGGGCAATAAATAATAAAGGTGATACAAGCGGGAGAGTTATATGCCTAAACTTAAACCATCCTGAAGCCCTGTCTATATCTGCTGCCTCGTAGAGATATTTTGGAACTGCCGAAAGCCCTGCTAGCGAAAGAAGCATCATAAATGGCGACCACATCCACGTATCAATGATAACAAGAGAGAACAGAGCCATATTTGGCTTGGTTAGCCAGATTATCCCTCTTGCGTCATTGGTTGCCTGTTGGAGGCTGTCGGTTATACTTGGACTTATAATATATGGAAAGCTAATTGAGTAGGCAATTTTATTTATGCCTTCAGCAATTGCATGAATAGTGCTTGGAAAAAGCGAAATAAGGTAATTAAGCAAGCCCCATTGTGTATCAAGTATGAATCGCCAGAATAAACCAACTACGACAGGTGAAAGCATCATCGGAATCAAAAGCAATGGAACAATAAAGCTTTTTCCCTTAAAATCACGATTTAAAAGCAGAGCTAAACCGAACCCTATTATAAATTGAGCAATAACCGCCAACAGAACAAAATATGCTGTCGTTCTGAAGTATGACCATGTTGAGCTATCAGATAATAACTGAGTAAAGTTTCTTGTACCAACAAACGTTGGTGATTCAGATGCTATGGCAGAATATTTTGTAAAACTTAAAACCAGTGACCACAATAGAGGAAATATATTCATTACGATCAGGAGTATAAGCGTAGGCATAATGAACATCATTTTTAGACGATAATCCTGCATCCCACGCATTTTTGACGCATTAGCAATACTACCCACAACACTCTCCTAAAAATATGTCTTATTGAAACGCAGATAGGGCAGATTTACCGAATCAAAAAAGATATGGCTTCCATAATCAACAAAAATCCGCCCAATCTACTTAATCAGCATTTTATTTCTTCAATTATTTATTTAAGGTAACCAGCTTTCTTGAATATAGCCTCATGATCTTTTGCTAGATCATCCATTGCTTGTTTGGGAGTTTTTTGATTAGTAACCGCAGCGTTCCAATGAATTTGGCTTTTCTGCAATAGATCAGCATATTCAGGAACAGACCAGAAATCCCTGACATATTTCATACTCTCAACAAAAGCAGGATTATATGGTGCAATAGTTTGGAACTCGCTTGATTGAAGCACCTTGTCATTTGCAGGAAAACCACCAAGTTTTGCCCATTTTAGCTGATTTTCATATTTACAGAACCATTCAATAAATCGTAGTGCTTCTTTTTGTTTCTTTGAGTGCTTTGATACAGACATACCTTGTCCGCCGATACTGATATATCTTCCCCCTGGTCCCTCTGGGCTTGCAAAAAATCCCATTTTATTTGCTAATGGAGTTTTTTCTGGTGAAATTAGACCCGGAAAGAACGCAAAGAAATCCATACCCATCGCAACTTTCCCTTGCTGAAGGGCAGTTAGCGACTCATTCCAATAATAATTCTCCGATCCGGGAGGCGTAAATTTTGCTAAATTAACATAATATTGTAATGCTTCTATGCCTGTTTGGCTATTTAATATGCCCTGAACTTTATATGTCTGCTCATCTCCAAGCGAACCACCCCAAGACCAAAGAATCTGTTGAAATCCCATTGTTACCGCATCATAATCTTTGGCAAGCCATAGAGCAACGCCATATAAAGGAGGGTTAGCTTTTGGTCTTGTGAAGAATTCTGCAATATCCATCAATTCTTTGTAGGTTTTTGGTGGTGCAAGATCATATCCATATTTAGCCTTGAAGTTCGCCATTTCTTTTGGGTTTTCAAATAAATCTTTTCTATAAGCAAAGCCGTTACAGTCAGTTTCTGCTGGAACAGCATAAAATTTTCCACTACCTTTTGGATATTCACCAAGATACTTTAAAACCATTGGGCTTATATCAACATCAATCTTTTTTGACTTCATCCATTCTGTCAAGTCCATATAATGTCCACCGACAGCACCCTTACCAAGCCATTGGCTATCGCCAATAACGATGTCATATGTATCTGGTTTGGCAGCGAATGTAGTAAAAACCTTTGTTTCAAATTGACCCCATGGAATTTGATCTATAACAACTTTTATGCCCGTTTCTTTTGTAAAATCCGTCGACAATTGGACAAGGAAATTTGCAGGATCCCATTCTGCCCAAGCGATATTTATTGTCTTATCTCGGGATTTACCACAAGCAAACATCAGAATCGCTAACAAAATAAGTGATAGCTTATAAAGTAATTTCATAAATACCCCCTTACTGATTGTCGCATTTTATTTGAAAAAGGCGACTTATTAGTTAAATCGACTCATATAAATACTGACAAATTGAAATAGAGATTGGTTAAAAGATTATTACATAATCAATTTAAAAAATCAAGAGATAAAATCTGAAGTTCGGACATTTTCTTTCCGAAGGCTCATCCGATAAGCATTTGCTGAATATATAAAAAATCATCTTTACATAAAGAGGGACAAGCCTGAATATAAGCAATGACAAGGCTTTATATTATTTTTGCCTGAATTAATGTCCGAACCTCATATAAAATTGGTTGTTTGGTAAGCGCAAATTGACTTTTACAAAACTAATATGATATAATAGATGAAGATTTCGCTACCGAGTTAAATATTTATAGAACTTAGATTAAGTAGATTTGTATAATGTCAACATAATAACTCAAACCTTTCTGCTTAGTCCGTCCCATCAGCATTCTGTTCATAAAATCAATTCGGTTAAACATAAATTGCAATTATTATATTTTATAAGAATTTTAGGCATATAGATATATGGATATGAGGAGGAAGAATAATGCCTTTTAATAGTAGAATATTAGATGCTGGTAACGTGGCAAAGCCAGCTCAAATTCCCTTACATCCTGCCATTATTATTGGTTTAGGAGGAACAGGGAATAAGATTTTATTGAATTTGAGACAAAAGTTTTTTGATAAATATAACAGACCTGACTTACCATCCATTGCATACTTGTATATTGATACCGATCATAACGATATATATAATTCAGACTATTTAGAAGATATAAGATTTAAACCTAATGAAATAATTGATGCGCAGATCTCACCAGAAGATTTTTCAATTTATTTCCAAAATGAGAGCAATTATCCTAATGCCTTCGAATCACTAAAACCTTATAAAGCGCTAATTGATGGCACAAAGTCGTGTAGATTATTAGGACATCTGGGATTTTTTAACGCATCTGATCTTATCAAACATAGATTAAGTAACCATCTAATTAAAATACAATCACCTGAATCACAAAATGAGATGGAAGGGATGGCAAAGATTGACACAACAAAGATAAATATCTATATCGTCTCATCAATCGCTGGTGGAACAGGCGGTGGAATGTTTCTTGACATGGCATTTTTTACTAAAAGCATTATACAAAATGCTAATATATATGGGTTTATCGTTCTTCCGTCATTTTTTTCAGATGATTACAATAAAAAAATGTATGCAAATGGATACTCAGCACTTAAGGAATTAGAATTTTATAGCTCAAGGAAAGATATAGCACACAATCCAAGTGAAAATATATTTAACGGATTTAGCACAGAATGGAAAATAGACGATAAAAAACTCATCAGTGGACCTCCGTTTAATACTTGTTATTTAATAGATAATTGCAATTTTAATTATAATTTATCAATATCTGAACAGCAAAGCGAAGTATTTGACATGATCGCTGATACAATATTTACTGATTTTCTGCCTGATAAAGATTTATTTGCATTAAGAAAAAGAAGTATTCGTGAAAGCCTTACGCCAGCAATATTAAATGATATGAAATACGAATACCTTGATAGCAAAGGTAATATAACTCATAGTGAAATAAGAGCATGTCGTTATTCGACTTTTGGCTATTCCAAAATATATATGCCAATTAAACGTATAGAGAATATATGTTCATATAAGCTTAGTGAAGACCTTGTTGAATTTTGGCTTAGAGAAAATCCTGTAACAGATAAATTGAAAGATGAAATAAAAGACGATTTATTACCAAAATTAGGAATGAGGATGAATGACGTTTCGTCATCAGATATATTTATTACATTGAGCAAAATTGTTGATGATAATATATCTAAAATTATTGATCAATGGGCATCTCAGCAAGAAAAAGCTTGTGCTGATAAGATAAATTCTAAGTCTCGTGATATAAGCGGATTTATATCAAAAATATTTGATGAATATGTGAATCTTAATTATAGAGATAGTGAAGGACAATTCTTAAAGAGCATAAATATACAGAACAAAAGTGATTTGATAAAGGAAATTCAAAGCAAAATACTAAACGAAACAGCTAAAATGCTTGATGAACGTGAGAAAGGGATTTATTTCACAATAAAAAATCTTAATGTAGTATCTGTATTTTTGAATGAATGGATAAAATCTTATGAAGAAGACTATAATATCTCTGAAATAAAGACAAATGAAATTCATAAAGATATAGATAAAACATTGCAGTTAATAAAGGAATCAGAAAAATCATGGCTATATCGCAAATCAGTTTTAGTAACACATTCAAAAACGATATTTGATATTATAAAATCATATTTAGATATGCGTGCCAGAATGATGATTGATAAAACAGCATCAGAAATATGCAAAGAATTAAAACCTAAAATAGACGATATAATAAATGAAATAAATTATCTTATAAAATCACTGAATATACTAAAAAACATACTACATGAAAAATATGAGTCCTATGACAAATCTGAAACTGGAATTATCAATCATGATGTTTATAAGAAGGGTGATTTTATGGATTTATATTATATTAATGATAAGCCTATAACTGAAACTACCCTTGAATCTTTGAGTAGTGATTTTTTCTTAAGCACCAAGATCGATGGTTTGCTTGAACTTAAAGATATTCTCAATGATAAAGGAACGCAATATATCGAAAGCCAAATACTAGATTTTTGCAAATTAAAATTTGCTGATATAAAATCTCAGGAAAAGGCAGATGTCATAAAAAAACTATCAAAACAATACCCAAATGAAAAATATAAGCAATTGGTTGATGGATTATATAAGATGGGTAGCGGATGGTTAAAACAGGGATCGCATTTTATAGGCGATGTCGGTTCAATGAGCAATATTAAATCAATGGCTTCTCTTGGTATCGCAAGCAAGCAAGATGATGAATATGGCGAATTCATTAGGCTTTTTAAGAGCATTAACAACGAAATAGAGCGTATAAATGTAGATAGCAACAATATATGTTATTATTCGGAATGTGCAGGGATCCCGCTTGTATATATAGCGAATCTGGATAAATACAAACAGTGCTATATGGAAATTGCAAATCAAGACCTATATACTTTTCACATTGACGATACAAAATATCCCGATATAATGCTTAATACAGAAGAAGAGATCGCTGTTTTGAAAGAGGCAAGCAGGATATTTTTGACATCTACAATTCTTGGCATATTAAATGTATCTGTTAATGGTGATGGCAAAATCGTCTATGATTATGCTGGTTTTGATGGTAAAATCTTGCATCTAGGTATAGAAAATTCAGTAGTCGAAGCGATAAAATCAAATTTTGATCTCCGTTTAGAACTAGATCACAGAGTTACGGATATTACTAATAATTTTGACAATATAAAGCTTATCCAATATTATGTCATACTTGGATATTGGATTGAAAAGCTATTTAGCCCAAGATTATATAAAATTGGTAATGAGATCACTGAAATATTGACTTTTGAAAATAGAATACTAACTACAATTCAGGACGAGATAAAACAAAAACTTCTAAATGCAACATCAGAGGAAAAACTGAATAAGCAACTTTCCTTAATGCAAAAAAAGCTAAATGATTTTTCATTCTTGATAGATAACAGAAGGATAATTAAAATATAGAATTAATATGGAGGGAAAATGAACAAAAAGATTTTTTTTATTGCCTTGCTTATTATGACAGGTATGATTTTGGGTTTAATTATCTTTTATCTGCCAAAGGCAACCGCAACGCCTGCAAATGCAAGATATGTTCCTGATAAAAGGTGTTATCTCTGTCATAAAGAGCAAGCAAAAAGCCATATAAAAGATAAACATGCAAATAGCTTCAAAAGCCTTACAGATAATAATCAAGAAGATAACCCCAAGTGTTTAATTTGCCATACAACAGGCTATGGAAAACCCGGTGGATTTGTTGACAAAAAATCAACACCTGAGTTGAAAGATGTCGGCTGTCAGGCATGCCACGGACCAGGTAGCGCGCATGTTGAGCTTGGACTTAGCAAAGAGCAAAAGAGGCTGGCAATTGACCTAAATGTATCCAATTCGTGCCTTAAATGTCATGAAATTCACAAAGAACATATTGATATAAAAAAGAAATAAGGCTTTTTTATTATATAGTGAAAGGAATAAAAATGTCAGTATTAAAATTCCTAAGTTCTGTAAAATTCACGATAATTATTTTGATCTTAATTGCTATTATTTCTATTATTGGCACATTAGTTACACCAAAAATAGATAATATAATAATTAAAGCACTTCAATTGGATATTATTTACCATTCATATCTTTTTAGGGTCTTACTTGCTTTATTTTGCCTGAATTTATGCCTATGTTCCATTAAGAATATAAAATCCTTGTCACATTTGTTTGGTGTTACTGATAAGGCAGTTGACAAAACAGAATTAGATAATCATCCTTTTTATCAAAAAAATGAACTCAATAAAGGTGATATGGATTCTAATATGCTATATTCACTAATTCAATATAATCTTGTTCGTAGGCTGTTTTATAGACTGAAATTCTCAAATGAAGAAAAGAGTTTATATTACTTTGAAAAAGGTCTAATTAGCCGATTAGGACCAATAATAACCCATGCAAGTATAATCATCATAATAATCGGAGGGATAGTAGTTGGTTTCACAGGATTTAAGGAACATAGAAATATACCTGTTGGAGAAGTAATAAGTGTCCCAAATGCTGACTTTAAGGCAAAGGCGGAAGATTTCAAGATAGAGTTTTATCCCGATTCCAATACACCAAAACAATATATAACAAAATTAACTATAATAGAGAATGGCAATCCTGCTATAACAAAAGACATTATGGTAAATCATCCTTTGAAATATAAAGGCATAAAATTTTTTCAGTCTGCCTATGGGGTGATAAATACAATAGGTGTAGAATTGAGTAAAGAAATTGCTGATGGTTCAAAATCGATAATTGGCGAATATAGTATTGAAGAAAATTCATCAGTAAAGATTCCAGATACGAATCTTGAAATAAAGCTACTTTCCTATGTGCCTGACTTTGTTATGGATGATTCTGGTCATGTTTCAAGCAGATCATCACAGCCGAGAAATCCTGCGGTATTATTAGAGCTTTTTGATAATAATCAGAGCAAAGGCAAAGCATGGAAGTTTCTGAAATATCCTTCGTTCAAGGCTTCACCAGAATCAGAATATATTATAGAGTTTGTCTCTATTTTTCCCTCAAAATATTACACACGACTTCAAATAAGCAGAGATTCTGGTATTTCAATTATCTGGATTGGCTCAATATTAATGATTATAGGCTTATTCATTACGTTCTTTTTTTCACACAAAAGATTCTGGGTCAAATTTTCATCAGAAAACAATATAAATGTTTTGGAAATAGCTGGAACATCCTATAAAAACAGGTCGGGATTTGAGAAAGAAAGCGATCTGATATTGAGATTGCTTCAAAAATAAAATAATTGGGGTGGTAATACTGCGTTTTTTTGATTCCAATAAACCGACATTTGATAAATATGGAGGTTATTATCATCTCCGAATAAAAACCGCAAAAGATATTTATCGTCTTTTAGACCTTGCTGATGGGCGGTGGATGGCTACAAGTTGTCCTTTGTTTGGTTTGAATGTTGATCTTGCCTTTTTGAAATTCCTTGATGCAGATGGTAACGGCAGAATTATAAGTGCAGAAGTCCGCAATGCAATTCAATGGATATTCAAATGCCTAAAACCATCTGATACGTGGTTACAACACAAAACAGCCCTTTCCCTTGATCTTCTCAATACATCTGATCCAGAAGCAAATATACTTAAAGATACAGCATTATTAGTGCTAAAAAATCTTGGCATAATGGATTCTGAGGAAATCACACTAGAACAAGTTCGTAATCGTCAGAAAATTATGGCTCAAGCGGATTATAATGGTGATGGTGTCATCCCTCCCGAAGTTGTTAAAGATGCTGATACATCTCAATTTGTTAGAGATATTATTTCTGTTATTGATGGAGTTACTGATGCAAGCGGACTAAAAGGGATAAATGAGGCAATATTATCACAATTCTTGAATGAAGCCCAATTATATTTGGAATGGTATAATAAAGGTATTATTCCCGAAGGTCAAATCGAGACTAAAATAATGCCCTTTGGGTTAAATACCTCCAATATGTTTCAGATAATTGACGCAATAAGGGACAAAATAGAACAATTCTTTACACAATGCTCATTTATAAGGTATAAAGAGCTATTTTCAGAAACGATTAATTTGCAAAAATCTGATGTTGAAAATCTTGATTATAATGATAAAAACGCAATATTAGAATATCTAGGCAGATCACCAATTGCTAAGCCAAATCCAGAAGGACTACTTCCACTAACCGATGGAATAAATGATGTTTATTATAAACAAATTATAGCTTTAAGAGATCAGGTCATTATTAAGGTCTTTGGTGAAAAAATAGGAAAAATAGATGAAAAACAATGGCATTATCTATTAGATAAATTCTCTGCTTATGAGGAATGGATTAGATCTAAACCAAATACTACCGTTGAGAAACTTGGCATTGATAAAATAAAGGAATATCTAAATTCACCTTGTATATCAACTATTCATGAGTTGATAGCCATAGATAAATCCTTGTTTGAGGAAATTCGGCAACTCCAAAACCTTGAAAAGCTTTTACTTTATCATCAATGGCTGTATGAATTTGTTAATAATTACGCAAGTTTTCCGCATTTGTTTTCAATTCAAAATCGGGCAATGTTTGAGATGGGAACACTAATTTTGGCGGGTCGTGAGTTTAGCTTTAACGTTAAAGTAGAGAATGTCACCACACATTCTAATTTGGCAAAGAATAGCGGAATATGCCTTATATATCTTCATATAACAGGAGCAAATCCAGAAGAATCCTTTAATATTGTTGTGCCTGTAACAAAGGGAGGAACGTCTGAATTATATGTCGGAAGAAGGGGGGTATTCTTTACGATATATGGCAAAGAATATGATGCGCAAATAATACAAATGGTTGAGAACCCTATTAGCCTATGGGAATCCTTAAAAGAACCTTTCCAAAAAGTCTTTTCAATGATCGGGGCAAGATTCGCCCAGATTTCGTCTTCAATACAAAAGGAATCAGAAAAGGTCATTACTACAACCGCCACTGATCAAAACGTTATACAGAAAGGGATAACAGAGGTTCAGCAAACTCCGTCTGTATCCGAGACAACACCTCAACCAACTTTGCCTACTACTCAACCAACATCGCAGGAAATTCAAAAAACTACTGGAAACGCAAGAGATGTCATGATCGGTATTGGTTTCCTCGCTGCTGGGCTTGGAACTGCGCTAAAATTCCTTGCAGATACAGCCAAGCAATTAACTCAACCAGAAACGCTCAGAATGTTGCTTGTTATGATTGGCATATTTCTGATAATTACTATTCTTATTACAGGATTTAATGCACTTAGAAAACTACATCAGCGCGATTTAGGTATATTACTTCAGGCTTCGGGCTGGGCAATTAATGGAAAAATGCTTTTAATAAGACCGATGGCAAGATTTTTCTGCCGAAAGGTTCACATACCAAAAGGGGCATACAAACAAAGAAAAGAACTCCTTAAGCCTATTGAACGCCTTGCTAGGAGAATTCAATCAAATTCTGAAAAGATGAACAAGCAATGAGACTATTTTTATAATGCTCTATTACAGAATATCTGTTGACATGCCCTATTGAGAAAATATCCCTTTTATAGTATACTCAATATAGATACGACAATTTTCTTAATATATATAGTGAAATACTTGACGAGTATTACGTTTCACGCATCACATCTTACCCATCACATAATATTTCAGGAGTATTTTATATGAAATATAGAAGCATTTTTATCATTATAGTTTTTCTTTTAATTATTTCGCTATGTTTTATCGGTTGTGGTGATGATGTTAATAATATCATTTCTCCCGAAACTCTTGATGTTACTGCCTTAAATACAAGCCAAACGACTATTGGAGTTGGTGATACTATGACTGTGGAGGCAAATTTTACGTATTCTGGCGATATAACAGTTCTAATGTTTACATGGTCAACGACTGGCGGAAAGATTCGCGGTTCAGGAAGCACCGTTGTTTATGAGGCACCAAACTCGCCCGGCAGTTATTCAATTAGTGTCAAAGTTACTGATGGGACAATATCATCAGGAAAAACAGTTACAGTCAGAGTGACTCAAGAATCAGCGACACCTTCTATTATTGTAGATCAAAATACATATTGGTCTGCAGAAGCTGTAAAAGATAAATTAGCGTATAATGTGAAAGTAACAAAAATCGCTACTGGAAAAGTGACTCTACATTTTGAGATAACACAGGATAAAGATGATTTTGATGCGCAATTAAGCATAGAAATTGATGGTAAAGTAATTTTGCCAAGAATGTTTATTGGCGCAGAACAGCCATCAACAGGCAAGGTCACTGTTCGTGATATTGATGTATCAAAAGTAATTAATGCACCTGCACGCTATACAATTAATCTCTATATTGAACCCGGAAATAGGACTAGGAATGGTTGGTTACTAAATGAATTGAAGCTTGTTGGAGTAGAAGGTTCATCAGACCCACAACAATAATGAAAAATAGATAACTTAAAGATAAGGAATTGAGATATGTCAGCTAATCTTTCTGATAAAGCTAAGATTACACTACAAAAAAATTTTAGCTATATGTTGATATATCCAATAACGCATTTATCTGCAAATAATAAAATCAATATTGAGCTAGATGAAAAGTATTTAGATTTTCTAATCAGACAGAAGAAAAAACTGGTTGAGTTGCTATCAACGGATATTGCTAATACTGCAGAATACATGAGTAAGATGCTGATAGAACAACTTTTAAGCAAAAATCAGTTTCTAACAATAAAACAAGATGATAGATTGGAACTTATTGAGATATATAAAAGGGAATTGGGGGATTTTTTAGATATTCTTAGGAATTTTGATAATCATGAATCAATTATAGAATATCTAAAAAAACATTTCACTTATATTGCCAAATTTATTATCAATCTATATAGGCAAGATAAAGAATCAACAGAATTTGCCATTTCAGAAGCGATCTGCTCTCAATATTCAGCAACAACACAGTTGCATATCTTGAGAATAGATGATCCAAAGAAATTGGTTCAGCCGATCCTTGATGTTGGTTGTGGAAAAGACGCATATTTGGTGAAATATCTACTTAGGCATGATATTGAGGCTTATGGAATAGATCGGCATGTAACCATAGGTCAAAATCTCATTACTACGGATTGGTTTGATTATGATTTTAAGCCTAATTTTTGGGGAACGATAATATCTCAAATGGCTTTTTCTATTCATTTTTTTCACCATCATTTGAGAAAAGATGGCAATCCAAGCAAGTTTGCACGTCTTTATATGCAATTATTGAGTTCATTGAAAAGCGGAGGCAGTTTCATTTATGCTCCGGGTTTGCCCTTCATAGAAAAATACCTGCCATTAGACCAATTTGCCGTTGAGAAAAAAGATATTGATTTGAATGAAATTAAGGAAATAAAAGAGCAAATACAAGCAAAAAAACAAATAGTTGACGAAATTTTATATTCTGCACACATATATAAAAAATAGTCAGTGAAATTTAAATTACCCAAATTAATATGATACGATTTCATGTCTTACAAACGACTAATATTATAAATCACAAATTTTATCTTGACAAAATGTATTTATTAAGGTATGGTTTATTTATCGGACAGTGAAATACTATTTAGTTTCACTATAAAAAGGAGTGCCAATAATGCAAAGACTAATTTATTTGTTATTATTCATGATGGGATTGTTTCTTTTAGTTTCATTAACTTCTTATGCAAAAGATAACGAAAGATGGATAGTCGTTTTTGACAAATCTATGAATGAAGATGATGAGAATAAATGTATCAAAGAATCAGGCGGTAATTTCATCAAGAATATACCAATTATAAAAGGCAAAGTAATAATCGCAGATAATAAAAAAGCAGAAGCATTGAAAAACAAAAAGGGCGTTATCAGAATTGATCCTGATGTAGTCGTAAATGCTCATGCCCAAACATTGCCTTGGGGAGTAAATAGAATTGATGCTGATCTTGCATGGAAAAGCAGTAGTGGATCAGGGGTTAAAGTTGGTATTATAGATACTGGTATTAGCACAGTCCACAAAGACCTTAAAGTTTATGGCGGGATTAACACCATAAATGGTATAAGCTATAATGATGATAATGGACATGGTTCTCATGTTGCGGGTATCGTTTCTGCGCTAAATAACACAAGCGGTGTTGTTGGAGTGGCATACAACGCTAGGTTATATGCAATAAAGGCTCTTAATTCTAGTGGCTCAGGCTATCTTTCAGACATAATTGAGGGGTTAGATTGGTGTATCAATAATGGTATCAAGGTGATCAATATGAGTTTAGGCACATCAAGTAATATAAAATCCCTTGAAGATGCGGTTAAGAAAGTTTATGGACGTGGGATTGTAATGGTTGCCTCTGCTGGAAATAGTAGCGGAGGTGCAGTTTCATATCCTGCTGCGTATGCAGAAGTAATTGCAGTATCAGCAACTAATACAAATGATAGCATAGCGTCTTTTAGTAGTATTGGTCCAGAGGTTGAATTATCTGCACCGGGAGTGAATATATATTCTACATACAAAAGCACGTCTTTTGCATACATGTCTGGAACGAGTATGGCGGCTCCTCATGTTACAGGAACAGTCTCATTGCTATTAGCAAAAGGAATAACTGGCATAGAACAGATTAGAAATAAACTAAGATCAACTGCTGACGATCTTGGAACTGCTGGATTTGATCCTAAATTTGGCTTCGGGCTTGTTGATGCGCAAGAAGCAGTTACAGACGTTCAGACTTTACCAGCACCGCCTAATATATCAGGTAAAACCACTATAACATGGGGCGAAGCTAAAAGCCGTTAATAACAATTTTGCGACTATAATAATATGCCAAAAAAAGATTATTATGAAATTCTTGGCTTAAACAAAGAATCTTCCGTAGATGATATAAAAAAAGCTTATCGTTCTCTTGCAAAAAAATATCATCCTGACAAAAATCCAAATAGCAAGTCTTCGGAAGAAAAATTTAAGGACATACAGGAAGCGTATGATACGCTAAGTGACAGCCAAAAACGTGCAAACTATGATCAAATTAGAGAAGCAGAAGAAAAAGGCTATTTCTTTAGCGGATCAAATGATATATACACCGGTTTTGGAACGGGCAGAGATAGATATTCTGATTCCAGATTTGATGATTTTGGTGGCATTGGTGACTTATTCTCTAGAATATTTGATAAAGGAGAACGAACACGCACAAATAAGCAGCGACCAAAGCGTGGAACAGATATTACCTATGAACTCGACATCCCATTTGAAAAGGCAATTAGCGGTTGGGACACGGTCATAAGCATATCCAAAGTAGAGGAATGTCCAAGTTGCAGAGGCACTGGGGCAAAGTCTGGAACTACACTACAAAAATGCCCTGAATGTAATGGTCAGGGAACTATAAATTTATCACAAAGAAATTTTCCACTTGAACAAACATGCCCAAGATGTCAAGGGAAAGGGAGTATTATAGCAGTTCCCTGTCAGACATGCAGTGGTATGGGATATGTCCAACAAATGCGTAGAATACCTGTTACCATACCACCCGGGACCGAAGATAAAACAAAGATAAGGGTTCCCGGCCAAGGTGGAATTGGAGTATCAGGAGGACCAAAGGGCGATCTATATATTATTGCCAAAGTCAAGGAACATAGGTTCTTTAAGCGCAAAAATTATGATATTATCTGCAAAGTGACTATTGATTTCATTCAAGCGATCATGGGTGTTAATATAATGGTTTCGACGATCAATGGCAAAGTCAAATTGACAATTCCTCCCGGAACACAACCCGGAACCTCTCTTAGACTTAAGGGTCAAGGCATTATAAAACCTGATGGAAGCAAAGGAGATCAACTTGTTACAGTTGATATATCACTTCCAACAAACATAACAGAAAAGCAAAAAGAACTTCTCAGGCAGTTTCAGGAGGAATAAATCATCTTAATTCTATTTATTTGCTCTTAAACTGCCCCACATACAAGTTAACTTACCAGATAAATATACTGCTAAAGCTGGTCTAGGCTTATTATCTTTCGGATACTCTTTTTGTGTCGTGCTGAACCATATTTGATCTATCTTATGAGGAACTTGTCTTGGTTGAGCGCGTAATTTGTGTTTGCCTGATATGTTGAACTTAAAAGATACAACAGTTGGTCCGTCTGGTGGTATAACTTCATTGCTTGCCCATACATATTGACCAGCAGGATGGACATCGATCCAATTACCCAATCCCCTTGCTGGGAATCTATCGCCTTTATTTGTTCCAATCTCATCATCAAATTGTATCCAAAGAGAATCCGTTGATGTATCACCATCGCTTTTAACTCTCAACCAGATAAAATATTCTTCCGCATTTGCCTTGAAATCCATCTCAAAATATACCGTTGGATTTGGTGAAAGAGGATTATTTGCCCCACTAGTAAACTCAATTGCTTTACCGATAGAAGCATCTTTATCATTCACAACTGCAACTCCGCCGTTTGACATTGCAGTAATTGAGTTTGCATTTAAAACAACTTCATCTGCTATTGCAGAAAATAAAGCAAAACTTAACATCAAACTGAAAATTATATTTAAATATAACATAACAATTTTCATTTTTTGACCCTCATTTTCCTCCTTACAACAACACTTGTTATTCCTTCAATTGACAATAAAAAACACGAGATATACCAGCATAATCGTTGATAAAGTCATAATTCTCGTATTTTCCTACACTATTGGTTATTTTTATAACGTCGTCAACTTGCCCATAACCAATCTCTATGGCAAGCTTCCCCCTTGCATTTAGGAACTTATATGCTTCATTGATTATATTTCTAATTATATTCAGTCCATCTTGTCCACCATCTAAGGCAATGATCGGCTCATATTTTCGAATATCATCTGATAGATCATCAATATCGCTTGTTAGTATATAAGGCGGATTTGATACGATCCAATCAAACTTAGCTTTTTGAGATAACCCATTAAAAAGATTCATTTGTATAAAATGAATGTTTTTTACCTTATGTCTTATTGAATTTTCTTTTGCAATCAAAAGCGCATCAAGAGAAATATCAGTTGCCATTATTCGCCATTCTGGATTATATTTGGCGAGACTCACTGCTATTGCTCCGCTACCTGTTCCTATTTCCAAAATATTGTTTTTAGCAGAACCATAATTACAGACGACTTCAACAAGAAATTCTGTTTCTGGTCTAGGAATAAGCACACTTGGGCTAACAAAAAAATCCAAAGACATAAATTCCTTATATCCAATTATATAGCCAATTGGCATTTTACTTACTCTTTTCTCGATTAATTTGCCATATAATTCCCCCTTTTTATCATCAATTTTTCTTTTTTGTTCAATATACAGCCATGTCCGATCTTTTCCGAGAACATAAGCCAAAAGCACTTCCGCATCTAGCCTTGCAGTTGATATATGCTGATCAGAAAGTCTTTCTATACCCCAGTTGAGCAGTTCATAAACAGTTTTTTGTTTCATACAATAAACCACAAATTTAATACTCCAAAACTAACAGACAGCGACATATTCAGCAAAGGATTCCTGCTCTGGAACAGGCAGTCCATCCTCAAGCAATCCCTGAACGTGCATTTCTATTGCTTCGTGCATATTTTGTTCTGCTTCTTCACGAGTCTTGCCAGTTGCGACACATCCCACCAGATCAGGCGAATATGCTGAATAGTTTTTATTTGCTTTTTCTATGATGATTAAGAAGCGATACATTTCTATTTTTTCATTTCCTTGATTAACTTAAAAACAGTATCATAATTTTCTTTTAAATATTGGATTATACTTTCCTCAGTCAGATTAAGCCAATATGGAATCTCTACTAGGTTGATTTCAGCTTCTTTACATGCTTCCCGTTTTTTCTCATCCCTTTCCTGTTGAGCTTCAAAATTCTTTATATCGCCTTTGTGAAAATAATCTACCATTTCATAATGTTGTAATCCGTTATATTCTGCGGCTAATTTTAGTTCTTCCCAATATCCATCTAATCTTTGGCTTCCTCTATTACCTGTTGAAAGCCATTCGGGGGTCATATCTCTTTTACTGGGGATATTAAATATCTTATCTAAAATATCCATACAAAGCTTTTCATGTATATTATGCGCCTCATCTGATTTCTTGCCATGTTGCTGTAAACTCCATTCTATAAGATTTCTCAAATTATCAGGTTTTACCAAATTATAAATTATACCAACAGAAGTCCGATAACTACCTTGCCCCCAAGCTCTATGTAGAAAAGCTTCTTGAGGTATGCCAAATTTCTTTGAAAATTCCGCTTTGCTTAGTCTAGGTTCTTTCTTTTGTAAACCTGTTCCGCCCGTTTGTCCAGTAAGACTCCTAATTGATAATGTCCCTGGGTAAAAGTTTAGATTATTATTCCAATTCCATATTTCAAAACGAATATATTTTTTGCCATTTGATTCATGGATTCTTTCTTCTTCATATCCATCATATTTCTTTATTAGCGCTCTCATTAATTCTATAACTTCCAACTCAGTCATTGTTCTCTCCAAAAACCTCTACCAACTTTCAACCTTCAGCCCAACCATGCCATCTAATCTCTGTATATGAGCATCCGCAGAAACAAGAATCAAATCATGCTGAATAGCTATTGAGGCTATCCATAGATCATTATCTTTGAAGCCTAGCGATTCAGGCTTTGTATTTCTCCGTTTAGCTTTATCTTTCGGACCAAAACGCTCAATAATATATGCTTTCAGTTTGCCATATATATCAGTTGTCTCAATATTTATTCCATAAACTGGAATTTCTGCAAAAAATCTCTCAAGTCTATGCAAGTTTTCCGAAAATTGATCAGATTTATATGCACCAAATATCAATTCTCCACGCACTATTAAGCAGGTTGCTATCTGTGCATCAAGCATATTTGATAACTTATTATCAAATTCATCGTTACCAGATATAGACTTTATACAATGTGTAGTATCTAATAAATACATGACTAAAACTCCGCATCTGTTCGGTTTTCCATTATGTATTTTAATACTTTTTCAGCATCTTCCTTACCACCAGCCCAAGTTCCAGAATATTTGAGCAAATCCTTTGCTGTGAATTTCTTGTCTGGTATAACACTAGGCATATTCCCTTTTATATGATCCACTTTGTCACTATTAACATCATTAGAAATCTTCTTTTCCTTTGCATATAGCTCTAATGCTTGCCTAATGACATCAGCCTTTGTTGCTGATTGAATACCCTCAGCCTTCATCTTTTTGACCGCAATATCAATAATTTTCCTGTATCTATCATCAAGCTTTATGCTTATTGAAGATTTGCCTTTAACGCTCATAATATCACCTACTAATAGCAGGTTGGATCAAAAAAAGACCCAACCCATCCAAAAATCCTACGCTTCCGCCTTTATCTTCTTTAACCGCTTCATCACGTCATTTACGCCTCTACCAAAGTAATCATGTAGTATCTCATATTCCTTATAAAGCTTTTTATAGACTTCATGGTTCGCTTTAATCGGCTTATATCTCTCATCTCTGACCCTAGCCATCTTGGCGACAGCATCACCGATAGTATCATACCCGCCAGCTTTGCTTCCCGCTGCGACAGTACCGAACATTGCCGACCCAAGTGCAGATGCCTGACCCGATTCAGCTATAAGTATCTCTTTTCCTGTAACATCTGAATATATCTGCATCAAGAGCTTATTCTTCGGCAGACCGCCGCATCCGTAAAGCTCATCAATCTTCAAGCCTTTATCTTCAAAGGACTTTATTATTTTGTTTGTGCCAAAAGCTGTGGCTTCTATTAACGCCCTGTATATTTCCTCCGGCTTTGTATTTAGATTTGCTCCCATTAGCAGACCAGTCAAATCAGCATCAACGAGAACCGACCTGTTTCCATTCCACCAGTCAAGAGCCAAAAGACCACTTTCGCCCGGCTTCAATGCCTGAGACTTTTCAACAAGTAGGTTATGTATATCTAAACCTTTTTTCTTTGCTTCGTCATGGTATTCAGGAGGAACGCAGTTATCAACGAACCATGCGAATATATCACCGACTGCGGATTGTCCCGCTTCATAGCCGGCATATCCCGCCAAGATGCCGTCCTCAACGACTCCGCACATGCCATCAACATAGACCGTCTCATTTTCCATAAACATGTGGCATATTGACGTTCCCATGATCATAACCATTTTTCTTGGTCCCACAACCGTTGCAGATGGAACAGCGACATGCGCATCAACATTGCCGACAGCAACCGCAGTTCCTTCCTTTAGACCTGTCAGTTTAGCCATTTCTGCTGTAATTCCGCCAGCCTTCGTGCCTGCTGGATAAATATCGGTTGATAGCTTTTCTTCAACGATATTCTCCATCTTCGGATTAAGGGCCTTAAAGAATTCCTTGCTAGGATAACCGATCCCCTTTGCCCACATAGCTTTATAGCCAGCAGTGCAGGCATTGCGCTTTTCTTCGCCAGTAAGTTGCAGGACTACCCAATCCGCTGCTTCAATAAATTTGTCTGCTGATTCATAAACTTTTGGGGCTTCCTCAAGAGTCTGCAAAGCCTTTGAAAAAAACCATTCAGACGAATATTTACCACCATAACGCTTTACCCAGTCCTCATTTCTTTGTCTGCCAACCTCGTTAATCTTATTCGCCTGTGGCTGTGCCGCATGATGTTTCCATAATTTAACCCATGCGTTAGGTTCGCTTTTGAACTCATCAAGCATACATAATGGCGTTCCATTTTTATCAATAGGTAGCATTGTGCAGGCGGTAAAGTCAATCCCAACACCGATCACATCCTCAGCCTTGACATTAGCCTGTTTCAAAACTTCTGGTATGGTGTTCTCAAATACCCTTATATAATCTGCGGGGTCTTGCAAAGCCCAGTCATGCCCAAGTTTCGTCCCATCTGGCAAAAATTCATCAAGAACACCATTGCTGTATTTATATACTGATGTTGCGATTTCTTCGCCTGTGCTGACATCAACAAGCAAAGCCCTTCCTGATTCTGTCCCAAAATCAATTCCTAAAGAATACTTTTTTGACATATTTAACTCCTTTATTCTATTATAATTTGTCATCTAATATCTTATATTGGTTTAATTCTACCAAATTGTATAACCACCGTCAATTATTAGGTCGTGTCCAGTCATAAAATCAGATGCCTCTGACGCAAGATAGACTATCGCACCTTTAAGGTCATCAACTTGTCCTAATCTGCCAATAGGTGTTAATTTTGTCCATAGGGGCAATAACTCTGATACTCCAGGGATATTTTCAACAAGTGAAGTAATGGTATATCCCGGACTTATGCAGTTAACCCTTATACCATGCTTTGCCCATTCGGAAGCAAGCGATTTTGTAAGATGGACAACACCCGCTTTTGATGAATTATACGAAGCCTGACTTTGAGGATAATTTACAACAGAAGCAGACATTGAGGCGGTATTTATAATCTTGCCATATCTATTTGGTATCATAGCCCTTGCCTCAGCCTGAGAGCAAAGGAAAACTGCTTTTAGATTAAGATCAACGACCATATCCCATTCATCTTCTAATACGTCTTCTGCATTTTTCCATAGCGTTCGCCCTGCATTATTAATTGCAATGTCAAGTTTTCCCCATTCCTTTATAACGGTATCAACCATCTTTTTTGTGTCATCAACCTTTGTAACATCAGCTACAATTGAGATTGATTTTGAACCCAAAATACGTATGTCTTTTGATACTTTTTCCGCAGTATCGGGATTTATATCGACAATAGCGATATTTGCGCCTGCTTCTGCCAAAGCATGTGCATAACCTTCACCTATGCCCTGTCCGCCACCAGTTATAAGCACTGTTTTCCCATCGAGCCTAAAACGGTCTATTATACTCAATTTATCCTCCTATACGATTTATATCGTCTTATTTTTGCCTAATATTGAAGCGACGGTTTCATTTAATTGCTTTATATTATAGGGCTTGGCAATAGCACCTACAAATCCATATTCTAGTGGGTTTGCCATTATATCATCTTCTGAATATCCGCTTGATACAATGACCTTTGCATCTGGATCGATGGTAAGAATTTCTTTTATAGCATCTTTTCCACCCATTCCACCTGGGATCGTTAGGTCCATTATTACAAGGTCAAACATTTCGCCTGCTTCAATTGCTTGTTTATATAATATAATTGCTTCATTGCCATTTTTTGATGCTAAAGCTTTATGTCCATTTATTTCAAGCATTGAAATAAGCATTTCTCTGATTAGCTCTTCGTCATCCATAATAAGTATTTTCCCTTTTTGGTCAGTTAAATTAGCTTTTTGCTCAATCGCTAGTTCTGGGTTTTCGATTTCTATTGCTGGAAGAATTATATTCATAGTGGTTCCAACTCCGAGTTTTGATTCAACAAACATTCTTCCACCATGTTTCTGAATTATAGAATAGCAAACCGCAAGACCTAATCCGCTTCCTGATTGTTTTGTGCTGAAATATGGATCAAATATTCTATCAAGATAATCTTCGGGTATCCCTATACCAGAATCTTTTATTGAAATTTTAAGATACTTTGTATTATCTATTTCTGTTGCATTTTCTGCTTTTATCATGAGTTTGCCACCTTTTGGCATTGCTTGTTTGGCGTTTATTACTATGTTTTGGATTACCTGTGCCATTTGATCGGGGTCAGCTTCTACTAGCCATTGTTTATCAATTTGGTATTCAGCAGTTATTTCAGAACCTGTTAGACAAAATTCTGTTGTTTCTCTTAAAATATCATTTATTAATACAACTCTTTTGATAGGCGTTCCACCCTTTGCAAATGTGAGGAGTTGCTTTGTTAATCCAATTGACTGCTTTACTGCTTGCTCAGTTTTAATTAAATAATCCCTTACCGCATCACCTTTTATGTTGTTTAATGCTATGCTTGTATTGCCTAATATTATTGTCAATAGATTATTAAAATCAT
>CAZMCH010000003.1:0-97191 GCA_964564735.1 uncultured bacterium
TTTACTTTAACTTTATTTTCGTGTCCCGAATATGTATGTAAAACATACCAAGATTTAGCCATATTTCAGACCTCGTTTGTTATAAGATTTTTGCTATTACCTTTGGTAGAAATCAGGAATCATAACAATTTGGGGATTTAAATAACATAATTGACCCCAATTGACTGAAATTAAAAGGCAGGATTCAAAAGCCTAGCAGAATGTAAGACATTAGAGATTGACCAGCCGTAACATTAATTGCTGAAGAATGTTATCAATTATTCCCAAATAAATTGACACAATCACAACCAATATTATAACAACAATAGTAGAACCCGATATTTCTTTACGGGTTGGCCAGACCACCTTCTTCATCTCCTGTCTGACTTCCTGGAGAAATTTAATCAATTTCTTGAACATTGCGCCAGAATGCTCCTGTCTATAATCGGAAAATGACCTCAAAATATTGTAATAAATAAAACACTAATATTAAAAACACAAAGAATCTAAAAAAACATAAATGGCAGGCCCGGTGGGATTCGAACCCACAGCACCCGGTTTTGGAGACCGGTGCTCTAGCCATTAGAGCTACGGACCTGCAAAGAAATATTTTGAATTACCTAGTTTCTTTATGATTAGTTCGTTTATGACAAAATCTGCAATATTTTTTGAATTCAAACCGATCCGGTGTTTTTCTTTTATTTCTAGTGGTATTATAATTGCGACGTTTGCAAACATCACAAGCCAAAGTAACTATATCTCGCACAGCCCAATACCTCGCCAAATACTATACAATAATTTACCACAAAGGCAAAACCATGCCTTTGTGGCTATAATATTTGTCATTTTTGATTATGCAATAACTTCTGATACGGTTCCCGCACCAACGGTAACACGACCTTCTCTTATAGCAAATCTAAGTTGTGGTTCCATTGCAATAGGTTTACCAAGTTCAACCTGAATACTTACATTATCACCAGGCATTACCATCTGAACGCCTTCGGGTAGTGTTAATGAGCCAGTAACATCAGTTGTTCTAAAATAAAATTGAGGCTTATAACCAGTAAAGAATGGATTATCACGTCCACCTTCTTCTGGTGTTAATGCATATATTTCCGCCTTAAATTTTGTATGTGGTGTTATTGTCTTTGGAGCAGCAAGAACCTGACCACGCTCCACGTCATCACGTTCAATACCACGAAGTAATACACCTATATTATCACCAGCGCGACCTTCGTCGAGAGTCTTACGGAACATTTCAACACCTGTGCATACTGTTGATTTAGTTTCCCTCAAACCGACGATTTCGATAGTATCTCCGACTCTAATCTTACCGCGATCGACTCTTCCTGTAACAACAGTTCCACGACCTACGATTGTAAAAACATCTTCAATAGACATCAAAAATGGCTTATCTTCTTCGCGTGGGGGTTCTGGAATATAATTATCGACAGCGTCCATAAGCTCAAATATACATTTAGTCCATTCTGGATCGCCTTCCATTGCTTTTAGGGCAGAACCTCTAATAACAGGAACATCATCTCCCGGAAAATCATGAGCTGTTAGGAGCTCTCTTGTCTCTAGCTCTGAAATCTCTATTAATTCTTCATCGTCAACCATATCGCATTTGTTAAGAAAAACAACCATATATGGAACATTGACTTGATGTGCCAATAAAACATGCTCATGAGTCTGTGGCATAGGACCATCAGGCGCAGAAACAACCAATATAGCTCCATCCATCTGCGCAGCACCAGTAATCATATTCTTGATATAGTCTCTATGTCCCGGACAGTCAACATGGGCATAGTGCCTTTTGGCTGTTTCGTATTCAACATGTTGTATTGCAATAGTGATACCACGTTCTCTTTCTTCTGGTGCATTATCGATTGAGTCAAATGGACGATATTGCGCCCAGCCTTTTTCAGATAAAACTCTTGTAATTGCTGATGTTAGTGTAGTTTTTCCATGATCAATATGACCAATTGTTCCTATGTTTAAATGTGGTTTCTTTCGTTCAAACTTTGGCTTTCCCATTAAATTCAGTTCCTCCTTGCGGGTTCTTCAAAAAACCAAATGGAGCCCACGACCGGAATTGAACCGGTGACCCCATCCTTACCAAGGATGTGCTCTACCAGCTGAGCTACGTGGGCATAACATTTTACAAACTTAATTTATCAATAAATACACAAAAAAATGGAGCGGGAAACGAGGCTCGAACTCGCGACAATTGGCTTGGAAGGCCAATGCTCTACCAACTGAGCTATTCCCGCTCATATATGGTGGGCCGGAGTGGATTTGAACCACTGAAGCGTTTTGCATCGGATTTACAGTCCGACTCCATTGGCCACTCGGACACCGACCCAAATATAATAATCAGCGATTTATAATGGAAATTTAATAATTATGAATAAAACTTAATTCTAATTATCAAAAAACCACTTTCTATCACTTAGATGGAGCTGGCGAGAGGATTTGAACCCCCGACATGCTGATTACAAATCAGCTGCTCTACCCCTGAGCTACGCCAGCATAATTAGACTGTAGTTAGAATTCAGCGAAAATAAATTATATAAATTGTATGAGTATTTGTCAAGCCTTTTTTCTGAGGATTTGAAAAATTGCCAATACATTAATATATCAGAAATTCATTATTTTGTCAAATATTAATCTGCCTGAGAGTGCAATTCAAATTTTAGGCAAATTATCTATTGAGAAAAAACAAAAAAAGGATACACTACCTCAATAAGAAGAATAAATCAAAAACTTTAATCGAGGAGGTATCCAATGCTAGATATATTAACCCTTATTGAGAAGATAATCTATTGAGAAGATAATCAAACAAATTCGACAATTGATAAAATTCTTTGAAACAAACCAAGAAACTACAATTGATGAAATAGAAACTAATGTATGGAAAGTAATACTGGAAATAGGTAAATTAATAGTCCAATGGCTCATAGAAACTCGAAGAACTGGCTACACTCAAAAGATAATATTAACAACATTCGGAGATAAAGCAGAATATAAAGGCATTTTCCCAAAAACAATAACTACTTTGATGTGTGATGTGACAATTCAAAGAGCATACTACAATAAGATAAATGCAAAGGGCGGTTACTATGGACAGAAGACGTAGCTCAGTATGCCACATCCTTACGTTTGAAATGGAAGAATAATGAATGGGAAGACTAATGGTTAAGTTATCGTTCTAGTTATTCGGAGTCGCCTAAAATTTGAATTGCACTCGAATTTTTGAAAACTGCCTCATTGACTTTGAATATTAAAAATCTTATAATAGAAAAAGGTAATCAATATATACCTTAAAAATTCCACGGAGGAAATATCTATGGATAAAATAAAAGTAGGAATAATTGGGGCTGGAGGATTAGCAAATGCTGTTCATTATCCCTCTTTAGCTGAGTTTGATGATGTTGAAATATCTGCGATATGTGATCTTGATGATGTGCGATTAAAGAACACTGCGGAGAAATATAAGGTAGAAAAAACCTATAATGATTACAAAAAGATGGTCAACGAAATTGACCTTAATGCAGTCTATATAATCATGCCACCTCATCATCTCTTTGATCTTGTTATACATTGCCTTAACAGCAAGCTTAATGTATTTATCGAAAAACCACCCGGAGTTACCGCAGAGCAAACAAGAAATATGGCAATAACTGCTGATAAGAATAACTGCCTTACAATGGTTGGCTTTAATAGGCGTTTTATTCCGATAATGGTTGAAGCAAAGCGTTTAATGCTTGAACGTGGGGAGATTTTGCAATGTGTCGCTACTTTTTATAAGAATTCTATTGGTGCAGGACCTTATTATGCAGGGGCGATTGATATACTTACCTGCGATGCAATTCATGCTGTTGATGCTCTTCGCTGGATGGGCGGAGAGGTCAAGTGTGTAGCAAGTGATGTCAGAAGTATTTATGCTGAGTACGATAATAGTTTTAATGCACTACTGAAATATGAAAACGGTGCAACTGGTGTGCTTCTTACTAATTGGGTTGTTGGCAAGAGAGTTCATACTTTTGAGATGCACGCAAAAGGCATATCTGCGTTTATCAATGGCGATGAAAGCGCAATCATTTATAGCGACAATAAAGAAGAACCACTTGTATTAAATGCACGTGAATTTGCTGGAAGCACAGAATCCTATAAATATTACGGATTCTACGGCGAAAATAGACATTTTATCGACTGTATTAAGAAAAATGAAATGCCAAATACCAACTTTTCTGATGCCTTTAAGACTATGGAATTAGTTAACCGTATTTATCAAGGGCAAATATGACAAAAAATGCAAGAGGTGAAAATCGTGAATAAACTTTGGGCAATTCCATTAATATTCCTGCTGGCTGGTTGTGGTAGCTTTGGGGCATCAAGAAATATAGTTCCCATTATGAATCCAGATATGGTATATCTAAGTAATACAAAAGGTGTAGCAACAACAAAGAATGGAATATCTGTTGTTGCGGTATATTTACAAGATGTCAAGGAGCTTGATGGATTTGGAGTGATGATTATAAATGAGACGCCAAATTGGATTTCTTTGAAAAAAGAAGAATGTATGTTAGTCCAGAATGGTCAGGTAATATACCCACTAGATGACGAAAAGGCAAAGGCTCGTCTTGGCATGGGATACAAAGCTAAGATGCCTGACGGCTTAATTGCGGATATTTATCAATGGCGTAGAGATATTAATCTTAAGCCACTCAAAGATACAAAAGTTGTTGATAAAGACAAAAAAATATCAATAATCACAGGTGCAAGAGATAACATATATCTTTATTTTAACACTCAGGGCAATAATGCTCCAATGCAACTAATAATTCCAAATATATATAATGAAAATACAAAAGAGAGGACAAGCTTCAGTTTCGGATTTGTATTGGAAAAGAAATAACCGCAGATCCGCAAGATACAAGCAACAAGGATTAGCAACAAATATAATTATCCTTGTTGTTTGCTTATTAATACTTTTTATATCTTTTAATTCATGTAATCAATCCAAATATTTCCCATCCACTGATTCTCGTCCTACTTATAACTCAATTGGAATAAATCATATATCAACTATAAAAGGTGTTTTCTCACAACCAAAAGGTTTATCTGTTGATAACGAGGGAAGAATATATCTTGCTGATTCTGGTCAAAATCGCATTTATATAATAGATAATAAATTAGAGGTAATTGATTCAATTGGGCGTTTTGGCTGGCAAAAGGGCGAATTTGATCGCCCTATTGATGTAGCAGTTGATAGCCGATTAAGATTATATATTGCTGATAGTGGAAATAATCGTATCCAGAGATTTAGCTTAATTGATCAGGCTTTCAGCGTTTTGTCAGGTGAAAAATCCGATATTACAGATGCAGAAAAGAATATTTATGAACCTCAGGCAATCACTGTCGATTCAAGAGGATATATTTATGTAGTTGATACATGGAATCATCGTATATTAAAAATAGATGCTCTTGGGAGAATGCTTTTAAGTATAGGTGGTATCGGCATTTTAAAAAATCCACAAGATATTAGTATAGATAACATTAATAATATATATGTATGTGATACAGGGAATAATAGAGTATGTAAATTTGACATTGGTGGTGTTAGGGTTGCCTCTTGGGGTAAAGAAGGTTCAGATAAGGGACAATTTCGCAATCCAACAGGCATATCAAATGATGTATATAATAATGTTTATGTAGTAGATCAAGGAAATCGTAGAATTCAGATATTTGATTCAAGTGGAAATTATCTAGTGGATTTTGGTCAACAATATCTGCAAAATCCTTATGGTATTGCAATTTTCAGAGATGGTTATATTTACATTACAGATTTAGAATCAAGTAAAATTGAGGTTTTCAAGGTTCTTATTAATAGTAATAAATAAAAAATTTTTTTATAAAGGGTAGGTTTTGTGATAGTTGATATACTTTAACATCAAAAAGGAAATTAACACATTCATTTCTCTTTTTTTTATCATATTCTATATTTTTTTCCCATTTTATTCATCATTTGGACAAAAAAGCCTTTCTATATATGAAAAGTCAGAAAAGATAGACGGTAAGGACTTCCAGAACCCATATCAGCTTATTTATATGCCTGTTATTCCCTCCTCTGAGAAAGTTTATATAAATGATAATATACTTTTGATAGAAACTGACTATACCATTGATTATAAACTAGGTCAGATAAATATTAAAAAAGACTTTTCGCAAGATGATATTATCAGAATTGACTATAATATAATACCTGTTTCAATAAAGCAAATCTATCAAAAACAGCTAATTAGACCAAAGGAAAATGGAAGCATATTAGAGGATAGTCAAAAAAAGGAAAATTCTCAGATACAAGAGAAGACATTGCCAACCACCAGTTTACCGACATCATCAGACCTTAATTTCTCTGGAACAAAGACACTATCGCTTTCAATGGAGAAAAACAGGGGCATATCTATAAACCAGCCAACTAGACTAAATATAAACGGCAAAATTACTGAGGATATAAGCATTAATGCCATCCTATCAGATGAAGACCTCCCTCTACAACCAGAAGGGACAACTGAGGAAATTGAAGATTTAGATAAAGTGCTTATTGAGATTAAAGGGAAACACTTATCAGCGACTCTGGGCGATTATGAGTCTTCGTTTGATGATACTGAATTTGTGCTTTCACCAAAGATGCTTGAGGGTGCGCAGGCAAAAGGCGATTTCAATATCGGTGGATTTACATTACTTGGCGCAGTCTCAAAAGGTCAATCTGCAAGTATGACAATTCAAGGCAAAGAAGGGCAAAACGAATATAGAATAAGCCTTGATGGGAAATTTATCATAATGGTTGCAGGAAGCGAAGAAGTATGGCTTAATGGTGAAAAAATGCGTCGTGAAATGGATTATGTTATCAGAGATTATGGTGACCCAATAATTGAATTTACAAAAAGACATTTAATCACTGGCAAAGACGTTATCGTCATTGATTATGAATATATTGATGAAGAAGGGAATTACGGACAGAAACTTTATGGCGTTAGAGGAAAGATAGGAGATCAATCAACCATGTTATTTGAAAAGTCTTATTTGCCATTTGGTGTTAATGCGCTGATAGGTGCTTCCTATGCAATAGAATCAGATGACAAAGACAATCCTTTAATCTCATTAAGCAATAATGATATTGAAAGCCTGAAAAAAAATGAACTTGATCCTGATGGAGATGGGAAAATGCTCCCAGCACCCAAAAGCATTTCCATAATTGGATTTGATGGGAAATTGAACTTTAATGAAAATACTTTTTTGGCAGGTGAATTAGCATTAAATAGACATGATTCCAATACATTCTCTAAGTTTGATCGGATCGAAGAAAGCAAGGCATGGAAACTGGGTGGTTCATCAAACGGAGAACGTTTTCGCCTTAATTTTAGTCTGAGAGGACTTGAGCCAGATTTTACACCAATAGGTGCAACAACATCTAGCAGAAATAGATCAACCTATCAAAAAAACTATGATCAAATTAGCTTTGGTAATATTCAATCATTCAAACAAATTTCTTCACCAGAAGAAAAAGATTATAATTTAGACCTTTGGCTTGAGCCATTAAAGTATATCGAGCTAAAAGGTAATTTGGGCAGAAATTCATCAGAATATAAAGAACCAGAGCTGATTAAAATTGTAAATGATTATTGGAGTAGAAGCATTATAATAGGGCTTCCTAATTTACCAAAAATCAATACGAGATTTCAGGAAGTTTCAGAAAAGCAAAATAATAAGGTAAATTCAATCAAGACAAGGGAATCACTGGAACTAAGCCATCTTATTTGGCAAAAAATAAACATTAAAATGACCAATGATGAAATTCAGTCATTAAAACTCGACAAGGTTAATGATAATAATGATATAAGGAGAAGTGAACAAAGATTCACAATGAATCTGCCATCTTTCTGGAAAGTTTCACTATCTAGTGAATTTTCTTATGAACGAGATTATGTTGATTTCGAAAAAGATAATAATACTAATATAGATGATAAATGGCAAAAAACATCATCAGCACGAACAGCGATGTTAAATCTCTCATCAAAACCAATCTCTTGGCTAGATTTTTCAGGCTATTTCGGTCATAGAAAGTTATCATCATTTGACAATGTATTGGTAGCCAAAGATACATTATCAGATAATACAACAAACGTTGTAGATCTAAATATGAATCTGAAATTTTTACGAATTAATTATAAAATTGATAGAAAGCTATCTACCGAAAAAGAAGAGCAATATGTTAATTATGTCATAGTCCTTGTCGATGGTCAGGAAGTAAAAAGATACCTTCTTCCTGGTGAAGGTAGCTATGTCAGAATTGATGAATATACCTATCGTGAGGACTTAGAAAAGGGAGAATATATACGCCTTATAAGAAATGTGAGTGACAAGCCTGTTACATCGCTTGCGTTTCAGTCTGTTTTCAGCATAAGACCTAGGTTATCTTTTGTTAGAAGGCAAAAAGACCCTAAAAAAGAAGAATCTTTTAAGAGCTATTTAATAAAATCGCTTTCCATGTTTGAACTAGGCACAAGGATCAGCGAGGAACAAGACGATACTTCTGGTAAATTCTATATTTTGAGAGAATTACAGACAGACAAGACAATTTATGGAGCGAAAAAATACTGGCATAGATCGCAGATTTCGCCACACAAATTACTTTCTGTATCATTAGACTGGGAGACAAACACATCATTAAACAAGCGCTTAAATAGCCAAATAAGAAGGCTTGAAGCAAATAGGTGGAAAACCAAACTAGAAAGCCCTTTTATTGAAAGGTTTGTATTGGGTTGTGAATTCGGTAGAGATGACACATTAGAGAAGATCAATTCTATTCCTATCAACAAATCAGGAGTCGGTATAGCAATTTCGGACATATCAGAATTACAAAGTTTTAGAGCCATTTATTTAGGCTATAGCCCAAAGAAGCTAATATCAAGAATGGAAGTAAAGGGAGGATATGAAACAGAATGGAATGATGATGTTCTTTCTGATGACTTACCTGTTCTAACAAAGACTTTATCAATAAAAACAGAAGCAAATACGAGTTTTATGGGCAAAGGTTCTTCATTGATAAGATATGAAATCGCAAGAGGCACAAGTAGTGGAGATTTGCCCTTTGCTAGATATGATTTTCACAACGGTATTAGCCATAAAATCAGGCTTGAGACAAATTATCGTGTAAAATGGTTTACAGACTTACTATTGCGCATAACATATCGAGGCGAATTTGCCGAAGATGATAATCCAGACCATCGCTTTGAAATGGAAGCAACCGCAGATTTTTAGATAATCATAATATAAGAATTAATTCTATTTTTCTAATCGCACAAAAATAAAAGCTACATTATAGTTAGGATCGTCTGCTGATTCCCGATATGATTCGTTATAGCGTTCTGAAAGGTATTCAGCAGATTCCACAATATCAACGAATTTTTGAGGATATTTTTCTTTAAATTCATTTACCAGAGTTCCTGGAAGCGAAAAGTTATCCAGAAGTTCCAGATTGCCAAATTTCTTTTTTCTTTCAAGCCACCAATCATATTCAGCTAGTTTATCCTCGTCTTCGTGATACATCAATGGCCAAACAAAATAATCTTTTGTAATAAGCAAACCTAAACCATCATCAAAAACATTTATAAGATCAACGTCTTCGATCCAATCTTGCATTGCACTAAGTAAATTTTCTGGAATATCCTGCGGAACGACATGGAAATAAAAATTTTCTTCATCCATGACCATATTGACTTTAATACTCTTTTTATTTTTGGGACGCAGCAATTCCTCAATATCATCGCCCATTAAAAATAGAAAAGGGATATTTCCATTCGTAACGTCAATCATAACGTCTTCGCCATCAAGATCATATAATAAAGCCATGTGTTGCCAATATAGCATATATTTTTTGCCGAGGGTGAAATCCATTTCTTCAAGAATTCTGCGCAAGGCATCTTCTGGAAAAGGTCCCTTTGCATTTGCCCCGCCAAGCAAGTATTCTGATTTTATCCCATAGGCATCAGTAATGAGTTTCATTGCTGAACATTTTTCTGTGCATGTGCCTCCTCTGCCTGCAATTATATTCAATAAGGTTTCTGATGGGTCTTTAAAACGGATTTTATCACCAATAAAACGTGAATATAATTCAAAGTCGCTTTCCCATATTTTCATGCCAACAGCCCTAAGAAATTTTTTACAGTCTTCATTTGTGGATAATTCGATTATTCTGTCAACTTCTGATCCATATTTGTTGACAATACAATCATAAACGAAATTCTCAAAAACTTCTCGATTTTTTTTCCATTTTCTAATGTTATATCCATATAGATTGCTTTCCTCTGTTATTTGTGATCGGTCAATATTTATATCGAGAAGCATGAATGGGCGACGGTCTTGGGTTTGTATAAGTTCAAATGATGTTTCATCCTCTATGTCAACAACATCATCGCCATGTTTCAGAATAATTCCTTCATATAGATCAAGTAAGTTTCCTTCATCATCTATTTTGTATATACAATCTTGAATAATGCTAATATTTTTTGCAGATTCAGTTGACATGATATTTTTATCTATAACCTTAACATATCTATCAAGAATTTCTCCAAAAGAAGTGGATTTTTCAGGGTCAATTTTTATTGCGGATGTTAAATTCAAATAGGGATCGGTAATTTGCAAAATATATGTCATATTTTGCTTTTCTTCATCAGTGATCATGATTTTAGAGTTCCTTTCGGTCATTTCTGAACTATATAAGGCATAACCTATGAGTTTATATATAAGTTTTGCAGAAAGAAAATCAGGGGCAATATTATTATCCTGCGGGCTTAACTCAACCGCATCAAAGCCTACTATATCACATTTTTCCGATACTTTTCGCAAAAGTGCGGTTACTTGCCCCCAAAGCATTCCATCGGGTTCAGGAGTTCCCACAGAAGGCATAATAGATGGATCAAAAACATCAAGATCAATAGTGATATATACTTTATCTGTCAATTTTTCAATTACTCTATCTATCCAATCAGAATCCCTTATATCTTTCATAAAAAAGACGGGTAAATTATTATGATCTATATATCGTTTTTCTGCAAGTGAAAGGCTTCTTATCCCTACTTGAACCGCAGGGCAATAATCCATAACACGCCTTATAGCGCAAGCATGATTATATTTTGAGCCGTTATATGAATCCCTAAGGTCTGCATGAGCATCAAGCTGAAGAACTGATATTCCGCCATATATTTCTGAAAAAGACGCAACCAATGCTGGGGTTATTGAATGTTCACCACCAAGCATAATCAGAAGTTTTCCAGTTTTTACCAGTTCAGAAGTCATATTTTTAACATATTGAAACATCTCATCAGGACTTTTAAAATCTTCGTTAACATCTGGTAATGTATGAATACCAAGCGTATATGGCTCAAAATCAAGTTCATCCTCATAAAATTCTACATGGGAAGATGCCTCAATGATAGCCTTAGGACCGTTTCCTGTTCCTAAACCATAGGTTACGGTTCCTTCATAGGGAATAGGAATAACGATAATACGAGCATTATCAAAATTAGCTTTTTTTACCCCCATAAAGTTTGCCTGAGGCAAAAAATTTTTTTTCGTCATGATAAATCCTTTGTTTTTTATCAAAAAATAGTGTTTTTCATTAAAATTTAGTGGATTTTTTTTTGTCAAGATGTTATAATAGGCATAAATTTTGATAATTAAGATATATTGCTCTCAAGGGGGTGAGAGTTTCAATATATGAAAATTATCTCATATTCATAATCAGTTTTCAATAATAAACTAGACGACATTTTTTGACAATGGGGGTAAGAAAATGTCAAAAAGAACAGATTTGATCTATGCCGATGGGGAGTCTACCAAAATTCATACATTAGAGAGTAAAAGACGATTATCAATAGAAAATCCTTCATTTAAGAATGCCTTAGCTGTATGGCACATGTTTAGCTTAGATGATACAGCGGGTAATAACAGCTTCTTGACTATCTGCGGAGATGTCGAGATTGGAATCGAAATAGAAAGCCCAGAACTTGAGGAATCAATAAAACGAGGTGGTGACGGATGTTCAGCGAAATTTAACGGAGGATATTTGGATGCTGGACAAGGTTCTCGGGGCGAATTAAACCTTAAAGGCAAAGAAATGTCTTTATGTGCGAGGTTAATAGACCCAAAAGGTGATTGGGACGCTCCAATTATTTCAAAATATGGTAGTGGCAGTAGGATGATTTATAGGCTTTTTGCTGCACAAGCAAATAATCAAATGCTTTTGGCTTTTGAATTGGGTCTTGATAGTGATGATCGACCATTGCAAGTTAGTGTTCCGATTGAGTTAATCGGTGAAGAAAAATGGCACGACATCATAATTAGATATAATAAAACTAAGCTGGAAATGTTTGTTGATGGCGTCCTCGTTGATGAAGAATGGACGATGGGCGAAATAAGGCAGGCTAATTCTGAACCATGTCTTATAGGGGCAGAAATAAACGAAGGCAATATAAAATCAGGCTTTTATGGTTTTATTGATCATATAGCATTATGGGATCGAGCTATATCAAATGAAGAAATTATAATCCTAAGCGGAGGTAAGGATTTAGTTACTCAACGAGAACATGAGATACTTGGTGATGAAAAAGCAATAGAGCAATATTGGAAGCCAAGAGGACATAATGTCTATGTTGGTGACTGTATGCCTTTTTTCTATGATGGCACGTTTCATTTATTTTATTTGCATGATCGACGACATCACCGTAGTAAATGGGGATATGGCGCGCATCAATGGGCTCATATATCTACAACTGATCTGATTAATTGGAAGCACCATCCTTTGGCAATACCAATAACAGAAGAGCATGAAGGATCGATATGCACTGGTTCGGTATTATTTTATCAAGGGACATATTATGCCTATTATGCAACAAGGATTCCAAAACAAGGGGAATTTCTTAGCTATGCCACAAGTATTAATGGTATCCATTTCATAAAGAACCAACCTAATCCATTGGCTACACCAGAACCACCATACAAAAAAGGTCCTTTCCGTGATCCAGCAATTTTTCAAGATGAAGAAGGTCTTTTTCATTTATTGGTAACATCAGAACTAGAAATTCCTTATCTTACTGCGCGTGGCGGTTGCCTTGCTCATCTAACTTCTGTTGATCTGCAGACATGGGAAACAAAAGAGCCTTTTATTGTATCTGGACAAATAGGTCAACCAGAATGTCCTGATTATTTTTACTGGAATGGATGGTATTATCTGGTATATAGTCTTCATGGAATTGCCCGTTATCGCATCTCCAAAGAGCAATTTGGACCATGGCAAAAACTAAAGAATGATTCTTTTGATGGTGCTCAGTTAAGGGTTCTAAAAACTGCTGAATTTACAGGAAACAGACGTATTGGTGTAGCTTTTTTACCTGATGGAGGCTATGGGGGTCATTTAGTATTTCGTGAAATAATCCAGTATGAAGACGGGTCATTAGGGACAAAATTTGTGGAAGAAACAATCCCAAAATTCGGTGAATCAATACAACTACAATTTGGCGCTCTCACAGATAGCATATCAAACGATGACAATAATATCAAAATCAATGCAACAGATAGCATTGAAAGTGTTGTGCTATCAGAAACACCAAGAGATTTTCGCGTTACGCTTCAAATAAATCCAGAGCCAAACGCCTCTTGTTTTGGAATATGTGTAAGAGGCTCTGGAAACTTCTGCGAGGGAAATGAGATAAGAATTGAGCCACATAAGCAAAAAGTCGGAGTCTGTAAACCAGATAGTAGCCTTCTGGAAGAAAATGAGTCATCTTCAATATATTTTGTTGAAGGACTCGATAAACCATTCAAGCTAGATGCTATTGTAAAGAATGATCTTATTGATATTTGTATAGATAATCGCAGAACGCTGATAAGTCGAATTCCCAAATTTAATGGAAACAGGTTATTTTTATTTGCTCAAAATGCAAGCGTATCTTTTGAAGACATAGAAGTTAGACCATTTATATAGAAAACATATTATAATTTTATCATCGGGAAGGTGAATATATTATTTGAGAGATATAGTATTTCATATAGGACCTATTGAGCAAGATATGGAAAATAGAGTTCATATGGTCGAAAATGAGCTTAATCGGATAGAAAAACGAGAAGATGAAAAAACACAAGTGCTAACACTACCAATTGATCTATGGCTAGAAAGCGGATATGAGGATAGTGAAATACTTGTGATACATGGCGAGAAAAGATTAAGTCCTAATATTATTAATATACTCAAAGTTAGAGGTTACAAGGTTCAAGAAGCGACAAATGAGCAAGAGGCGATGTCTGCCTTCCGTCGGGCAAGCTATAAAATTATGATTGTTCCATGGGTGATGTTTGAAAGAAGCGGAGATTTTGTAAAACTATTACGAAAGGCGTTTCCACAAACTAAGATTATTATAACATCGCCAAATTTTGCATGGTCAAGTGAAGATGTTGTTGGTGCAAAACGTGGACAAGATGCGCTTAATGCAGGAGCATATTCCTATGTTCCAGATCGAAATATTGAAGAAAGCATTTTAACTTGCATTGAATCTGCAATGAAATCCAAAGAAAAATCATGTCCAGTATTGACAGCAGGTCTAAAATGTAACCTTATATGTAAGTTATAAGGATTATTAAATCATTTTTATCCATTTCATTATAAAGTATTCCCATTCAAGACGTTTACATATACGAAGATTAATACTATGCCAATCGTTTTTATCAAACCTTTTATCTGAGAAAATAACCATAAAGAACAATTCTGTGATAAAATTAATTGTATTGGTTACGTGGTCAATAATTTAAGATGGTATAGCAAGGTCTAAATACAAAGGAGAAAATATTCTATGATAGGTCATAGGACATATTCTAGAGTCGGTCTAATAGGTAATCCATCGGATGGCTTTTTTGGTAAGACTCTATCATGTTGCATAAGGAATTTTTATGCACAGGTTGTTTTGATGGAAAGCACAAGAATAAAGATAATTCCTCATAGTATACATGATCCAACAGAATTTTCTAGCCTTAATGAGCTTGAGCAAACATCCATAAGAGATGGTTATTATGGAGGAATAAGGCTTATATATGCTACATGCAAGAGATTTAATGAATATTGTAGAGAAAAAGGCATACTATTAGATGAAAGAAATTTCTCCATTATATATGATACAAATATACCACGTCAGGTAGGTCTTGGCGGATCAAGTGCGATTATTGTTTCGCTGATGAAATCACTGATGGAATTTTACAATATTTCAAATGATGATATTCCTCTTGAAGATCAACCGAATTTGGTCCTCAGCGTAGAGACAAAGGAATTAGGCATTAATGCGGGATTGCAAGATAGGGTAATACAGACCTATGGTGGCATGGTTTACATGGATTTCAATAGAGCAATGATGGAGAAGCTTGGTCATGGAATATATGAGAGAATGGATCCAAAATTATTGCCCGATATGTTCCTTGCCTATACTGATAATCCCGGAAAAGATTCAGGAAAAATGCACAATGAAGTCCGTTTCAGGTTCAATCAGGGAGATAAAGAGATAATAGAAGCTATGAATACATTTGCAAGTTATGCTCAGGAAGCGAAACATGCTCTTGAAGAAAAAGATCATAAACGTTTTGGTGAACTAATGGATATGAACTTTAATCTTCGTAGAAAAGTTTATGGCGACAAAGTAATTGGTTCAGATAATCTCTTGATGATAGAGATAGCCAGAAGTCTTGGTGCAACAGCGAAGTTTCCCGGTTCAGGTGGAGCAATAATTGGTATGTATAAAGATGATGAAATGCTTGAAAAGCTAAGAGAGGCTTATCTAAGTCATGGTTTCAGATTTACAAAGATATTATTTGATATAAAAGATACCTATGAAAGTTAGTAGGTTAGGATTTTCCTAACCTACAATAAATAATTTCAGATAAATTTATCTGGCATCTTTAATTTTGCCCCATGTTGCAGTTAGTTTTCCTGCGGGTTGAACTGATGTTAGATAAAGAGGAACTTCGTCATCGGATGGTTTTCCGCCATCATTCCTAAAGCATATAACATCAATTCTTGGATAATTGACAGGGTCGGATTCTCTGATGCCGATCTCAATATAATTATCTCCGACAGCCAAAGTAGGATCAATGGTGCTTTGTCCATTTGCTGTATGTTTCTGCCACCACCAAGGCATCGTATCTTTTAGCGATGTAAAGACCATATCAGTTCCATTAATACTCTTTGGGAATAAATCGGCGCCGGGGTCATTCCATCTAAGCGATGTATCTCCACGTGTTGCAGGCACCCATGTTTTTGCATCTGGACTTACTCTAAGGAAAAATGAATTGAAGTTTGTCGTGTCAATTAAAGCTTGTGGTTGATAAAGGCGCGCCCAAGCTGCCCATACCTTTTTATCTGCTGTTGATTCACCAGCTTTGACTTTTTCTGGTAGTTTTATAACAAGGTATGGCTCCCCTGCACCAGCTGCATGATCGTTATCTCCCGGTCCACCAAAGGCTGTTCCATTAATTGCACCTTTTTCTGTTGTTTCAACCCACTTATTTCCTTTGACATCCTTTCCAAATTGGCTCAGTGCTGGATCAAAGGTGCTTACCTCAACATATATTATCTGCGCTGAATAAGCAGATGCCCATGCGATAAGAGATAAAATAACCATACTGATAAATATCAATTTTTTCATTCTTAATCCTCCATAAAATAAAAAGGAATTAAATTCTAAGAATAAAAACAATATTATTAGGTCTTTTTTTGATAGATCACCCCCTTATTTTCCTTTTTCAAGGGTAGTTTTTATTGTGAGACACTATGTAAGAAATACTTATTTTTTTATATTTCCCCATGAAATAGCAAGCTTTCCAGCGATTTCAACAGATGTAAGCTGAGTTCCCGGAACAGTAAATCTAAGATAGATGTCATCAGCAACATCATTTGGTCCAGCCCATACCCAAAATGCTTTGCAATCTGGATTCTGTAACCCGTTGGCTTTCATAGTAGCAGCACCGAAGCCCCATATTCCTGCACCAAACTGATCCATCTGTGTTGCGGATTCCCATTTACTGTCATCAAAATCCATCTTTTCCCAGCCGTCTTTGCGTTCTGCTATTGGTTTGCCAGCATTTGCTTTCCATGTTTTATCACTGCCGAAATATCTGCCATCATCAAGGACAATATCAGCAAGGGCGCCTCCCTTACCAGTGGCACCGGGTTCAGCATCATGGATATATAAACCGATGACAGCACCACCATTTTTCAAACTAAAATTATATACTCCAATCTTCTGCCAGTCATTTCCTTCACCAACTTTTTCACCATTTACGAAGGCAACCCAAGTATTATCACCACTTACTCGAAGTTTATTTGCTGCCGATGCACATAAACATATAACAAAAACAAAGAAAACGACAAAAAAACTAGTAAAAAATCTTCTCATGGCATTTCCTTTCATTTTTTAAAAATATGATTTTATTGTTCCCCATGTAGTTGTAGCTTTTGCATTATCCTCAACAGCTAATTTCGTTCCGAAACTATATCGGAAAAAAACCTCATCAGCAACATCGTTTGGTCCAGCCCAGCACCAGAAGGCTTTACAATCAGGTTCTTGCAATCCATTTGCTTTCATAGCACCAGCGCCAAACCCCCATATTCCTGCACCAAATTGTTCATAAAGTGTAGGTTCCATCCATTTTGAGTCATCAAATTTTGGATTGATCCAATCCTTATTTTTCATATAACCTGCATCGTCACTGCATTTCCATGTTTGCACACCCGATTTATCTTTATCACCAGTAGCGATATATACTTTATTATCAAGCACTATATCCGCAAGAAAACCACCTTTGCCAGATGCCCCCGGTTCTGCATCATGGACGTGAATTGCTACAACAAAAGAACCACCTTTTATACTAAAGTTATATATTCCGACTTTCTGCCAGTCTGCACCTTCACCAACCTTTTCACCATCAATATAGGCTTCCCAAGTGTTATCTCCGCTCATCCTTAATGTTCCTTTAGTCGGATCAGCAGAGTATACCGTTGCAACTGATAATACCATTAAGAATGTAAATAAACCAATAAATACTTTTTTCATAACCAATACCCTCTTTCTGTAATAAGAAAAAGCTAATATTTATGTTAGAAAACACATATTTTTTTATTAATTATTAATCACCTCCTTCTAAATCCATAAATTACCTAGTTATTAACTTCTAGTTTTCAAGGAAATCAGCCAATTTATTGCATCTTTTTGGGTGGCGTAACTTACTTATAGCTTTTTTTTCTATTTGTCTTATCCTCTCGCGTGTTATGCCGAATTTCATTCCAATCTGCTCTAATGTATGAATTTTGCCATCATATAAACCAAAACGCAGTCTGATGATTTCTGCCTCACGAGGCAATAGACCACTTAGGGCATCATCTAAGTATTCCTTAATTGCCTCTGATATTACATTATCTTCCGGGGATGGAAAGTCTTCATTTTGGACAGTGTCTATAATGCACTTTCTGTCTTCCTCATCAATGGGATTATCAAGATATGTAACACTTTGTGAAAATTTCATAACTTTGCATATTTTTTCTATTGGAATTGATGTCTCTTTTGAGATTTCCTCAATTGTAGGCATAACATCATAATTCTGCTTAAATCTTTCTGTAATACGATTTATACGGTTCAAAATTTCAACAATATGGGCAGGAAGGCGTATCGTCCTGCTATAATCTGTCAATGCTCGCATCATGCTTTGCTGAATCCACCAAGTAGCATACGTGGTAAATTTGTATCCTTTTTCTGGTTTAAATTTCTCTGTTGATTTCATCAAACCAATATTTCCCTCTTGAATAAGGTCAAGAAAAGACAGTCCAAGGTTTCTATATTTCATAGCGATTTTAACTACAAGTCGAAGATTGGCTTCAAACAACCTCATTTTAGCTTGATATATTTCATTTTTATCAACCTCACCTGGATTAGTTGATGCGAGTATTAGTATATCAAATATTTTTTCTTTTTCTTCAGGACAAAGAAGTGGTATTCTACCTATTTGACGAAGGTATATATTAATGCAATCTGAATCATAAAAATCATTGTTAAATAAATTTTGATCATTTTCATTTGTTTCTTTATCTAACAATAGGGGGGATTTCTCTATTTTAGGATCATTAAATTTCGAATATTTATAAGTTAGATTCAACCTTTTTTATCTCCCATCGTCTAATTATATGAAAAATGGACTATATGACTTGTGCTTATCTTGGGATATAAAAAAGGGAATTTATACACTCTCCCTAAACTCATACAGCCTAAATAATCCAACCCCTCACGGATTTAAAGTCTGCATAGATAAGCATAAGTCATTTTTTATATGAAAATAAGAAAATCTATTTAGTCAGTTTATTTAAAGCAAACCGCCATAAATATTCTTATCAAACAATTATATATCCATTATATATATAACTCAAATTAAAGTCAAACAGAAAATTTTATTAGTATCTGTCCTAAATTATTGGTCATAAAAAACCATCCACAATCCTCATAAAAACTTAATATAAAGAAAATCAGAATAATAAGTTTAATATACTGGTTTTTAGCTTTTATGAATCAATTTGATAGTAGGCTATAAATTGATTCCTAAAATCTAATATGATATAATTTCTGTTAAGCTGAGTAAAGATAAAATTAGTATTTGTGTAAATTATTGGTTATATAAATCAGCTTTGTAATTGATAAGAAAGGTATGATAAAATGAAAATTACATCAGATTGGCATATTCATTCCCGCAATTCATGTGACGAAGCCAGTATGGAAGTTTCTGTATTGATAAAAATGGCGGAAGACAAAGGCGTAATTAATTATGGATTAACTGACCATATCCATACACCATACAACATGCCTGATCTAGCTTCATCCCATAAGGAATTTATGGAAAACAATCCTTCTCCAAATTTCCATTTTGGTGTAGAGATTAGCTGTGTGTCGCAATGGGAAATTGATGAAATCAACACAGGGAAATATAATAAGCCTGTTTATGGTTTGCGATCTGGTGGTGTATCAGACTGTAAATTGGCTATCGAATTAGACCAAGATGATATTAAAAAATATCAGATAGAGTATGTGGTTGGTGGAACACATTGGCCTATGTATGTTCCTATTGAGCGAGAAGCCATTATAAGAGATTATCATAGACAAAATATGTTCCTAGTTACTCATCCATTGGTTGATATTGTTGCCCATCCCTGGTGGTGGCATGGACACTGGCAGGATTCTGATGGTATTTATAGAACAGAACCATGGTTTGATGATTTTGGCAAGATTCCCAAATCCATGCACAATGAGTTTGCATCATCAGCGATCCAGCATAATAAAATAATAGAAATAAATATTAGTGCCATGCTTTTAAATCCACAGTATACCCTGCATTTCAAAAAACAATATTTGGAGTATATTGCAGAATTGAAATCACAAGGAGTAAAGCTCTGCATTGGCTCGGATTGTCATTCATCTACCTATGATATTGATTTTGAGACTACATCCTCAATGCTTGATGATGTTTATATTAACGAAGAAGACCTATGGTGTCTTCCCGAGAGAAAATTAGATGAATAGTCAAATAATATCAATTCTAATGATTTCTATAATCTTTATGGGGTGTGGTGATTTTTTATCTTTTTTTGGAGGTTCAGACCGATTTATTGTATCTTTTAATTGGGATGTTAATCTTCATCAAATGATTAAAGAGCTAAAATCAGATGGGATTGAAATAAGGAAAACGCTTGATATAATTCATGGTGTTTCGTGTAAGCTTACCGATATTCAGGAGGAAAATTTAAGATTAATACCTTATATTAGATATATTGAACTTGATTACGAATTATTTATGCTTGATATTGAATGTCCTAAAATTTTGATTGGAGAAAAATATACATTAATTAATCAAAATGAGAGCATAGATTGGGGACTAAAGCGGATTAAAGCACCAGAAATATGGAATATAGCCACAGGGAAAAATGTTAAAATAGGTGTTATGGACACAGGCATAAATACAAACCATCCTGACTTAATAGGTGTAGTTACTGATGGTTTTGACGCCATTGCAGGTAAATCATTTAAAGATGACAATAATCATGGCACTTATGTTGCTTCTGTCATTGCAAGCAGGAAGAACAATATTGGAATTGTCGGCGTCGCACCAGAAGCGATCTTATATTCAATTAAGGTAATGAATAGTGAAGGTAGAGGATATATTTCAGATATATTAGATGGATGCCAATGGGCAATTAGGGAAGGGCTTGAGATTATAAATATGAGTCTCGGTTCTGATCAAAAATCAATCGCATTGGCTGAAGCCATAGAGATATTGGCTTCTGAAGGAATTTGTGTAATTTCTGCAACAGGTAACGAAGGACAACATGGCATATTTTATCCTGCCAGAAATAATGTTGCAATTTGCGTCGGTGGTTCAGGAATGGACGACAATAGAATGTCTTGGTCAAATTATGGTCCTGAACTAAAATACAATGGAGTGCTGGCTCCCGGTGATTGGATACAAGTTGCAGACAAAGACGGAAAATGGCGAAGAGTCTCTGGAACAAGTATAGCGACTCCTCATGTGACAGGCATATTTGCTTTACTTATGGAAGTTGGTTATCAAAACCCCGATGATATACGCAAATTAATATTTAATGGTTCTTCACATTCTAATATGCCTGATGAGTTTGTTGGATATGGTATAGTAAATGCACAAAAATCATTTGAAATAGCGGATTTAAATCATTAATTATGACATAATAACATATATGATCGAACATTGACGTATTTTGTTATGTTGATTATAATAAATGTAATGTCGCATTTTGATCATAGTGAGTATAAGAATGGAATTATGAAAAATCGCAAAAAATAAGATTTTATATATGAACTCAAATAATGGCATAATTCTTGTAATATAAAATAGAAATTGTCAGAATATATATTTATAAAATATCAAAGAGGTTATAAATGATAGAATTAGCTATATTATTATTAATGATGATTCAGTTCCAACCAACTGAGGAATATGTTGCAAAAAAAGGTGATACTGTTATGATTACGGTATGGGAGAGGGAATCTCTCTCAGGCACAGTATTTGTTGACTCTAATGGCAATATAACCTTACCAATGCCGATTGGTTCCGTTCAAGTCGTTGGAAAAACTGCAAATCAAATTTCTCAAATATTAACAGATCGTTTGAAGGAATATCTTATAAATCCTTCTGTTTTTGTATCTCTCAGTCCTTCTGAAGGCTTTAATGTTCATGTTCTAGGTGAGGTATCATCGCCGAATTTTGTAAAAGTGCCAGAAGGAACTACTGTTCAGGAAGCAATAGCAAGGGCAGGTGGTTTTACCAAATTATCAAATACAAAACGTATTCGTTTAATTCGCACAGAAGAAGATATAATTACTAAAACAGAAAAAAAGACAGAAATTCTTATTGATTTTGATCGTTTTATTGAAAATAACGAGCTTTCATCAAATCCAGTTCTTAAAATTAATGACGTTATAATTGTTCCCCGTCTTTCAAAAACAAGTGAATACAATTACATTGCCTTTTTTGGTGCGGTAAACTCTCAAGGTATTAAGGAGGTAGAAAAGCCTTTGTCTCTTGTTAGAGCAATCGCTTTAGCTGGTGGATTAAGTAATACAGCATCAGCAAAAGATATATATATATTAAGTGCATCCGATGAAGGTATTTCTAGGAAAAGTGTGAACTTTGAGAAATTTTTAAATGATGGTGATCTATCTTCTAATCCAATTGTAAATCTCGGAGATATGGTTTTTGTTCCAACAAAACCAGAAGACGAACCTCCTTTTATGGTAAGTGTTTCGGGGCAAGTAACAAAACCTGGCAAATATGCTGTAAAGAAAGGTTCCCGAGTTCTGGATGCCATTTATGAAGCAGGCGGTTTTGCTGATGATGCAGTTATTGATAGTATAAATGTTGTCCGAATTGATCCCAATAATTCAACAACAACACAAAATACTGTTAATATAAAAAATTATCTTTCTACTAATGATCTTAATTTAAATCCAATTTTGATGGAGGGAGATAATATATTTGTTCCTCTCTCAAAAAATACTAAAATCATTCCACCTATACATCAGGCATTCTTATCTACAATGAGTATAGACATAATGGGTGAAGTAGCCAAGCCTGGAACATATCAAGTTTCTACAAGTTGTAATCTTTTAGATATTATAAAAATTGCTGGTGGATATACATCTAATGCTGATATAAAGAAAATTATTATTGTTTCAAACAAGACAAATTCAGATGTTTATAAACAATCCCAAAATTTTAATCTACAAAAAGTCCTAAAAAGTGGTGATATTAAAGATTTACCAGAATTATCTATGGGAGACATGGTTTTTATTCCGCAAAGATCATCTGAATCTGTTTGGAGAACTATTGTTAGGACTTCATCTGAAATATCGACTATTTTTACAGTTTTTTATATTATAATAGGACGTTGGCGATAGAAATTGGAGATATGAATGTTAGAAAATAAAAAAAATATAAAGAATCCATATAAACCGACAAAAGAATTTACTTTACATGATTTTTTTAAGATAATATTGATTAGAAAATGGTTTATAATTGCAGGTATAGTTATAGGTATAGGTGTATCTATATATCAAATAAAAACTGCCATACCAGTTTATCAAACAAGCGCACTCATAATGCGTGATATGTCCTATGAGCAATTACCGGGTAGCTTGTTGGGAACTGGAGGGATGATGGGTTTTTATAGTTATAGACCAACTATGAACATGGATATAATACTAAGGAGTCGCCCTTCCATTGAGTTGATGAGCAAGCATATTTTGGAAAAATATAATTATAGTATTGCTCCTTCGCAAATCGCAGGTAGAATAAAGCTACAAGAGGACGAAAAAAATTATACTATTTCTGTTATTGCATCAGCTAATGATCCAAAGCAAGCTCAGATAATTGCAAATACAGCGGCAGAAGTTTTAATAGAGAAGACTTTTGAACTTAGAAAAGCCGAGATTAATCAAGGTGCAGAATTTCTTGGAAAGCAACTAAGTCAAATAGAAGAAAGGATGCAGGCAACAGAAAAAGCTTTGAATCAGTTTCGAGACAGAGAAGGTTTAGTTCCAACAGAAACAGGAAATATTACAAGTGGTCTTATAGGAAAACTCGGAGAATTACAGACAAGCGTTTTGCAAATTGAGAGTGATATTGAACTCAAAAGAACTCAATTAAAGACATTAGAGGAACTTATTGCAGAAAAAAAGAAATTTGTTCAGTCTTCTTCCGTTGAATCAGTCTCACCACAGATTGAGCAACTTCAAAGTAGACTAATCAATTTACAATTAGATTTAAGTGCTAAACTTCAAACTAGTACAGAAAGAGACCCTGAGGTTATTGCTCTGCGTAAGAGAATAGAGACAACGCAAGGACAGCTAAAAAGTGAATTTAATAAACTTTTAGATAGTCCTGGGGCAACAACACTTGATCCAATTACAGAATTGCAGAATCTTACAGAACAATATATCGCCGTAAATGTTGAACTAAAAGGATTAGAAACCAAAGGGCAGTTGTTAAATGACCGATTAAGGAAATTTAGAGAGGATCACCCTGAACTAGCATCAAAGCAAGTAGAATTAATTCGACTAGAACGCCAATCAAGAATTTACGAGCAGTCCTATGCGTCATTAGCAAGTAAATATCAAGATGTTCGCTTAATGGAACAAATGAAAGGCGCAGGTCTTAGTATAATTGAAAATGCTGGTTTGTCAACTGTTCCAATATCACCAAAGAAGAATCAAATAATTATTACCGCTGTTTTATTTGGGTTGGCATTAGGGCTAGGTGTTGCATTCTTTTTGGAATATATTGACGATTCCATCAAAACTAAAGAAGATGTAGAAAGATATTTGGAATTACCAGTTTTGGGACTTATATCAGAAATTGGTCCGTTCAATGTGCCAGTAACAGCCATTAAAAAACGAGATAATCTAGTTTTGACTTCTATGAAAGGTGATAATGTTGCTCATCAAAAATCATTTAAACGCATGATTTCGCGAAAATCAGATAAGGAGATTTTAAAATTACTTAGTCATAGTTTAATCTATTCTCCTAATGGTTCTACGAAAACACCTGCGGTTGAAAATTATTGGAATCTTGCGATGAGTATAAAGTATGCAAATATGGATAGTCCCGTAAAGACAATTCTAGTTACAAGCGTGGTCCCCGGAGAGAGAAAGACGACAACATCTAGTAACCTTGCTATTATTAAGGCACGTTCAGGTATGAAAGTGCTTTTGATAGATTCAGATTTAAGACGTCCTATGATACATCGTATATTTCAACAGAATCGCAGACCCGGTCTTGCTGATTTGTTGACTGTTGATGATTTATTAGATAATGGTGAGTTTGAATCTATAATACATGATAGTATCCGCCCAACTGTCATTGAAAATTTGTATTTGCTTCCCTGCGGTTCGAGTGTTCCAAATTCAGATGCCTTGCTTAGTTCTGAGAAAATGCAAAACTTATTGGAGAGTCTAAAAGAAAAATTTGATCTAATCATAATTGACTCAGCTCCATTGTTAGTAGTTGCAGGTGTTATTGCATTGAGCAAAGAAGCGGATGGAGTTTTGCTTTCGATGTATTCTGGCAAAACCAGACGTAAACTAGCCCTTCATGGAAAGGAAATGCTAGATGATGTAAATGCTAGGATCATCGGAGTTGTTTTAACTGATGTTGATATGACAAGGCAATATGGATATTACTATCGTCGTTATTATAATTATTATTATCAACATAAAGACAATAATGAATAATCACTACTATTTCCTTATATATGATTATTTCCTTTCATTCTATTACACGCACTTCAATCATACTATTTTTATTATTTAATAATTTGAGGCAATATGGATGGATTCTTTATCTTTTGATAAGAACCTGAGCAATAATTATACTAATGGAAAATTATATGATATTTGTGTTATAACATCTGCAAATGAATATCAAGCTCAGGGTTATAGAAAACAGTTAAAATGGCGTATAGAAAATGGAAGTTTACCAAAAGAGACAAGATATTTTGTTATTTCAGATCCCAATGGACAACGCATTGGTTCTGGCGGAAGCACGATATATGTCCTTTATAAGCTATCTGAATATTTATATAAAGAAAATCAAAACTGCCAATCCCCTTATGAATTATTTAAAGGAAAACGCATATTAATCCTTCATTCAGGAGGAGATAGCAAAAGAATACCTGCTTATTCTGCTATTGGTAAGATATTCACGCCTTTGCCAACTGAATTTTCCTCTATTTGTCAGCAAGAAGAATGTAGAAATAGCGTCTTTATATCAATTTTAGAATTGATACTTGGGAATCTCATGCTATTGCCATATTTAGATGAAGGTCAGGTGATTATAGCCTCTGGTGATGTTCTACTCAGTTTTGATCCAAGCGAAATAACATTTAGCAAATATGGCATAACTGGCTTAGCCTATCCTGGTAATATGGAAACTGCGTCAAATCATGGAGTATATATAATCGATCAAAGTCATCATTTTGGAATATGTGAACCTAAATTGGTAAAAGACTTTCTTCAAAAACCTTCCTGTGATGAATTAGAAAGCTGTAATGGCTTCGATCCTGCAAAAAGAGCTTTTGTAGATACAGGAGTAATGAATTTTGGTATAGATGCAATAAAAGCTATAATGGATATGTCTGGCATAATCATAAAAAAAGGCTTGGTTTCAATAGAAAAAGATAGTCTTTGTGAAAGCTTGATCAATTCCAAAGCTCAACTAGATATATATAAAGAAATACCCTATGCAGTATTAGGAAAGAATCATATATCAGACTATTATCCATCTCTAAATAATTTGAGAAATATGCAGTTCTTTGTCAATATATTGCCTTTTTGTGAGTTTTTCCATTTAGGGACAAGTAAACACTTGATACAAAACTTTCATACTGTTAATTATACATCATCAACATATAGATTTCAGAACTTTAGCAAAACAAAAGTCTTAGATAAGACAGGCTTAACAAATGCTTTTGTTTATAATTCTATTATTAACACATCAGGAATATATTCAGAAGGTTCTTGCTTTATCGAAGGTTGTCATCTTAATGGGAAGATTTTACTTGGTGGTGAAAACATACTAACAGGTATATTAAATAATCATGATAAGATAGACCTACAGTATGGAATATGCCTAACCAATGTTCCTGTTATTTACAATGAAAATGGTTGGGTATCAATTATATATGGCATTGATGATAACTTCAAAAAAAATTTAAATGATAATGACATCACATTTCTTAATCAATCATTTACCAATTGGATGGATAAAAATGATATAGAAATATCTGATCTCTGGGATGATAATGAAAGACACGAATTATGGAATGCAAAACTTTTTCCATTTGATAAAAATGCCTCCGAAGCAATGAATATTTCCCTTATCCTTCAGAAAGGTGATAAAAATCAAATTAGTGAATGGCGCAAATCTTGTCGGCTTTCATTAAAAGAGATTCTAGAATCGATGGATTATGAGGAGTTTTTTAGAATTTATTCTGACTTATGCAAAGAGATAAATTTGAATAATATTGCTAACATAATTATTAAAGAAGATAATTTATCATCTGACGAAATACTAAGTTGGTGTGTAGAACGTAAAGATTATCAAATAGCATTAGATAACATCTTTTCATTACTTAAAAATACAAATAATAAACTACTAAAAGCTCGTTTATACAAACTAATAGGTAATATTTTGCAAAAAAATCCTGATATTATATTAGAAAATCAAAATCTTGCTTCAAGCATTGACTATGAAAATATGGCGTTTGGATTTGTAAGAGATGCTATTGGTTCGTCTCTGGAAAACGAGATTAATTTTAGAAAACCGATAAATACAAGGTTACAAATTCGCTCAGATGAAGTTGTTTGGGTATGTTCACCTGTTAGACTTGATCTTGCGGGTGGATGGTCTGATACTCCTCCTTATTGTCTTGAACATGGTGGTAATGTCCTAAATGCTGCGGTAAAACTCAATGGTCAATATCCAATTCAGGTAGTAGGAAAGGTATTTCATGAGCCTATAATAAGGATAAATTCAATAGATTTGGGAAGTAATATGGTTATATCCGAAACGTCAGACCTTATGGATTTTACTAATCCTGAGAATTGGCTATCATTACCAAAATCAGCTTTTGTTGCTTCTGGCGTTATTTCTCAAAATGAAACTAGAGATTTGAGGACTATAATGAAGGAATTTGGCGGAGGGATAGACCTTACACTTTTTAGTGCAGTTCCCAGTGGCTCAGGTCTTGGAACAAGCAGTATTTTGGGATCGGCAGTGATCGCCTGTCTTTCAAGAATGTTTAAAATGGAGATAAAACCTGAAGATTTGTTTAATCGAACACTTTATATGGAGCAATTAATGACAACTGGTGGAGGTTGGCAAGATCAGGTTGGAGCAATTATTGGCGGTGTAAAGCTAATAAAGACAGCGCCCGGGCTTTTTCAGACACCTATTATATCATGGACAGATATAAAAAAGACAGATATAATGATTTCCGATAGGTATCTCCTTTATTATACGGGATTAAGACGAATGGCAAAAAACATACTACATAGTATTGTAGGGAAGTACTTGGATAGGGATAAAGAAACGGTTGGCTTGTTAAATAAAAATAGTAAACTGGCTGTAGAAATGAAAGAAATACTTGATAGAAGAGATATTAATACATTTGGTAAAAAGATTAATGAAGTTTGGGAATTACAGAAAAAACTAGATTCCGGAACGAGTAATGAAAAGATCGAATCTATTTTGGAGAAAGTATCAGATCATATAATTGGTGCAAAATTACTTGGTGCAGGAGGTGGCGGATTCTTATTCATGGTTACAAAAGAAGGTGATCATAGTCGCAAAATCAAGCAGATACTTACTGAAAATCCACCGAACGATAGGGCGAGATTTTTTGATTTTGAGATTGATCCAGATGGATTAAAAGTAAGTGTTTTATAATCATACAAGGGAAGGGGATATAAGGAGAAGAATTTGAATAATACAGTTAATTCTAATAATATAGATAGATGCTTGCGTTGTATAATCCCTACAAATTTGCCAAGCGTTAATACAGATAGCGATGGGGTTTGTAATCATTGTAAGAAATATGAGATCAGATATAAAAATGAGGATAGTACGAAAGAGGAAAGAAAAAAGAGATTTGAAGATATAGTTTATAAGGCAAAGAATCTTAATCGTCCTTATGATTGTGTTGTTACTTTAAGCGGTGGAAAAGACAGCACTTATAGCCTTTATTTAGCCAGCAAGATTTATGGGTTAAAGTGCATTGCCATAACGTTTGATAATGGCTATCTTTCGGAACATGCAATTCATAATATCAAATCTGCAATTGAAATAGCAGGTGCAGACCATATATTTTATACAGTTAACCGTAATACAATGCTAAGGTTATATAGGATGTCTTTAATCAAATCCAGTATACTTGCTCCGTGCATGAAAGGTATAGAAATATGCGGAATAATAGCCACAAAAGCCTTTAATCCACCATTATTTATGCACGGAAATTCATCAAGAATAGGATATATGGTTTATCCTGAAATATTTGCAGCAGGGGAAATATTCGGTAATCTTATAAAAGGCGATCCAATTTCAATGGAATCAAAGCAATTAATAGCAGGTGACAAGCAGAAAGTATATAATGCTATGAAACGCCTAATATTTAGAAACTCTTTCATGGCACCTCGTATAATGTGCTTTCATGATTATTTTGATGTTTCTCGTGAGGAACTTTATGATACTATAAAACGAGAGATGAATTGGACTGCAACTGATGACCCAGAACATATGGATTGCCTTATACATGAAGTTCCTTTTTATGTTCATGGTTTGAAATTTCCTGAATTAACGAAAAAGACAGCCTTTCTTGCTGGTCAAGTTCGATTTGGCGAAATGGAAAGAGATGAAGCACTTAAAATAGAAAATAAGGAACTTAGCGAGAAGAAAAAACCCGCAATTCTTGATTCCTTTCTTAAAGAACTTGATATGAGTGAAGATGAGTTTATTTTTTATGCAAGCAAATGGAAAAATGTTGATAAATATCGTAATAAGACGAGAAATTCGCTTGTGTCGCTTTATCATAGGATTGTGAAGGGTTAATGATTTGGATAGACAGGAAAAAAGTATTTTTATATATGAGGCAAAGAGAGAATACTATGAATCTCTCAGACCAATTAAAACACCTGTATCTTGGTTTGCTGGAGACCTGATGCATTATATCTTTGCTGAAAGTTTTGTTAATGATAAGAAAGTATTAGATGCTGGTTCTGGATTGGGCTATGGAGCGTATTATTTATCCGCATCTGGTGCTAAGGAAGTTATAGGAATTGATATATCAATGAAAAATATTGAGGAAGCAAGCGCAAGGTTTGACAATGCAAACTTATGTTTTTCTCCAATGGACATTACTAAAATGTCTTTCGATGATAAGGCTTTTGATATAATTACAAATTTTGAGGTTCTTGAGCATATTCCATATTCCTCAATTAATTTATTTATGAAGGAAGTAATGAGAGTTTTAAAAGATGATGGCAAATTTATTATATCTACCCCAAATAAGGACGTATATTCTTTTGGCAGTAAGATAAGTAAAACAATGGGTCATATAAATGAGTTATCTGCTAAGGAATTTACGGAATTAATGAAAAAATATTTTAAAAAATGTGAATTTTACTACCAATTAAAGTATGATAAACAAGAACTAAACATACGAAGGGAAAAACAATCCCGACTTGAAGTTGCAAGTAAACAGTTATCTTGGCGAAGTATTATTCCCAAGCCGATTAAGAAGGTCATTAAGCGCGTCCTAAAATCAGAAATGCTCGATCCTAATGATTCTGATTTAATTGAGCAAATGCAAATATGGTCAGTAAAGGCTGTTGACACGATTGAAGATTTGGATTTGTCTGTAATTCAAATAGCTATTTGTGAAACCCCTAAACCATCTATTGAATAAGTAGGCAAATGAAAAATAATCTAAGCTCGATAGTCAGCGATACACTCAAATATGGTATAGGTTCTGTCCTACAAAAGTTTATAAGCTTGTTTTTAATGCCAATTTATACTCGGATATTCGTTCCAGCGGATTATGGAGTGATGAATATTGTTTTCACTGCTTCATCATTATTAGGAATGATGTTATCATTTGGCATGGATGCTTCATTCTTCCGTCATTATTACGAATATGACGAAAAGGGCAAAGTTATTCTGGTTTCTACCATACAGATTTTTCGTTTATCTACAAGTTTATTGATATGTTCTGTTTGTGCTATATTTTCTAGAACAATTTCGAATGTTCTATTAGGCAATGATAAGTATTATAATCTGATTTTATTAAATATTGCATCAATATTTTTTTCTGTGATGTGGAATTTGACTATTGATATATTAAGAGTCCAGTTTAGGGTTATGTGGTATAATTATATACAAGTTGGAGGACTCTTATCACAGGTAAGTTTATCTATTATATTCGTCGTTTACTTGAGATATGGTCTATTTGGGATATTTCTTGCTCAATTCATTAGTAATGTCATTGTTTGCTCATCTGCCTTATTGATAACAAGGCAAATGCATTCTCTCAAATTTGATTTTCATGTGTTGAAAAAACAATTCACTTTTGGCGTAAGTTTTCTTCCTATGATATTCACTAATTGGATTACATCTTCTTCAGATAGGCTTTTCTTGTCTCGTTATGCAATTCTATCAGACGTTGGCATATATGGGATCTCTAATCAGATAGCAATTATTATAAAATTCATTAATTCATCATTTAGAACTGCTTGGACCCCTAGTGCGTATAGAGACTTCCAAAAAGATGATTCTCCTGATAAATTTAGGCAGATCGGTCTATATTATGCAACATTTATTATTTTTGCTGTTTCGGGTTGTGCGTTATTCAGCTCTGATTTGATACATATCTTGACTCCAGAATCTTATCATCGCTCTTATTTGTATGTTCCGATATTAGCTTATGGTTTTCTTTTTGAGGGATTAAATTCAATGTTTGGTGAGGGATTGAACTTTGCCAATAAGCCATATTATCGTTCCTTTACCTTTGTGTTAGGGGCGTTATTAAATTTGGGTTTAAATTTCTATTTTATTCCCAAATATGGTATATTGGGTGCTAGCATTACTACTTTGTTAGCTTACCTTGTTACTTTTATATTAGGATATATCTTATCCATAAAATTTTATCCAAGAATAAAGTATGATATTAAGAAAATAATGTTAATAAGCCTTTATTTTGTTCCTTTTATCTTTATCGGCTTTTTTATAGATAAAGAATATAACATGATAAATATTGTGTATAAATTTGGCATTTATCTTTTGGCAGTATCAAGTGTAACAATATTATTTTTGCGTAAGGAAGCTCGATATATAATTGAACGGTACCGAATATACTTTAAATGGCTATGATTATGAAAACTAAAGTTTGTATGCTTACAACACATCATTCTGCTCTGGACGATAGAATCTTTTATAAAGAAGCCCGAAGTTTACATAATGCAGGATATGATGTAACTTTAATTGCCCCACTAAATCAAGACGGTTTTTTAACGGATATGGGAAGAAAGCCTATTGCAAAAGATGAAGCTTTAATAGATGGAATTAAGATTATAGGCTTTAGGGAAGGAAAACATAGTTTATTTGGCTTGCCAAAAACATGGACTATTAGTCAATGGATCAGGTTAAGCATGGATGCGAAATCTAGTTTTAGTAAGCATGATCCTTTTGCTGATATAATAAATAAGGGAATAGAGATTGGGGCTGATGTTTATCATTGTCATGAAATTTGGTCTTTATATTCAGGTATAAAGATTAAGAATGAACTAGAAAAGAAAGGCAAAAAGGTTAAATTAATCTGTGATGTCCATGAATATTGGCCAGCGAAAGATTATGGTAATAAAATTAGAGAAAATATTTGGAGCAAAACAAAAAGCAAATTTGAAAAGAAAAATTATAATTATGCTGATTATTTCTTTACAGTAAATCAAATGCTTAGAGGATATTTGCTCTTAGTTAATGGGTTTAAGAATACTAATATTCTCTATAATTGCTCCATATTATCTATATTTAAAGAATCTGAACAGAAAATGGATCATTCAGAAAAAAAAATTACAATCTGCCATGAAGGTTCGCTTGTTTTTAATAGAGGATTGAAAGAAATCATTGAGGTTATGGGGGCTTTGAAGAAACACTATAATGATAGAGTTCGTCTACTTATAATCGGTGAAGCTTATGGGAAAGAAAAAGAGTATTTTAAAGAAAATATAAAAAGATATGAAATAGAGGATATTGTTAAATTCACAGGATGGTTACCCTATGAGGAAGTTGGTAACGCTATTGCCAATGGTACGATTGGCATCAATTTTTTAGACTATCATTCCGAGAACAACAATTTTACAACAGCAATAAAGCTATTTAATTATATGAGATATGGATTACCAATCGTTACGGTTGATTTGCCAGAAACTCGTCGGATTATACTAGATGCCAATTGTGGTATAATCGTCAAAGAAAGAACTACTGAAGCCCTTGCAGATGCCTTATCTATGTTGATAGATAATCCAGAATTAAGACAAAAATTGGGGCAAAACGGAAGAAAGGCTGTTGAGGAAAAATACAATTGGGGTGTAATGGAAAAGAGATTGCTTAGAGTCTATGATGAACTTCTGTCATCGTCAAAGTTTGTTTTATGAGTCAATTGTGATTTTGGTTATTAATTGTGAAGGTTATTATATTGTCATTAGAAATAAGAAGGCTGGAAGAAACTGAATATGATGAATGGGATAAGTTAGTTGAGGAATCTCCTCAAGGAACGATTTTTCATGAATCCTCATGGATTAAGGCTTTAACAGAGGATTATGGTATTTATGGATATTTTAAGAATGGGAAACTATCTGCTGGAATACCTTTTGTCCGAAGTAAGCTAAAACTTGGGATAAAAAAATTACATTCCCCACCTTCAACGCCCTATTTTGGTATTGTTTATAAGGAAAATAAGGGCAAATATGTTACTAATCTTTCCGATGAGAAATCTATAAGCATGGCAATAATAAAAAAATTAAAAGAGGAGTTTGACTCTATAACAATTAGCTTTTCTCCATTTGTGATTGATATACAACCTTTTATATGGGAAGGTTTTTCTTGTAATGTTAAATATACCTATATGATTCAGATTCATGATCTTGATCTTGTTTGGAATGATATGGATGCAAAAAGAAGAAATGATATAGTTAAGGCAGAAAAAGATGGCGTATATATAGAACCTTCAGATGATTTTGAACAAACCATTGAACTTGTAAAAAAAACATTTGATAGGCAAAGAAAGCAAGTGAATTTCATATCAACAGCTATTATTTATAATAATATGCTAAGTGATAAAGGACGCTGTAAGTCCTTTCTTGCTAGGGATAATAGTGGGAAAGCCATCGGTGCGGTATATATTATTTGGGATCAAAAAAGAAGCTATTATTTATTTGGTGGCTATGACTCCGAAGAAAAACATCATGGTGCTTCTGCTATGGCTACATGGGAAGCGATAAAATTTACTAAAAATGTATTGGGGTTAAATTGCTTCGATTTCGAAGGTTCGATGATTCCTGCAATTGAAACTTATTTTAGAAAATTTGGAGGAGAGTTAACTCCCTATTATACTGTTAATTGGATGAAACCTTGTATAGAGACAGTGTCGCATGCAAAAAAATCAATTAAATTTGCATTGAATTGCATAAAACACAGAAAATAATTAAAAATGATATGTGTTTATATAGAATCAGAAAATGAAGTTATAAAAAAAAGAATACGTTATGTTATGGAACAATTATTAGTTCCAATAGGATATCCTTTCACCTTTCAAGCAGAATTAAATAGTTTTGATAATATATTTACCATAGCTTGTATTCCTGAAAATAAATCTGATATTCAATCATATACACAAAAATTTGATATTGTAATTCCTTATGGAGATTATAACTCATGGTTAGTTGATGATGTTGATATAAAGGCAGATAAAGTTAATGATATTTACGTTTTATACATCAAAAAGACTCCTGAATATTTGATCCATGATGGAAAAATTGGTTTTGATCTGATAAATATCGTATTCTATCTTTTATCACGTCAAGAGGAATATGTATATACGCATCGGGACCTTTGGAATTGCTTTTCGGCTACATATTCAATTCTTTATGAAAATGGCATCATTGGAATACCAATAATAAATTATTACATTAAATTCCTTGCTTCATATATCCGACAGCGGTCAAGACAATTACCTGAACCAAAATGGAAAGATGGCAAATCTTTTGCAGTAGTTCTTTCTCATGATGTTGATCGCCTTTCATCAAATTATCTTAGTATAATTATAAACAAAATATTAAGGGCAAGAAAGTATTTTAATCCTGCCTCAACGATTATAAGTTCAATAAAGGAGCTATTATCCCTTACGAAATCAGAAAAATGGGATCTATCTGATTTGACAGGGAAAGAAGCTCAATTTGGATTTCACTCAACTTTCTTTATAGCAAGTAATACCCAATACAGGCATCCTGATGATCCACATTATTGGATTAATAGCAAGCTAATATACAAAAAGAAAAAAATAGCTTTAAATAATTTGGCAAAGTTGTTGCAAGATAAAGGCTGGGAAATTGGTTTACATGGAAGCATCAATTCATATCAAGATCAAGATTTGCTTTCTCGTGAGAAAGACTTGCTTATAAAAAAAACTGGTTGCTCAATTCAGGGCATAAGACAACATTATCTTTGTCTTGATGTTAATAAAACTTGGCAAATACATGAGAAGATTGGATTTAGATATGATACAACATTGGGTTTCAATGAACGGAATGGTTTTCGCGCTGGAATGGCATTTCCTTTTAATCCCTATAATTTCCAGACAGAGCAAAAATTCAATCTATTAGAATTACCAATGACAGTAATGGACGGTAGTCTTTTCAGTATTAATGGTGAAAAATTAGATTATTATAAAGCAGTCCAAAGATGCAATAAATTATTTAATAACATTAGACAAACAGAAGGTTTGCTTGTCATCAATTTTCATCCCCATTATTATCAATCTGTCTATCCAGAATGGTGGGCAATTTATGAATATATATTAAATTATCTATCTGAATCTTCTGTATGGGTTGCAACTGGAAAGGAAATTGTTGACTGGTGGTCAGAACGCAAAAAGAAATTATATATTACAACTTAATACATGATATTATTGAAAGTTATTTATGTGCAGTATAGCTGGAATAATTAGATATAAACAAGAAATAGATAAAAATCTTCTCAAACAGATGAATATTGTTCAAAGACATAGGGGACCTGATGATGAAGGTTACTTTGTTGATGAAAATGTTGGACTTGCCCATAATCGTTTAAGCATAATTGATCTTTCTCCATTAGGGCACCAACCAATGTCTAATGAAGATGGAACGATCTGGATTGTCTATAATGGTGAAATTTATAATTATTTAGAGATAATACCTGACCTGAAATCAAAAGGACATATATTCAAATCTAAAACAGATACAGAGGTTATTATACATGCTTACGAGGAATATGATATTGACTGTCTTCAAAGGCTTAATGGAATGTTCGCTTTTGCTATATGGGATAGTCGCAAAAAACAATTATTTTGTGCCAGAGATCGTTTTGGAATAAAGCCATTTTACTACTATCGCAATGACGATTATTTTATTTTTGCATCTGAAATAAAGGCAATACTTGAGGACAAAAAAATACAGCTTTCAGTAAATAATCAAATACTATACAATTTTCTTAGATATGGCATAGTTAATTATAATAATGAAACTTTTTATTGCAATATAATGCAACTTCCATCAGCACATTGTTTAATATTGCGACAAAATGAGATTTCAATAGAGAAGTATTGGGATATAGAACCTGAAAACGAACTTAATGATAAAAGTGATGAATTCTATGCAGAAAAATTCCATGAATTATTCGAGGATTCCATAAGGATTCATCTCAGAAGTGATGTTCCAATTGGAACTTGTTTAAGTGGTGGTATTGACTCATCTTCTATTGTATGTGTAGCTAATGATTTGTTATTTCCAGAAAAGAATTTAAAGGAAAGTATAAAAGATCATCAAAAAACATTTTCTTCATGTTTTGAAGATTTACGCTTTGATGAAAGAAAATATATAAATAAAGTTATTGAAAAGACAGGAGCAGAAAATAATTTTATCTTTCCAAGTTCAAAAGATTTAATCAAAGATATTGAGAAACTTATATGGTATCAAGATCAACCTTTTAATAGCACAAGCATATTTGCTCAATGGAATGTAATGAAATTGGCTAGTGAAAGCGGTGTAATTGTTCTACTTGATGGTCAAGGAGCAGATGAGTTGCTTGCAGGTTATCCACCATATTTTGGAGCAAATTTCGAAGAACTTGCCAGAAAAATGGCTTTATGTAGCCTCTTGAAAGAAAGAGTTTTATATGCACAAAATCGGGGCTATTCTTTGCTCAAATCTACATTTTTTGCTTTAGCTGGTTCTATATCTCAAATTTGGAAAAATTCAAATAAAAACGACATGATTTCCTTTCAATCAGAATTGCCTGAAGCATTATCCAACGATGGCTGTGAAGCATTAGGCAATTTGTATAAACCAAAGTATTTTAAGGATATACTAAAGAATAGGCTATATTATGATTGCATCAAAGGATATAGATTATCTTCATTATTACGTTACGAAGACCGTAACAGTATGGCATTTTCCCTTGAATCGAGAGTTCCATTCCTTGACTATAGACTTGTGGAATATGTATTTAGCTTGCCTGATAGATGTAGAATAAATAAAGGTTGGACAAAAGCTGTGTTGCGAAATGCAATGAAAGGTATTTTACCAGAAGAAATACGTATGAGGAAAGACAAAATGGGATTTGTAACTCCACAAGACGTATGGATGAGAGGAGAGCTAAAATCTTGGATAAATGATATTTTTTATTCAAAGAGTTTCAAAGAAAGACCATATTTCAATTATGAAATAGTTCATCAATATTGGCATTTATATTGCAATAATAAAATGAATATAGGTTCTGTAATCTGGAGATGGTTATGTGCAGAACTATGGTTAAGAAGATTTATAGACCACAATTAATTCGTCTCTTAATATATTATCTCTTAGAATAGTTATAATTTTACAGGAGAGGGGAATGAATATTAGCTCTCATATTGCAAAACCATCAATTTATACGTTCGTAAAATTAATAATTACCTTATTTCTGTCATCTTTGATCGTTTGCCTATTCATTATATTTGCCTTCAAATCCGAGACGTTACGAGTTATGATATGTTTGTTAGAAACAAAACTGCACATAATATTGCTTGTTATAACTATTGTAATAGCCTTATTATTGAATATACAAATAATTCGTGGCAAAATAATCAACAAAGATAGAATCAAAAATATAATAAAAAAATATAGAATTGCATTTGATTCTCTATTATTAGCTTTAGCTATTATAGTTTTTACATTACCATTATTTCAAACATGGTCAACCGGAAACGTTAATGGGGGAAATAGTCTTGGAGGTATTTTGCCTTATAGCGATTGCGGTTATTATTACATTGGTGCAGAACATTTATTACATACAGGAACATTGGATTCATGGAATCATCGCAGACCTATAAATTCATGTTTATTAGCAACTAGATTAGCCTTAGTCAAACATGATTTTCGCTCTGCCATGATAATCGAAGCGATTTTGATAGGTTTATCATGTTATCTAGCGACTAAAGCATTTTCCATGAGTTTAGGTTCTTTATCTGGATTAACATTTTTTACCGTATTATATGGACTAAATAGAGTTAATGTTGCAGTTATAATGAGCGAAAATCTGGGTCTTATATTCGGTTCGCTTGCTTTTGCTATAATGTGGTATGGAGTATGTAAAAATAAAATGTGGATTATTGCATTAGGGATTATACCTTTAGTGTCAGGCTTGAGTGCAAGACTTGGTGCTATAATTGTATTGCCGTGTCTTCTAATATGGGCATTTATTGTTTTTAAGGATAAAAGAATAACAAGATATATATCCGTTGGATTAATTATGCTTGCTATGATTGTTGGGTTTATGTTTAATTTTGCAATTTTCAAAATAAATGGTGGAGAACGCATATCTCAGTTTCAGGGCGGAACTGCTCTTACTTTATACGGATTTGCATCAGGAGGAAAAGGGTGGCGACAAGCCCAAAGAGATTTTCCCGAAATTTCTTACATGGATGACGTAAGCATGAACGATTTTGTCTATAAAAAGACTTTTGATATAATTAAAAACAATCCTTTTGGATTTTTCATGACTATAATAAGGTTATCAGCCATTTCTTTTATTGGATTTGCAATACAATTTATGGAGATGATAACAGGTATTTTACCCTATGCAACTCCTATAAGAGGCTATTTAGATTTTTATTTGGTATCAAGATTAATTATTATGCTGTTGATTCTTGCCATTATATTAATTGGATTTATAAGATTTTTTGTAGTTAATCGTCGTAATACAAAGGCTTCTTTTATTTTAGCAGGTTTGATAGGAAATATACTTAGTATTCCATTAATTTTTCCTGATGGATTTATACGTGTATTTGCTGTAACTTTTCCATTTTTTGCAGGTATGATTTCAATTGGGATAACTAAATGGAATTTATCAATTGAAGATAAAATAGAAGATGTTGTTGATAATTATAGGATTCTTATTCCAACAACTATTAGTGTTATACTTATTTTTTCTGCCATGTTTGGTCCGTTAATTGTCAGACAATTTGGGCAAAAACAAATACCTGATATTTCCTTATATAATAATGAAAATAATCATGTTATTGCTCGTATTGGTCCGGGGATTTCCTATCTTGATATTTATCCTGAATCTTCTTCTGTAAGAACATTTGCCCCAAAAATAAACGAACGTGATTTCAAAGCAAATTTGGCAAATGAGCTTCATCCCGAATTTTCTAAACTTCTTGAGCCAATGTATGAAAATATTAATGCTCCAACTACATTGATGTTTGTTTATGATCTACTATCCAAAAAAGGAGTATTTATTTTGACTCCATTAGGGTTTGTTGGGAGTGAATGGAATTATATAATCTTTGATGTTAAAAAAGTGTTTGGAACAAATGATCTCTTTACAATGTTAACTTATAAAATTATCTAGTCTTTTTATTGATTATCTATTTTTCAATAAAGTAATTTTCTCGAGATAATGGACTTAATTAATAAATGAAACCTTGTATTGTTTGGGATTCCATTTTAAGCCTTGAGAAAGCCTCAAAGGGCGATATATCGCAGATCGTATATATGGTTGAAGCACTTGCTGAACAAAAAATTGATGTGTCTTTAGTTGCCTTAAATGCAGGAAAAGCATATATTGACGGAGTTAATATAAGGCAAGTTCCAAATTTTTGGTATATCAAGCAAAGAACGAGAACGCTTGGAAGGCTTTTTTCCGACTTGTATGGCTACGGAGGTAAGATTACTGCTCGATACATAGCTAAGTTTGTAGTAAACAGGCTTGACCCAATTGAGCATTATGATCTATATCATGTTAGAGCAAGAAATCTAGCAATAGAGTTAAAACGATTTCAATTTAATAAACCGCTTGTTTATACCGCTATTCCACAGTTTTTACATACTGGGCAAATAAAAGATAAAAAACTCGATCAAATGGCTATTGATTCGGCAGATAGTCTAATCGCATTAACTGAGGGTTGGAAACAGTTTATATTGGAAAATTTTGATGTGGGCAAGCGTGAAATTGATGTTGTGCCTGTTTGCGTGAAAAATTCTGATATTTTATTAGAAGATGACTCAAAAATCAATAAATTATTTGACGGCAAAAAAGTTATTGGGTATTTTGGAAGGCTTCAGGAAGGTTATGGAATAGATGTTCTGATAGAGTCTATTCCTGAAATAAGAAAGCATGTGGATAATTTATTAGTTATTATTGCTGGCGGTTCTGTATATGGTTATAGAGATAAACTAGAGGCGTTGATGAGAAGTCTGGGAGTAAATGATAACGTTTATTTTGCTGGTGAGATACCAAGGGATTTAGTTCCAAATTATCTAAGCAAGTGTGATGTCTTAATCAGTTTTAGATATAGTGATAACAAAGATCGCTATGGATTTGATCAATCAATCCCAATTAAATGTGTAGAATATATTATGCAAGGTAAACCAGTTGTAGCAACAAGAGATGGAGGAATGGAACAGTTGCTAGGAAAAGATTATCCATATCTTGTTGAATATAATGACAAAAAAAAGATAGTTGAGAGCATAATAAAGCTATTAACAGATGAAACAGAGGCTCAAAGGATTAGTAAGCAAAACAAAGCCTTGTCATCAAGATTTACTTATGAATCAGTATCTAGTCACCTTATAAAAGTCTATAATAAAGCGGTAAATTTGACTGATTAAAGGGATTTTTTTGCAATAATGAATAGTGATAATCTATCAAATAGAATATATAAGAATTTAAGGGACATTTATCGCAGAAAAGTGTCTTCATATTGGGATAATGCTTTTGATTATTTCTCAAACTGTAATAAAATTCTTGATATTGGTTGTGGACAGGGACCGTTCTTGGATTTATTTCCCAAAATAAGTATTGGTTTAGATATGAATATGAAATCTTTGCTCCAGGCTAAACAAAAGTCGCCTGTTATAATGGGAAATGCTGTAAGCCTTCCATTTAAAGATGAAAGTTTTGATGGTATATTATGTTCACATTTAATAGAGCATTTAGAGCCTCATGGTGCATATAATCTACTTTATGAGATCGGGAGAGTTTTGAAAAATGATGGAATACTCATATTGAGGGCTCCCTTATTTAATAGCCATTTTTTTGACGATCCAACTCATATTAGACCCTATCCTCCAAATGCAGTCCTATTATCTTAATCCAAAAGACAATCACCCTTCGTTTGAGCGTATGCACTATAATTTTGACTTAATCAAGCTAAAATGGCGTTATGAAAGGATTTTTTATCCATCAACAGAGCCAATGATTGATCCTTCTCGCTATAAAATAGCGCTTGTATTAAAGACTATAAGTTTGGCTCTAAATAGATTGGGAATACATAGCTTAAAAAAAGATGGTTACACTTTGATAGTAAAGAAGCTTTCTATTTAGAATTATATGAGGTAATAAATGGCGAAGGTTCTTGTAATTGCAAAATGGTATCCCAATGATAATGACCTTGTTCATGGCATATATGTCAAAGAATTTGTTAAGGCAAAAAAACTTTATAATGATGTTATAGTCGTTCATAGTGAATTAACTTCGGTTAAAAGTCCGAAATTTCCCTATGAAATATATGATATTCTTGAAGACGATATAAGAACTATAAGATTTATATACAAGAGACGTTTTTTGAAGCTACATAGAATTACTAATTTTATTGCATGGTTTCATTGTTTGTCAAAGCTTTCCAAAGAGAATTATAAACCCGATATAATACATTTTCATGAATATGACGCAAGCTTGCCTGTGTTTTTATATGCAAAGTTGCATAAAATTCCTTTGGTAATAACAGAGCATTATACAGGTTTTGTCAAAAATACTCTAACTTTTTCTCAGCAAGTTCTTGCAAAGACAGTGTTAAGAAGATCAAATGCCATATTCCCTGTTAGTAAATACTTAAAAAAACATATATTGAAATATGCCCCGAAAGCTAGATTTGAAGTAGTAAATAACGTTGTTGACACCAGTTTATTTAAATCATCTTTGCCAATAAGAAAAGGAAATAGTGAAAAGAAACTAATGCTAATTGTTGCACGTCTTGAGCCAAATAAGGGTATTTCTTATCTTATCAACGCATTGGATATTCTCAAAAAAACAAGAGATGATTTTTTCCTAGAAGTCATTGGTGACGGAAGTTTAAGAAAAGAACTCGAAGATATGAAAAATAGACTTGAATTGAATGATTTTGTGAGATTTCATGGTGCTTTGCCTAAACCAAAAGTTGCAGAATATATGTCTAAATGTGATTTTTTTGTTCTCCCAAGCCTATTTGAGACATTTGGTTGTGTTTTAATAGAAGCAATGTCCTGTGGAAAACCTGTATTGGCTACTAATATTGGCGGTCCTGATGAGATAATAACGCAACAAACTGGAATACTTGTAGAGCCTGCAAATTCAGAAGCATTAAAAGATGGCATTGATTTTATGCTCGATAATTATTTTAGTTATTCTGCTGATGATATTGTTAATTACGTCAAAAATCATTTTAGTTTCGAAGCTATAGGCTTAAAGCTAAATCAACTATATAATGATATTATAGCTAAAAAATAATGTTAGACACGGATAATTTAGAGAAAAAAATAAGACTAGCGATTGTTCACCCATCACCCTATCCTGCAAAACTACCAATCTTTGAGATAGTTTGCAAAGAAACTGACGGTATAGTCCTTTTTTCTTCTAAAGATTCGTTTGATCATCCTGAATGGAATATTGATGAGGTATTAAAGCAATATACATTTAGGCATTTATTTCTTAACGGATTTCGGATAAAAAGAGTCGATGTGCGTATATCTCTGTTCTGGAATCTTTTACGCTATAAACCGAAAGTTATTGTAACAACAGAGTTTAATTTTCAAACCTTATTTTCTTATCTATATTCACTATTTTTTAATTCTAAGATAATTATTCAATCTAATGCTACAAGTCTTGCTGATGCAATATTTGCAAAACGAGAAGGTTTTAGAAAATGGCTTATAAATCATTGTGATGGTTTTATCGCAAATTCTACTGAAACCAAGAAGTATTTATGTAGTCTCGGAGCAAATCCTGAAAAAGTGACCGTATCAATTCAAACTATTGATGTAAAAAATTGGAAGAATGAAATTAATAAATGCAGGAAAATGTCAGAAGAATTAAAAAAAGAATTGGGATTAGGAGAAAAAGTCATTATTTGCGTTAGCAGAATGCAACCTAAAAAAGGAATAAATTTTCTTTTAGAATCGTTTTTTGAGATTTCAGATAAATTGAAAGACATTAGTTTGCTGTTAGTTGGAACAGGTCCAGAGGAGCAAAATTTAAAAGATTATTGCACTAAAAAAAGGCTTACAAACAAAGTGGTTTTTATCGGATATAAGCAACCGATGGATATGCCAAAATACTATGCTTTGGCGGATATTTTTGTTTTTCCGACATTATATGATAAATTTGGATTGGTTGTTATAGAATCTCTTGCTAGTGGCGTTCCTGTTTTATGTTCTCAATTTGCTGGTTCGGCGTCTGACTTAATTAAAAATAATGAGAATGGCTATATAATAGACCCCAATGATGTTGAAAAAATGTCAGAATTACTTGTTAATATAATAACGAATGATAGCCTATTGCAGAAATTGAAACAAGGTGCATGGGACTCAGCAGATAATTTCACTGTTGAAAAGAGTGCTGAAAATTTTCTAAAAGCAATAAGCAAAACAGAAGGCGTTTTATAAAGTTATGTTAATTGCTATCATTTTAACAATATTAATACTATATGCGATATTTTTCTTATTCGACAGGAGAAAAGCTATCTTAAGCTTATATTTGATAAAATTGCCATTAGATCAATTTGCTTGGAGAGTGTCTTTGGGATTTATGGATCTTAGGCTTTCTGAAGTATTTACATTATTAATTACAATTCTATTATCTATTATTCTAATCATGGATAGAATCAAAGACCCAGATCGATTGGGTTTTTGGGGCAATATACCTTCAAAAGTCAGGATACCTATCTTAATGTTTTTTATATTATGCCTTATGAACGTTCTTTTTGCTCAGGCAAAAATCTTTACTTTACAGTCAGTATTTAAATTATTAACTGGATTCGTTATAGGAACATTCACTGCAAAAATAATCACGACGGAAGAAGATATATATAGCTTGATTAAAATTATGACAATAAGCGTGATAGTTATCTTTGTTTCTGTCATGCCTGACTTATTTTCCGGTGGACAACTCCAAGTTTTTGCTCCTACAAGTGATGATCCTTATAAAGGAACATATATATCAGGAGGGGCAAGTAAATATTATTCTGCAGATGGTTTTGCATTTGCTTTTTTAGTATATATTCCAGCAATTCTATTATTCTCTAATGTATATAAGCAAAAATGGGAATTTTTATTATGTATTTTTGCCATGTTATTTGTATCTATTGCTGTTTTTGCTTCTGCCATTCGTATTGCTTGGATAAGCTTTATAGTAATATTATCTATATGGATAATTGTCAATAAAAAATGGAAATTATCGGTTGTCATTGTTTTTTTAATTTCAATATTGTTTGTTACCAATATTCTTGATAAGCCATTTCAAACAGCAATTCAGAAATCAAATTATGAAATCGAGAGCTTTAAAAAAGGAGAATTACCTTCGGAATATGCGTTTAATGCCCGTCCAAAGATGTGGAAATTTTATATGAGTAATTATATGATGTTGCCTTTACTAGATAAGGCATTTGGAAGTGAAAAGACTATGAGAGTTTCTTTTTCGAGTATAGGATATTCAACACATAATGACTTTTTGTATATTTTAATTAGAATGGGATTTATAGGACTTGGAATTACTCTTTTTTTATACATATATTTATTTTTACAGATAATAAAAATTATACGGAAATCAAATAGGAGTTATTTTGATTGGCAAATAGGATTAACTGCGATTCTTGGGTTAATTGGTATGCTTTTGCCAGCATTAACGAGAGCAGGATTAACAAATCCAAATTTTCAATGGTTTTTCTGGACTTTTGCAATGATTGCTTTAAAGGGGAATTATATTCTCGAACCACAGAATAACGAAGCCATTGACTATGGCAAAAATGAGATATTGTCAAGCGAATTATAGGGGACTAATAAATTGTTATTTAATAGTTATATTTTTGTTTTTCTTGTAATCATAACAATGGCAATATATTATGCACCTTTTTTTAGGAATTATCAAATTATTATATTGGCTCTATCAAGTATGGTATTTTATGGTTATGGACAGCCTTTTTTACTTTTACTTTTAATTGCTTCCGTATCTATTAATGCTTTTGTCAGTTACTTTATACATTTTTCAGAATCAAACCAAAAAAAAATAGTTTTAACGACTATTGGAGTTTTGGCAAATTTATTAATTCTTTCATTATTCAAATATGGCACTCTAATCTCATCATCACTAAGAAGCTATGTCGGTTTGGATAATCAAGCAATTTCTTTTTTATCAAGAATTCCCCTTCCTATTGGTATATCTTTTTATACATTTCAAGGAATTAGTCTTGTTGTTGATACATATAGGCAAAATAAAAACCGCTATTTTACCAGCTACAATATAAACCAAAAGTTTCTAAATCATTATATAAATACTTTTTTATATATAACCTTTTTCCCTCAACTTGTTGCAGGTCCAATAGTAAGGGCTAGTTTATTTTTTCCACAAATAAGACTAAAGAATTTTTCAGAAATTAAATGGCATTATGCTTTGAGATCTATTATTTTGGGATACTTCTTAAAAATGGTGATTGCTGATCAATTGAAAGATCAAACCTATTGGATAAGCTTTCCCTATTATCAATCTTATTCAAGTTTGACCTTATGTATAATGCTATTTGGCTATTCAATGCAAATATTTGCTGATTTCGCTGGATATTCGATAATTGCTATTGGAATAGCTTATCTATTCGGTTATAATCTTCCTACAAATTTTAATTTCCCTTATATCTCAAAATCTTTTTCAGAATTCTGGACAAGGTGGCATATTTCGCTATCAAGTTGGCTAAAAGAATATTTATATATACCAATAGGTGGTAATAAAAAAGGCAAAATAAGAACTTATATAAACTTGACTGTTGTAATGCTACTTGGTGGGTTATGGCACGGAGCATCTTGGAAATATGCTATGTGGGGATTATGGCATGGACTAGCTCTTGTAATTGAACGACCATTTAGAGACAGATTAAAAAAATATAATAATTTGTTTTTAGATATATCTAAAACTATTGCAGTTTTTGTTTTTATAACACTTGGGTGGTTATTATTTAAATTGGATAATCTTTCACAAGTATTAGATTATGCCAAGTGTATTGTTATGAATGTCAATATGATTGATAATTATTTAGTTATTATTGCAATATTGTATTATTCTTTTCCTATAGTTGCATATTATGCTTATCATTTGATAATTGCTAAATTTAATCTTAAGCCAAATGTCTATTTTGAGGCAATTTCTTATGGAATTATGATATTTATGCTAGTAACTAGCAGTGGGAATCCTAGTGCGTTCATTTATTTCCAATTTTAAGATAAGATTCTGGTTTATTGTATTTCTATCTTTTATCATTTCCATTATGCTTTATAATGTTTCTATTATTATATTTAAGCCAAAAGTAAATACAATTCAGAATTATGTCCAAGCAAACTTTGTTAGATGTCAAAGATTCATTTATGATTATAAGAATGTTCCTGTTGTTATGATCGGCTCTTCCATGTCTGCAAAGATTGAACAAGAAATTCTTCCAGATTGGATTTATAATCTCTCTTTTGCTGGTGGTGGAGTTTTAACAGGACTAGAGATATTGGTAAGAAGCAAGGCTAATCCTCATATGATTTTACTTGAAACAAATCTGATTGACACCAGTAAAGATAATGAACTTTTAAAAAGGCTTTATAAGCCAATATTATGGCATCTAAGAAAACATTTTATTTTTTTGCAATCAGAATACCAACCACTTAATTTATTGATGAGTCTTTTGAGAGAAAGTATAGGACAAGGATATGAAAATAAAGTTAAAAACAGGAAAGTCGATCCGAATATAGTAAAAAGCATGTTGGATATAAATGAGAAAAGATTCTCATATAAGCCAGATTTAGATCAAAAAATGATTGAAATTAACAGATTAATTCATGAATTAAATATCAAGAAGCCAATTGTTGTTTTTTATGAAATGCCTATACATCCCAAACTAACTGACTCAGTAAGGATGGTTTCCATCCGTTCCAAAGTTAAAAGTATTGCTGAGGAAAATAATTATTTATTCTTAGCTTTGCCTGATAGTTCTCAATATGAAACAGTTGATAGTATTCACATGACTTATGATTCTATAAATAAATACTTAAAAGTATTATTGAAAAACATTGAAAAAACTGGATTCTCGCTTTCGCAGGAAAGACAAAAGTGATATGATTTTTCCCTACATTGAACTCACGTTAAATAATATAGTCTTTTTATAAAAAATACTAAAAATTGATAATGGCTTATGAACTAAAGGAGTTAATATGACTTATAGCATATTTTTGAAGCCTAAATTTATTATATTTATAATTATATTATATCCTTTATTATTTATTTGGCAGGGATTAGATTTTGCAGATGCAGGATATTCCATGACAGTCTATCAGCAAGTCTTTAATGAACCTGAAAGTATTAGCTATAATTTTGTTACTTGGTTAACGAATATAATAGGTGGATTTTGGTTTTTTTCTTTGGTGATTCATTGGGATTACTAGGAGCAAACTTTGCCGGTGTTTTGATTACATATTTATCAATTTTAATATCTTATATAATTTTAAGATCCTATATTGATTATAAGCATTTGTTGATAGGTCTACTTTTTGCTTTAATGCTTAATAAATGGTTCCCCTTTATATATTATAATAACTTAACATCACTTTTCTTTATTGCATCAGCGTTTTTCTTATATAGTGGATTAAAGAACGATAAAAACTGTTATATTATTATTTCTGGCTTCTTACTTGGACTAAATATATTTATCAGGTTCCCTAATATTCTTGGATTTTTATTACTATTAGGTATATTTTTTTATGGTTATATGAACAAAAGCAGAATTAGAATTCAATTTAAGCAAGCATTTAGCTTTATATCTGGATATATAATTGCAATTTTGTCAGCACTAATGGTTATGAAACTAGTCGGTCATTATGACTTTTTCATTGATGCCGTAAAAACTCTTTTTAGTATAACTGTTGATAAATCAGGTGATCGTTATAATGTTAAAGGAATGATCTCAATATACTATTTAGATTATCTAAAAGTAATAGGATTTACTGTTGTAGCTATTCCTATTATGATAATAACGCCAAAATTATTCATGCGTTTTAAAAACCGTTATTTATATTACAGTTCTATAATATTATTGATTACATCTATTTCAGCAATATTTGCATTAGCCTTGTTTCGTTATTATGATATAACACGTTTTTTAATTCTTCTGGTGGTGGGTATTTTATACTTGATATTATTATTATACATAATAAATGCGGAAAAAAGCTCAAAAGAATTACGGCTTATTTGTTTTATTGCACTTTTAATACTAATCATCACTCCAATGGGTTCAACTGTTGGACTGCGTAATGCAATCTATGGAATGTGGATTCCAGTTCCAATTGCATTTACGTATATATTGAACTTAAAAAAGATAACCATCGGGATAGAAACAACAAATGATTCTTTTCTGAATCACTCAAAAATCAGTTTGAATCATTCAGAAACTAGGTTAACCAAGAAAATTTTCTTTACTTTATTGGCTATATTATTAATATTGTCCTCTTTTATGTATACTTATAGAGATAATCATAATCGTTTTTTAATGAGATATTCTATTAAAAATACTCGTTTAAAGGGTATATTTACAACCAAAGAAAGAGCAAAAGTAGTTCAGGAATTGTTGGATGAAATGAAATACTATGTAAAAGAAAATGATTATCTATTGATGTATGATGAGATGTCGATGATATATTTTTTAACTAAGACTAGACCATATTTATACAATTCCCAACCAACACTTTATAGAACTGAAAAGCTTAAAGAGATGCTAAATAAGTCAATAAGAGAGAAGCCCTATTTACCAGTAATAGTAAGTGTAAAAACTAGATTATGGGACTTTGACTGGCCTAATGGAAATTATGTAAAAAAATAGCGGATAAAAATATAATAGATTTTATAGAAAATAATAAATATTCACTTGTCTGGGAAAATGATATATTTGAAATTCTGTTGCCTCAAGATAAAAAATCTCATACGACCCTGCGATAATATATTTTGATAGTCACAAGAGCCATCATTATCTTGTTTGTATAAATTATAAATCCTAAGTTTTCATTTTATTCAAAAAAATAAGGGGCGCTTCTAATAATCAGAGCGCAATATTGAGAAGGATATAAATTAACTCATGAAAGGTATAATACTTGCGGGTGGCAAAGGAACAAGGCTTTATCCATTAACAAAGGTTACTAATAAGCATTTACTTCCTGTTGGTAAAGAACCTATGATTTTTAATCCAATTAAACAACTTACATCATCGGATATAAATGAAATTTTGATTGTAACCAGCACTGAAAATATGGGAGATATTGTGAATCTTCTTGGAAGTGGGAAAGAATTTGAAGCTGATTTTACATACAAGGTTCAGGAAACTTCTGCTGGAATTGCCGATGCCCTAAGACTTGGAGAAAACTTTGCAAAATCTGAAAAAATTGTAGTTGTATTAGGTGATAATATTGCAACTAAATCAATAAAATCTTATGTTAAAAATTTCGAGAGCCAAAAAACTGGTGCAAGAGTTTTATTGAAGGAAGTTAATGATCCAACAAGATATGGTATCGCTGCACTCGATGAAGAAAAGATTATAGAAATACAAGAAAAACCCGGATTGCCAAAAACAAATTTTGCAGTTATTGGTTATTATATGTATGACGAAAAGGTCTTTGAATTTATAAAACGTCAAAAGCCTTCAGAAAGAGGCGAATATGAGATTACAGATGTGAACAATGAATATATAAAGCTTGGGGAAATGGAATATGATATACTCGATGGGGAATGGACAGACGCAGGAACTTTTGAATCTTTGCAAATTGCAAACCAGATGCTTTTAGAATGTAATAACAAGATAAAATAATGGACTTTATAAGGAGACAGAAAATGTCTGATATAAACATTTCTGTAGTTATTCCTGTATATAGAAGCGAAGATTGTCTTGATGAGCTTGTTAAAAGATTAAATGATGTTCTGAGTGATCTTGACAAAACTTATGAAATCATTCTGGTAAATGACTGCAGTCCGGATGGAAGCTGGAAAAAAATCACGGAATTATGTAAAGTTTACAAATGTCTAAAAGGAATCAATCTAAGAAGAAATTTTGGTCAAGACTGTGCTATAATGGCAGGATTAAATTATTCATCTGGTGATAAGGTTGTGATAATGGATGACGATCTTCAGCATGATCCATTAGATATTCCATTATTAATTAGCGAATTAGATAAAGAATATGATGTTTGCTATGCTCTATTTGAATCTAAGAAACAATCGTTGTTTAAGAACTTTGGTAGCTGGTTCAATGGCAAAGTTGCAGAAATAGTTATTAAGAAACCTAAAGCTGTATATCTTTCTCCATATAAATCTATAAAGCGAGAAGTTATTGATGAAATAACAAAATATGATGGTCCTTATCCATATGTTGATGGTTTGATTTTTCGTGTAACAAGAAGCATTACCCAAGTCAATGTCGAACATCACAAACGTTATTCTGGACAAGGGAACTATAATTTATTAAAATCTATAAGAGTATGGCTAAGGTTAGCAACTAATTTCTCTGTGTTTCCATTGAGAATTGCTACTGTATTAGGTTTTACTGCATCGATAATCGGGTTTCTTTTGGCATTATATTTTATCCTTCAGCATATCATAAATGGACAAGCACCAATAGGCTGGGCTTCGATGATTGTCACCATATTATTTATTGGCGGAGTTCAGTTAATTGCAATAGGGGCTATCGGTGAATATGTTGGTCGTCTGTTTATATATTATAACAAGGAACCGCAGTTTGTTATAAAAGAGATCATTAAAGAAAACAAATAATGTAATAGGGAGGTAAAGATGCCTTCGGCATTGAAACAATTAGGTATAAAGAAAGCCATTAAGTTTTTTTATACGACAATTCTAGCAATTATATACAAATTTATGATTTTCCCCCAGATGCGAACTGCTTTTCTAAGGCTATGTGGAGCAAAGATCGGCAAAGGCACAATAATTTGTGGAGGAGTTAGGTTTATTAATCTGTATAGAACGGGATTTAAAGGGCTTACAATCGGGAAATATTGCTGGATTTCGGAAGAAGCCATGTTTGATCTAGCTGATAAAATTACATTTGGCGACTATGTTTCTTTTGGTCAACGCTCAATGATAATTACACATATAAATGTAGGTTATAGCGACCACCCATTACAAAAGAGTTTTCCTCCTGAACAGAAGGGCATTATCATAAAAAATAATACTTTTATAGGTCCCTATTCTGTTATTCTATATGGTGTAACTATCGGTGAAAATAGTGCAATTATGGTTCATTCATTAGTTTCGCAGGATGTTCCTGCTAGTGTTCTCTTTGGTGGTGTCCCGGGGAGAGTGTTACGTAAATTGGAATGTGACGGACAAAATTGAAAATCCATCATTTAGGTATGGCTGTTAGAAATATAGAAAAAGCATTAGAACAGCTTGATATATTAGGAAATGTCTCGGAAGTTTACACCGATTATATTCAAAAAGTTAAGATTGCTTTTGTTTCTAGCGTTCCTGCGATTGAGTTTATGGAGACTCTTGATGAAGATTCGCCTGTAAATGGTTTTCTGAAAAAAGGAATATCTATATATCATATATGTTATAGTGTAAATAAATTAGATGATACAATTAACTTGATGAGAAAAAAAGGATTTTTACTTATATCTCATCCTAAGCCAGCAGTTGCTTTTGATAATAAAAGAATCGCATTTCTTTTTTCAAGGGATAAAGTCATGATTGAACTTGTCGAAGAATAAGAAGACTAATTGATTGAATAGCTTTTCCAAAAAATAATAATATGAATAATAAAAGACAAGATATTGATAATTTTTTGTGCAAGTCAAATTATAGTGAAGCCTTAAACACGCTATTCTCAATAATAGCTGATGAGCCATCCCTAGCAAATTATAGCTTTGCTAGCTCAAAGCTAAGGGAATTTGATCTAGCCAGTCTCAATTTTAGTCCTACAAAGATTGCTATCCTATCATCTTTTACCATTGAGTCTGTAATCCCTTATCTGCATGTAAAGTGCTGTGAAACGAAACTTGATCCCAGATTTTATATTGGTGGCTATAATCTTTATCAGCAAGAAATCATTAATCAGCAAAGTGGTTTATATGAATTCGATCCCGATGTTTTGATTCTTGCTATCAGGATTCATGAGCTTAGTCCGGCAATATATAATTCATATTTTGAGCTATCCCAAGAGCAGATTATTGATGAAATAAATGCTATTACAACAACGATTAATTCCTTAATTAACTCTTTCCGTAAGCAATCCAGTGCGGCAATCATACTCCACAACTTTGAAACCCCTTCCAGACCGATATTCGGAATAGCAGATTTTCGGCAACCTATTAGCCAAAAGAACTGCATTTACAAAATAAACATGGCTATTGAGGAAATAGCAAAAAAATCTGAAGGAGTTTATATACTAGACTATGACGGTCTAACATCAATATATGGAAAACAAACATGGCAAGACGATAAAATGTGGCTACTGGCAAAAATGCCAATTGCTGGAAAGAATTGGATTCATCTTGCTAATGAATATATGGCATATTTAAAGCCATTAAAAGGTTTAAACAAGAAATGCTTGGTTTTAGATTTGGACAATACTCTCTGGGGAGGTATTATTGGTGAAGATGGTATTGATGGAATAAAACTTGGTCATACATATCCTGGCAACATATACATGGAGTTTCAAAAAGAAATATTAAAGTTATATAATAGAGGCATAATCTTAGCTATAAATAGCAAAAATAACAAGGAGGATGCTCTGAAAGTATTTGAAAAGCATCCAAATATGATCCTCAAAAAAAATCATATTGCTAGCTGGCGTGTAAATTGGCAGGATAAATCCCAAAATATGAGAGAGATGGCAGAAGAATTAAATATTGGCTTAGATAGCATTGTATTTATGGATGACTCACCTGTCGAAAGAGAGAAAATGAAGATGAATCTGCCAGAAGTTCTTACTATTGATATGCCAAATGACCCAACTCAGTATTGCACCGTATTAAAGAAAATTATAGACTTTGAAAGTTTGATTCTTTCTGAAGAAGATAAAAAAAGAGGAGAAATTTATCGCGCACAAATTGAAAGAAATAACTTTCAAAAGAATTCCGCTTCATTGGAGGATTTTTATAGGAATTTGGATATGGTTGCTTTAATCAATTTGGCTGACTCTCATTCTATTCCAAGAATATCACAATTGACTCAGAGAACAAACCAGTTTAATTTGACAACTAAAAGATATAGTGAAAGTGAGATTCGATATTTTGTGGATTCCCAAGATTACCTTGTCTTTTATCTGCAATTAATTGATAGGTTTGGTGATAATGGTATTGTTGGTTCAGCTATTCTTAAAATGATAAATGAATCAGAATGGGAAATAGATTCCTATCTTCTAAGTTGTAGAATTCTAGGAAGAATGGTGGAAACAGCTTTTTTATCTTTTTTGGTGGGAGTTGTCAAAGCAAGAAGAGCAAAGAAACTATATGGTGTTTATATTCCAACAAAGAAGAACCAGCTTGCTAAAAATTTTTTTGAATCCAATAAATTTATTATTGTAGAAAAATCACCTCAGCAAAATAAATATCTATTTGATGTGGAAAATCAAAATATTGAATTCCCTAAATGGATCAAATTGGAGACCAAATATGAAAAATAATGATATAATTGCTAAGCTAAAGACTCTTTTTGCCGATATTTTTGAAATTTCAGAAGACGAAATAAATGATAAATCTTCTCCTGAAACAATAGAAAAATGGGATTCTTTCCAACATTTACAGCTTATATTGGCATTAGAAGAAGCTTTTCAAATATCATTAACGGCTGATGAAGTTACTGAAATTCAGTCTTTTGAATATATTAAGAACCTATTAATAGAAAGATTACAATAAGACAAGTGTAGAATTGGATATATTATTTTGAACATATAAACATAGTGTCATGAATTTAAAAAATATTCTTATAGATGAAAGATTCATATTATTTTTGATTATTATATTTCCATTGCTGTTTATATGGCAGGGATTGGATTTTACGGATATAGGTTTTTTTATAACAAATTATCAGCAAGTATTCAATGAACCAGAAAGCACCAGCTATGGTTATGTCAATTGGCTAACATATCTCATTGGTGGAATTTGGGTCTTTCTGTTTGGTGATTCATTAGGATTGTTAGGGGTTAATTTTGCTGGTGTCCTCATTGTCTATATGACAGTTACCATCTCATATTTCGTCTTTAAACCTTATTTTGAACGTAAATATCTTTTAATAGGCTTGCTTTTTGCAATAATATTCACAAAGTTTTTTTATCTTATAGATTATAATAGCTTAACATCCCTTTTCTTTGTAGCATCAGCACTGTTTTTAACTAACGGATTAAGAAATAATAAATATTGGCAGATTTTATTTTCAGGACTTGTATTAGGGTTAAGCATATTTATTAGATTCCCTAATATTTTGGGATTTTCATTAATACTTGGTATTTTTTTCTATGGATACCTTAATAAGACAGAAACAAAAATTTTAATTAGTCAGACAGCCATTTTTGTATTAGGATATATATTAGCAATAATATTTTCCATAGTAATCATCAAGCTTTTTGGTCATTATGATTTATACATAAATGACTTAAAAGCCATTTTAGGTATTACGAACAAATCAGGAGACCATCACAACTTAACAAGACTTTTTACATACTATTATAAAGATTATATAAGATTAATATGGCTTATTGTTATATTTATTATAGTGAATTATGCTATTTCCAAAGCACTTGCGCGATTTGATAATAAATATATTTATATCGGAATTGGTCTAATATTAGCTTTTATTTCTAGTTTTATAGCAATTGTATTCCCAGGGCATTTGTATTACTATCGAACTCACTTGGCATTTGTCTTTGTTACTGGTATTTTCTATATTATATTGCTAGCTTATATTACCAATATGGAAAAAAGCACTAATCATTTTAGGCTTGTATGTTTTTCTGCATTAATAATTCTTATCATTACTCCATTAGGATCAAATCTTGGTTTGCTCAAAGTTGTTTATGGTATGTGGCTACCAATGCCAATTGCATTTGTGTATGTTCTTAAATTGAAAGAAATAAATATAAATATAAGGACAATTACCGATTCATCATCAAACCAATCTAGCTTTATACTAGACTCAAGAGCAACTCAAGTATCTAAAAAACTTGCAATTACATTTTTTATTATCTTGGCACTGGTCTTTGCATTTTTAAGCACTAATGAAGATAGTGGTAATCGTTTTGAAATGAGATATTCTATAAATCATCCAAGACTAAAAGGAATTTTCACTACAAAAGAGAGAGCTATCATAATACAAGAGCTATTAGATGAGTTGCAACTTTGGGTAAAAGAAGATGATTACTTGCTGACATACGAAGAAATGGCAATGCCATACTTTTTAACAAAAACAAAGCCTTATCTCTATTGTCCTCAGCCATATCTCTATAATGAATATGTATTTAGACAAAAGCTAGAAACCGCAATAAAAGAAAGACCATATCTGCCAGTAGTTGTCAGGGGCAAATCAGATGTTTGGAATCCAAGATGGCCCAAGTTTAGCATATTCTATACCGCAAGTGATAGAAAAAAAGGAAAAATGGGTATTTTAGAGGAATTTATACAGAAAAATCAATATTATATTGCATGGGAAAATGATTTTTTTGAGATTCTAGTCAATCCTGATAAAAAACAGATAAAATAAAAATATTAGGGTAAAAGCGTGTTAGAACATATCCTCATGATTCATAACTTTTATCAGTCACATGCTCCAAGTGGAGAAGATGCTGTATTTCGTGAAGATGAAAAGCTACTTAGGGCAAAAGGACACAAGATAACTCTATTTACAAAGTATAGTGATTCCATAAATGAATTTTCTGCCCTAAAAAAAATGGCTTTAGCATGGAAAATAACTTGGTCAAGAGAATCATATACGAAATTAGATAAACTGATAAAGCAAAACAAGCCTGACATTGCGCATATATGCAATACTTTTCCGCTTATAAGCCCGTCTGTATATTATGTCTGTCATAAACACGGTATTCCTGTTGTCCAAACTGTGCAAAACTATCGCCTATTTTGTGCAAATGGTATATTATTTCGTGAAAATAAAGTTTGTGAGGAATGCTTGGGACATAATAAAACTCGTGCATTAAGTCATGGATGCTATCGAAATTCACGACTTCAAACTTTTCCACTTACTTTTATGCAACAGTTTCACAAATGGATTGGAACTTGGTCAAGATTTGTTGATATATATATTCCCGCAACTGAATTCTCACGTCAAAAACTTATCGAAGGTGGATTGCCTCCTGAACGTATAGAAGTAAAGCCCAATTTCTTTTTGGATATGCCAGAACCATCCTATAAACATAATAATTATGTTGTTTTTTTGGGCAGGCTTTCAATCGAAAAGGGATTAAGAACATTATTAAATGCGTGGAAATACTTAAATGAAATACCATTAAAAATTGTAGGGGATGGTATTTTAAGAGAAGAAATAGAAAATACTATAAAAAGCATGAATAACCCTAATATTGAATTTTTGGGATTTCGACCTCATGAAAAGTGTTTGGAAATACTAAAATATGCAAAATTTATGGTAATGCCATCTGAATGGTATGAAGGCTTCCCAATGACTATTAGAGAGGCATTTGCTTATGGCAAACCTGTTATTGCATCTCGTATGGGAGCTATGGCAGAAATCGTTACCGATAGCAAAACAGGATTGTTATTTGAAACTGGAAATCCTCATGATCTTGCAGAAAAAGTTAAATGGTTATATGAACATGAAGATCATGTTGTTGATATGGGGAAAAATGCACGTAGTGAATTTGAAGAAAAATACACCGCAGAAAAAAATTATGAGATATTAATGAAGATATACGAAAAAGCAATAAGGATACATAAGAAATAATATGTCAAAAGAAATAAAAAAAATAGATATGCTTGGCATAGGTATTAGTGAAATAGGAATGGATGATGCCTTGAGAGAAATAGAAAATCATATAATATCTAAAAAGCCAATATATATATGTATATGCCCAAACCACACAATAATGGAAAGTCAAAAAAATCGCATACTAAAAGAAATTGTTAATTCTGCATATATAGCGACTCCTGATGGAATGTCAGTTGTATGGGCGGCTAAAATATTAGGACATAAACAAATTGAGCAAGTATGCGGAACAGACCTTATGCTTAGGCTTAGTGCCTTATCCGCAGAAAAAGGCTATACCAATTTTTATTATGGAGGCGCCAACGGCGTTCCTGAAAAGCTATCTGAAAAACTATCTAATCAATTTCCTAACCTAAAAGTAATAGGAAAATATTTCCCGCCATTTAGGTCTTTAACAATCTCAGAAAAAAATGAGGTGATTAGTATGATTAATAGTATTAAACCAGATATACTGTGGGTTGGGTTAGGAATGCCAAAGCAGGAATTATGGATGGGTGAATATTATGGTAAATTAGATGTTTCTGTTATGATCGGTGTTGGGGCTGCATTTGATTTTCTTTCTGGAAATAAAAAACGAGCTCCAAAATGGATGCAAAAGGTTGGTCTGGAGTGGCTATTTCGACTGATAAAAGAGCCTCGAAGGCTTTGGAAAAGAAATCTCTATCATCCATTATTCTTGTTTAGGATTATAATGCAAAAACTAAAGATGATACATCTGCATTAAAAATTGATATATATCAAAAGGAAAATCAAATGGTGCTTATTTGGAAGTATTGGATTACCTGATTCACCGTCAGTTTTTTTACACTTCATAGAAACACGCATTATCTAATGTCCAGAACGGATCAAGCCTGAAATGAATCCAAGAATCTCGCAGTTTTTCTTTAATTATACGTATCAATGAGAACCCCTTTCTGTAATAGCTTGAACATCTGTAAACTGACTTCTCATATAGAATCAGTATCATACCCATACTGATTATCACCAATAAAAATAGCAACTCAAACCTGTCTTGCTCTGTGTCCTTTAACACTAATTCCTTGAACTCAAACAACGATTTAAGGTCCCTGAAACTTTCTTCTATCTGCGTTCTTTTCTTGTAAAGCAAACTCAGAGTATCATCTATACTAGACACTACAAAGTATGGTTCATCTTCGTCTGATGGATTCACAGAGCAAGATTGGAACAATAGAGATTAACCTTTATCTGCTTTTTGATATGATAATATATATCCTTGAAATATTCTTGGATTTTTTGTATCCTTTTATCAGGATTAATTTTTTCTTCATAGCATATCCTCCATACTTTTATGGTAAAATAAATAGTAAAATAAAAGGATATGTTATTTTTTGCCTATTTTCAATACTTTCTTACATATTCACATCTCAAAACATTGCAGTATCTTTGTCTTATAAAAACTGAGGGTGAATCAGTGCAAAATTTGCCCTTGACAGATTTATTCTCCTATGATATTATAATTCCTTGTGTCAAAAAACTGGTTTTATGTTAATTTTGTTGTTAGTTCACTATATTTTAGCCTCTGCTTTAAAAAGGGATTTCAATGAAAACGTATTTTGTAAAAGAAAATGAAATTCAAAAGAATTGGTATGTTATCAATGCAGATGGCAAAACCCTTGGAAGATTATGCACTCGTGTCGCTATGATTTTACGTGGTAAAACAAAAGTGACTTTTACGCCACATGCAGACATGGGGGATAACGTAATAATAATAAATGCAGAAAAAGTCCGTCTTACAGGCAAAAAAGCTATTAATAAGACATATTACAGACATTCTGGTTATCCCGGTGGATTAAAAGAAACAAAGTTTAGCGATATGATTAAAGACAAACCAGAGAGAGTCATTCAACATGCAGTCAAGGGTATGTTGCCACATAACAAGCTTGGAAGAGCAATCATAAAGCACCTTAAAGTTTACAGAGGTCCAGAACATCCACATCAGGCTCAACAGCCAGAGTTGCTGGAACTCTAAGGAGGGACAAGTGGCAGAGCTTTCGTATTATTATGGCACTGGACGCCGTAAAACTTCTACAGCTAGAGTTCGTGTTTATCCAGAAGGTAACGGAACAGTTTTAATAAATCGCAAACCAATAAACGAATATTTTAATAGACAAACAGAGATAATTTTGGCTTTGCAACCGTTTGATGTTACAGATAACGTCAATAAATTTGATGTAAAAGTTAACGTTCGTGGTGGAGGCAAATCTGGGCAGGCTGGTGCAGTTAGGCATGGTATTGCGAGAGCATTATTGCATATGTCGCCAGACCTTAAGCCTATACTGAAAAAAGCTGGATTACTTACTCGTGATGCACGTGAAAAGGAACGTAAGAAATACGGACAAAAGGGTGCTAGAGCAAGATTCCAGTTCTCAAAACGTTAAGATTTTTCTATTATTTTGATAATTTGGCAGACTGCTTATTATATCTAATTAAAGTGGTTCTACAAAGTTATTATATTTCAGGATAGTGATCTATTATGTCAAATATTGTCGTTGTTGGCGCGCAATGGGGTGACGAGGGCAAAGGTAAGATAGTCGATTATCTTGCTAATGATGCAGATATTATTGCAAGGTATCAGGGTGGAGATAATGCAGGACATACTATTGTTGTAGGTAATAATAAATATGTCCTACATCTAGTTCCGAGTGGTATTTTGTATCCTAATAAAAAGTGTATTATTGGTAATGGTGTTGTTCTTTCACCAAAGGTATTCTTTGAGGAAATAGAAGACCTTAAAAAACGTGGAATTTGCATTGATGATAATCTTTATATCAGCGAAAGAACACATCTAATTATGCCATATCACAAAATGATGGATGCCTTTGAAGAGAATAAAAGAGGCTCAAAAAAGATCGGCACTACAGGCAGAGGCATAGGTCCTGCCTATATGGATAAATCCGCTAGATTGGGTATTCGAATTGGTGATCTTATGGATTTTAATCTCTTTGAAGAAAAACTCGATCTTAATCTTGAGCATAAAGCTAGATTCTTAGAAAAATCAAATGATTGGATTAAATCAACAAAGGCTGATATAATAGCAGAATTTCGAGAATATGCTAAGAGATTAGAGCCATTTGTTAGGGATACATTCACCATTATCAATGATGCCATTGATAATGGTGAGAGTATAATATTTGAGAGCGCACAAGGAACGCTTCTTGATATTGATCTTGGAACATATCCATATAGCACCTCATCAAACTCAACAGTAGGTGGGGCATGTTCTGGTTTGGGTATTGCGCCAACTAAGATAAATGAGATAATTGGTCTTGTGAAAGCCTATACTACAAGAGTTGGCGAAGGTCCTTTCCCTACAGAATTTTCTCCTGAAATGGACGAAAAAATGAGAAATAGAGGTGGAGAATTTGGAGCAACCACAGGACGACCCCGACGTTGTGGATGGTTTGATGCAGTTGCTGTTAGATATTCTGCTAGACTTAATGGTTTCACAGGGATAGCAATAACTAAACTTGATGTTCTTGATGAACTTGAATCATTAGATATTTGCGTCGAATATAAATATAAAGGCAAGACTTTAACAACTTTTCCTAGCCAAATTGATGTTTTGAAAAATTGTGAACCTGTTTATGAGACTTTTGATGGTTGGCAGACAGATATATCAAATATAAGAAGTTATGATGATCTTCCAAAAAATGCAAAAAAGTATGTTGAGAGAATTTCTGAACTTGTTGGAGCAAAGATTGTCTTAATAGGTGTTGGACCTAGCAGAGAGCAAATAATATCTCTTTAGATTTGGGAGTTCACAATCTTTAGGGTTGACATAAAAGCAAAAATCGTGTATATTTTTAGTCTGCTTTGCGGGGCGTTAGCTCAGTCGGTAGAGCACCTGACTTTTAATCAGGTTGTCGGAGGTTCGATCCCCCCACGCCTCACCATTTTTTGTAAGAAATAATACATAAAATATATTCTTGCGTCCCTATCGTCTAGCCTGGTCTAGGACATCGGCCTTTCAAGCCGGTAACAAGGGTTCAAATCCCTTTAGGGACGCTTTTTTATGTCTGCCTTCTTTTATAATAATTTACTATTTATTTTCCCTTTTTTGCTTTAAAAGCCACTCATAAAGTTCAGGATTATCATAGGTTGCTGTCCATGAATCGTGATCTGCCTCTGGATAAATAGTAAATTGAACATTTCCTCCCGCTTCTTTTAGGGCATTAACCATTTTTTCAGACTGAGCAAGTGGAACGACACTATCTTTTGCACCATGAAATACCCAAATAGGAACATCCTTCAAAACAGCGACTTTCTTCTCATCCCCACCACCACATATAGGAACGATAGCGGCGAATTTATTGGGATATGCAATACCCAATGCCCATGAACCATATCCACCCATGCTCAGACCCGTCAAATAGACTCTATCAGGGTCAACTTCATATTTTGCAACTATCTCGTCCAACAAGGCTTTCAGAGCATCTGTATCCCACCATGAATCTTCAGGACATTGAGGCGAAACCGCTATGAATGGAAAATCATCCTTTTGTTCAACTATCTTTGGGATACCATGTATTTTTACTTTTTCTAGATCATCTCCTCTTTCGCCTGCACCATGAAGGAACATTATAAGGGGAAATTTCTGTTCTTTATCTTTACCATAATCTTTTGGTAAATAAAGCAAGTAGTTTAGCTTTACTGTTTTAACAACCTGAGTTTCAAATGACATTGATTTTTGTTTACTTGGCACTTTTTCACCTTCCTCTGCATAAGCTATCAATAAAGGACACAATAAAAAGACCATTGAAAGCACAATAACCGAAATTTTCATATCACACCTCAACTATATACACCATACCTAAAAGCCTCATCATACATTGCAATCACATTCTCAACAGGGAACTCATCAAGCATAAGGTCGTGGCTTGCAGCAAGGCAATATCCACCATTGGGTGACATAATATCAATGACTCTACGAACTTCCTTACGGACATCTGCTTCTGTTCCTCGAGCCAAAATCCTTTGATGATCTATTCCGCCATGAAAAGTCAGCTTGTCGCCAAATTCAGCTTTTAATTCTGCTAAATCCATTCCCTTTGCAGAAACCTGAACAGGATTTAAGGCATCCAAGCCTAGTTCAACCAAATCAGGTATAATTTCTCTAACTGCCCCGCATGAATGGAACATCGTCTTATATCCCACCTGCCTGCCTAATTTCAAAAATCGTTCAATATCAGGTTTGCAGAATTGCCTCCAATGTTTTAGAGATATAATAAGCGATTCCTGTGTTCCCATGTCATCGCCAAAGAAAAAAATATCTATCTTATTGCCAACAGCCTCAAAAAATCTCGTTGCAAGTTCATAATAAAAATCGCTTACTTTTTTGATTACAGCCTGCATAACTTCCGGATGAGTGTGCATTTTGACAAAGAATTCTTCCATGCCTACAAGTTCTGTTGCATCTGTAAATATAACTACCCATGGACCGCCAATAATAGCATATTCCCGCCATTTTTCGCATTGTTCTGATAACCCGCTGAAATCAAACCAATCAGGTGAGGGATAATGAGGATAATTCAAGACATCCTCAACAGTTTCAGCATTTGCAAGCGGATGCGACATTGGTTGTCCATAATAGAATCCCTGGCGTTCTACTCCCCAGAAGCTTTTATTTCCCAAAGGCGGACCCACATATCTTTCTTTGACACGCCTAAAATCAATATGTAGTTTCTGCATCAGGTCCTCTTCGTCTTTTGCATTCATCTTCTTTATCAGCTTTTTTGTAAGACCCTCAGACGCACCAAACCATAAAGGCACTCTATCTGGTTTATGATGTTCAAATGCTGATAAAACTCTTTCTTTGCTGTTCATATTTTGTAAAATCCTCAAAGCCTAAATACATTAATAGTATTAGTTTCTGTAATGTTATTAAATTCACTTTCAGATAGTTCCGCTTCTTTTATTTTCAGGATAGCAGAACTAATAACAAAAAAAGGCGCATGTGTTCCAAATAAGAGCCTTTTAATATCATAAATTCGCATAATTTTTCTTAAAACATCAACATATTCTATATTTGATATATCAAGCCAAATATTAGGCAATTCGTTGATCTGTTTAGCCATGCTTTGCGCTTCTTGCCATTTGATACCACCAAAGATAAAGCGTGTTTCTGGCAAATTTTTTGCGATACTTATAACTTCTGCAATATTTACATCAGGAACAATACAGATAGGATTTTGCGCTCTAACGTCTTGAACTCTTAATTGGACAATTACAGGTATATCAATTTTGTCAATTTGTTCAAGTAAATCTCTAGCATCATTAATTTTGTATTGATGATAATTTGGATATAGTTTTATTGCCTTTATATTGTATTTATCAACACAAGCATTAAGGTTTTTTTTCCAATTTTTCAGTTTGGGATTTAATACTGCAACAGGTATTAGAGAAGGAAAAGCCTTAAGCGAATTAAATAGCCCTTCATTTGCTAATTGTGGATCATCATAAAATATGCCTTCAATAGACGAAACAAGGGCTTTATTAATCCCTTCTTTATCCATTTCTTTAAGCAATTCTATTGGAGAAGAAAAAGGCAATTGACGAAATACCCAGTTCCCAGCGCAAGCGTTTATATCAATCATATCAGTAATTTTATAATACATGAACAATCAGGACAGCGATCCCTATATTAATTGCAACCGATACCGCAGCAGCAGCTATATTGGCTTGTTTGCCAACTTCGTCACTCATTTTTGCTTTTGGTAGAAATACCCAGTCTGTAATCCAATAACCTATTGTCAAGAATATCAAAGCGACGATAACGTAAAGTAGAAAAGATAATATATCACTCGCCCATGATACTGATTCCCCACCCATTGCTGAACTGGCAATGTATCCAACAGCAAAAAGAAATCCACCAAAGCTGATACCCGCAGCAGCGTTGTTATCATTTTCTATTGTTCCATGAACATCATATCTGACCATAGCTTGATACCATAGTCCTGCAATGACAAGAATCGCCTGACCCAAAAGGAAAAATATCAGACATGACAACAAACCTTTCCACCACGCACCAGATACTTCACCACTTACAGATGAGCTAATTATAAAGCCCGTTGCTATATATCCGCCAGCCAATACTGCACCTGTTCCAACATTTTTATCCTCAACAAGCTCTTTTTCGTCATTGAACTTATAAAGGATTAGTTTATCGTTAATTAATGTTGCTACATTCATAAGAATAATAGCAATAACGCTATAAAGTGCTGTATTTGAAATGTCCATCCAGAAGTTTTTACTTGAAGGTCCCAATACAACACCTGCTATTGCTACTGCCAAACCGATATAATATCCAGCTTGTGTAATTCCAACAGCGGAATTATTCTTTCCTGTTAGCTCTTCATCAATTTTATAGCGAGTTAAGAGATCATTGACAAGTTTTCCGATCCACATAGCTATTATTAAGATAGCAAGTAGTGCAAGGTCATAGGAAAATAGATATTTAAGAGTTTCTTTTAGTGTATCTAAAATCATGGCTTTCCCTCCCTATACGGATTTATTATGTCTATTTGTATCTATAACACAAGAAGATTAATTACAATGCGATATTATCATAGATTATTTTTCTTGTCAAACAAATTTTTCTGTTAATTAACTTTTACTCTTGACGATTGGTGAGATTTGGGTTATCATAAATCATAACTGCCGGCGTGGTGAAACAGGTAGACGCACGGGACTCAAAATCCCGCGGGCCGTGGGTCCATGTCGGTTCGATTCCGACCGCCGGCACCAATCCAAAACATTGGTTTTATTGAGTTTATAGCTGACTCATGTTATCCTGCAATAATAAGCTGAATCAGCCAAGTGACAAATATGTGACATGGAAATTCCTTAGCCATTAGCAAATGGTAGTTTCAATACTTGCCTTTTAGAATGATCCTCTGAAAGATGGGCATATTGAAGAGTAGTTTCATAGCTTATATGCCCCATTAATTGGTATAATCTCTTTGGTGATTGCCATTAGTGTGACCGAATTAGTTTTTTATTGAAATGTAGGAACAGGTTTGAAAACCTTTTCCTACTATAAAAATAAGCGTAATATTTAATTCGGTTGACCATTAGATTATATTATTTATTAACGCCACTGCTTGGCACGAAATCTAACAGGAGCCACGATAGGGTTTTTTCAAAAAACGGTCATTATGATTTAATTTCACTTTTCGCTTGACATTTTACCGCAATACTTTTGCTACAACTTGCTACAAGCCAAATTACAATATCGCCATCGGATATTGCTAATCTATATCATTGTGAATTTCATTATAAATCCATATAAAAATTACATACCTCTCTCATGCTACAACGCTACAACATGCAGTCTTACGCCCATAGAAGCTTACTATAATTTAATCTATGGCATATAAGGTTTGTTGCAATGCCTCTGCTCCAGCTTGCTACAACTGCCACAAGATAGATTATCAATTATACTCATAATACAGCATTTCCAAATTGGAATTAATATGGTAGAATCTGTAATGTAAAAAAAGTTTCACTCTATTGTCAGGTTTTGGCTCTCTGTGTCGTCTATATAGTCAAATCTTTAATGGGAGTTACAGTATGAGATTGGCAGATAGACATCTAATAAATGAATGCCTTAATGGAGACCCATCTGCATTCGGGATGCTAGTGGAACGATATAAGGAGGGCGTTTATGCACTGGCATATTCCAAACTCCATAACTTCCATGATGCTGAGGATGTAACTCAGGAGGCATTCATCAAGGCATATCAGAATTTGCGTGAATTGAGAAAGCGGGATGAATTCCACGCATGGATATATGCCATTGCAAATAATCTATGCAAAGACTGGATCAAAGCTAAATCCAGACAGCCAGATAGTGAATTCATAGAAGATCATGCTGAGTCATTGAATAAGTATCAATATTTACAGGACGATCCAACGATAGAGCAACTTAATGAAGCGCTGGAATTACTTCCTGAAATATATCAACAGGTATTGACACTGCACTATCTGGGTGGAATGGATGGCAGGGAGATGGCTGAGTTTCTAGGTGTATCGCCCAATTCCATCTGGCAGAGGCTTAGTAGGGCAAGATCGCTATTAAGGAAGGAGCTACTAGACATGATGAGTGATACTTTTGAGCATAATAGATTAAGGGTGGGATTTACATTCCGTATAGTAGAGATAATTAAGGGCATTAAGATTAATCCAATGCCACCAAAGACACTCCCGTGGGGATTATCCATCGCCACAGGGATAGTGATAGCTATTTTAGGTATTGGCACGCAGATTAATATAACTGATGGTGAGTCATACACATCAGCATCATCAATTGGTGAGGTCAGTGTTCTTAATTTTGGTGAGTTTCCTATTGATGTGATGAAGGCATCTGATATATCGGCTATGGCTAATGCAAACTCAAATGGCGATGGAGTAGGCAATACAGAGCCAAGCTTGCAGAATGCACTATTCATGGCACCACAGGCAGAGGGTGGAACATGGACGAAGAAGGCGGATATGCCCAATGCTAGGCATTTTCATTCTTCTGGTGTTGTTGATGGAAAGATATACCTCATCGGGGGATGTTTTCCATTCGGTTGGGCTTTATCGGTGGAAGAGTATGATCCGGTAACAGATAAATGGACAAAGAAGACTGATATGCCAACTGCAAGTGCAGGATTATCAGTTGGTGTTGTGGACGGGAAAATCTATGCTATTGGTGGAGTCAATAATCTTGGCGCGAATGGTGCTGAAATAAATCTATCAATAGTAGAAGAATATGATCCAGCAACAAATAAATGGACAAAGAAGACTGATATGCCAACCGCAAGATGTGGTCTATCAGTTAGTACTATAGATGGCAAAATCTATGCTATTGGTGGAGCTAATGCTGATAACTGGGGACTATCAACAGTAGAGGAATATGATCCATTAGTAGATAAATGGACAAAGAAAGCTGATATGCCAACTGGAAGGCGTTATCTAAGCACGAGTGTTGTAAATGGAAAGATATATGCTATTGGTGGAAGCGATAAAGATGGCGTGTTACCAACTGTCGAGGAGTATGACCCATCACTGGATAGATGGACAAGGAAATCAGATATGTTGACTGGAAGAACCGATCTATCAACCAGTGTGCTAGATGAAAAAATCTATGCTATCGGAGGGATATTTAGAGACTTTGATGGAAGAACCGAGGAATATAATCCAGTAACAGATAAATGGATAAGGAAATCAGATATGCCGACAGCAAGATACAGATTATCTACCAGTGCAGTGAATGGTAAGATTTATGCCATTGGTGGTTATGATTTGAATAATATCATTGCCACAGTAGAGGAATATGATACTGAATTTTCCAGTAAGAGCATAGACTTCAAAGGCAAACTCCCAACTACATGGGGTGAAATGAGAATGGCAATGAATAGATGAGATACAATATTATCAATTATACTATCATACTCCTGCTAGATGATTCCACCATACTTAATCATTAAGCTATAGCAGGAGTATGATAATTAAGCCATACCCTATAACCCGCCGAATACCTTACAGCTATATGCTCTGCTTTATAAGCCCAATATAAAATTTAATATTGATCTCAAAGAGACAAAAAGATATAATGCAATCATCATAAAACCATTCCACTATAAATGATGATTGATAATAACTGTAATGAAGCCCATTTAAGTGATGATGAGGATATATTTATTGAGAGTGATAAGGGAGATGCTGTCTATCTCATAGTCAATGGTCAAGTCAAGATACACACATTGGGGAAACAGATTGCCATAAGAAAAGACAATGATTTCTTTGGTGAGATGGCAATAATAGATGATAGACCAATAAGCGCAACTGCAACATCAATGGGTGATTCATTACTACTGAAAATAGACAGAGATGATTTCTTTAATGTCCTGCAAAGCAATACAAGATTCCTAAGCAATCTACTCAAAGCATTAGTCAGCAGGTTAAGAGATGATATAAATGTTACAGTTTGAAGTAAGATCTATTGAGAGCGCGTGAATTGCAGGTGAATTATTGCCATCAGACGACTTGCATTATAAATCGCCCAATGGAAATATAGAAGTTTCAGGTGTCTGTTATCCAGTAGAGAGTGTTGGTGGAGATTACTTTGATTATTTCCAGTTACCAGATCATAAGGTTGGCATGGTCATACAAAAAATATAATTTCCTATACAATAAAAAGGGGGGTATATTTTCTATGCACCCTTTAACTCCCCTAATATTTTTTAAACAAAAATAGCAATTTTATAGTCTTCTATTAAGTGGCTTATCCAAACAACAAAAATTTGTTTCTCCTTTATAATCATAATCAAAGGATGAACTTATAGAAAATAACAGACATTAAAAAGCAGAAAATACACAATAGCGAATTTTGGCTAGTAGAAATAACATGTATCCCTACCAACCCTTTCTTTATTGTAATTTTTTTCCAAAATTATCTATAACTAGACCAAAATCTAGTTCGTCAACCTTGCCATCTCGGTTAACATCTGGATTGTTTTCTTTTGGAAAATCAATCTTTCCAAAATATGTGCCGATAATAATAATATCTAATATATTTATTATCCCATCTTTATTTATGTCATACTTATTAGATGTAGCATTTATGGATATTTCGAACTTTACAGGTTCGCTTGTTGCAAATCCATCATCAGCAACGAAAGTAAAATTATCTGTTCCACTAAACCCATAATTTGGCTCATAGACTAAATCAGGAGGATTTCCGATTAGTTTTCCATTTGTCGGCTGAATAGTTATCCTGAAAGCTAAATTATCACCGTCAATATCACTTCCAGCGAGTTGTATATTAGCTTGTTCATCCTCTTTGATTGTTATAGATTGTGAATTTACTACTGGTGGATCATTTATTGGATTTATTGTTATATCAATTTTTGCCTCTTCGCTTTTTATCTTCCCATCATTAGCAATAAACATAAAACTATCAAAACCAAAGAAATCTAAGTTGGGTTGGTAAGTTATATTTGGCGGATTTCCGATTATGATACCATTTTCGGGATTTTTCGTAATCTCAAAAGTAAGTTGATCTAAATCCACATCATTTCCTGTCAGCAGAATGTCTATTGTTTTATCTTCATCTGTTTTAATCGCCTGATGATTTGCTATTGGTGGATCATTTATTGGATTTATTGTTATATTAATTGTTGCAATGTTGCTTTCTAATAATACATCACTAACAGTAAAGTTAAGGCTATCTGTGCCATTATAATTTATATTTGGAGTATATATCAAATTAGGTGCATTTCCAGATACGATACCGTTTATAGGTGATTTGATAATTTTATACGTTAAAGGACTATTCTCAGGATCGCTACCAGTCAATACTATTGATACAGAAGTATCTTCGTCAATTTCAATTGACTTAGATTCTGCAACAGGGGGTTGATTTTGCTGACTTATCTCAACTTTAACACCATTATTAGCAAATATCTCTTTTAAATCCTCCAAACGACCATAATTATTCTTCTGCCAATTTTCCCATAAATCAGTTATCTTTTTGGGTTTATTTTTCGCCATTATGTCCCATAATTCAACAATCATTCCGCTAATATTATCATCATCTATATCAGGTGCTTCATCAATGCTCTGGGCAGTATCTGCTATATCCCATAGAATACTTGCAACAGAACCTTCAACGATTTCGCCGTCAGTGTTAGTGCCTTCTTTTCCTTTCCACCATTCGTTATATTCGATATTTGGTGTATTTCGATTAGAAAACTGGATATAGTTAAACGCACTATCATCAAATAATGCCTCGCAAAATTCCGCCCACCCCTCACTCATGGCAAATGCGGGATCAGATACCGTCCTTGCACCATGTTTTCCTAGACCATCTTCACCTTTGAAATTGCTTTTTGGAAGATTATTTTGATTATAGCCATATAAAGCCATCATTATTGAGTGACCGTATTCATGAAAAAATGTTGTCCGATCCCATTGACTTTTTATTGTAATACGCATTACCTCATATGTTACTCGTCCTGTATTTATGATATAGCTATAATTATAACTTGCATATTCGCTATTATAAGGCCATATTATTGGAAGTTTATTTCTATTCCAGTTTAGTTTTTGTTTAAGAAAATCATAAGCCTGTAGGGCGGTATTAAAAATATTGCCTAGTGGCCTTTGTTGGTTTGCCTCATTTAGTAGATAATCGCTAATAAGCAAACCAGCAGATACATTCTGTATAATAGGTAAGTCAAATACATAAATTTTATCTTTATCGTCTGTAATCTTGATATATTCATTCTCAAAAACGATCTTTGGCATAAGATTTTTTACAGCGCCATCATCAAGTTTTGGTGCGTTTGTCCCATCAAAAACATAAAAACCGTCGTTATCTGTTTGAGTTGTTCCTAATAATTCCATAGAATTGTTTTGTCTAATTTCATATAATAAAACCTTAAGATTTTTTATAGGGACTGTTCGGGTAAGGTTATCGTTATAGTATTTAATATTGCCTTGTATTGATAACGTTCCCATCGCCTTTGCTAATTCTGGAGGGGCAAGACTAGCTATATAGTTATCAATGCCATTTTCACTTGGTGTAAGATAATTTGTGCTATTTGTTATCTTTGAATCGTTTTCGGTAACTATTAAATATGTAAAGAAATGTTCCGCCTTTGTATTGTCATAGATTTTAGCATATACAGATGCTTGAAGGACGTAAACTCCTGTTTTAAGAATTGCGATCTCTGTGGAATAGCGATTTGACATACCTCTATTATAGTATGGTTCTGTAAATGATGAATTGCCTAATATCGATATTCCAGAAGGCATCCTAAAAACGATATTCGTTGTTCCGCAATCGTCTGATATTGCAGTCAAATCAAGTATTATAGTCGCTTTTTCTCCAACTTTTGGATTATTGGAGAGAGTTAAATTTCCATCAAATAAAGCTTCTTTGTAACCAACACTTCCAAAAGAAGATAAAGGTAAAAAGGCAAATAACAATATGAAATAAAATAAAAATATATTAACAAATTTCATTGTGTCCTCCATTTATAAATATAATAAGAAATAAATCTATATTTATTATATATATTCTATGGTTGTTTGTCTATATAATAGACCCAATTTTTATTGACCAAAATAAAAAAGTCTGTTATTATTAAGCCTGTCTGGAAATAAAATATATTTCAATAAAATCAAACAGGTGGAAGGATGCTATGGCAAATGAAGCAGAACTAAAAATAAAAGAAATTATACAAAGGACTCACAATGTAACAAGCTTTCGTCTAAAAGTTGATGAAGATATTGAATTCAAAGCTGGTCAATATATGATGGTTATTCTTGATTCAAATGGAGAAGAGATATATAGGTATCTTTCTATATCAAATTCCCCAACAGAAAAGGGCTATCTTGAATTTACAAAAAAGCTAACTAATAGTGATTTTTCCGCAAAATTAAAGGAATTAAAAGTTGGTGACAAGGTAAAAATAAAATATGCCTTTGGTAAATTCACTTTTAGTGGAGAATACAATAAAATTGCATTTCTATCAGGTGGGATTGGAATTACGCCTATACGAAGCATAACAAAATATGTGGTTGATAAAAATCTTGGAACAGATATGGTATTACTTTATGGCAATCAGGCAATTGGTGATGTCGCTTTTAGGGAAGATTTTGAGCAAATGCAAAGTAATTATCCAAAATTTCGGATTGAGCATGTGCTTTGTGATGATACTAATTGTAATTTGCCTGTTAAGCTTGGTTTTATTACAAAAGATATAATACTAGAATGTCTGCCTGATTATTCAGAAAGAAAATTTTTTATCTGTGGTCCTCCTGGGATGGTTGATGCGATGAAGAAAATATTGCTAGATGAAATAGGTTTGACGAAAGACTATATCATTGAGGAGAATTTCAAAGGCTATTGATATGAGTTTATGGGAAATAATTGTTCTTGCTGTTGTTTTGGGAATTGATGCTGCTTCTGTTGCAATGGCTATTGGTGCTTGCGGATGTTCATTTAAGCAAGGTTGTCGTTTGAGTTTGTTCTTTGGTCTTTTTCAGTTTATTATGCCAATAATAGGTTGGTTCTTGGGAAAAACTGTAGTATCCTTTGTGCAAAGCTTTGATCATTGGATTGCTTTTGGCTTACTATTTATTATTGGTGTTAAAATGCTTTATGAAGCATTTAAGCATGATGAAGATACTATTGAGTGTGATCGCACAACTGGTTGGAGTGTTATTGCATTGTCTATTGCAACAAGCATTGACGCATTAGGGGCTGGATTAGGAATGGGTATACTTAATACATCAATGCTTTATCCTAGCACAATTATTGGGATAACAGCAGCAATTATGACCTTTGTTGGCGTAAAGCTTGGAGGTGTTCTTTCTGCTGTTGTTGGTAAGCGCATGGAAGCCATCGGAGGCATCGTATTAATCGGGCTTGGAATTAAAATGCTACTTACTGTGTGATAAATGGCTCAAGCATTTTGATAATTTCGTCATGGAATACGCCATTTGACGACACATATCCTTCGTTGTATATATTCCATTTTGTGCCGTCAAGTTTTGTGATTCTTCCTCCAGATTCTTCAACCATCAAGCCTCCAGCGGCATAGTCCCAAGGCTTATCGCCATATTCAATCTGAAGGTCGGCACTACCTTTTGCAACATAGGTCAAATGCCTTGTTGATGCACCAAAAACCCTTATATTGAATATCTTTGTAACAAGGTTAGCGAGAAATTTTGTTCTTACTTCAGTTCCAACATAGAGTCCGCTATCGTATATTGCCAAAGCGTTTTTCATGCCTCTGTCTGAAACATGGATGCGCTCATCATTGAGATATGCACCTTTGCCTTTTTCTGCCCAATAAAGCTCATTTGTTGATGGCATATTGATAACACCCAATATTATCTCACCTTTATAATCGAGTGCTATTGATACACCAAACATATTGATACCATATATATAATTATGTGTCCCGTCAAGAGGATCAATCACCCATCTATAATCAGAAGAATTATCATGCACACCCGATTCTTCACATAGTATATCATGATCGGGATATTTGTTTTTGATGATTTCAATGATCTTTTTCTCAGATGCAAGGTCAACGTTACTAACGAGTTCCCTCTCGCCTTTTTTGTCAACCTGTTTAATTTTCTGGAAGTTCTCAAATAGAATATCTCCAGCTTCTTTTGCTGCTTTTATAGCTGTATCTTTCATTATTTATCTCCATTTTATTTATATGGCAATTCCAGCATCTTTATATCGTCTTTGAGACAGATAAATTCAGGGTCTTTATGAACTAAAATCGCATCAAGCATCAATGCAGTAGCGGCGATCCAAGCATCTGCAAATGAAAGCTTGTGAATAGCTTTTAGCTTTCCAGCCTTCAGACTCAAATCTATTGATGAATCTATTCTTATGATTTTTAGTTTACTCATCATATCAAAGCGTTGTAGAGCTATTTGCTCTCCTTCTCTTTGATACGTTGTATAAAATATTTCAGTATAGGAAACAAAAGAGGCAAAAATATCAATTTGATTATCCAGTGTCTTGAATAGCAGATCTCGAATAATCGTAGCACCGTCCTCTCTTTCAAAAAGTGTCAAAAAAGCCGAACTATCAAATATATACCTATCTTTTTCCAAACTTTGCTTCCTCAAGTTCCAGATCCTCTCTTCTTGATTCAAGTAATTTCTGTGTTAGATTTTTCCCTTTTGAGCATCCGGTTAACGCATTTATTAGTGTGATCTGCTCCGCGATTTCCTTATTTTCCGATTGTTTATCAACAAATGTTATTATGACATCATATTTATCATCAAAAGGTATTTTTTCTAAGGGTTTTATCTCTTTCCCGTCGTATATTCCCTTGATAACTAACAAATTAATCACCTCATTTCAATAACCCAATAAACGTAAATAATCTCTATTTCTCTTAATAGCGGAAATACCATCCTGACGGGCAAAATCGGATTCTTCCTCTGCAACGACCCAGTCATCATATCCAATAGAATAACCAGCTTCTTTTGCTGCTTTTATAGCTATATCTTTCATTATTTATCTCCAAAGGTTATATTTCGACCATAACTTTAATACACGTTCCAGCATGTTTACTTGGATATTCAAGAGCCTCTTGAACTTTGTCAAGCGGAAATCTTGTCGTTATCATTGATTTGACATCAACTTTACCTTTGCTAACCGAATTTATCGCAGGTTTATAGGCATTAGCATATCTGAATATTGTTTTAATATCAATTTCCTTGCATATCGCCTCAACGACTCTCAATGGAATATCATCAACGGTTGGCATTCCAATAAAAACTATTGTTGCGCCGGGCTTTGCCATCTTTATTGTTTGTTGGATAGTTACAGGCGCACCAACAGCCTCCATCACGACGTCAGCACCACCATTAGTTAGCTCAAGAACTCTCTGAACAGCGTCAGTTTCCTTTGCATTGATCGTATAGGTTGCACCAAGTTTCTTAGCAAGATCGAGTCTGAATGGCTCAAGGTCGGTGATAATAACGTCAGTTGCGCCTCTTGCCTTGACAGCCTGAAGAGTCATTAGTCCGATTGTTCCTGCGCCAATTATTGCAACTGTATTTCTGATATTTACATTTCCTCTTTCAGCAGCATAAGTTCCAACAGACAAAGGCTCTATCATCGCCCCTTCTTCGTAACTCATATTATCTGGTAGCTTGAAGAGAAAATCCTCTGCATGAGTCATGTATTCCCTATATGCCCCATGAAATGGAGGCGTCGCAAGGAAAGTTACATCTTTACAAAGATTATATCTTCCAGTTCGGCAATACTCACATTTTCTACATGGAACGCCTGCTTCAACCGCTACTCTATCACCGATTTTTACTTTACTAACATTCCTGCCTATCTCAACAACCTCACCTGCGCACTCATGACCAAGAATCAAAGGTTCTTTTACGATAAAATCACCGATTCTTCCTACTTCAAAAAAATGCACATCTGATCCACATACGCCAACAGCCTTGATTTTTAGCAAAGCCTCGTTATCTTTTGGTTCAGGTACATCCATATCTTCGATTCTAATATCACCGGGTTTATATAAAAATGCGGCTTTCATCTTTTTTGCCATAATTTAACCCTCCATTTCTCTATTTGCCTTTTCTTTTAGACAGATACACAGATAAAGCATAATCAAATGGAACAGATGTATCCATCAAAATATAATCTATTGAACTTTCATTGCATCCTTTTCTATATTCATCAATTAATTGTTTCATTCTTTGTAAATACTCATTTTTCAGGAAATCTGCCTCTACGGTCAGTTGTCCTTGTGTCTCAAGGTCTCTAAACTGAACATAACCATCATAGGGAAAAGTAAGTTCAGCAGGATCCAAGATATGAAAAACTATAACTTCGTGCTTCTTATGTCTGAATTGCCTTAATGAAGTCAATACTTTGGCTGGATCATCAAGAAGGTCAGAAATTATTATAACCAGACCACGCCTGACAATCCTTTGTGCAAGTTCATTAAATGTTGTGCTAATATTGGTTTCTTTTCCTGGGGCAGATTTCTCTAATTCAGAAATAATTGCGTGCAGGTGCGAAACGCCATTTCTTGGTGGAATATAACTATTTAGTTTGTCATCGAAGGTCACAAGACCAACAGAATCACGCTGTTTAAGCATCAAATAAGTCATTGATGCAGATAAATAACATCCATATTCCAATTTTGTTAGTGCATTTTGCGATTCATTGCTTTTGAAACCCATTGACCCGCTTGTATCAAGAATTAAATAACTTCGAAGGTTAGTTTCTTCTTCGAATTTTTTAATATAATATCTATCGGATTTCCCGTAAACTCTCCAATCAATATATCTTATTTCATCACCGGGCATATATTGTCTATGCTCTACAAATTCAACGCTGAATCCCTGATATGGACTTTTGTGCATCCCAGAAATGAAGCCTTCAACAACAAGCCTTGCAGCAACTTCCATCCCTGCAAGTCTTGAAAGTGCATTCGGGTCCAGATAATTTCTTTTTTCTTCCATAACAAATCCTTATATGACTATGTAAAATTCTTATTTATTTTGATAGGAAATAAGAGCATTTATATCATTTTTTAGTCTGAAAAACATCCCACCAAGTATAGATTTTCTTATTCCTCTCATCAGGCTTAGATAAAAATGTAGGTTGTGTATTGTGTGTAATCTATGAGCCAATATCTCATTTGCGATGAATAGATGTCTTAAATAAGCCTTTGAAAAATTCTTACATGTATAACAACTGCATTTATTGTCCAATGGGGAAAAATCCCGTTTATATTGTGCATTTTTAATCTTTATCATACCCTCACTTGTAAATAAAGAGCCATTACGGGCATTTCTCGTTGGCATAACACAATCAAACATGTCTATCCCCAAAGATACACATTCAACAAGATTTTCAGGCGTTCCAACACCCATAAGGTAACGAGGCTTATCTTTTGGCAGATGTGGTGCGACATGTCCAACAACTCCATACATGATCTCTTTTTCTTCACCGACACTCAGCCCGCCAAGAGCATATCCGTCAAAATCCGTTGCAACCAAATCTTCAGCACTTTTACGTCTTAAATCAAGATAAACACTTCCTTGAACAATTCCAAATAGCAACTGATCGCCCTTATGGGTTGCTTTGCATCGCTTTGCCCAACGTGTCGTCATTTCCATCGAATTTTTTGCATAATCATAGTCACAAGGATAAGGTGTACATTCATCAAAATTCATGATTATATCTGCACCAATGGCATTTTGTATTTCTATTGATCTTTCAGGGCTAAAGAAATGCTTCGATCCATCAATTTCAGATCGGAATATAGTTCCTTCTTCTGTTATCTCACGATTTGCACCAAGACTAAATACTTGAAATCCCCCGCTATCTGTAAGTATAGAATGATTCCAAGACATGAATTTATGTAATCCGCCAGCTTTTTTTATTATATTATGCCCTGGTCTTAGATATAAATGATAGGCATTGCCAAGAATAATCATTGCTCCCAAAGACTCAAGCTCTGCAGGAGAGCATGTCTTGACTGTGGCATACGTTCCTACTGGCATAAATACTGGCGTATGCACTTCACCATGAAGCGTATGTAATATTCCTGCCCTTGCATTTGTCTGGCTATCTTGTTTTACTAACTGAAATGTCTTTTTTCCTTTTGGCATATTAACCCTCCAATTTCCTAATAATAATAGCATTATAGTTGTATATTGTAAAGATGGCTATTTGTGCATTTCATATTGACGAAAATAATCAACTAGGTTATCATAAAATCATTATAAATGATTATCATTTAATAAGGGAATATACTGATAAGTCTGCCTGTTTTTGAGATTGAGTCAAATATAAATTATAAATACAATTTTATAGGATTTCAGGAGGAAAAAATGGGGTTAATAAAAGAAGAACAACAAAAGCAATTAAAGGAACTTTTCAAAAAACTCAAGGGAAATGTCAAGCTTATATTCTTTACTCAAGAGATGGAATGTCCGTTTTGTAAAGAAACAAGGGAATTATTGGAGGATGTTTCATCTTTATCGAATGGAAAAATTTCCCTTACTATATATGATTTTGTGGAAAACAAAGACGAGGTTGAAAAATATAAGATAGATAAAATCCCTGCAACAGTGATTGAAGGCGAAAAGGACTATGGCATAAGGTTTTATGGGATACCAGCAGGATACGAATTTACTTCTTTGATAACTAGCATAATGGCGGTATCAAATAATAATTCAGGGCTTTCAAAAGATACAAAGGAAGCGTTAAAGAAGCTAACCGATCCAGTGCTTATTCAGGTATTCATTACGCTTACTTGTCCTTATTGTCCAAAAGCGGTAGAAATGGCTCATAGGCTTGCAATGGAAAGCGATCTTATAACTGCTGAAATGGTTGAATCATCTGAATTTCCAATACTCGTGCAAAAACATAATGTTATGAGTGTGCCGAGAGTTATAATAAATGACAAAGTTGATTTTGAAGGAGCTTTGCCAGAAAAAGACTTTGTAGAGAATTTATTGAAAGTATTGGAATAAAGGCGGTGGTTGAATTTGGAAAGACAAAAAACCGTAGCAATTATAGGAGCATCCAGCGATCCACAAAAATATGGAAATAAAGCTATAAAGGCTTATTCTATAATCGGCTATAAGGTATATCCGATTAATCCTAACGAAGATGAGATAGAAGGAATAAAAGCCTATAAATCTATACTTGATATTCCTGACGAGATAGACCGAGTGACGATGTATGTTCCACCAAAAGTCGGTTTGAAAATATTAGAAGATATAAAAAAGAAAGGCGTTAAGGAATTATACTTTAACCCCGGTTCTGAAAATGATGAAATTGTTGAAAAGGCAAAGGAACTTGGGCTTAATCCAATATTGGCATGTAGTATTTTGGCTGTCGGATTAAATCCTAAAGAAGATTTGCGATTGAAATAATATAAGGATAGTGATGATTTATGAAAAAATGGGAATATGATATATCTTTTCATCCGATAAATAATTTTGACATTACTGAAGAGGAGACGAACTATTCATCTAATCAGACTATTGCATGTGATACAGAAGGACATTGTTTTTATAGTGATGTTATGAGACTTTATACTGACAAATACAGGGAATTACTCAACGAAAAAGGCTCTACTGGTTGGGAGTTAGTTCAACTTGGTTATCATAAGGGATCGTTGGTTTGTATATGGAAACGTGAAATTGACTAATATGGAGGCTTTATATAAATGACTCACAGAGAGAGATTACTTCGCACATTGCGTTTTGAATCAGTTGACCGTGTGCCTGATTATGAGTTTGGCGCATGGGAACAGACAGTAACTAGATGGCATCAGGAGGGTTTGCCTGCTGAACATAAAGGCGTATGGGGCGCAATTAATAGCTATTTCCATACTGACGATACTGAATATGGCGGAGGTCCATGGATAAACAATGGATTGATCCCCGGGTTTGAATATAAGGTTCTTGAAGAAAAGGGTGACCATATAGTTATTCAAGACGGTGATGGCGCAATTGCTGAGATGATCCGCCCTGAACTTGGCGCATCAATTCCACGCTATATTAGACATGCCATTGAGACTCGTGCCGATTGGGAAAAGGTTCGTGACGAAAAACTCAATCCTGATACGCCAGGGCGTGTTCCAGTAAACATTGATGATCTGTGCAAACTAACCATTGACGCGACATACCCAATAGGCATAGGTTGTGGCTCTATATATGGTTGGCTTAGAAACTGGATGGGTGTTGAGAATATTTCTATTGCCCTGTATGATGATCCAGATTGGGTTGAGGAAATGATGGAGCATCTCACAAGCCTGACACTCAAATTATTGGAAAGTATAGCTGGCAAGTGCAAGATCGATCTTGGGCATTGGTGGGAAGATATGTGCTATAATCAAGGACCTTTAATTTCACCAAAGCTATTTGCAAAGCTCATGGTTCCAAGATATAAGCGCATTACAGATTTTTTGAGGAATGAATGTGGATGCGAATTTAACATGCTGGATTGTGATGGTAATATACATGAATTAGTTCCTTTGTGGGTTGAAGGTGGAATTAACGTTATGTTTCCTGTTGAGTCTGCGCATACTGACGCATATAAAATCTCAGATGAATTTGGCAAAAGGGTTCCCATTCGTGGATATTTTGATAAGCGTGCGCTAATTTCAGGTAAAGAAGCTATTGATAAGGAATTTGAAAGACTTACTCCATTATTGAAGCGTGGCGGATTTATACCACATACCGATCACCTTGTCCCGCCTGATGTTTCTTGGGAAAATTATCAATATTATCGCCAGAAAAAATGCGAGTTTATCGGCAAAAAATAAAGAAACATATTGTCATATAAGCAAAGCGATAATTTTATTGATATTTTAAGAAGATTTTCGCTTTGCCTAAAATGACATTAAATAGATTATAGGAGTAAAAAAGGTAGATTAATATATGACGCAATCACAAAATAAAATAATCTTAATTTTCACTTTAACGTTATTATTTCTAATAACAACCATTACATTTGCAGATGAAGTATTAGTAAAGATAAATATTGAAAATTATAATAAGATTAATAGCTCGATTTTAGATAAATGCAATTTCAGATTTCAAGGTAAATCGTTTATTCTAGTTCAAGGAGAAAGAGACCTATTTATTGATGATATTTTTAGTATAATAGACACCATTCAACCTAACCAATTATATTATATGATTGGTCAGAAACAAAGGCGAGCAGAACTTGAGCAGATAGGAGAAGTAATATTAGAAACACCAAATTCCTTGCTTATTCGCATAGAACCAAATAAACAGCCTATATTAATTACTCTTGGACTGTCATTATCGCCTTTGCCTGAAAATATTAAGTTGGACTTGAAAAAAAGATTAGCACCTTCTATTGATTCAGATTCAGCGCTTGACAGTGCAGTTATAAGAGAAGTTTCTAATGCTGTAAATAAAGATAGATTGAAAAAATTTGTATCTGATCTTCAGGAAAACAACGGATATAAAAGCAGATATTGCCTTCGTGTCAGAGAAACAGACGATCCTTCAGATGAGGCATGTGATAACGCAGCAGATTATATATATAAAAAATTTGAAAGCTATGGATTGAAAGCTGAATATGATAGTTTTGATCACGAAGTATTAACTCAGGGCAAATATAAGATGAGAAACGTGATCGCAACTTTACCGGGAAAGGGTGCAGATTCACATAAAGTCTTTGTTATTTCTAGTCATTATGACAGTGTTGCATCAAAATCAACAAACTGGCAATTAAATTGGAAAACGATGCCAGCTCCTGGTGCAGATGATAATGCGACTGCAACAGCTGCGGTTTTGGAAGCGGCGCGCATACTTAGTCAATATGACTTTAATTCAACGATTAAATTTGTTGCCTTCTCAGGCGAAGAATTAGGACTGCATGGTAGCAAGCACTATGCAAGTATGCTTTTTAACAACAACGAAGAAATCGCAGGTGTCCTTAATCTTGATATGATTGGCTATGATCCTGATATTCCTGATATTGATGTAATAACAAATCTAGGTTCAGAATGGCTGGCTGAAGCAATGATTTCAATACAAAAAAAGTATAATCTAGGTTCATTAATATTAAAGAAAATAGTAAATCCAGATATGGTTTATAGTGATCATGCTCCTTTTTGGTGGAATGGCTATAGCGCAATATTAAGCATAGATAATTCTAATTTTGACTCGCCTGAATTTAACCCGTTTATGCACTCCGAAAAAGATACAATAGATACACTAAACTTTGATATGATGACAAATATGGTTCAAATAGCAATAGCCACATTAGCAAGCCTTGCTGATCCTGTTGACGAAATTCCACATCCAGACCTTGCGATATATGAAAGTGGTATACATTTATCCAATGAAAGACCAGCGATTAATCAGACAATTGAATTGAAAGCCTATATAGAAAATATTGGTAATGCTGATGCAAAAGATGTTAGCGTTGAGGTTTGGGTAAAAGAACCAATTGCAAGAGAACTACGCTTAATAGATAAGCAAAAAATTGATGTGATTGCCCAAAAGCAAGTAAAAATTACTACAAATTTATCACTCAAAGAATGGGGAGAATCTCAGATAATTGTTAAGGTTAACCCTGATTATAGCGTATTTGAGACAGATGGCAGAAATAACATAGCAATTAGATCAATAAAGATTGGCTCGAATCTGCTTTCTATTGGCAAGTTATTGATATATCCAAATCCGACTAAACCAGATAAGGAAAATGGCTTTAATTTTGAGTATACACTTAGTAGGGATTCGTCTGTTAGGCTTGAAATTCATAATCTAATTGGTGAACTTATTTATAGCAAAGAATATGCAAAAGGTCTAAATGGCGGGAAATTTGGCATAAATAAAGGGATAAAGTGGAACGGTGAAAACATATCAGGAGCAAAAGTTGCGCCCGGCTTGTATGTCTGTAATCTTATTGCAACAGAAGCTGGGACAACAGAGGTTGCATCAGGAAAGATTTTTCTCTTGAGGTAAAAAAACGAAAAAAATGGAAAATAAACTGAATGTGAGGTAAAAACAGAAATGCGAGCCATATTTATAAAAGATATGACATATAGAAAAGCAAGAGTTTTACTTACTGCAATAAGTGTTGCATGTCTGGTTTTATTAATTCTGCTTATGGGTGGAATGATGAAAGGTCTGAGACTGCAAGCAAGGGATTATGTAAAATCCATCGATAAGCAGGCAGGATCAGGCGTTGTATGGCTTTCAACAGAAAGATCAGGTAGTACATTTGCGGGTTTTTCATTGCTCAATAGCGAGTATCTTGAAGTGCTTCGAACAGCAAAGGGCATTGATGAAAAGCAAGCATTATCTCCTCTTGTATTCGCACAAGCACGCCCAGTAATAAAAGGAAAAGAAAAAAAGGCTATCGTTGTCGGCTATAAACCAGGGCTATTGGGAGGTCCTTCTGAAAGTGATCTAACAGACCCAAAATCAGCATTTTATCCTGTTATAGGGCGATTATTTCAGGGGAGTGAGTATGGAGGACCTGAATATAAACCGCCTGCGGAAGTAATTGTTGATGAAAAACTAGGGCTTGAAATAGGTGAAAACGTTGAGCTTTCAGGTAAGCCATTAAAAGTTGTTGGCAAAATAAAAGGTCATCAATTTGTATTTGATACTCCATTAATGTTTATGGATTTAAGAACTGCACAAAATACCATATTGAGCAATATACTTTATGTTAATACGATGCTTGTTAAGGCAGAAAAAGGATATAATGAAGCGATATTAGCTGATGATATAAAAAAGCTAAGCCCGATAAGTGTTGACGCCCATACAGGCAATCAGATCGTCAAAATTATTCTTGCAAACTATGTTGATGAGCCAATGAAGGGTGTGCAGGCATTAAGGGCTTTGTTGTGGATTGCAACAGGTCTTATTGTTGCAATGATAACTTATGTTACAACCCTTGAGAAAAGCCGAGAAATAGGCGTTCTGAAAGCGATTGGAGCATCAAACAGGTATGTTATTATGTTAATTTTGAAGCAAGTATTTATTACAACACTTGCAGGCTCAATATTGGGTGTGATCCTTGCTATTGTAATGGCAAAATTTTTCCCGATTATGGTTTTAATTAGCTTTAGTGAATCACTGCTTGTAGCGATTGTTACTGTTTTTGTTTGCACTTATGGCGGATATGTGGCGGGTAAAAGGGCTTCCTCAGTTGATCCAATGATAGCATTTAGAGGTCGTTAATATGAATACTCTTATTGAAGGTATCAATTTAGTAAAGAAATATGATGAAGATTCAGAAACCATCATTGCTGTAAATGATGTAAGTATATCAATCTCTTCTGGTGAATTGCTCGTTATTATGGGCGAGAGTGGATCAGGCAAAACAACACTTACAAGCCTTTTGGGTTGTATATTAAAACCATCATCAGGTCGTCTGATAATAGAAGGCAATGATATTGATTATATGTCTCAAGACTTGTCGCAGATACGCAGAGAAAAAATAGGCTTTGTATTTCAGCTTTTTAACCTTATACCATATTTAACAGCATTGGAAAATGTAATGGTGCCAATGGATATATCAGGAATAAAAGGTCAAGAAGCAGAAAATATGGCAAAGGAACTTTTGGGATTGGTAGGGCTTTCGGATAGACTTAATCATAGACCGTCACAGCTTTCAGGCGGAGAGCAACAAAGGGTTTCTTTTGCTAGATCGCTTGCCAATAATCCTTTAATAGTCTTTGCTGATGAACCGACAGCAAATCTTGACAGTAGGAATAGTGCAAGTATTATGGATTTGATAGAAAAACTATGCAGAGAGAGAAATACAGCTTTTGCAGTTGTTACGCATGATGCGAATTTACGCCAAAAGGCTGATAGAATTATTGAGATGAAAGACGGTAAGGTAATTGATATTGAATGAAAATAACTTAGGTGGTATTAAAATTGAAATACATTATACATTTAATTTCTATTGCATTTTTTATTATGTTTGTTTCAGGTTGCGGGTCATTAAAGGAATATTGGAGTGAAAATTATGCCCTTGATAGAATGGGGGGAAAGGCTTCACTACCAGAGATCAATGATGGCAAGATTGAGACATTTGGCGTTACACACTATCCAGATCGAGAATATGAGATTATCTTACCAGAGCAAAGAGAGATAAACCGCATAATTATATACGGCGTGAACTTAAAATCCTATGATATACTTTGCCTTAATAACGAAACGAAAAAATGGGTTTCAGTGGCTAGTCTTGGAGGAAGGGCTGGCAAGAAAAATGTCTATTATGACCAATACAAAACTTTGGTTCCAAAATTTGAACATCGTCTAAAATATAAAACTGACAGGATTAAGCTGGTTATAATAAGAACCACAAGCGATGCTGTTGTTACCACTCGTTCACCTGCGAAAAATGAGAAAATATTAAATCAGCGCATTGAATATATCCAATTGGGACGTGAACGCAGGAAAATTGAGCTATATGACGTATTTAGGTTTACAGATGCAGGAGTTAGAGAGATAGAGGTATATAGTAGTGTTCCAAAACCGGAGACGAAATGAGGGAAATTTGGTGCAGAAAATATCACAAGGAACTAGAATAGCCCTTATATTCTCCATTTCTTTGCATATAATCCTATTTATTGTAATGAAAAGCACTTCCATTTATAGTGGAATATCAAATATAAAAAAATGGATTCCAATTGAGATAATGAATGTTCCGCCAGATTCTAGTATTCTTCCACAGATGTTTAGTAAAAATATTGAGGTTATAGAAAGGAAATGGACTCCTGTTGAGCGAGAAACAAGGGCAAATAAAGAGATTTCACCAAGGGAACTCTCACCAAGAGAGATAATTCAACGACAGACAGTAGTAACAATAGATAACAGGACACGTCTTGATGTTCCAACCATCAATCCCAATATTACTTCAGATGTTACTATACCATCAAGTAATACTGCTTTCCAATCTGCGACAGGACCTGATACAGGATTATATTCACAGGGCAGGGAAATTGGCAAAGGTTCTGGATTAAGTGTGGCAAACACAAGAAGGGGAATAACTGATTCTGCCAAAATAATACCCACGCCACAGCATAAAATACCATTAACAAGAAGTCCAATCAGCGAAAAACTAGAAGTATATAAGGAAAAAGAAATGCCATTTGTTCAGGGCTTTAGGGCATTTGGCAATCGCATGGCGGAAAATAAGACATCTAAAAAGATTGACATAACTTTCATACTTGATATAAGCGAAAGTATGCAAGATAATATTGCTTCTGTAAAGCGTCACATGTATAAATTAATTGATAATGTAAAGGAAGCGAATCTCGACTATACACTTGGCTTGGTTACATTTCATCATAATAAGCTTTTTGAATGGCTTGGAACTGAAGTGGAAATAACACCTCAAACGCATGATATTGAAGAAATAAGGATCGTATTGGATAATATAAAGGTCAGCGGAGGCGAAAGGCAATTAGACGCACTGATGAAATCGTTTGCCAAAGTAAAGTTTCGTTCAGGTGCAAGCAGGCATTTTATATTCATAACCGATGAGTATGTAAAAGGGACATATAGCATTTCCGATGTTCTAAGAGAAGCGAAAAGGTCAAAAGTTATCGTCGATGTGCTTGGTAGAGATGAGCCTTTTCAACGCTCAATCGCTGAACAAACAGGCGGGATATGGATGCCAATAGAAGTGGCTGATATGAATTGATATTAGAGATTTCAAAAGATAGTGGAAGGAATATGTGAAAGATATGCAAAGTATGGAAGTTAAAGTCAAAAAATCAGGTGATAGCCTAATGCTTCGGATACCCAAATTGCTTGCTAATGAGTTGGGTCTGCTGGATGATTCGCAAGTTGAACTATCTATAATTGACAAGAAACTTGTAATAAAACCTGTTCCAGAACATGAATTGAGTCTTGAAAGCTTAATGGCACAAGTAACAAAAGATAATTTGCATGGTGAATTTGATACAGGTTTCGCGATAGGAAAAGAGATTTGGTAAATTCAAGGAAATATATCCCACAACGTGGCAATATTGTTTGGATTACTCTGGATCCACAAGCCGGGCATGAGCAAGCGGGAAAAAGACCTGCTGTTGTCCTTTCCCCCAAAATATATAATGAAAAAGTTGGGCTTGCTATTTTATGCCCAATAACAAGCCAAATCAAAGGGTATCCATTTGAAGTTTCCTATTCCGCCTGAAAATGAAATCGCAAGAGAAGCAAAAAGATGGTGGAAAGAATAAATCTAGGAGGCAAATATTTTGTCAGAGGAGATTATATTTATTGTAGAAGAATCCGAAGATGGTGGATATGAAGCCAAAGCACTCGGTTTTTCTATATATACAGAAGCAGAAAGCCTTGATGAGTTAAAAGACGCTGTTCGTGATGCTGTGCAATGTCATTTTGAAGAATCTGAATTGCCCAAGATTATACGTCTGCATGTTGTAAGAGACGAGGTTTTCGCTCTATGAAAACGCCAAGAGGTATTGACGGAGAGGACTTTGCTAGGTCGCTCAGAATTCTTGGTTATCAGATCACAAGGCAAAGTGGCAGTCATATTAGGCTGACTCTTTCTGGTGAGAACGAGCATCATATCACTATACCCAATCATTATCCCATAAAAATTGGGACATTAAACAATATTTTGAGAGACATTTCGGAACACCATAGAATTAGCAAAGAAGAGCTTATGGAAAAACTATGGAATGATTAGATTTGTTGCTTTTTTCTGTCTATTGAAAATGAAGTAGAGGGGGAACTATGAATAATATAAAGCCAAGTTTCATGGAAAAAGCATTCAGTTGTCCATATTGCGGAGTGTATGCTCAACAACATTGGGTAAGTTTTTGCACCAGGCCTCTTCCTGATGACAATTTGTTGGTTACATTAGTTCTAGGGGAAGTATATTTTGCGGTTTGCTCTCATTGTGAGGAATACTCAATATGGGAAGCAGATAGTATGATATATCCTTATCATGCAAAACCATCAATGATTAATCCAGATTTGCCTGAAAACATTAAATCTGACTATAAGGAAGCAGTCAGTATTGCCAATAGATCGCCTAGAGGTTCTGCTGCATTGCTAAGACTTGTAATCCAGAAGCTCTGCATTCATCTTGGTGAAAAGGGCGAGAAACTAAATGATGACATTGGCAATCTAGTTAAAAGAGGGCTCCCAGAAAAAATTCAAAAATCATTGGATATTGTAAGAGTTATAGGTAATAATGCAGTTCACCCAGGCACCATAGATTTAAGAGATGATATTCAAACAGTGGAACAATTATTTGAACTAATCAATATAATTGCAGAATACACAATCACACAAAACAAACTTATTAACAGTATTTATAAAAAATTGCCTGATAAAGATAAAAATGGAATAGATAAGAGAGACGGCAAACAACATTGATGGATGCTTATATTGGGAAATATTAATGTTGATATTAAAAAGGTTAAATTTCTAAAATAAGATAAGGATCACTAACCAATAATGATTGATATGTGATTTAACTTATTAGGAGGAAATGAAAATGAGAAGAGATTTTTATGGTGGAAAAGGGCTAATTGGTTATACTGTTGAGAGTGGGTCGGTTGTTAATGGAGTAAGAGAGGATGTATATGACGGTAACGGTAGTTATATGGGATATGTAGATGACTCAGGAACTTACGATGATATGGGTAGGCTTATAAGCTACAGTCGTTCACCAGGGCTACTTTTGGGAAAAATATAGAAAAAGATGAGGAAGATTAGACCATTTTAGAGGAGTTCCAAAATGCAAGACTTAATAATGAAACTTTCCGAACTAATTAAAGAGCGAAATTCTATAGATCAAGAGATTTCATCAATGATTAATCGTCCCACTACAATAGGACACATGGGGGAATTCATAGCATCAAAGATTTTTGGGATAGAGCTTGAAAAATCAGCAAGCAATAAAAGTATAGATGGTAAATTCAGTGAAGGAACTCTTTCTGGATGCACAGTTAATATGAAATGGTTTTCTAATAATGATGGTCATCTCAATTTGACACCAAATAATCCTCCGGATTATTATTTGGTAATGACAGGACCAAAAATTAAACCTAGTTCTTCATTGGGAAAATCGGCGCCCCTATGTATTGAATATGTTTTTATTTTTGAATCTTCTAACCTTATACAATGTGGAGTCAAAAGCGGAACTGCGAAATACGTTCCTAATCATTTATGGAATCAAGCTGAAATTTATCCGAATCAAGTAAGTAAATTGCTTATAATAAGTGATGCACAAAAGAAATTGATCAAATCATTCAGCTTACCTTAATAAAATGCTTTGTGAATTTTGTGATGGAATAACTGAAAAACGACAAGTCAGAAAACAACACTAGCTTAATGGGAAGCTTTATATTATAGAAAATGTTGAGGCGGAAGTATGCAAAGAATGTGGAGAACGGTATTTTCATACTCAAACCTTAGATTCTATTGATTGCCTGTTAGCATCAGAGCATAAAATAAAAGAAAAACTTTTGATTGAGGTCGTAGATGCCTCAATATAAAGGAGACGAAAAATGTCATCGGGAAACAAATACGGATTCTCGCCGGGAACGATACCCATAAAAGACGCAAACCCTCTACCGCAACCATCCGTCATACAAGAACCCATGACCATCAACGCCCCCATGCCCATACCCGACCCATTCGTCCTGCCCTCGTCAAATATCGTTAGTTTCACCTTTGAGGATGGCAACATGATTGGATGGACGCCGGTTGACGAAGACCCCGCATCACTGAATCATATCGGTCCCTCAATATGGCGTGTTGAGGATGGTCCCATTTCAGGAAAAGCGTTACTACAAAACAGCATCATCTGGGGCGATAAAGCCAATGTGACTCCTCTTGGAACTACCATAATTTATGATTTGCAGGAATGGCTAGACTTCGATATGGAATTTGATATGTTCACAAAGAGTTTTTATCACAATGGGTTGGGTATTGTCTGGGGATGGAGAAATAAAACTTGGCATTATAGATTCCTGACAGTGCTTGATCCACGAAACCCAACAGGTGCGCCTCCTGAACAAAGAGCTCCTCTCTCAATGATACAAAGACGCACAAGCGATGCCCCGCCTTATTATTACACTATGGCATTTAAGAAAGAGGCATCATATTATCATAATGCGACTATACACTATAAAGTTATGGTCAGAGGGCAGAATTTTAAGGTATATTGGAATAATGCCCTTGCAATAGAGGCAAATGCTTTGCTTTATCAGGGAGGCAAAATTGGCTTTACGCTTTATGGACAAGATAACACATATTTTGATAATATCAGTATAGAGGCAATCCCGCCTGCTGTTGCTAATCAAAATGACAGGTTCACTATGCCTTTAAGGTAATGGAGATATTAATATGACATCCAGAGAAAGAATATCGTTGGCGTTAGATCATAAAGAAGCAGATAGAATAGGTATCCATGACAGCCCTTGGGGAACGACTGAAGCAAGGTGGCGCAGTGAAGGCATGGATAAATCTTCCACAGAATACTTTGGTTTTGAGTTTCGTGGATTCGGTGGAGATACGTCTTTTCAATTGCCATCGCAGGTTATTGAAGATACAGAGGAATATGTCATTGCTACAAATGCAGACGGCGCAAAAATGAAAAACTGGAAACATACAACGTCAACGCCTGAAATGATAGATTTTACCATTACATCAAGGGAAATATGGGAAGAATATAAGCCAAGAATGACAATGAACGAATCAAGGGTCAACTGGGAAGGTCAGCTAAACGCAAATAAGGCTTGCGTTGAAGCTGGATATTTCTGCACAATGAATTTTGGTCCTGGGTTCACTTATATCTGTGATGTTGTAGGTCCTGAAAGAACAATGATGGCGATGATGATTGAACCTGACTGGATAAAGGATATGTTTATGACAAACGCCCAAGTCTGCGCTGATATGGCTGAAGAAATGATAGGCAGAGGCATGATCTTTGATGCTGGATGGATATTTGATGATCTCGGATTCAGGGATTATCAGTTCTTTCCGCCTGACGCATATAGGGAATTACTTATGCCTGCACACAAGCTAATCTGTGATGTTTTCAAAAGCAAAGGGCTTTATATGATATTGCATACCTGCGGATACAACATGGAGTTTATTCCATTATATATAGAAGCAGGCTTTGACTGTATTCAGCCATTGGAAGTTAAAGCGGGCAATAACATGCTTAAATTAAAGAGAGACTACGGCGATGTCTTAACATTCATGGGTGGAATAGATGTCAGGGCGATGGCTTCCGAAAATCCTGATGATATAGTAAAAGAAATATCATCTAAAATACCCATTATGAAAAAAGGCGGAGGATATATCTATCATTCCGACCATTCCGTTCCAGATAACGTCAGTTTCAAGCAGTATTGCAGGACTATGGAACTCGTTGCGGAGTATGGGAAGTATTAATTAAAATGAGTGAGGAAATGCTATTAACAATTAGGGAAGCTAGCGAATGGGCTACTGACTACATCAATAAGGATGTTACTCCTTCAAATATCGCTTATCTCATTCAATATGGTAGAATAAAAAAAATACAGCAAAACGGAACAACTTTGGTCCACAAAGCTGATTTGATTGAATATTATGAATCTATTTTGAATAAGAGAAGGATTGATTGGAAAAAGCGATTGGGTGATGACCTGAATTGGTCGCTATCGTTTGAGCATGTTAAAGAAGCAGAGACTACAAAACACGTCCATCGGCTTCATCCGTATAAGGGAAAATTTATTCCACAATTGGTTGAATATTTCTTGGATGATCATACAGATAATTTCAAGAAAGAAGCTTATTTCGGCAAAGGAGAGATCATACTTGATCCATTCTGTGGTAGTGGAACAGCATTAATACAGGCTAACGAGTTAGGAATACATGCAATTGGCGTTGATATTTCCACGTTTAATGCTATGATGACAAACGTGAAGGTAGATAAACATGATCTTGTTAATCTATATACTGAGATCGGAAATATTACCAGATCGCTAAATCATTATGTATATAAGTCGGGTGTCAATGAATTTGATGCTAAACTTATAAAAGAGCTAAATAAATTTAATGATATTTATTTTCCACCACATGAATTTAAAAGGCAAGTTAGGCTTGGTAATATCGATCAAAAAGAATATGGAAATCAAAAAGAGAAAGATTTTCTTATAACATATCAGAATATTGTGAATCTTTATAATATTGACCTAAATATTCAAGCAGATTCAGATAAGTTTATAGACAAATGGTATCTTCCTTCTATACGATCTGAAATTTTCTATGCGTTAGATTTAATAGAGAAAGTAGAAAATACAGATACGAAAAAGATATTAAAAATCATCTTGAGCCGAACAGCTAGAACCTGTCGGGCAACAACTCATGCCGATTTAGCTACTTTGAAATTTCCAGTAACCACAACATATTATTGTAGCAAACATGGAAAAGTATGCAAACCATTATTCTCAATTATTAATTGGTGGAAGCATTATAGCAAAGACACCGTTAAGAGACTAGCAGAATTTGATAAATTGAGAACAAATACACATCAGTTATGTTTGATAGGAGATTCCAGAACTATCGACATTTTTAATGAGTTAGCGAAAGAAAATAAAGTATTTAGTGAATTGGCAAAAAGCAAAAAAATCAGGGGTATATTTTCAAGTCCGCCCTATGTTGGATTAATAGACTATCACGAGCAACACGCCTACGCTTATGATTTATTTAATTTTGAACGAAAAGACGAACTAGAGATAGGTCCACTCTCTAAAGGACAAGGAAAAGAAGCAAGAGATTCTTATATTCAGGGAATATCTGATGTTTTAATAAATTGCAAAAAATTCCTTGCAGATAATTATGATATTCTCCTTGTTGCTAACGACAAATTTAATATATACCCAATTATTGCTGAAAAGTCAGGAATGATAATTAATAACAGATATAAAAGACCCGTCCTAAATCGCACCGAAAAGGATAAAGGGGCATATTCTGAGACAGTATTTCACTTAAAAGGCAAGGTATAAAGGGATGACCGTTGCAGAGAAAAAAGAAATGATAGTGGAGGCATTTTTGACATATCAAAGGAAGTATTAGTTGCTGAAGAATTATGGGATTTTATCGGTGGAAACGGCACATACCAGATATTGCTTGATTCTTTTGAAGCTGCAGGTATCGAATTAAGAGAAGAAATAGATAATTATTTTTCGCGATTTAAATAATACTAAAGTTTGGAATGTTACAGGATTTGATAAAAAATGATTCTCCAATAATTTGAAACAGAAACTCTCCAGAAAAAATTACTTGACCTAAATGTATATGAGTGTTATAATTTTTTTAAGTAAAGTTTAGAGCAATTCAGGAGGCATATAATGTTATCAAGTAATATATTTGGAAGTCCTTTGATACCGATACCTGAACCATCGAGGATTCCAGATCCTAAACCCATAGAACAACCAAAAGCTATGCCTGTTTCCTTTCCTGTGGAGAGTCCACAAATTATTAATGTCCCTTTGGCTATTGCCCAACCGTCTCAATTGCCAATGCCAGCGATAATTCCTCAACCGAGACAATTACCAGAACCAGCACCAATCCAAAGTTTTAGCATAATAAATAATCCTATTCCTATTCCTCAGGCATCCGTATTACCCGAACCTAAGCCGATTCCACAACCAAAACCAATATCAGAACCATCTGTTATATCAAGCCCATCTATCTTGCCTACGAGGATTGTATAACCTAACAATAGAATCAAATCGGTTGACAATGCTATACTATGATTGTATAATTCTAGCGATACTCCTTGCCATAAATATTTTCATATACAAACATGGTATTTTAGTATGAAAAATGTGCTTCGGATAATTGATGCAAATCTTAATCGGAGTCGAGAAGGATTGCGTGTCGCTGAAGAACTTGCTAGGTTTGTGCTTAACAATGCCAATCTCGCATCTCAGATGAAGTCCGCAAGACATGAGATCACACTAATCGCTAGACAATTGCCAATTAGTGATTCAGATTTTCTCTTGGCTCGTGATAGTATAAGTGACGTAGGTGCTGAGTTAAATTCTGAATCAGAAGATACTCGCATTAATTTATCACAAATTGCTATTGCAAATATAAGAAGGGCGGAAGAGTCTATGAGAGTTCTGGAGGAATTATCAAAGCTTTATTCTTCTGACGTTGCATTAGAATTTAAAAGGTTGAGATTTAGATTATATGAAATAGAAAAGCTAGTTTTGACAGAAATAATACAATATGAAAAATAGAGCTTTCAAAATATTTTGATGTGACTCAATATTATGAAATCATATTCATAAAAGAAATGTTTATTATTATAGAATTATATGAATAGATAAAACCACACCTTGGAGGTGAAAAATCATGACGCAGATAGAGTCGGCAAAGCTAGGTAAAATAACTTCAGAGATGGAAGCAGTTGCTGATCAAGAGGGATTATCACCAGAGTATATAAGAGCTGGCATTGAACAAGGAACTGTCGTTATACCACATAATATAAGACGCAATGGAGTCAAACTATGTGGAATTGGGGCAGGTCTTAAAACGAAAATAAATGCAAATCTTGGCACTTCATCTGACGAACCAAGTCTGGAAAATGAGCTTCAAAAGCTTAAAATTGCTGTCAAATATGGTGCTGATGCAGTTATGGACCTTAGCACAGGTGGTGACCTTGATGCAATAAGAAGATACCTTATTGATGAATCTCCCATTACCATTGGAAGTGTGCCAATATATAATGCTGCTGTTGAGGCAGTAAGAAATGAAAAATCTATTGTAGAAATGACCCCTGATGATATATTTTGTGCTATTGAAAAGCATGTATCAGATGGGATTGACTTTATTACGGTTCATTGCGGAACTAATTTAGAGGTTTTGGGCAGATTACGTGAACAAGGTAGAGTCGCTGATGTAGTTAGCAGAGGCGGGGCATTTCTTATTGAGTGGATGATTTACAATGAACAAGAAAACCCTTTATATTCACAATTTGACCGTTTATTAGAAATAGCAAAAGAATATGACGTTACATTGAGTCTCGGCGATGGATTAAGACCCGGTTGTTTGGCTGATGCAACTGATAGACCTCAAATTCAAGAGCTAATCATACTCGGTGAATTGGCATCTCGTTCCCGAAAAGCAGGTGTTCAAGCCATGATTGAAGGTCCAGGGCATGTTCCTATTAACGAGATTGAAGCGAACATATTGCTAGAAAAAAAACTTTGTAATGGTGCGCCATTTTATGTGCTTGGACCTCTTGTAACTGATGTTGCACCGGGATATGATCATATAACATCCGCAATTGGTGGGGCAATAGCAGGTAAAGCAGGTGCAGATTTTTTATGCTATGTTACTCCTGCAGAGCATCTTTGCTTGCCAACGCTTGATGATGTTCGAGAAGGGGTTATAGCCTCAAAGATAGCTGCTCATGTTGCTGATCTTGCAAAAGGAATTAAGTCTGCGCATGAATGGGATGCAAAGATGGGCAAGGCACGAAAAGAACTGGATTGGACTGCTCAGTCAGAATTGTCTATTGATCCTGAATTGGTAACAGAAATAAGAGGAAAACACCCATCTTCTGATGACGAAGTTTGCACCATGTGCGGAAAATTCTGTGCAATGAAAGGTGTTAGAGAATATCTAGCAAATAGCCGAAAATAATAAAATGAAATATGATATAACCACGAAATTAATTATAGGTATGGCAAAAGAGGCTATATTGAAAAACTAGAGATGATAAAAGAAACAATTAGAAAAGCGTCAGAATTAGCCGAAATTGAGAAGCTACTTGATTAATAGATATTTATCGAAAAATGAAAATATGTATACTTATACCGGGATATAATGAATCAAGAACTATTAGCCAAATCGTTAGTAATGCTCGTAAAGTGATTGATGATGTGGTTGTTGTGGACGATGGCTCAAAAGATAATACTGCACAATTGGCGCAAGACGCAGGGGCTACCGTCTTAAAACATGAAGTCAATAAAGGAAAAGGTGCAGCGCTTAAGACAGGATTTGACTATGTGATTAAAAACGGATATGAAGCTGTAATTACTATGGATAGCGACGGCCAACATGATCCTAATGACATTTATACATTTCTAAATGCCACTAATAAATTTAAGTCTGGTATAATTATTGGCTCACGAATGAATGACATATCAACTATGCCAGCGGTTAGAAAATGCACAAACAAGCTAACGTCTTATGTAAATTCTACATTTGCACATCAAAGAATAGAGGACAGCCAATCGGGATTTCGCCTGATTACAACAGATGTGCTTAAAACAGTAAAGCTCGAAACTGATAGATTTGAAACAGAATCAGAGATACTCATAAAAGCATCAAAAGCTGGATTTAGAATAATATCTGTTCCAATAAAAACTATATATGGGGAAGAAAAAAGCAAAATACGACCAATAAAAGATACATTAACGTTTATTCGTTTGTTTTTCAGGAGTTTGCACTGGTGATAATATTAGTTACAAATGATGATGGTATTAATGCAGAAGGGCTAAATGTTCTTGCAGATGCAATGAATGAAATAGGTGAAGTTTTTGTCATTGCACCAGATAGACAGAGAAGCGCAGTTGGAATGTCCATAACCCTTGAGCATCCATTAAGAGTAGAAAAGCTAGATGAAAGAAGGCTTTCTGTTAATGGTATGCCAACAGATTGTGTTCATCTTGCTATACATAAATTAATGCAAGTTCCGCCAGATATTATTGTATCTGGAATAAATGATGGTCAAAATATTGGATATGATATATATCACTCAGGCACAGTTGCTGCTGCAATCACAGGAACTATGTTTGGGATTCCGTCAATCGCTGTATCGTTAGCAATGAAAGATAACAAAGAAGGTAAAATATATTACGATACCGCTGCGCAAGTAGCAAA
>CAZMCH010000004.1:0-36269 GCA_964564735.1 uncultured bacterium
AAATATCAACTTTGTAAACCAACAGATAATATACCTTTTTTGCCATCTTTCCATGATACTTGGATCATTTTTTGAACGCCTGAACCTAAGAACTGAACACTTTCTATGCCAGAACCACCGATTCCGCTTAATAAGGAATAGGCATGAATCCCATAGTTAAACTCATCAACAGCGCATCCTGCAAAGATTGTATGTATATTGCCTCTTTCTTCTATTGGCTTTGAGAGCAATTCTCCAATCTCATAGGCGAATCTTAATGATGACCCACCTGATATTCTCGCCCCTTGTGCAGACCATTCTTTCAGTTTCATGGCATCTCGTAGATTACCGACAATTGGCTTATCAATGAGAACGGATTTTCCCGCTTTTATAAATGGCTCAGCGCGTTGTATATGTAGATTCCAATTACAGCTGTGTATTATGGCTAAATCAACAGCTTCAGCCATTTCATCAATGGAATCAAAAGCTTTTGGTATGCTATTCTTTTGAGCAAATTCTTGCGAATAGCCTTGAGGATAAACAGTGCCTCCATCAAAAACGCCTACTATATCATGACCGAGTTCACGTATTATTGATATCCAGCTTTGCGGATGAGATGTATCCAGATCAACATGTCCGATCTTAAGCTTTTTCATTGTGATTGTCTCCATTTTGTTAAATCGTCATAGTTACGATATTACATGCAATAATATCATTACTTTATATACAAGTCAAGCATTGAAGCTTTATTGTGAACAAAAAATCGATAATTAGCTTTCATATATTGTATTGTGCATAAAGACAAAATATGATACATTACCTAGCATAAATTGTTATTTGGTAGTATAAAGCTCTTTTTTTCAAGCTAATCTGGATAAAAAGGTTATTATAATGAGATATATAATTTTTGTCTTAATTCTAATGCTAATTGCAGACGTCTCAGAAGCAGGTATAAACAAACTCGATCCCATACTTAGACCACTTTTGCTTGATGACAAAGACAAATATTTGTGCGCACCTTCGCAAGTTTTGCAATTTCGTGATGATTCTTATTCAGAGCCTACGATTAATACAATAATTAGGATTTCTGGTGATTCGTCATCATTAAGAAGAAAGGGCGCAAGAATAAGAAGCGTTGTTGGCGATTTGGTTACTGCTGATGTTCCCATTAATGCGCTTAGAGATTTGGTTGAACTTCCAAATGTTATGTATATACAATCTGCAAGAAAGCTGAAAATATGTAAAGAATCTGCTGTCATGCTTGATAAAAGCGTGCCTGATACGGGTGCAAACCAAGTTTGGAATGGAAAACCAAATTATACAGGAAGGGATGTGCTTGTTGCTGTTATAGATACAGGAATAGACTGGAAACATCCTGCTTTTATGGGGGCAGATGGAAAAACTAGAATACTGTATATCTGGGATCAAACAATCCATAATAACAGAAAATTTCCTATCGGTTTCATGTATGGAACGGAATGGACGAAGGCTGATATTGATTCAGGAATATGCACTGAAATTGATTCAGCAAGTCATGGAACGCATGTTGCCAGCACAATCGCAGGTGATGAACGCAAAAGCAATGGCTTTACAGGTATGGCCCCCGAAGCCAATCTGATAATTATTAAATCTAACTTTTATGATGCAGATGTCATTGATGCAGTTAAGTATATATTGAATAAAGCCGATATTTTAGGAAAGCCTGTTGTAATTAATATGAGTTTTGGAAGCAACTGGGGTCCACATGACGGGACGGAATATCTTGATCAGGCTTTGGATAGATTAATAAATCGTCCTAGACAGGCAATTGTTGCATCTGCTGGCAATTCTGGTGGTAGAAATATTCATGTCGGAACAAGAGCATTAAGGCAATCTGTATCAAATAATTATCAATGGGTTGCGATTCGCCCTTTAATCGGTGCGGAATTTGTGCCTATGGAGGTCTGGTATAATCCAGCGGATCGCCTATCGGTAAGATTATTGATACCCAAGAATAAAAACGGTGATCTAAGCGATTTTGATGTTGGATGGATAAATACTGGCGAATCCAAGTCTTTTATTATTCCAGAAGGTCCGCTAAAAGGTGCAGAAGTCTTAATTGATGCTTCTTTTCTTGCATCAGAATTCCTATATCCAAATTTTAATAATATATATATATATTTAAGTAAAAATGGAAACTTAGGTATTCCCATAGATGATTATGTGTTTGCAGTGGAATTTGACGGCGCAGGTGTTGGATTTAATGCCTATCTGCCGTATTATGCAATATTTACAAAGGATATTCCTGTATCTGCTGTTTTTCCCAATAAATCATATCTTATGGAGGGTGATGGCAATTACAGCGTTATTTCACCATCAAGCGCAAGTAAAATAATAAGCGTTGGGTCTTATATTTCAAGATCGGAATGGATAGATTCTGAGAATAGAATCAGAGACGACGGTCTAAAAATAAATAGTATATCTGCATTTTCAAGTCGTGGTCCCTTGATAAATGGTGTATTAAAACCAGAAATAGCAGGACCAGGGCAAATGGTTGTTGCTGGTTTTTCATCTGATTCACGGGATAGAGCAAGGTATATATATCAAGATGGAGCGCATGTTGCTTGGAATGGAACGAGTATGTCTGCCCCTCATGTAACAGGTGCAATTGCTTTGATGTTTGAGCAAAATCCCAATATGGATATTTTTGAAATTAGAGAAAGGCTTTTTTCTAGCGCAATAGATCAGGGTCCAGTTGGTTGGGACTCCGCTTGGGGCTATGGAAAACTCAATGTTCTTGGTGCAATGAATATACCTGCAATGCCAAAAGGGTTTAATGCAAATGTATCTGATAAAACTATAAAACTTAATTGGCAACTTAATGAAGAAAAAGATGTGATTGGATATAAAATATATTCATCTTTGGGCGAAGTAATCAGTGTAGATAACGTTAATTCTATTGAAATAATAAATCCTGCAAATAATACTCCAATAACGTTTTCAATATCTGCTTATAATTCCTTTGGAAATGAAAGCCAAAGAACAAATGAGATAAAAATAACACCGAAAATGATGCCTGATATTCCAAAGAGATTAAATCTAACAGCTATTAACGAAGCTATTTTGTTAAAATGGGAAGCTAATATTGAATATGATATTGATGGCTATAAAATATATTATGGAAATTCATCAGGCAACTACGACAAATCCATTGATGTTGGAAATGTAAATGAATATATAATCAAAAATCTACCAAATGGACAAAGGGTATATATTGCAATTACTGCCTATAATAAGTCAAAAAATGAAAGCCCTAAATCTAACGAGGTATCGGAAATTCCTAGTTTGTCAACAAAATCAGAATTTCGTTATCAAAGCGGATTTCCAAAAAAATTGGATCAGGATATATATTCCTCGCCTGCAATCTATGATATAGATGGCGATGGAAAGATGGAAATTGCAATAGCGACAAAAGACGGTAAAATTTCGCTGTTACGTTCAAATGGAAGCTATGTAACAGGATTTCCTATATCAATAGGTAATTACACAATGTCTTCTCCTGCAATTTGTGATATTGATCGTGATGGTCTGGTTGATATAATAGCGTGTATTGGTAATGAAGTTTATGTATGGAATCAAAATGGAAATAGGCTGTTAGGCTTTCCAAAAGCGGTTAATGGAAATATAGTCGCTTCACCTGCGATTGGTGATATTGACGGTGATGGCGAAATGGAGATTGTCATTGGTTCTCTTGATAATAACATATACGCTTTCAAGAGAGATGGCTCTTATGTAAAGGGATTTCCATTTGCTACAAATGGCTCAATAAGATCGTCTGCTAGTATAGGCGATATTAATGGTGATCGAATTGCTGAGATAGTTATTGGCTCAAATGATGACAACCTCTATGTGATTAATTGCAGAAATCCAATAATCGATATATCAACATTCAAACTTGGTAGCGATATAGCCTCTTCTCCTATAATTGCTGATATAGATAGTGATGGGAGAATGGAAATTATCGCTAATACAATAAATGGGCGTATTTATGTTCTGAACGCCGATGGCAGTTATCAAAGAGGCTTCCCTATTGACATTATAGATAAGATTAGCGGCTCTCCAGCAGTAGGAAACATAGATAATGATACATCATCATTAGAAATAGCGATATGCACAAATAATGGGCTTGTCTATGCGATAAAGAATGATGGAAGCATTATGGATGGTTTTCCTGTGCCAATTATGGATATTGTTTCGTCATCGCCAGCTATTGCAGATATAAATGGTGATGGAAATAACGAAATAATAATTGCCTCAAATACAGGTCTTGGATATACAGGGTTAGTATATGCCTTGAATAGATTTGGAAAAAAGATTGATTCAAGGTTTCCGATTGCAGTAGATGGAAATATTACAACATCTTCACCTGCCATCGCTGATTTAGATGGCGATGGTGATATTGAGATTATTGTAGGTTCTTGTAGATATTACGATGGCAATGGTGGATATTTGCATGTTTGGGACTTGGAAGGTCGTTTAAGTGAAAATAATGAGCAATGGTTACAATATAGATATAATTCATGCCATAATGGAACAATAAAAAGCAAGATTCCACCTTCTGCTGTGGAAGATTATGAAAATAAAGATATTCTACAAAACAATGATGAAACTCAACTTAAATTTGCGCTTTATCAAAATTATCCAAATCCCTTTAATGCAGAAACATGGATACCTTATGAGTTATCAAGCGCAGAAAAGGTTATCATTCAAATATATAATGTGAATGGAAAATTAATTAAAACGCTTGATCTTGGAATAAAATCCGCAGGGAGTTATCTGACAAAAAAATCTGCTGGATATTGGAATGGAAAAGATGATAATGGATATGATGTTTCATCAGGCATATATTTTTGTGTATTAAAGGCAGGCGGTTTTAAGGTCATTAAAAAAATGATCTTAGTTAAATAATTTTAAGAGGGATTCTTATGGATAAAGAAAATAATTTATTTAATTATGATCTATCAGAATTAGCAGATAAGATAACACAATTAAAAGATGAAAATCGCAAATTAAGGTCTGAATTACTAAAAAACAACGAAAAATATCAAAAGGGTTTGGATGTCAATAAGGCACTCAGTGAAATTTTTAATATATTAATTTCGTCTGAATCTCTTGATGAAATAGCAAAAGCTATACTTGATCAGGCAAGAAAACTAACCAACAGCAAACATGGTTATGTGTCGTCTGTTTGTCCAGAAACTGGTGATTTAATTAGTCATACCTTGACTGAAATGATGGATAATTGCAATATTTCTGAAAAGAAAACCAGATTTCCTCGAGGAGATAATGGTCTCTATAATGGTCTTTGGGGTTATTCGCTAAACACTGTTGAGGCATTTTTTACAAACAAACCTGATACACATCCAGCATCTAAGGGTTTACCAGATGGTCATGTTCCATTAGAGAGATTTCTTTCTGTTCCAGTGCTACTTGATGGAAAAGTTGTTGGTCAAATAGCTCTTGGCAATTCCGATCGTGATTATACAGATATGGATATTTATATAATAAAACGTCTTTCTAATTATTATGCCTTAGCTATTCAAAAATACAATATGGAAGAGGAGCTTAAAAAAAGCGAAACACGTTACAGAAATATAATTGCTCAGGCTGATGGTGTTGCATATCAAAGAAATTATGAGCGAAATTGTTATGTATTTGTTGATGATGGTATTGAGAAGATTACAGGATATAGCGCAGAAGAAATAACACCTGAGATATTTGATTCTTTGATTATTGAGGAGAAACTTTATACGAAAAGAGACATGCCAATACGATCTGATATGAGCAGAAAAATCGGCGGAGAGAATGCTACTGTCTATCGTGCAGACTATATTTTACAGAAACGCGATGGTCAAAGAATCTGGATTACTGATTATTCTATTCAAAACCGTAATACCAATGGCGAATTAATCGGCACTTTAGGTATGCTTCAAGATATAACAAAGCGCATAGAGACAGAAGAGGAAGTCGGTCTTTTAGCTAAATTGCTCGATTATGCACCTGCCTCAATAGTAGTTCATGATTTTGATGGAAATTTCCTATATGCCAATCAAAAGACATTTGAAATACATGACTATACTAAAGATGAGTTTATGGCTAAAAATCTGCACGAGATTGATGTGCCAGAGAGCGAAAAGCTAATAAATGAACGAATGGAAATAATTAAGAAAAAGGGAGAAGCATCCTTTAGGGTTGAACATTATAAGAAAGATGGCTTAATTATTCCGATGGATATATATGTAAAATTGGTGGAATGGAAAAACCAAAAAGTGATAATGAGCATTGCAACTGATATGTCTGATAAGTTGCAGGCTGAAAATGCCTTACGTGAAAGTGAAGAAAAATATAGACGAATTGTAGAGACTGCAAAAGAAGGTATATGGGTTATGGATAGCAAATATAGAACAGCATTTGTAAATCAAGCGATGGCGGATATGTTAGGCTATAACATAAATGAAATGTTGGGTAAAATTGTTACTGATTTTATGTTTGAAGAAGACCTTGATGAGCATTCCAAACAAATGGAAAATAGAAAACAGGGAAAAGATGGTTACTATGAAAGACGTTTTCGTTGTAAGGATGGAAATACCTGCTGGACGATTGTTTCCGCAAAGCCATTAATGCTTGAAACTGGCGAATTTGTTGGTTCTTTCGGTATGTTTACCGATATTACAGAGAGAAAACATACGGAAGAGCTATTACACGAAAAAGAACATGAATTTAGAACGCTTGTCGAAAACGTTCCGGGAGCAGTTTATCGTATTGATATAAATAAACCACATATGGTTTTATACATGAGTGATGGAATTCAAGAAATAAGTGGTAGACCTCCCAGTGAGTTTATTAGTGGAATAACAAAGTTTATAGATATAATACATTTTGAAGATGCCCAAAAAATAAATAAGATTATAAATGAGAGTGTTTCAAAGAAATTCCCTTATGAAATTGAATATAGAATATATCGTCCCGATGGTAGTATCAAATGGGTATCTGATCATGGACGGGCTATATATAATGATAACGGAGACCCCAAATATCTTGATGGTGTAATTATCGATATTGACGCTCAAAAACAAGCGGATGAAATCAAAGCAAGACTACAACAAGCCAGTAAAATGGAATCTATAGGCAGGCTTGCTGGTGGTGTTGCACATGATTTCAATAATCTACTTACCGTAATTCAAGGAAGCGTTTCACTTGCTATGATAGGATTAAGCCCAAATGATCCTCTAGCTAATAGGCTAAAAATGATTGGTGAAGCATCTGATCGTGCTGCAAACCTAACAAGGCAACTTCTTGCTTTTTCCCGCAAGCAACTTATAGAACTCAAAACCATCAATTTGAATGAATTAATTGAAAATTTTAAAAAAATGTTGATCCGTATAATAGGAGAAGATATTGAGTTAATGACAATATTACAAGAAAATATCGGTAATATAAATGCAGATGCAGGTCAAATAGAACAGGTAATCGTAAATCTTGCAGTGAACTCACGTGATGCCATGCCCAACGGAGGAAAATTAACTATTGAAACATCAAATATTACAATAGATGATGATTTCTGTATTAGCCATCCTACATTTAATACTGGAAATTATGTTCTTCTTACAGTATCTGATACAGGTTACGGAATGGACGAAGAAACCAAAAAGAATATATTTGAACCTTTCTTTACAACAAAAAAGCAAGGTATGGGGACAGGATTGGGTCTTGCTACTGTATATGGAATAGTTAAGCAACATGGGGGATTTATTAATTGTTATTCGGAAGTTGGGCATGGCACAGAATTTAAAATATATCTTCCTATTGTTGAGCGTGAGGCTATGGGAATACAAAAGGAAATAGAAGATAATGGTTCTTTTATAGGTAGTGAAACAATACTTTTGGTTGAAGATGAAGATATTGTAAGGGAAATGACGATAGGTTTCTTAAAACAGATTGGCTACAATGTTATATCAGCAGAAAATGGTGGGATGGCATTACTCCTAGTAGAACAACATGAAAATCCCATACATCTATTGATTACTGATGTTGTGATGCCGGGTATGAATGGAAGACAACTTGCTGAAAGACTGGCAAAAATACGACCAGAAATAAAGGTTTTATATACATCTGGATATACTGATAACATTATTGTTCATCATGGAGTATTAAACGATGGTATTAATTTTATAGGCAAACCATATAGATTACAGTCGCTAGCAATGAAAATAAGAGATGTTTTAGACAGAAAGCAATAATAAGGAATTTATTTATATCAAATCGTGTCAATACACAACAGGGGTGTGTCAAAATACAATAAAAATCTAATGATCCAAAAACACTTCAAATTTCATAAAAGCTTGATTTTGTTGTCTTTATTGGCATGTGTGTCAATCTGGCATGATAACTGCTAATTTAGATAAAACATAGAAAAGAATTTATAATGGTTTATGAAATATCTGAATTAGATTTCGACATATTATTGCTAATATAAGAAGGAGAGGCAAAAAATGGTTGTTTTTGCATATAGAAAAATTGATGCCAGAATTTATATACTTTTGGTCGCTATTATTACTTTATTACTGGTTAAATACCCTTTATTTGCAGATGAACAGTCAATATCAGCAGAGGGGGTATCTCTTGTTTCCATCAAGTCAAATAATAACGCAATAAAGGTTTTTCCTTGGAATGAATCAGAGGTATCTATCAAAGAATCAAAAAATGAAAAATCAGATGCAAATATAGTGAAAATCGAAAGAAAAGAAAACAAGATTGAGATAAATATAGCATCTTCTAATGGATTTATAAAGAATTATGAGATATTTGTGCCTGAAGAGATAGATATTAATACAACGTCGACAAATGGCTCAATATATATAACAGGGGTTAAAGGCAATAAAAAGATCGGTTCTATAAATGGTAATATAGAATTGATTGATATTGTTGGTTCAATCTCCGCAAAAACGGTAAGTGGCAATATTTTTGCAGATATTCACTTTGACAGTGCAAGTGATTTTGCTTCTGTTTCTGGTGCTATTGAAGTATTACCAAAAGATAATTTTTCTGTGCCTATGAATATTAACAGTGTATCTGGTTCAATAAGTGTTGTACTACCTTCTGGCTATGCAACTGACCTTGATATTTCGACTGTCTCTGGTCAGATTACAAGCAAATTATCCGAGAACATTAGACAAGATGGAAGGTTTTTGCGTGGAAGGCTATCAGGTGGAGGTCCATTAACAAAAATTGTATCAATTAGCGGAGCGATATCTATAAGAACAGACGATTTTGTAGAAGCTCATGTCAATATGTCCGATGATTATGAGTCTCCAAGAGAAGCAAGAATAAGGACTAGACCAAGTAAAATAGACAAGACAAGCTTGCCAGAGATAAATGTTACAAAAACTCTATCTCCGCCTGTTATAGATGGCAAACTTGATGATGATTCGTGGGAAAATGCAAGTAAAATTAATAGTTTTGTCTGGGCAGATGGTATAGGCACACCTTATCAGAATACAGAAGTTTATATGCTCTGGGATGATCGCAATATATATTTTGGGGTTATATGCTATGAATCAAACATGGCAAACATAAAGATTTCTGCAACTGACAGAGACGCTGATATGTGGGATGATGACAATATCCAATTTATGATAGATTCTACAATTGATTCAGAAAACCATTATTATCATATAGCGATAAATCCTATTGGAACTATATATGATATGGAAGTAGATCGATATCAGGGACGATGGACAAGACCAACCAAACTAGGTAGAGAATGGAACTTTGGTGGAAATGTTGATACAGACATAAGAGATGATTTTTGGACGATAGAAATTTCAATACCGTTCGTCAGCTTTGCAGGCACAAAACCAAAAACAGGTGACTTATGGAGGCTTAACATACATAGAATGCAACAGCAGAGAAAAGAATATACCTATTGGTCGCCAACATACTCTACTCCAGATTGGCCTCATGTTACAAACCGATTTGGAAATATGATATTTTCTGATAAAGAAATTTTTATAAAAAATTCACAGAAAAAAACAAGCCAGACCGAATCTGCACCAATTATAACGAAAATTACAATTGAAGGAAATAAACAGATAAAAAGAGATGATATATTAAAAGCCATTGACATAAAAGAAGGTGATCAGATAGATGTTGATACTTTATCAAGGTCAAAAATCCGTCTTGAATCGCTTGGATGGTTTGAAAGTATATCTATGGAACTTATACAGAACGAAAATGGCGTTGATTTGCTTATAAAAGTTAAAGAAAAAGATGTGATTTTACCATCAGAAGTAATTATAGAAGGGGCTAATTTATTTACAAAAGACGAAATAGCAGACTATTTTAATTTTACACCATCAATGACAACAACTCAAGACATTGCAATCAAATGCAAATTAATAAATGAGCTTTACAAGTCAAAAGGATACGATATGGCAGAGGCTGAGTGTTCTTTTGTATCAAATAATCTCAAAATTAATATTGATGAAGGTCAGATCGATGAAATTGAAATACATGGAAACGATAAAATAAAAACAAAAGAAATAATGAACTCCCTTTCAATCAAGCCGGGTATGACATATAGGCGCGGGGAAATAGATAGTGCCATAAATAATATGAAATTTACTCTCCCATATTTCCGTAGCATAAATTGGAAACCTAAAAAATCTGAAGAAGGAACAAATATAGTATATATTGAAGTTCAGGAAACTAGCCTTGTTAAATTTGAATCTGACAGTATTGCTGAATTCAACCGAGTGCATGGGCTTCAGCTAGGATTTAAGCCTAGTTTGGTTAGCCCATATTGGGGATCAAAAGTCTATACTGGTTTTGCTTATGGATTTTCTAGTGATTTATGGAATTATCAATTTGGTATGGAAAAATCGTTTTTCAGAAACAATAAGACTACATTTGGCTTTGATATACACAAAATTACTGATACTAATGATAGCGAAATAATCTCAAATCATGAGAACTTCTTTGCAGAAGCCATACTTGGTGAAGCTTTCAGAGATTACTATCAGCGAGATGGCTTTGAGATTAGCGCAAGTCAACAATTACCTTTTGCTACAAAAATTGGCATTAAATATCGTGATGATGAGTATAAAAGCCTTCCAAAGACAAATAACTGGAGTTTACTAAACCGTTTTTATGCTGATGAAAATAAGCGAACTGTTAAAACTAAAAGAGAAAATCCCGCAATACATGAAGGAAGAATGAATAGCATAATTGGAGAAATATCACTTGATGCTCGAAATAACAAGAAATCCGCAACAAGTGGATTGTATAATAGGCTTTCAATTGAGTATGCTGGCAGAGATCTAGGCGGAGATTATGATTTTACAACATATCAAGCAGATATTAGAAGCTATAGCAGGCTATCAAGACATCAATTATTTACCTTACGCTTGAAAGCAGGAACGACTGATCGTGAATTACCAGAACTGCATCCAAAAAAGTTTTATCTTGGTGGTGTTGGAACACTTAGGGGCTATGATTATAAAGAATTTAGTGGAGATAAAATGTTATTGATGAATGCAGAATATTGGCTAACATTAGGTCCTCTTGAAAAGATTGGGTTAGGGGTTTTCCTTTTCGCTGATTCTGGAAATGCTTGGAAATATGGTTCTGAAATGACGATAAGCGACTTAAAGACTGATGTTGGGGTTGGATTTGGCATAGGTCCTGATTTGATCGTCACGATTGCAACTCCAATTGAGGAAGAGGAACAAAACACAATTATTGGTTTTCGCCTTAGTAGGTTATTTTAACTATTATCAAGAATTATATTAAAAATGCACAAGATAGCACTTACAATTAGACTATTATATAGAATACTTATGATCGGTTTGCTCTGCCTGTCCGCAAATACAAGCGAGGTATGCGCAGCAGAAGAGATGGTCAAGATAATACAAAATGGCATTATCAAGGATGATCTCTCTATTAAGATTAGGGCTGGTAATAATATATTCAATAATAGGATTATAAAGTTTTTGGATAGAGGATTTACAATTAGAATTGAGTATTCAATAGAGTTATGGCAAAGTCGGGGTATATGGTTTGATCGACTAGACAAACAGCAAAATATCCATTATCAATTGGATTTTGAGCCACTTGAGCAGAAATATATCTGCCAAAGAACCTTTCAGAATTCTCAAATTACAACAAAAATGGATAAAAAGATAGATAGGATAATTGATTGGGTTATCAATCCTGACTTAGCTATCAAGGTATCACCAATTATGCAACTTGACAATAATTCATCCTATTATTACAATATAAGTGTTTTGGTAGCAACTCTTACTGCGGAGAATTTAAAGGACTTACAAAAATGGATGGGGGAGTTCGAAAGTCAAGAAGAATCATCTTTATCAAAAACAGCATTTAAGGTTATTATGGATTTCATATCTTCACGCAATCATAAGCAATATTCCATTAAATCTGAAAAATTTCGAGTAGCAGAGCTTCCCAAATTACCAAAATAAGCATCTATTAATGCCGATAGTAACTTTGCATTAATAAAATCAATACAAGAAAGCCTATGATTGAGATAGCATAGCAAGTGTTTGGAATACCTATTATAGGCACAAGAAATGCACTTACCAAAAACGCCCCAGCACAAGAGCCAATTAGATCAACGCCATAAGCCATACCCGCAACTTGACCGACTCTGGTTTTATATTTTAGATATATCTTTGTTGCGAGGGGAAACTGAAATCCACCAATAAATCCCGCAATTACTGGCAAAAATGGAAAAATGATATTTGATCCAAGAAAATAGGCTTTTTCCCCTCTGAATAAATAAAATGCAAGTAATAAGATGAGAGGATATATACAAACCATAATTTGTGTATAAAGAAATATTGAAAGGTCGTTTTTAAGCCTATCCATGATCTTTGTCATTATAATACTGCCGATTATTAGACCAATCATAAATGCAGTTAAAATAAGACCAATCTTATAATACATATATCCATAGAGAATCTGAAATCCCAATGATACAATAACCTCAAAACTAATTTCTGCAAATCCTGTCAGCATGATTGCTAATAAGACATAATCTCTTCTTATGCTGGACTTCCAATTTCCAATAAGAAATAATGCTGTGCATATTATAACTATCGGCATTAGAAACCATAGTAGATTTATATTTGAAATCCATCTGAATATATCTTTATATTTTGATTGTATTTTCGATCCTGAAAATTGCGCAGACCAGAGAACCATATCATAATAATATGATACTGGTTGAAAATCTCTATTAATTTTGACATCTAGCGGTTCTCGTATGCGCTCTGCGAATGATTTTACCCTCCAAGGCTCAAGCCATATAGGCATCTGATATGCGTCAATATATAGTGTTTCTATATTTCTCTCTATCAGCCTATTTGATAGCATTTGTTGATCATAAGTTAATATTCCATTTGATTTACATGATATAAAGAGCATTTGATCATCGGTAGGTATCGTTATTATATCAGGAAAGACGCTATCAAGGGTTTTATATATACAATGTAAAAACTTTTGATGATCATCGCTAAGGTAATTTGCTGATGATATGACACCGATAAAAAATATGCCATTGTCAGCAAGTTTATCATATACTTCCTTAAAAAATTCAATCGTATAGAAGCGATTGAGTTGTGCTGTGTATGGTTCAGGAAGATCAATTATTATTATGTCGTATTTTTCTTTTGTTCGCTTGATAAACAAGCGACCATCAATATTTACTATTGTGGTTCTTGGATCACTCAACGGCTTAAGATGTTCTTTTGGAAGCCATTTTTCTGCAAGTTCTATAACAAGCGGGTCAAGTTCAACATAATCAACCTTTGTAACGGGATATTTTAATATTTCCGCAAGGCTACCACTAACTCCACCGCCTATTAGAAGCACCTTCTTTGGATCAGGATGCTCAAGCATTGCAAAATGTGCTGTTTGCTCTGCTGATGATGGATTTGGAACAGAGAACATGCTTAGACCATTTGAGAAGAAACTAAAGGTCTCATCACTGCCTAATACAGCAAGGTTGCCATAAATTGAATTTTTGGATTCCTTTAATTCTAACATACCCCAGCGTAGAGATAATGACTTTGATTCAAGGCTATTTGCCTTTATACTATCTAATAAAATGGATTGATTTGGGATGAGAAGATACAAATTTATCAATAACAAAAGTGCGATTATACCCCTAAAAAATACCTTTATGGATTTTCTTTTACCTAAAAACAGTCTTAATGATGTGGCAGATAGCAGATTTAATGACCCGATGATCATTGCAATCTGAAAGGAATTGAGGTATCTTATTAACATAAGGCTTGTCAGTAAACCACCTGCTGATGCGCCAATTCCTTCCAGAATGTAAGTATAGCCTATTTGCTTTGCACCTTTCGATGATGGGAACATCCTTGATGCGAGAGAAAACAAAAAGCCTAGTATTGAGCAGAATGGGGCAAGGACAATAAAACTAAAAGCAACTATTGGCAGAAAACCTATTAATTCGCCGGGCTGAGCTTTCAAAAGAACTCTTGCTGTTCGGATTGCAAATATCAAAGCAGGAAGCATTATTGCAAGTAAAATCTCACTAAAGGCAAGTATTCCGATCCTTCGCTTAATTTTATCTGCAAGATAACCCAAAGCCCAACTGCCGATTGCACCCCAGAGAAGCCAATTAGCCAATATAACGCCTAGACTTAATTCATTGCCATAAAATATGACGATAAATTCACGCACCAATAGAATCTGACCGCTTGTCGCTGTAAAGCCGATCATGGCAATAGCAAAGTATAATGATTTATTTTTTGATAGTTTCATTACCAAATATTACACAGTGTTAAAATGGTCAACTAATAAATGACCTGTTCCAAATATTAGCCACGATTAAGCCAAACCTCAATAGGTTGATAATCACCAGTCCAGTTTGCGCCCATTATATCGGGTTTATCGTCTCCATTAATATCAGCAATACAAAGACTATGAGAACCTTTGTTTCCGATAACCTGCATTTCCCATTCTAATCCTTTGCCTTTATTATAATAGATCATAACACGTTTCTCAACTGAATGATGTTGTTCTGCAGTTATTATATCTAAGTTGCCATCACCATCTATATCATAAATAACCAAACTATGCGCAGAGTCAACTGCATTGTCAATTATATATTCAATCCATTTATCTTCAGGATTTGGTGGCACTTCAAACCAAGATATTCTATGGATTTCTTCTGTTTTTGTAAGAGCAACTTCTAAACGTCCATCATTATTTATATCTCCTATTTTTACAATAGCATCCTCAGCCCAGTTTGCAAAGATATGTTCTTTCCATGAAGCGTTTATTATATCACCAGATGCTTTATACCAGCGTCCACCAATTATTGCCTCCAATTTTCCATCATTATCTATATCACCAAGTGCTATCCCTTCTCCTTCTGGACAATCGACAAAGCGATTAATCCATGAACCATCGGCTTTTTGCTTCCAGATATAAAACTTGCTTCCCTCATCGCCTTTCCATCGAGTAATAAATTCCATACAACCATCAGCATCAATATCACCCATATCAATATCATGCGCTTTAGGGCTTCCGATAATGTGAAGCTTCCATTGATCTGTGATGGGATCCCCCTTTGGTAAGGGATTTTCATACCATTCTATTCGGTTGTTATTAATCCAATTAGAAATAAGGATGTCACCATCACCGTCGCCATCCATGTCAATAACTCTTGCACTACAACTCCAAGTTCCCGAGGGTGCTATTATGTGTTTTTTCCAGTCGGGATATTCATACCAGACCAAAGGACCTCCATTGCTACTGGGTATAATTATTTCGGCAATACCGTCACCATTAATATCACCTAGTGCTTTAATATGTGGTTCTGGAGGGTTGTCTGAATCAATAATAATATGCTCAAAATGAATTCTATCATTTCCCATTTTGATTACCTCTCTGAAATTAAGGCTTTTATTTGTTTATATCACGTTTGGGTCGGCGTTATTTTATCATAAAATTGTCTAGAATAACAGATGATAAATGGTAATATAATGAATCAAAGCAATTATTAAGGGTTTACAGAATTGATATTTTTTATTATCATACTAGAAAAATCATGAAAAAAAGGGAAAATAAAGAGAATTAAATAGAGGTGATATATGCAATATTATGATTTTTGTGGTGTTTATACAAATAGAGATGCCATAATAGAAAAGACTAAATTAGGTCGTTTTATACAATGGTGGCAAAGTTTCATCGAACAGATGAGGTATATTGATAACCCGCCATTAGAGTCAATTGCTTTTGCTTATGCTATTACTGGTGATGATAAGCTTGGTCATAAGGCTATTAATCTGTTTAGGAGTGTTATGCCTAACTATATACCACTTGGTGGTGCAAAAGAATATTATCCAGAGTTAGATGCTGATCTTAGCACTGCGTCAGCATGTAAAACATTGGCATATACATACAGCTTTCTTTATCCGATTTTGGAATCGTCAGACAAAAAGCTTTTGTTTGATGAGTTTCGTGAACGTGGTGGAGGTGTAATATATAAGGAAACGCTGTCAGGTGCATGGTGGGGAAATTCTCCGAACTCAAACTGGAACAGCCATCTTCATTCAGGACTTGGACTTGCAGGGCTTGTTTTGATGGAAGATGATGAAAATGAGGCGCAGAAATGGATAGCGATCGCTAGAAAAACGATGATTGCCATGCTTGATCTTGCCGGTGAAGAAGGTGCAGGTATTGAGGGACCAGGATATTGGGGCTTTTGTTATCGTTCTGTTCAAGAAATGGTTGAGGCATTGAAAAACACCGGCGAAGATAGCCTTTATTCTCATAGATTCTGGGATAGGTGCGTTGACTATCCTCTTTATATGATGCGTCCTGATCAATCAGGCTTTATGAATTTTTCTGATACAGGCGACGGAGGTTTGGGTCCAAGCCATTTTTATTATGCAGTTGCTTCTGCTAAAAAAAATGGGCTGGCTCAGTGGTTTGGCAACATTATTCAAGAACAGGGATCTCCATCAATTTGGGATTTGCTATATTATGATCCAAATGTTGAGGCAACTCCACCTGATAATCTTCCAAAAGATAAGTTTTTTAAGAGTGTGCATATATCAAGTCTTAGGTCTGGATGGGACAAGGATGCAACATTCTTTATCCTGAAGGGTGGGTCTAATTCTTGGTCTCATTGTCATCTTGATTTAAACAGCTTTTTTATTGATGGCTATGGTGAAAGGCTTGTTGTAGATCCGGGGGCAGATCAATATTCTTTGCATTATTTCACAAGCGTTGAGCCTGCGCTCTCTACATCATGGCATAATACAATTACTGTTGATGGTGCAGATCAAAGGCAACCACCAAGATATAGAATGAGCTTTGACCTTGAAGAAGGCGGTGACGCATATTGTCGTCTTTCCGATTTTGGATCAAATGATAATATAGCAATAATAAAAGGTGATGCAACTACAGCTTATGGTGATTACTTTGATAGGTTTTACAGAGATATAACATATCTTAAACCGAATTGTTTTGTGATACACGACAATATTAGGCTAAAAGAGGTGCGGACACAAAGACATATTCAATGGCTTTTGCATAGTGGATTTCCTTTTGTCGAAGACAAGGGAATAATATGGATTCAGGGCGATAAGTGTAAATTGGCAATAAATACTGTTTTGCCAAAGAATCACGATTATAAATTTTTAAATCCTCGTGTTCTGATGAAGGATAAAACTGGTAAAGGCATTAATTGCCTTAGTATACGACCTCAATGGCATCATCTCTGGAACGTTTCGCCAAGTCGTTCTCCATATCCTCACTGGGATAAAAGATCAAATGGAGTATTATATGGACGTGATATTGAATTTCTTATTGTCCTAACTATAATTCAAAGAGATCAGCCTTATGAACTAATAGTCAACCTGATTTCCGTTGGGAACGTTAATGGTATTGAAATTATTTCTAGTAATATAACTGATCAAGTGTTTTATAATACTTCTCATTCTGAGTTTGAGATAGAGGGTATTAAGACTGATTCAGAAAAGGTTGTTATACGAAAGAAAGATAGCAAGGTTATATCAAGTTTGTTAACAAATCAGTTATAGGTGTCCTGATTACTTATGTTGGGCAAAAAATGCTTGAAAACTGATCTTATATAATGTTATAATAGCAGTCATATATGCTTTAATAAATTGTGCAGGCATCAAAGCTTGTCTTTATATTATTCGGGAGTTGTGATATTTATGAAGTATATTTCCCTTTTGATTATTTCATTATTATTGATTATTTCCTTTGTATCTGTTTCTTTATGTGATGAGGAACAAGATTATACCTTTGCGTCCAAATTATATGAAGAAAAACAGGAAACAACATATAGAATGGCTAGGGAATTATTCGCAAAATTTATCCTGACCTATCCAAAAAGCGATAAAGCTGATGATGCCTTATTGCTTATGGGATTTAGTTCGCTAAATTTAGGTGAATATTCACGTGCTATTGATGAATTTAGAAGGCTGTTAAGTGATTATCCTGCCAGCGAATTGCAGATGGATGCCCTGAGAGGAATAGCGGATTCATGGGCAAGGCAAGGCAAATCAGAAGAAGCCATACAAGCATATCAAGAAGTCCTTAAAAAGATACAAGACCCACAAACTATATCCTTTATTGTCTATCAGATCGGCGATTCGCTTTATAGTCTTGGAAAATATCAAGAAGCAATTACCTATTTTGACCGTTTAATCAGAGATTATCCGAATGTCAATGAAATTGAAAGTGCAATGTATTCAAGAGCTTGGGCGCTTTTTAATCTTAAGCAATACGATCAAGCAGTGCAAGCATTCAGAACTTATGTTGATAAATATCCACAAAGCAAACCTGCGCCGGAGGCGGCTTATATGTCAGGCGAATGCAGTTTTCTATTGGGGCGATGGCAAGATGCGGTATCTTCATATCAAAGGGTCTTGAGTAGTTATGGTGATTCAAGAGAATTGGCAGGAAAATCAACTTTAAAAATTGGTCAGGCATATATAGAAATGAATATGCTTGATGAAGCACGCCGAAGTTTTGACAAATATATGCACGATTATCAAGAATTAAAAGATGGATTGGCTGAAGCTCAATATGGTATCGCAGAAGTGCTTTATACTCAAAAGAAATATCCAGAAGCAAGGTATGAATATTCAAAAGTGATAGAGTTATATCCTACCAGTCAGACTTCTGATGATGCTCAATATAGTATCGCCTATACATACCTTATGGAAAAAGACTATACAAGAGCATATAGAGAATTCAGACAGGTTCTTAACTATAAAAATAGTGAATGGGCAGACGCTGCAAGGTTTTATATGGGTCAAGCGAGATTCCAACAACAAGACTATAATACTGCGCTATTGGATTTTTCCAAAGTTGATCCTTCTTCTGATTATGGTGATGATGCTACATATTGGAGTGGATTGACTAATCTTCAGCTAAATAAGCGAAGTGAAGCAATAGATAATTTTAAGCTGTTATTAACCAAATATCCAAATACAGAATTTAAGACTCAGGCATTATCACATATCGTTACATCCTATTTTGAGACAGGAAAGCATGAAGAAGCGCTCAAAGCGATAGATAGCTTTCTTGCAGAAACTTCAGGTTCTGAGACACCTGGAGTTGATCCTCAAGCGGTTCGATATTGGAAGATAGTCTCTCTTTATGAAGTTGGCAAATATGAAGATGCTTTAAGTTCCGCCCAAAGCTTGGTTAATGAGTTTAAAGAGGGCGATTATATCTATAAATCTGAATTTTATATAGCAGAATCACTTTATGCCCTTAATCGATTTGATGAAGCACGTAATAGTTATCAAAACTTGATTAAAAACTATCCAGAAGGCGAATGGAATGATCAGGCGCAATATAGGATAGGACTTGTATATTTTACTTATGGAAACTCTATGCAGGATGAAGGAGCAAAGAAACCTATATATAATGAGGCTATAAAAGCATGGCGAAATTTGATTAGCAATTATAAAAGCAGTAAGATATTAGATAAAGGTCAGTATTATATTGGCTATGCTTATATAAATATGAAGGACTATGATTCTGCTATTAATGCCTTTAATACAGTAATAACAAGCTATCCAAATAGTGATCTTGCTGATGATGCAAAATATAGAATTGCATGGTCTTTGTTCAGGAAACAGGATTATAAATCTGCAATAAAAACTTGCCAAGAATTGATGACTCAATATAAAAATTCCGATATATTGGATCAAGCCCTATTTTTAATAGGTGAATCCTATTTTTCTATGAGTGATTATAAGAGTGCAATAAAGTTTTATGAGAGAGTTCCAAACGAATATCCATCTAGCGAGTTTCGGTCGAAAGCATTATTTAAGGTTGCCGATTGCTATTATAATATGAAGCGATGGACAGAAGCAATTGACGCATATCGTGAATTAATAGACAGATCGCCGACAGATGATCTTGCTGATGATGCACAATACTCAATAGCGCAGGCTTATGAACAACAAGGCAAAGGTGCAGAAGCCATCTCTGCATATAGAGCATTGTTGAGAAATTATCCCGGAAGTGAGCTTTCGCCAGATGTTCAGCTTGAATTAGGTAATTATAATGGAGAGAGGAAAAATTATGCGCAGGCAATAACTGAATATCAAGCGGTTATAGATAATTATCCAAATAGTTCAGCAGCTCCGCTTGCACAATATAATATAGGTATAAGCTATAAGCTTCTGGGTTCTTATGCGCAAGCCATCGCCGCATTTGAGAAAGTTATTGGGAAATACCCACAAAGTAGCTCTGCATCAAAATCCGCATTTGAGATCGGTCAAAGTTTTTCTGCAAATAATAATCCAAATCGCAACCTTCAAAATGCAATATCTGCATATGAAAGGGTAATAAGGGATTATCCAAACACAGTAGAAGCTCCTAGAGCCTTATATAGTCTTGGAAAAGTTTATGAAGAACAAAATAATTGGCAAAAAGCATTAGAATCTTATGAGCGATTGCTTGATAAATATAAAGATAACGAATATGCAGAAGAAGCCCAATTAGCACGAGGGATAGCATTAAATCAGGTAAAAAGACATAGAGAAGCGGTCAGCATCTTTGATGAGATATTGAATAATCCAAATAAATATACAAAAGACATCAGTGTAAAAGCACAATTATATAAAGGTGAAAGCTTATATGAACTAGGTCAATATGACAAAGCGGCAGAGGCATATTTAAGAGTGCCTTTGGTGTATTCTGAACCAGATTTAGATGTTTATGCACTTTCAAGGGCGGGAGAATGCTATGAAAAAATAGGCAGAACGAAAGATGCGATTACTTGGTATCGTAAGATTATCAAAGACTATGCGGAGTCTGGTGGAAAATACTATAAACAGAAAAAGCCTGAATGGAATGAAGCTATAGAATTTGCTCGAAAGAGATTAAGCCAAATAGGAAACACAGGGGGAAATTAGAGTAGATGAAGTCGAATATAATATTTAGTTTATTGGTCTCTACTTTTTTAGTTTTCCTATTCTTTGTGTCTTTATGTATAGCACAAGAAACAGATGAAGAAGACAAAACAATCGATCTACCTCCAGTTAAGATTGAGATCATAGATTCGACACAACTAACTATACCAAAAGAAAGATTTGATGGTCTAGCTCAACCTGATTACGATATTTATGTTGCATTATTACACAAAGAAAGACTTTGGTATCTGCCATCAACTTCCATCCCTGTAAAATATAAGGATAAGCCATTAAAAGCTGACAAGGATTATCTTGTTATGCTATCGGCATATCCGGGTTTACCAGCAGGATTGTCATATCAGGGCTTGTTGATGAAGGGTTTTGGCAATGCACAGGTTTTGCTTGATGTTGACAGATCGTCATTACTCAGCGCCCGAACCGCAAAACTGGCAAGCGACCATACAAAAAAACAGAGTGCATCGACTATTGATCGATTTAATGGGCTTTTTTCTTTTCAAACAAAAACCTCTGGTGTAATTACTGGACTTGATTATAATGCAAAGAATCTTGACTACCTTGATATAAATGGTGAAAAGTATCCTAATGATAGGTCGCTATTTAATATAGCTTTTGATTGGAATCAGAGATTTTCAGAAGATTTTAGCTATTCTATTAATGCAGAGATGGGCAAATTAATGATGGAAGGTCCTTTGTCGTCTGACTCAAACGAAGCGACTAATGTAAAGGTAAATGCAAATATTAGGACTTTGTTATCTCAATCAATTCCAATAGATACAGGAGTTAAAATAGAGACCTTTAATGGCAATGCGGTCAATGATGATTTTAGAGATACTCTTATAAAGTTATATTTTAATGATAGGCGAATCCGACTTTTTCCATTTATACTGAGTGTTGGGATTGAGTTAGCCACTAATGTCCATAAGAGTTCACTTGATAATAAGGGATGGCAGACTTCATTCTATCCGAATCCCTATGCGCTTTTGACTTCGCAGATAGGTTCTAAAACGATATTGCAATTTGGGCTTGAAAGATATATACTAATGCAAGACATTAAGGACACATATATCAAGACCGATTATGTGAATCTTAAGCCGAGTTTGTTTCCAGAAAGAGGTCTAGAATTATCTGCTTTGCTGAAGTTAAATCCTGTAAATGGATTTACCACAACAGTTGGCTATTATGATAGAGATATTAATGATATAGCTTTTCCTAGCGAATTTCAAAATGATGGTGGGATTATATATTGGCTACCTGATAATTATGAAAATATACATATATCAAGCATAAATGCGGGTTGGGAACTGCTATTATTAGATGGCAGACTAAAACAAAGTATTGAATATGTCCATGAGTTTTATGGTAAAGATAAGTATGTGCCTTATAGACCAGAAAATAAAGGTTTGTTGAATATAACCTATCTTGCAGGTAACGAACTTGAGTTTTCATTGTTGGCGGAATTATTTGGGATAAGGCGCATAAGCGATGATGAGAATTTGCCACGATACCTTTTGTGGAAACCGAAAGTATCGAAATCTTTTTGGAAAAATGCAGAAGCCTCTATTTCTCTTGGGCTTTATACAGGAAGCGGAGATTACCAGATTTTGAAGGGCTACGCATTGCCGAAACAAACGTTGGATTTTGGTTTATCAGTGAGGTTTTAATGGTTGATATAATAATAGAAGGAATTAATAGGTTAGGGCAGGGCGGATTTTTGATGATCGCTTTGCTGTTTTGCTCTCTTTTTGTTCATGCTATTATATTTGAAAGAATATACAATTTAAGAAAAGAGAAATTAATACCATCACGTTTCATCTCTCGTATTTACAAGGTTTTGGAGAAAGACAATCCACAAATGGCTTTATCCATGTGTGAATCCAAACCTGGTCCTCTTACAAATATATTGAAGATTGGCATAGAAAATCGTGATCTCAGCGAAGAAGAAATCAAAGCTTTAATTGATCTAGCAGCAAAGCCCGAAAAACGGAAACTGAATAAATATATGAGTGTATTATCATTTATGAGTGCGGTTTCTGTTCTTATCGGTCTTTTAGGCACTGTTCTTGGATTATTTTTATCTTTTTCGGCAGTTTTTAAGACGGTAAGCAGACCAGAGACTACCGCAAAAGTGGCAAGTGGTATATCTATTGCATTATTAACAACAGTGGCAGGCTTGGCTGTTGCTATCCCGTCAATTATAGCTCATACATATTTTGTTTCTAAAATTGAAAATATCATAAATGAAATGACTCGCCATTCCATCGCAATTGTAAGATACCTCACAACTGGAGATTTGAGTAGATATGAAAGTGAAGATGAAAATGATGGACAGGATTATGAAAAAGTGAGGAATGATTGATTTGACAGATAGACCTTTTGTTTTATCATTGATAGCAGGTTTAGTAATAATTCTTGTTGGGCTTGCTTGTGCATCGCTTGGTGTTACAGCGATAATTAATAGTGCTTCTGCAATAAATGCTTGGATCGTTGTATTTGCACTTCTTTCGTTAAATGCAAGTATTGCTTGTATTTCTGGCGGAATTGGACATATACTTTTACGACATTGGGCAACGAGAGTCGCTTTTTATGGGGCAATTGGCATAATAGCGGTTAATGTTGCAGGAATTCTGCATATAGGTGGTTTTAGTATAAAAACTCTTTATGCGGTTCTTGTGATGATATCGGCGATGTGGGTTTTGTGGTATATGTCTAAGAGAGAGCTGGGAGCGTTTTTTCTTGTATCAATAGCTGAACATGTTATAATAATATTGATTATTATTATGTTGATTTATTCTGGTCCAATTGATATTATAAATGCAGAAAGTGGAATAAGCGTTACTTTGGAGGAGTTAAAGCCAGAGGAAAAAGATCCTCCCATGATACCAAAGCCAAAACCAAAGCCAAAACAGGAAAATAAAGTTACTATCCCAACAAAACGGGAAGAGGCTTCTAAACCTGTTGAACCACCAAAATTACAGGTAAAAACAATAACTAATGTCGATCAGGGATCAAATACAATGGCATCGTTACCAAAGTTGCCAAAAACTTTTGCCAATACATTAGATCGTAGTCCCAGGAAGGATTCTATACTAAGGGCTCCTGGTCCAGAGGATGGGATTCAGAAATCAACTGAAACATTAATGATTCCTGACAAGAGCGTAAGTTCTACTTTCAAAGGAACAAGGTTAACAGAACCTAGTGCTATTGTTCCAGCATTTGAAAGTGGAAAGGGTAAAGGAGGAACAGCTAACAGCAGAGATTCTGTGTATACTCCTGGAACAAGGTCATTTACAACTGATACACAAGGCACAACAACAGGTGCAGCACGTCCAGGCTTTATAGGTGATATAAAAGGCGAAGTCGCTGGAAGAAAAGTTGTTTGGTGGCCTCGTTTACCAGATGAAATGAAAGGCACAGAAGGCGGAAGCGCTACATTGGAGATAGTCGTTGATCCTGCTGGAAATGTTACCAAAGTTAATATTGTGAAGAAGTCTGGAAGTCCAAAACTGGATCGAGTAGCAGAAAATTATGTTAAACAGATACGTTTTGAAAAACTGCCAGAAAACATTCAACAAATAACACAACGGGGGGAAATAGTTATAAACTTTGAGTTAGCAAGATGAGCTTATAGCTCATAAAAGTAGCTCATAAAGCTACAATCACATTTTGGTAGTATTTTAATTTATGTTTGGGCTGTAAAAGGAGGTCCTGTTATGAAGCCAAAATTCTTAGTGCTTATATGCACTATCTTGTTTATTACTGCAATAGCAATAGTCGGCTGTTCCACCAAGGGACTCAATTTTGAAGCGGGTATTAGGAGTTTTGAGGAAGGGAAATATGCCGAAGCATTGACGATTTTTCAGAATATCTCAGTGACAGAGAATAAATATAAAAATCGTGCTTTCTTTTATATTGGTGAATGTTATAAATTCCAATTTAAATGGGATGATGCTCTTGCTAGCTTTCAAAAAGTTGTGGATGCAGAACCAACAACTTATTTAGGAGCAGAAGCAAGAAACAGAATTGCTCAAATAAGAGAAGGTCGTAGGGATGTTGAGAGGTTAAAGATTCTTCATGCCAATAATCCGGGGACAGAAATAGCGGCAGATTCTCTTCTTGAGCTTGGTTCTGTATATAATAATAAGCTAGGTGATTATCCAAATGCAATAAAAACGTATAATCAACTTGCTCAAGAATTTCCCGGTTCATCAAGAGCTGCTCAGGGACAAATTGAAATTGGTTATATATATCTATACAAGCTATATGATTATGATACAGCTTTTAAGGAATTTGCAAAAGTTAATTTACAAAATTATCCTGATTTAAAATTCCGAGTGTCAGAAATAGAAGATTTAAGGCGTAATGTCAATAAAACACTTGGTGAAATAGCGGGTCTGGTGGCATTTATAAAAGATTCCCAAAAGAGAAAAATACCAGAAGGAAGAAAAGTCACTGGTTATGATATCTACGGCGTAAAGGAAGACCAAGTTGCACAGTCATTTGTTGCAGTCGCAATTAAATGGAGATCGCTTAAAAATTATCCAAAGGCATTGGAAGCTTATCGTATGCAGTTAGACAGACTTCCATTACAGTTGTCATCTTCGGCAGAATCAAGATATGGTATAGCTGAAATACATCTTGAAAGGCATGAATATATGGAAGCTATTGATGCTTTTAATGAATTCATTGCCAAAAATCCGACTTATTATAGACGTTCAGAAGCAGTTTATAATATGGCTATATGTTATGAAGCACTTAGACAGTATGAGAAAGCATACGAATATTATAGAACCTATTCTGTTACTTATCCAGAAGGTGAAAGAATCAAAGCTGTTGGCCTAAAAGTCAGACAATATGAATTTGATGAAGACCAAGATGGTTTCCCATTATATAAGGAGCTTGATGCTGGTACCTCAGATACAGACCCAAATTCACGTCCAAAATAATTAACAAATCTCATAAATAGGGCAGGATAAGAACCTGCCCTATTCCCTATAAAAACTATGAAATCAATAATACAATATATAATATTATTTTTGGGTATCTTATTATGTTTGGTTGGATGTGGTATTTCCACACAATCGTTAGATTTGGCTCTTAATAATGCAAGCCTGCATATTGATAAAGCCCAAAAAGAAGGTGCAGAACAATTTGCATCAGCAGAATTTGATGAGGCAAAAACCTTACTTCAAAGTGCTTTATCTGCAAAAAAAGATAAACAAAAGGTCATTCTTGCTGAAAGATCATATGCCAAAGCCCGACTTGCAGAATCTCTTGCAAAGCAAATTAAAGCAGAAAACGAAGCAAATAAGTTTGAGGAGGAACTCAAGATTATTGAAGAAAAAGCCAATAGAGTTAGGTTAGAACGACAAACGGTTGAAGAGGAACTCAACCAGATGATGCAAACAGATAGTAATTAGGAAAGATGATCAATTATATAGATTGGAGATGGAATTGAAACGGATTTTGTCATTTGTATCTATTTTTATATTTTTTTTGATTATGTTTTCGGTTTGTAGTATTGCTCTGCAAGTTGATCCTGAAAAAGCAGGAGAATTAATTACAGAAGCTCGTAATTCTTTTGCGATTGCAAAAAAAGAAAATGCAGAGGAATTTGCGCCAATCGAGTTTGCTAAAGCCCAAATGCTTCTTCAAGAGGCAGAAACAATGATGTCAAAAAAACAAAATGAAAAGGCTATTGATTTGGCATTTATGGCTGATATAGAGGCAAGAATCGCAATAGCACAAGCAAGGTATGAGAAAGCTCAATATCGCATTAATAAAATCAAGGAACTTCAGATAGATACAATATTAGAGATAAAGTCAAATGAAGTAGAAATTGCAAAAACTCGCCAAAAAATAGCAGAAAGAATAGCTCTGGAAGCACAGATAAATTCAGAGATGTCAAGCGAAACTGCGGAAAATCGTATCCAAAGATCACAAGTTGATTTAGCTATTACAAAAGCGGAAATGGCTTTAAAAATGGCAGAGCAGATGAATGCTACAAAATATGTCAAGCAGATATATGATGAAGCTACGAATTTTCTTCAGGAAGCAAAAAAGGCTTTTGCTGAAGGCAATTTCAATAATGCCATAAAGTCCGCCGAAGATGCAAGAATAAAAGCAGAAAATGCGCAAATACAAGCGAAGGCAAAAGCAGATACTGAATTTGCTGATACTATGAAGAAAAAAGAAAGAGCATTGATTGCTATTGCAAAGGCGGAAGTTGCAATAGAAGAAGCCAAAACCTTAATGGCAGATAAATTAGCCAAAGACCTATACAGCCAAGCTGAAAAAACAATGCAAGAAGTAAGATCATCTTTTGATTCGGGAGATTATGAACATGCAAGATCACTTGCGGAACAAACCAGAGTTTCTGCTTCCAGCGCGCGTGCAGTCGTTATGACTAAAGCCAGCGATGAAAGGGCAAAAGAAGAACTTGAGGAAAAAAAGGCAAACGCATTGGATATGATTGCCAGAGCAGAAAGAACTATAGCCCAAGCCTTTAATATTGGTGCGCCTGAACTTGCAGAGGAACTTTTTAAGCAAGCTCAGGAAACCCTTGAGACAGCAAAACAGGCTTTCCAAAGTGATGATTTTGATAAAACCATCTCTGAAGCACAAAAAAGCGTCTTTAATTCAAATCTCGCTATTGCAACCTCTGAATTAAAATCAGGTCAGAAAAAAAAGAGTATCCAGAATGAAAATGCAATTCTTGAGGATTTCAACAAAATTCCTAACGTTGTTGTAAGAAGCACCGAAAAAGGTATCGCAATTAGCTTTAGTATCGATTCTTTTGATAAGAATGGAAAATTAACAAGAGATGCAATAACTGGGCTAAAAAATATTGCTGAATCCCTAAAAAAATATCCAGATTATAAAATTTTGGTAGAGGGACATACTGATAATTCTGGAAAAGAAGAGGCAAATATATTCCTATCAAGCGACAGAGCAAGTGCTGTATTAATACATCTAGCAAATGCTGAAGGTATCCCAATAGACAGATTGTCATCTGTTGGATATGGGAGTTTGCGACCTTTGGTATCAAATTCTGACGAGGCTGGACGCAAACAGAATAGAAGGATTGATATAGTTCTATTGACCAAATAAGATATATATTCTAAACTAAATATTGTAATTTTTTGGGCAGGCGTAAAAACCTGCCTTAATAGTTTTTGTAGGATTAAAGAATCAATAAATAGGCTATTGGATTTGACAAATGAATAAAAGAGTTTTTTTTGACTTAATTGATAAAATAGATATTATTGAGATACTTGCGGATATTGTAAAAATACCTAGTTATGAAAATGAACAAGGTATAGTTGAGTATATAGCAAAAAGATTGGGAAAAATCGGTGTTGAGTATGAATTAACAGATATTGAACCGAAACGGCAAAACCTTGTTGCATCTATCGGCAGTGGTGAAAAGAGCCTAATATTTAATAGCCATACTGACACAGTATCTCCCGGAAATATGAAAAATTGGTCTGATCCACCGTTAAGGTTGACCAGAAAAAATGATAAATTATACGGACTTGGTAGTTGTGATGCCAAAGGTTCACTTACAGCGATGCTTGTTGCTTTTGAATGTCTGGCTTCCGAACATTTTTTGTTAGATGGTCGTCTAATATTACAAGCTGTATGTTGTGAGGAGACTCGAGGCAGAGGGACATTTGCGGAAGCAAAAAAAGGCATAAAAGCAGATTTTGCCATTATCGGTGAACCGACTGGACTTATTCCAATGATCGGTCATAAAGGCGGGTTGGGGCTTGAAATAACATCTTTCGGTAAACCTGCACATGCAAGCGCACCAGAAGAAGGTATCAATGCAATATCAAATATGGCTGGAGTCATAAAGGCTTTAGATGGTCTTGCAGATGATATATCTAAACGAAAGGACCTGTTGTTTGGCAAAGCTAGCCTTGCTGTTACACAAATTAACGGTGGTCGTGCTACCAATATTATTCCTGATCAATGCTCAATCACCATAGATAGAAGGCTTATCCCTGGAGAAAATATAGATGATGCCCGAAAAGAAATCTTTAATGTTATAGATAAGGAGAAAAAAAATAATTTATCACTTAATGTATCAATAGATCAGAAGATTGGCATAGAACCATGCTCAATATCACCTGAAGAACCAATAGTAAAGATAGCTAAGGATAGTATATTTGAAGTTACAAATGAAAGAAGAGAAGTGTCGGGATTTCAGGCTTGTTGTGATATGTGGTGTCTTGTAAGACATGCTGGTATTCCAACTATTATATTGGGGCCCGGAAATCTTTCAATGGCTCATAAAGTAAATGAATATATAGAAATAAAAGAACTCTATGATGCGGTCAAGATATATGTAGCGATAGCTTTGAACTTTCTAAAGTGGTAGGTAAATAAAAAATATGCAAATATTAGGAAGATTACTGGGTTTTCTGAAAAAATATTGGCACTTAATGTTTTTTGCGCTTTTAGCAATGTTGATTAACCGTATTTTGACGCTTGCAGTTCCGGAGATAACACAAAGGGCTATTGATGTCGCAATAGATGAAAAAAAATATAACCTTCTTGTTATTCTTTCTTTGAGTATCGTGGGCGTTACGATATTAACTGCGGCATTTCAGTTTCTTCAGGAATACATACTTCAATATGCTTCGCAGAAAGCTATATATGATATTCGTAATAAGATGTATGATCATTTACAACGTTTGCCATTTAGCTTTTATGATAAATCACAAACAGGGCAATTAATAGCTAGAGCAACAGGTGATATTGATGCTTTAAGAAGATTTTACTCATTCGGTATGCTTAATTTTATAAGCAGTATCCTTATGTTTTTTGCAGTTTTGGTTATATGTTTGATAAAGAATTGGGCTTTGGCTCTAATTGCCCTCTCAACAATGCCTTTGCTTGCTTATGCTGGAATTAGATTTGGTGGAAAGATAGGTCCAAGATTTTGGATTGTCAGACAGAGATTTGCTGATTTAACTACTGCAATTCAAGAAAATATAACGGGTGTTCGTGTTGTAAAGACATTTGTTCGAGAAGAATATGAGATAAATAAATTTTCTGGTTATGCAAGAAATGTGCTTCAAACAAATTTAGAGATAACAAAACTATGGGCAACATTTTTTCCTGTAATGGAGTTTATTTCAGGGCTTGGGACAATTGCTGTATTATGGTATGGTGGATGGCAAATTATGAAGGGTCAACTTACACTTGGTCAATTTATTGCCTTTAATATGTATCTTATGCAGCTTATGTGGCCTATGAGGATGCTTGGTTTTATTATAAACGTCTCAAAAGAGGCAATAGCATCTGGTCAGAGGATTTTTGAGATACTTGATACAGAATCAGAAGTTAAAGAATCACCGAACGCCAAACCATTACCCACAATCGAGGGATATATTAGCTTTGATAATGTTTCATTCAAATATGAAAATAATGATGAACTTGTCTTAAAGAATTTTACGCTTGAAGTCAAGCCCGGTGAGAATGTTGCAATACTTGGTGCAACAGGTTCAGGAAAAAGCACTTTAATTAACCTAATACCAAGATTTTATGATCCAACTTCTGGAAAAATAACAATTGATGGGATAGATATAAGAGACGTTACAATTGAATCGCTAAGACAGCAAATCGGAATAGTATTGCAGGAAACTTTCTTGTTTGGCATGTCTTTAAAAGAAAACATATCCTATGGTAAAACTGGCGCTACTATGGAAGAAATAATTAATTCGGCAAAAGCGGCAAATATACATAAATTCATTGAAACATTGCCAAACGGTTACGATACAGAAGTTGGGGAACGAGGCGTCACTTTATCAGGAGGAGAAAAGCAAAGAGTCGCTATCGCAAGGGCATTGCTGATGAATCCGAAAATCCTTATCCTTGATGATTCAACCTCAAGTGTAGATACAGAAACAGAGCATCTTATTCAAAACGCATTGGCAACTTTAATGCAAAATAGAACTACTTTTATTATTGCTCAAAGGTTATCAACCATAAAAAGGGCAGATAAAATAATTGTGCTGGAAAATGGCGAAATAGTTGAGTCTGGTAAACATGATGATCTGTTAGAAAAAGGTGGCATTTACGCAGAAATATATAGAATGCAATTTAAGCAACAGGAAGAGAGATAAGATAATAACAGGAGTTAATTTATATGCACGGACCTATGCACCTTGATTCTGATGAGCAATCAAATGTTGGATTTTATGACAAAATCTTAACTAAAAGATTACTTGTTTTTTTACGTCCATATACAGATAAGCTACTTATTGCTCTAGGATTGATGTTGGTTCTTTCATTGACTGGTGTTGTTTTACCTTATTTACAAAAGATCGCTATCGATGAATATATAATGCCTGATGGTGTTCAAGGGAATAATATTACAGGTCTTACAGTCATAGTCCTGATTTTTATTGGAATTTCAATAATCAATGGATTTATATCGTTTGGACAAACATACATTTTAGCCATAATGGGGCAGAATGTTATATATGATATAGGTATTAGCCTTTTTTCACATATTCAGACTCTATCTTTGGAATTCTTTGACAAGCATGAAGCAGGAAAGATAATTTCCAGATTAACAAATGACGTTCAAGCATTAAATGAATTGCTTACGCAAGGTGTTATAGGCGTTATAAGGGATTTTGTTACAGTAATAGGCATTATGGTTATTATGCTCTATATGAATGTCAAATTATCACTTATTAGCTTTATATTGATTCCGTTTTTCTTTATATTGGCGATTATGTTCAGGAAAAAAGGTAGAATCGCATTTAGAGAGGTTAGAAAGAAGATCGCTAATGTTACTGCCAAATTGGAGGAAGGCATATCAGGCGTTAGGGTCGTAAAATCATTCTCAAGAGAAAATAAAAACATACAACATTTTGATAAGACAAACGAGGAAAATCTTTCTGCAAATATGCAGGCGGTCAAAGTATGGTCATTTTATAATTCCATTATTGAAGTTCTTACTGCGGTTGGTATATGTATAGTTGTTTGGCATGGAGGGGTACAAATAATAGGGGAGAAACTCTCAAGAGGTGAATTGCTTGCTTTTCTTGCTTATGTTCGTATGCTCTATTGGCCTGTTAGGCAGTTAAGTCAGATATATACAACAATGCAATCTGCAATGGCTGCTTCTGAACGCATTTTTGAAATCATGGATACTCCATCAAGAGTGATAGAAAAGAAAGATGCAAAGGAATTACCAGAAATAAAAGGTCATGTTGAATATAAAAATGTTTCTTTCGGCTATGAAGACAACAAATATGTTTTGGAAAAAATATCTTTAATAGCAGAACCCGGGCAAACAATAGCGATAGTTGGTCCAACAGGTTCAGGAAAAAGCACAATTGTAAATTTACTTGTTCGTCTTTATGATCCACAAGAAGGGGCGATTTTAATAGACGGTCAAGATATTCGTGATGTAAGCCTTAAATCGCTTAGAAGTCAGATGGGGATGGTTTTGCAGGATAGTTTTTTATTTTCAGGAAGCATTAAAGAAAATATAAGATATGGTAAGTTGAATGCATCCGAAAAGGAAATAATCAATGCGTCTGAAGCAGTAAGCGCACACAGGTTTATATCTCAAATGCCATCAGGATATGATACTGATGTTGGTGAAAGAGGAACAAAGTTATCCGTTGGTCAACGACAGTTAATCTCATTTGCGCGAGCGCTTCTTGCTGATCCGAAAATTCTTATACTTGACGAGGCAACATCCAGTGTTGATGCCTATACAGAAATGCTAATACAAAAAGCCCTTGAAGAATTATTAAAAAACAGAACTTCCTTTGTTATTGCTCATAGATTATCAACTATTATTAATGCAGATAAAGTTCTTGTTATTGAAAATGGTCATATAATAGAATCAGGAACTCATCAGGAACTTTTAGAAAAAGGCGGACTTTATCAGAAATTATACAATATGCAGTTTGCTTCTGAAAAAAATGACTAAAATTGATGGGAAGCAATTGAATGTATTGAAAAGGAATAACTACCAAAGAAATGTTAAACTTTGGCTGGTTTCTAACGTCTATATAAAATGTCTTAATTCTGATTATAGATTACTCAAAAATGAGTGCCATTATATAAGTTTTTGTTGTTTATTGACAAACATTGGGGGCATTAGAAAAATGCTATTGATAAAGTATCTGAGAGGTAAAGAAATGTCAAAGTCAACTATTGTTTGCATTGCTTTTTTGTTTATTTTTGGCTTAACTGCATCAATCGCAGGTGCAGTAAATTACTTTGAAGGAAGATTACAAGTTATAGACAGTGTATATCAAGATACTGTATTTGGTGGTCGTAATCTGTCTAATCAACGGCAAAATCTGATAATTACATTTACTCCGGGTAGAGACCTTGCGGCTGATGGATATTATGCTGTAATAGTTGATACAAATAATAATGGAAATTTTAATGACGAACCGAATTCTAGCTATATAGAATCGGGAGTGGCAAAGCCAAACGAAGCCAAGACAGTCACTTGGAGTATAGATTCGAAGCTATCGAGTTTGCCAGATGGAAGTTATAGAGTTGGGGTCGTTATATTTAATTCCAATAATGTCAACTGGGGTGTGGACTGGGATTATAATTCTGAGAGATGCACAATTGACAAAACCCTTACTGTTACAGATGTAACAGCCGATCCAATTATATTTTCGCCTAATGGCGATGGTATAAAAGATACAACGAGAATATATTATACATTATCAGAAAGCCTTTCTGGACGTTATTCAGAATTAACAATAACAATAGGTGAATCTGGTGGAACAAAAACGCTTAATCCGCCTGCCAAACCTGCAGCGAGTGCATCTTCTGGGCAAAATATTATTATATGGGATGGTAGAGATGGAGTAGGAAGATATGCAGAGGAAGGCGACTATCAGGTGAAGATTTTTGCAAAAGACGCTGGTGGAAATGAAGTATCTAGCACATCTCTCATTGTGAAAGTTCGCACAAAAGAACCGGAAGTTCTTTCTACAGCTCCTGCAATTGATTCCTTCGTTTCAACATTAACAGAAGTAAAGGCCCAATTAAAGGATAATAGCGGACAGGGGCTTGATCTTGATAATTCAGTAATTAAGCTACTTGATCCATCATCAAAGGAAGTTCCTGCTACGCAATCAAATGACGGGATAAATACTATTAAATTGAGAATTTCGTCTATATTCCCTGGTGATGGCTCAAAAGATGGAAAATATACAATAGTTGTTACTGCTGTTGATTTGGTAGGCAATAACAAGACGTTCAATTTTAGTTTCTTTTTTGATACAGTATTTCCAAGAATCACATCTATTACACCTGCCGATGGGACTGTTTTAACTTCCCCACCTGCTAGTATAATAATCGTGCTTAATGATGGAACGGGTAGCGGAAATAATCTAAGTGCTACTGCAAGCAGCCTTAAAGTTGATGATGGTGCAACAGGAGGATCAGTCATCCATAATGGTATTGATACGATAACATTTACTCCATTTTCACCATTTACTAAGGGCGTTCATAAAATAGATATTACTCCAACAGACCTTGCGGGAAATAAACCAACTCAGACTATAAGATACCAATTCAGCTATTTTGAGAGTGCTTCTGATATTTTGCCAGAAATAACTGCGATAGAACCCGCTGAAAATTCCTTTCAAAAAACTATTGAAAAAGTGACCGCAACATTGAAAGATAACAGCGGAAAAGGTTTAGACCTTACTGCCTCTACAATACGTCTTGAGAAAGCAGGAACGCTAATTTCTGGAACACAGTCCGATGATGGTAACCAAAAAATAACATGGACAATAACAAATCAAATACCTACTGATGGTTCTGCGGATGGAACTTATACAATAAAAGTCAAGGCTGTTGATAAATCAGGTGGAATTAAAGAGCAAAGCTTTAGCTTTTTATATGACACAAACGTTCCGTCCATTACATCAATTATACCAGCAGATAACAGTGTCGTATTGACAACTTTGTCAGAGATAGTTGTAAAAGTAACAGATAACAGTGGTAGTGGTGTTAATTTTAGTCGTTGTTCGATAAAATTGAAAACGTCCACCAAAGAAATTGCCAATATCGTTAGAAGTGATAATGCTCTTGATACTCTGACATTTAGATTTCCACCATTAGAGGATACAGGCGAATATAGAATAGAATTAACGCTTGAAGATAGGGCGGGAAATGCACGCACATATCTAAGCAAGTTTAATTATGGCGGTGCTGGTGAGGACGTTCTTCCAAAATTATTATCAACTGATCCTGTTGATAGATCATTTAGGAATACTATCAGTAAGGTGTCTGCCACAATTAAAGATAATAGTACTAAGGGTTTGGATTTTGATAGGACAACCATACGACTTTTTAATCCAAACAATATGCTATTATCTGGCTATCAGACAAATGACAACAATCAGACTGTAACATGGAATCTTAATAATCCTTTGCCAACTGATGGTTCGGCAGATGGCGTCTATAAAACAGAGATCAAAGCATATGATAAATCCAATGGTACTAGTGAATGGACTACAGCTTTTATCTATGATACAGTTGTTCCAATAATGACATCAATTACGCCTACAGATGGTAGTATTGTAACAACAGCATTGGATCAGATAGTTATCAAAGTGAATGATGCGGGAAGTGGTTTAGATTTTGCATCCAGCAGAGCATCACTTAAGCTGAAGATGGGAACAAAAGAGATAATCAATATCATAAGAACCGATAATGGTGTTGATACAATGACATTCCGTTTTCCAGCACTGACGGATAATGGTA
>CAZMCH010000004.1:36369-43991 GCA_964564735.1 uncultured bacterium
CAGATGGTTCAGCAGATGGCATATATACAATAAAAGTCAATGCTGTTGACAAGACTGGAGGAGAGAAAGAATGGACATCAACATTCATGTATGACACCATTGTTCCAATGATGACCTCAATAGTCCCATCAAATAATAGTATAGTTACAACATCACTAAGCGAGATAATTGTCAAAGTGAGTGATGCAGGAAGCGGATTGGATTTTGCGTCCAGCAGGTCATCACTTAAGCTGAAGATGGGAACAAAAGAGATAATTAATATCATAAGGACGGATAATGGTGTTGATACAATGACATTCCGTTTTCCAGCACTGACGGATAATGGTAAATACACAATAGAATTGACATTGAAGGACAGGGCAGGCAACGAACACCCCTACACATTGGAGTTTGACTTTGGCAAGGCAGAAGATACATTACCTAATGTATTATCAACCGATCCTGTGAATAAGTCATTCAAGAATACTATCAGCAAGGTAACAGCAACAATCAAGGACAATAGTGGCAAAGGGCTTGATTTTGATGATACAACAATAAGGTTGTATGATCCAAATAATGTATTGGTAGCTGGTTATCAGACGAATGACAACAATCAGGTAGTAACATGGAATCTTGATAATCCATTACCAACAGATGGTTCAGCAGATGGCATATATACAATAAAAGTCAATGCTGTTGACAAGACCGGTGGTAAAAACGAGTATATAGCGACCTTTACCTATGATACATTAATACCTTTGCTCGTTTCAATAACGCCATCAAACGGGGATATTCTCACACAACCAATAACAGAAATAATAGCAAAAGTTAGTGATGGCAATGGCGGAGGACTGGATTTTGCGGTCAGTCGCGCTTCAATGAAGCTAAAACGTGATGGGGTTGAGATTACCAGCATATCAAGACGAGATAATGGTAGTGATACGCTAACTTTTGGATTTGCAGAATTGTCTGACTTTGGGAAATATACAATTGAATTAAAGTTGGTAGATAAAGCGGGTAATGAATTTACATACCAGACAAAATTTGATTATGTCAGAAAGACTACAGAGGCACTTCCAGATGTAACATCAACAGATCCCAAAGATAAGTCGTTTACAAATTCAGTAACAAAAATAACCGCAATCTTGAAAGATAATAGCGGAAAAGGTATAGATTTTGATCTGTCAGTAATTCGCTTAGAAGACCCACAAGGGCTTTTGGTTAATGGTCGTCAGACTGATAATGATAGCAACACGTTATATTGGGAACTTACAAATTCGCTTCCAACAGATGGGACTGCTGATGGGACATATACAATCAAAATTAAGACAGTTGATAATACAGGTGCAACTCTTGACTATAATGCGACTTTCCTCTATGACAGCATAGCACCATCGGTTATTAAGACGATACCTGAAGCAAATGCTTCATTGACAGATGGTATAAATCAGGTTGTGGTTCAACTTGGTGATGGGGATGGCAGTGGTGTTGATTTAAAAGCCTCTGATGTTAAATTAATAGCCCCAAATGGTCAACAAGTGCAGACAAATAGAAGCGATGGTGCAAATAATACCGTAACTCTTGCTTTTTCAAAGCTGGCAGATACGGGAACATATACAATTCAGGTAGTGCCAAAAGATAGGGCTGGTAATATTGGATATACAATGATTTTCAGGTTCTCTTATGTTTTAAAAACCCCTTCGATAAAATCAGTTAATCTAACGAATAGGGCTTACATAAGCGAATTGACAAGTATTGAGGTTGTTTTGGAGGATAGAAGCGGTGTTGGACTTGATCTTTCGGAAACTGGTTCATCAATAGTTGTCAAAGACCCAATTGGAAAGATTTTGCAGGGCGATCAGGTATCCAAAGACGATGATACGATAATATGGAATCCTGTTAATATTCTTGCAAAAGATGGAACAGATGATGGCACGTATACAGTAACAATAACCCCTGTTGATTCGCTTGGAACAAAAGGGCAAGAAAGGCAATATACACTTATATATGATACACAAGTTCCAGAGATCATTTCTGCATCACCTGTTGATATAAACTCTAATATAACTTATGTTGGGCAACAAATTTTGGCAATACAAGCCAAAATTAGCGATAAAGGTCCTGCTGGATTAGAAATCAAAGATCAGCAGATATATCTTATGGATTCTCAAAATAAACAAGTAGCAGGTGTACAATCCGATAATAAAACTGATATTGTTTTCTGGAATCTCAATAACCCTCTTCCTAGAAATGGGAGTGCAGATGGGGTGTATGAGGTTGTTGTTATTGCAAAAGACAAAGCGGGAAACGTGAAAGAATATCGCTATCCGATGGTTTATGATACAATTCCACCAACTGTTGATTCTGTTTCACCAGAAGATGATAGCATAACAAACACAAGTGTTACATCTGTTGTTGTTATATTAAAGGATTCTGGAGAGGGTAAGATAGATTTTCAATCATCAAAAGTGGAATTACAGGATCCAAATGGAATAAAAATCAATGGTGTCATGAAAAATAACGGTGTAGATACAATGACACTTACATTCCCAAGTCTTGAAGATAGCGGAACTTACTCAGTGCTTATAACGGCAGTTGATCAGGCTGGGAATGGTTCAGGAAACGTTTATAGGACTAGATTCGTATTTAAGACAGGCTTGCCCGTCGTGGTTTCTACAAGCCCTGTTACAGCACCGCCAGAAAAGGCTTATGTTAATTCGCCTATTAGTGTTGTAAGAGCAACAATTCAAGAAACCGATGGTGGTGGGATTGATTTTTCGCCAACAGGTTCAGAAATCAAGCTTAGAGGACCTGATGGGGCAATAGTCATCGGTAGTCAAAGTAATGATGGTCAAAGAACACTTACATATACTCTTGGAAAGGTTCTTGCGAGTGATGGTACTGACGATGGTAAATATACAATACTTGTAACTACGGTGAATAAGGCTAAACGCAGAGATCAAGAAAAATCATTCGTATTTACCTATGATACGCAAGCACCCGAAATAATATCTGCTTCTCCACCATTAGATGTCAATGCAAGCATGTCTTATATTTCAAATTCTATAACATCGATCTATGTAAAATTGAGAGACAAAGGACCTGCTGGGGTTGATCTTGACAAATCATCAATAAAGATAACAGGTCCTAATAACACAACAATTACAGGGACAGTGAGCAATGATGAAGTTGATAAACTGCAATTCGACTTTTTGTCTGGTCTGCCTGTTGAGGGACAATATACCATAGCAGTTGTAGCGGTTGATAAGGCAGGTAATACTTTTCCAGTGGCTATAAACTTTATATATGGTATCAGTTTGCCAAAGGTTGTATCAACAGAACCAATTACAATGCCAGTATCATCTGCTTATGTTCGCAAGCAGATTAAAGAGGTGCGCGCAACTCTAAGCGAAACTGGCTCAAGTGGTATTGATCTTTCATCAACAGGCTCAACAATAGCTTTGATAGGTCCCAAGGGCAATGTTCCGGGGATTCAGACAAATGATGGTAAAGATACGTTGATTTGGACGCTTACAAAGCCTCTTGCTGTTGATGGTTCAGATGATGGAACTTATACAATTTCAGTTGTTCCAGTAAATACTGCGAAACTAAAAGGACAAAAACTTGATTATACATTCATTTATGATACAGTTTCGCCAAAAGTAAATTCAAATGATATTAATATATGGTATTCAAGTGGGGCAGGAAGTTCTCTGGTTGAAGTGTCTGCTAAGATCAGTGATGAAGCACCAAGTTCTGGCTTTGATTGGAGTAGTGTTGACAATACATGGATGGAACTTAAAGACTCAGGCGGGAAAAACATCGCCGGACGAGTTTATACCAATCAATCAGAATCAACTATAAGGTTTGTATTAGAAAATCCACTTGCAAGCAATGGCAGAGATGATGGATTTTATACTATTATAATTACGCCAATAGATAGGGCTGGAAATACGCCTGATCCTGTTGCTCAATATGAATTTTTATATGATACAAAACCACCAAAGCTGAACAGATCAGAAATAACCATAAATGATCAACCATTATTGCTTGATTCATCACTAAAACAATATCCGACAGCTATCAATACAAAAAATGGCGTTACGATTGTTGCTAAGATGTCTGATGACGGTATTGGGGTTGATCTTACGAAATCATCCATTACAATAACAGATCCGAAAGGGAATACTGTTATTGGCAGTGCTGAGCAAGATGGTGTTGAAACAATATGGTTCAAAACTGGTATGCTAAATGAGGAAGGTTTATATAAGGTTGCAATTAATCCTGTTGATCTCGATCAAAATGGAACTAATAAGTCAGCAGAAACGGTATTTACCGAATTCCTATTTGAACTTACCAAACCTACAGCAAGTATTTCCGAACCGGGTGTTGGTTCGGCGAATACCGAATCAGAAGACAAGCCTATCACAATAAAAGGGATTGCAACAGATACATCTAGTAACAATATTCCCGCTTCTGGCATTGCAAAAGTAGAGGTTGGTGGAATTGGTCCCGGTGGTAAGGAGCTTGAATGGATGGAGGTAATTGACGATGAAAAAGCCAGAAACGTCAATGAACCTGAATTTAGCAAGTGGTATGTAGTCTTCCTACCTGATATGTCTGGAACATATAAAATAAAGCTAAGAGTTTGGGATAAGGCTGGAAATTATGAGGTATATGATACCAAACTGGAACTCAAATTCACTATATCACTATCATTTCAGGGCAGGGCTTATTGTTGGCCCAATCCTGTAACCAATGGAGTTGCAAATATCTCGTTTGAGGTTAATACTCCACAAAGTCAAGACGTTGTTATAACCCTTTATATATATGACGTCAGCGGTGATCTTGTCTATGAGGAGAATAAGATTTATTCAACAAAGTCAAGACAACAATTTGTATGGGAATGTATAAACCAAGCACATGAAAAAGTTCAGACTGGTATATACATTTTCAGACTCAAAGCAGAATTACCTAACGGTGATCAAGTCGCCTATCGAGTTGGTAAGCCGATGATTATAAAGAACTAAATGAGACAATATAGGGCTATATAAGAATATATAGCCCTATAATTCCTTTGTCCAATAGTCCTATGGAGGATTATCCTAATGCGAATAAAAAATTATAGCTTGGTATTTGCCATTTTTTTTGTTATTTTTGTGCCTTGTGTTGTTAGTGCGTCTGTCCCTGATGGAATCGGCACACAGGACGCAGCATTTCTGAAAATTGATTCTGCAACAAGACCAGTCGCTATGGGTGGGGCTTTTGTCGGACTTGCCAATGATGTCAATGCAGTTTTTTGGAATCCAGCAGGTTTGACGCATACAGAGAAAAAAGAACTTACAACAATGTATAATTCATGGATCGCTGGTATTAATGCTGGTTCTATTGCCTATTCACAGCCAATAAGCAAAAATGCAACATTAGCTCTAAGTATGCAGGGCTTATGGGCTGATATTGAGGAGAGAATAGAGGATACAGAAAAACCAGAAGGGACATTTGGCGTTTATTCTTATGCTGCTGGTCTGTCTGGTAGTTATGCGCTTATTCCAAAAATATTCTCACTTGGAGGAACAGCTAAATTCATCAATCAGGAATTTGATATTGATAGTGCAAGCGGAGTTGCAGTTGATTTTGGAGGTTTGATAAATCTTGGAGGCTTGGGAGTTGGTTTTGCTCTTCAAAATCTAAAAATTCAGAGCAGTAATGATGCTGATTTGCCTATGTTTACAAGAGTTGGGGCATCCTACTATCTTACCAAAGACTCTGTTGTTGCAGGCGAATATTCAAAACTTGGTGTTGCGGAACCATCTTATCATATTGGATTAGAAAAGTGGTTTAGGGACGTATTTGCGCTTAGAGTTGGCTATGAGATAAGCGCGGGTGATAATCCAAGCAAGGGTGTATCTGCAGGCTTCGGCTTGAAAGCCTATGGCACAAAACCTTTAGAAGACGTAGATTTTCAGCTTGATTATGCTTATGTCCCTGCTCCTGATTGGGGTTCAATGGGTGATACACACCGAATATCTATGATCATAAGATTTTAGTATAGGGCTACAAAAAAAGGAAATAGTCCGCTGATTTTTGAAAAGATCATATATAATAAAAAAGGCAGAAGTTAATAATAACTCCTGCTTTTTTTGCTGATTTTTTAGCTATTATTTGATTATAACTGATATACTATAAGTATTTATCGGGTTTGGTTCCCAAGAACGTCCATATTCCATGACAATATTAGTTTTACCAGCTTTTACAGCTTTGAAATCAAATTCTTGAATACCACCAGCACCAATTAAATTGGAATCAGAAAGATAATCCTCATTTACTATGTTTACGAATTCTGGCTCAACCTTTGCTGTCCAATAATAGCCAGTAGTTGGATTAGATTCTATTTTCATTTTTACCGTTTCTCCGACATCTATCGAAATTGATTCGGGTAAGTTTTTTCCGGGTGATTTTGCTTCATTAGGGTCATTCTTAACATAGATTTCCCTAATATCATCAGATTTTGCTTCTAGTGGATTGTCTTTTTCCTGACTACATCCAATCACAAAAAAAATCATTCCACATATTAGAACTGCAGTATAAAAATAAAAAAGAGCCTTCATTAAAATTACCCTCCACGTTTTTACTGTTTTGATTAGGTTAGATTTATAAATACAGCTTGATGTTTTTGCATACTTTATGCCAATTTTATCTTGTTTATACGAGTATTTCAATTATTGAATCTTGACGAAGTAGATTAGGCAAATTGGGGACGGATAAGAAATCACGATGGGTAAAACGTAATGCGTGAAATGTAATAGGCATTTACACATTATGAAATAATATCAGTGGAAATCTGCCAAATCCATTCAATCAGCGGTTTATTTTTTAAATAAAAAACTCGTATTAATATCACAAAAAACTGATAGAGTTTATCAAAAATCTGATACTATTATGGCTTGTTTATTTATGAAACACCAATAATTTATGGATTTTGCAATAGGCATATTTTTTGCTATAATACTAAGGGCTGGAATAGAAAGTTTATTATCAGCCATTTGTATTTTTGGTTTTTTGCGCTTTGATTCTTAAGGAGGAGTTTAATATGTTAAAGATACTATCAATATTAGCGATACTAGCTCTCACATTTGGATTATATGCCTGTGAGGATACAGATAATATAACAATAAGTCCAGAACCTCAAAATCAGATGAGTGTCAGTGGTTCTGCAACCGTCACAAAATCACCAGATATTGCAACATCTCAAATTGGTGTTCAGACAATCGCCAAAGAACTAGACCCAGCAATAAACGAGAATAACAGGAAAGCAGAGGCAATAATAAATGCCTTAAAAGCATTGGGTATTGCAGAAAAGGATATTAAAACTATATCTTTCAATATATATCCTCAACGTGATTACACAAAAGACCCAAATGCAATTATTGGCTATCAGGTTGACAATATGCTATCCGTAACTTTTAGAGACCTTACAAAAGTTGGAAGAGGTCTTCAGGATGCAGTTAAGGCAGGGGCAAATAACATATATGGCATAAATTTCACTTTGGATAATCCCGAAGAAGCACAAAGTGAAGCCCGAATATTAGCAATTCAAAATGCACGTAAAAAGGCAGAAAGCATCGCAAGTGCTGCTGGTATAA
>CAZMCH010000004.1:44001-86946 GCA_964564735.1 uncultured bacterium
AATGAATCCTACGGCTCAATTCCTATATATAGAGACTATAATAAATCCGCAGCAGAAGGAAGCGTCCCTGTTCAATCTGGCGAACTTGGGGTAACTGTTCAGGTAACGCTTATTTATTTAATCGAATAAAAAAACCAAATTAGTGATCAGCGATAATATTATTATATATCATACATCATACCATTGCTGATCACTATTTTTTTTGCCAATTTTTCTGATTTTTCTACATAAGTGTTCTTCATAAATTTAACAATACCTATCTTTCTTCATTATAACAATTTCCTTCACTCCTTATATAAATTTTACTACTTGATATTATCCTTGCTTTTCATTGAGGGTGTATGATAATATGGTTTTTGTAAAATGTTATTAATTATTATTGTTCCCAGTTTTTGAAATCATAGAATCTTACAATATTCATAAAAAATAAACAATATACAGCCATGTAAATGGAGGTAATTCCAAATGAAAGCATTTTCATCGTTTTCCGTTGTTACATTTATTATGCTCTACACTGTTTGTGGGATTTTTGCTCAAGAATGGTATCCCATTGGTGCAGGATTTAGGACTTGGGATGCTGATTTCAGAGATGTTTTCTTTGTTGATGAGCAAAATGGGTGGATTGTGGGCGATCAGGGGATAATTATACATACTGATAATGGTGGCAGTTGGAATGAGCAAGAAAGCGGAATCAGTTCAACATTAAACGCAGTCTATTTCATCAATCCCAACGAAGGTTGGGTTATTGGAAACTATGGCGTAATTTTGCATACAACAAATGCTGGAAACACATGGATACTATCGCAAAGTGATACCAATGAATCGTTATTTGACATACATTTCCTAACAGAGAATATTGGCTGGATTGTTGGCTCTAATGGCGTGATATTGCATACTGAAGATGGTGGCAATAATTGGAGTAAAAGCACTTATGGCACAAATGATCTTTATGCTGTTCATTTTGGCTCTGTTAATAATGGCTGGGTGGTTGGAAAAAACGGAACGGTTATACATTGGAATGGAAGCAAGTGGGAAACAGAGAGTGTTCCTGTAAAAGATGATCTATATGAAGTATATTATAGAAACTCTGATGATATTTGGGCTGTTGGTGAAGGTGGTATTATTGTTCACAAAAGCGGAACGAGTTGGTTTCAGGTAGGCACAGATACAAATATCAATTTACATAGTTTAAGTTTTGCCGATAATCAATATGGTTGGATTATTGGAGATTATGCCACAATTTTATATACCAGCAATTCTGGAAGCAGTTGGACAAAGCAAAAATCCCCAACATCTATCCATTTAAATGCAGTATTTGCAATAAACTCTAAAAAGGCTTGGGCTGTTGGTGATAATGGAACGATAATTCTTACTGGTGATGGTGGTCTTTCATGGGTGATGCCCCCGTCTTACGGGGATTTTATGGATGTCTGTTTCCCAATAGGTGAAGCTCTTAAAGGATGGATTGTTGGTGAGAGTGGCAAAATACTTCATACGGAAGATGGCGGCGAAACATGGAAAGAACAACAAAGCCCGACAACAAAATCACTTTTCAGCGTATTTTTCTTAGATGAGTTTAATGGATGGGCTGTCGGAGATGGTGGAACAATAATTCGCACAACAAATGGATCCGACTGGAATTTAATTACATCAAGTCCGGGTGGAAGGATTCTTAGAGAAATACACTTTTTTGATCCGAATAATGGTTGGGCAGTGGGTGATTTTGGTAATATATTACATTGGAACGGTATGATGTGGGAGGCTCAAAATGCAGGAACTACACAGAATTTGTTTAGTGTTCAGGCGATTGATGGTGATTCTGCGTGGATAGCTGGTGATAGCGGGATACTTCTCAAAACCACAGATGGCGGTAAAAAATGGGAAAGAGTGGCAAGCGGAACAAATATGTTATTGCGTAGTCTTCGTTTTTTCGGAAAGTCAAATGCTCTTGCAGTTGGCAATTTGGGTGTAATTATAAGAACTACTGATGCAGGAAAAACATGGACGCAAGTATTTAACGGGGGCACTTATACTTTATTTGATATTGATTATATAAGCAACATGCAGGCTTTTGTAGTAGGAGAACAGGGGGTTAGGAGAACTCTATTTGCAACCTATGATGGTGGAGGCAATTGGCAGGCAAAAGACCAGCTTCCAGCAAGTAGTACTATCAGTGCTATTGATTTTACAGGCATAAACTCAGGGATTGCTGTTGGCAAAAAAGGTGCAATACTCAGATATACTTCTAATGCGCCAGAAGTTAAAGTTTATCTGGTTTCCCCAAAGGGTGATACAAATACACTAACGCCAACTTTCAGGTGGACAACAACCAGACCTGATATTACACATACGATTTTCATAGACAGCAATGAACTTCCTTTTACTGAAAAAGCCCTGTATAAAATTCCAAGACTTCCACTTGATAATGGCACAAGCTATACATTACCAAAAGAGATAGCACTTGCATCGGGAACTTACTACTGGGGTATAGAAACCGCTGATGGAACTCGATCTGAAGTTCTGAGATTTTCTGTTTTTCCAGCAGACGAGATCATACTTATAAGCCCCGGTGGATTCATTAAAGAAAGCAAGCCTACATTTGCTTGGCGTTGGATAGCGAATGCTACATATCGTCTTTTTATTGATAATGATGCCAATCCATTTGATTCAAGAAATATTGATGTCGGTAGAGAGACAACATACACAATATCTGCGTCTGATATATGGAAAGAACTTCCAGAAGGAATGTATACTTGGGGAATAGAGGGTAGTGACGATGGACAGATTACAAGATCTGCAGTTGTCTATTTTACCGTTGATTTATTTCCACCAAAGGGAACTATCTTAATAAATGATGGTATTGATGCTACCAACTCTGTTATAGTAACCCTGAAATTGTCCGCCAGTGATCCACTTGGAGAAGCAAAAACTGGTGGAAGTGGTGTTGTTCAGATACAACTAAGCAACGATGGAACAACTTGGTCTAGTCCAGAGATTTTTTCTTCATCAGAAATGATAAAAACATGGGACTTAAGAGAATATGGTGGTAACGATAAAAACGGGCTAAAAACTGTTTATGTCCGATATAAAGATGCACTTGATCACTGGTCAGACCCTATAAAAGCACAAATAACTCTGGATAGCGAATCACCAAAGGGAACAATTGTAATAAATAATGGCGCGGATGTAACAGCAAATTATGATGTTACACTCACTTTTTCTGCATCAGGCGTTAATGAGATGATATTAAGCAATGATGGCGTAAAATGGACTGACCCACTGCCATTTGAAAGCCCAAGACAATGGAATTTAACCTATATTGGCGGTAGCGACAAAGACGGTATAAGAACCGTTTATGCGAAATTTGGCGATAAGGCAGGAAATTGGATGACTATACCCGTAACAGATACCATAAGGCTGGATAGAACAGGTCCAAGTGGAACAATCATAATTAATGATAATGTAGTAGAAACAAATTCTTTAATTGTAAACTTGACTTTATCTGCAAATGATGAAAGTGGAGTTAAAGAAATGATGTTCTCTAATGGTGGTGATATTTGGTCGCCAAAAGAACCTTATAAAACAACAAAATCAGATTGGGACCTATCAAAATTTGGCGGGAATTCCAATGATGGCTTAAAGAAAGTATATGTAAGATTTATAGATGAAATTGGCAATCAAACTCAACCAGCAATTGAAGATAGTATAACCTTCAAGTCAAAGGTTGTCATATCATCATTGAATATATTAGGTTCAGGAATTGCTGAGAAAACTAAGAATAGCGATACAATTCAGGTAGATGGAAAAGCCGAATTAGGCGTTGAAATATCATCAAAGGAAATACTTGATGAAAATGGAAACAAGATAGAGCTTAACCTCAACGGAATAACTTATGATGTCAATACAGGCTTAATAAAAGGCTCTTTTAATACTGGCATTTTAACTGCAAAGACTCTTAAACTCAGGATAATTGTAAAAGATAGCGTTGGTAATGAAGCAGAAAAAATCTCAAATATCTTGACTGTTGATAATAATCCTCCGCAGAATATTAGTATGTCTATTGATCGTGAAGGCGTTATCAATACAAGAACCATCTCAATTAATATATCCGCGACAGATGCCAAAGAGATGTATTTAGATGGTGATATAAGTGGAATAACAGGTATCGAAAACGGATTAAAAAGATGGATCAATTATACAAGTAAATTAACATTGACAGTTACAGCTACAGACGGCACAAAAACAATAAAAGTAAAATTCAGGGATGATATGGGGAATGAATCTACGGAAGTTAGCGATAGCATAATTTTGGATATGACCCCGCCAAAAGGAACTATATTAATAAACAATGGAGATGAGTTAACAGGAAGCCTAATTATAGACCTAAAATTATCCGCAACAGATATTAACGGTGTAAATGCATATCAATTAAGCAATGATGGCACAACTTGGTCATCGCCTTTTGTATATCCAAAAGATGAGCAAAGCCATGAAGTAAAAGGGTGGGATTTACGGCAGTTTGGTGGAAATAGTAGCGATGGTCTGAGAACTGCTTATGTGAAATATAAGGACGTTACGGGAAATTGGAGTTCTGCATTTTCTGATAGTATAAATATCGACGCAACACCGCCAAATATATCGATCATACCCATAGGCGATAAACAGGAAGCAATGAAATCTGTTACTGTTTCTGCTGTTGTCAGAGACAATAAAAACGTTGCAGATGTGAATCTTTATTATAGAAAGAAGGGAACTGTTGAATATACAAAGGTTAAAATGATAAAACTTCCCGGTGATTGGTATTCTGCTGAGATTCCTTCTATGGAAATAACCTCAGCAGGTATAGAATATTATCTGCAAGCAAGTGACGGCTTATCATCTGCTATGTGGCCTGATGAAAACGCCCCTGCAATGCCTAGGTCATTTACGGTTGTTGATACAACGCCACCAAATATAGAACATGATCCAATTCTTGAAATATCGGTGAAAAATTCTCCAAAAATGACTGCCAAAGTTACAGATACTGTTGGTGTTGATCGTGTTAATCTCAATTACAAGATTCAATCTGATAGAAATTATACAAAAGTCAGTATGAATTTGGATAGCGGAGATAATAAGTCAGGTATCTATTCGGCAAACATACCTGCGATGGATGTTCCGACTGTAATGGATTATTATATTGAGGCTTATGACACTTCATCTAATCTTAAAACTGCACCAATTACAGGCTCAAGACAGCCATTTGTCCTATCATTTGTAGATACAGAACCGCCAGTAATTGTTCATAAGCCAATATCAGATGGACGCGAAGCAGGTCAGCCTGTTACAATTGGGGCAAACATAACCGATAATGTTGGGATTCAAAAAGTTGTATTCAAATACCGTCCACCAACGAAATCAGAACTGATCGAAGTTAAGATGACAAATGTTGGCACATATTACAGCGTAGATATACCCGGTGATGTTCTTATGCCCGGAAAAGTAGATTATATAATTTCAGTATCAGATGCATCCAAACAGTCGGCAGATATAGAAATCTCATATTCATTTACAGTTATTGACACAACGCCACCAAAGATAGAGATGGTGTCTGCACCATCAAAAGAGGAAGTCTTTAAGGATATTTTGATTCAAGCTAAAGTAACAGATAACGTAATGGTTACGACTGTTACTTTTTATTATAAAAACGTTAATGATGCGAATTTTACCAGTATCACAATGAGAGGCATGGGCAATAATTATTCTGCAACGATACCAAGACAAAATCAGCCCGGAGAAGCCAAATATTACATAATTGCAAAAGATTCTCAGGGGCTTTCTGCCACAGAACCATTAGTTGATCCCGAATCTTTCCCACGCATAGTTACAATATATGATGCCTCAAAGCCTGTGATTCAACATACTCCAATCGTTAGCCAACAAGAAGCTGGTTCAGCGATTTCTATAAATGCAACAGTAACAGATGATGTTAAAGTGAATGAAGTTACTTTGCATTACAGATTAGCAGGACAGAGCAGTTTTAAGATTGCACCTATGATAGAAACTGCTACAAAGTCAGTTTATACTGGCAATATCTCTGCGGATCAGGTTATGCCCACAGGTATCGAGTATTATATAAAGGCTGTTGATAATTCTGGAAATGTAACAACTCATCCAATAACGAATCCTGATAAAATACCTCATTCATTTCGTGTTGTTGATACTGTTTCACCAGATATTGTTTATGACGCAAGTAAATTGGCAAAAGTCCAATTGCTAGACCCAATAAATATTTCGTTGAATGCAGGAGATCGAACAGGCATAATGGAAGTGAGGGTATATTATAAAATTGAAGAAGAGGCTGATTTTATTTCTCTGATATGCAAAAGTTTGGGAGATAATAGATATTCAGTAACTATTCCATCGCCTTTATTCCAAAGCATGATCTATTATTATATACAGGCTGTTGATAATTCAGGCAATATAAGCACAAGCCCCAAACAAGACCCGAAGGGACAGCCTTATTCTGTATTTGTAGAGGATAAAATACCACCAGACCCACCAACTAGGTTGTCTGCTTTACCCACTCCTGGGGGAAAAGTGAAACTGACATGGGAGCTATCAAAATCTCTAGATGTCGGAAAATACAACATTTACAGCGATAATGGAAGCGGAACGATAGATTATTCAGTTATATATGATTCAGTTGATTCTAATAAAAATTCATGGGATTCAACTGCATTAGGAGAAGGCATCTACAAATTCTCTGTTAGGGCAATGGATAGATCGGGCAATGAGGAAAAGAACACCATTTCTGTTAGCGTAGAGGCAGATGCCGTTCCTCCCCAACCTGCAAGTGGATTATCTGCCAAAAGCATCTCTAATGGTCGTATAGAGCTAAATTGGAGCCTTTCATTATCAAGAGATACCGCAGTATATAACATATATTGGGACAATGCTCAGGCATATATTGATTTTACAAAGCCACTAGCCAGAGCTAATGACCCAGGAACAAAGTGGGTATCGGACAAACTTCGTGATGGTATAGTTTATAGGTTCGTTATCCGTTGCCAAGATAAAGCGGGTAACGAGGAAGAGAATATGAATATAGTTAGCGCAAGGGCTGATTCTACCCCGCCAAGTATTGTAGCTGTATTTTCAAGCTCATCACATAAATTTAATGTATGGTCAAATGATCCTGTAATAAAAATAAGCTGGCTACCTTCGCAGGACGTTATAAGCGGGCTTGCAGGATATTCAATAGTCTGGGATAGTAATGAAAAGACAATGCCTGGCGAAACAATTGATATTGCGGATCCAAATACAAATCAACTAACCTATGAACCGCCTGATTTGCAGAAGCTTGGATATGTAAAGCTCTATTTTCATATACGACCTGTTGATAAATCGGGCAACTGGAGTGTTGAGGCTTCTCACTTTGGGGCATTTTTAATTGACATTCAAGAGCCAAAACCACCAGTTGACCTTTCGGCAAATCCACAATCTAGCGGGAAAATAAAGGTAAATTGGGGAAAATCCGAGTCTGAAGATGTAATTAAATATAACCTGTATTGGGATAACGGCACTGGCAACGGTGTTGATTATACAAAACCGATTGCCATTATCCCTTCAGACGGCAAGACTACGACTTTTGAATGGGTATCACCAAAACTTGAAGATGGGAAAACCTATGAGTTTTCAGTAAGGACAGTTGATCAGGCGGATAATGAGGAAAAGAACACCAAAGTAGTATCAGCTATTGCGGATGATCAGCCACCAATAATAGTTCATAAGCCACTAACAGCCTTGCTTGAGCAAGAGATCATGAGTGTTGATATACATGCCGAAGTTGATGATTCTGGTGGGATTGACAATGTCAAACTGCATTATCGCAAGCATGGTGAAAGCAGATATTTAGATAAAGTGATGACTTACGAACCACCTAATATATATAGGTCAGAAATATCATCTTCAGTCTTTTCATCGGTGGGCGTTGATTATTATATATCTGCAACAGATAAGGCTGGAAACACCAAAAGCAACGCTGTAACGACTATTGCTATAGTCAAATCATTGCAGATTGCTCTTGATCCAACAAAGGAAAATGAAATATTGCTTGGTGATGGTTCGTCAATATATTTCCCTGCTGGTGCAGTTCCCGCTGGAACAAATCTATTTATAACGATTCCAAGCGTCATTCCAGAGCCACAAGAAGGCTTAAAGAAGCATATAATTTCAAAAGAGTTTAGTCTTGATAAAGAGCTACTTAAGCCGATAACCATAGTGCTAAAATATAGCAATACAAAAGTTATTGGAGAAGATGAATCAAAATTGGCGATGTATATTTGGAATGGGAATATATGGGATTATCTCTCAGGTGTGAAACCTGATGAGAATTTGGCTATAGTATCAACAATGAGAACAGGTATATTTAGCATAATAGGCGATTACCAACCACCTGTTATTAGCGACTTATTGCCTTCTGGATATTCTGAGCCTAACAGCGTTATTACAGCAAAAATCAGGGAAAATGGTAGCGGAATAAATACAAAAAAGATAGAAGTTATGCTTAATACAACAAAGCTTGATGTTTCTGAAAATGCCTTAAAAGATGGTGTCCTTTCGCTTCCATTTCCACAGCAACTTGGTCTTGGACATTATAAGGTTCAGGTTTCGGTGGCGGACAAAGTCGGGAATATTGCTATTCAATCATCTGAGTTTGATATAACAGGAAAAATGACTATGATAAATGTCTATTGTTATCCCAATCCATTTGATCCAAAGATCGGAGCAAACTTTGCCTATACACTTACAGAATCAGCAGATAGCGTGAAGATAAAGATATTTGGTATGGATGGCAGACTGATTAAAGAGATTGATGGAACGACAAAGATTGGCAATAATGAGGTCAAATGGGATTGTAATGATGAGTCAGGTGATCAAGTTCTCAGCAGTGTCTATATCTGCAGAATTGAAGCAAAGAGTCCAAACTCGACTGTCGCTCAGACTATCAAGATAGCGGGATGGTAGTATATGATCGGAGAAATAAAAATGAAAAGAAAAATATCAATGAATATTACCTTTGAGCAATTAATAGAGGCAATCAAGCAACTCACGCCAGAGGAATTGAAGAAAATCGAATTGGAGATAAAAAAAAGCGACGCAAACCCAAAAGAGCATATCTTTGAGGTTGTGATTGAGCCAGATGAAGATCGTTATCACGCTTATTGCCCATCATTAAAAGGTTGCAGGACTTGGGGACGGACAGAAGAAGAAGCTTATAAAAATATTAAAGAGGCTTTAGAACTATATCTTGAAGCCCTTATAGATGAAGGCGATCCAATACAGGGTATCGGAATAGTTAAGAATATAAAGGATATTAAGCCTATAATTAAAATAAAGGAAGAAGCCCTTGTATGAGTCCCAAGTTGAAAAATATAACTGCAACGAAATTTATCAAGGCATTAGAACGTGATGGTTTCGTTTTCAAAAGGCAAAAAGGTAGTCATAAGATATACAAACATCCCCAAAGTGGGAATTGGGTTTCTGTTCCATATCATCCAAATGAAACCTTCACAAAAGGCATTTTAGATGGGTTAATAAATGACGCTGGTTGGACAGAGGAAGATTTGATCAGGCTAAAACTAATACGAAAGTGATATTAAGAGGAGGTATAAAGATGCCCAAACATACAATAGCATTATTGCTCATTATAGGGATATTAATTCTTTCTATGAACGCATTTTCAGCAACCTTAGAGCCAAAAGTTGGTGTTCGTCCAATGGGTATGTCTGCTTTTTCAGCAGTGGCAGATGATATTAATGCAACATCATGGAATCCGGCAGGGCTTGCGCTCATGCTCAATCAAGAGGCAGTCATGGCATATTCCCCTGTATATGGTGATGCTGATATAGTTCAGAGCAATTTAGCATACGCATATCCTAGTGGAAAATGGGGAACTTTCGCTTTGGACTTTTCATATCTTAACTATGGGAACATGGATTGGAGAGATTCTCTCGGAAAGGACTTGGGGAGTTTTAACAGAAAAGATAATTCCATATACTTGTCTTATGGTGTTAATCTTATTGACGCATTATCAGTCGGCATCGCATTAGGCACAACATCAATAACCATGAATCCAATGGAGGAATTATCAAACGGTTTGGGCTTTGATCTTGGCGCATTGTATAATATTAAAAGCAAGGCTTCAGTAGCATTATATATTGAAAATATCGGCGGAGTCAGCGCAGATGATAGAGAAATTGCAAGACAAAGATTGAGATTGGGAACAGCATATTCTGTCATAAATAAGCCCAATATGGGTTTGACACTAGCACTCGATATTGATGAGCAACAGAAAAAATTTGATACATTATATTTTGGTGCTGAATGGTCTGCTTTCAGCCCGTCAACATTCTTCGCAAAGAGGAAAATACAGGAAAGATACATAACACTTCAAAAATATGAAGGTATTGCTGATTTTGCAGAAGGACTCCCTGAAAAAAAAGGAAAAATATCTTTACTTGTTCGAGGAGGATTACAGAAACGCTTGGCTGTTGATAAACCTGTTGGATTTTCCGGAGGGTTTAGTATTAGATATGCGATAATGCCTAAGCTTTCAGCGAAGTTTGAACATGCCTTTGACCTTCATCCTTATTTGGATACAACGCAAAGGTTTTCAATAGGCTTGGAAATGGGAAAAATGGTTTATGAATAAAAAAAGACAGTTGATCCGTAGAGCATTAATTTTGATCTCATTTTTGCTGTTTCCGATAACTATATTTTATTTTTCACCGTATCTTATTATCATGGGCGCAAGCGAGGGTATTGCTTCTGGTAGCTTCGTTATGTTTTCATCCATGTTTGTTTTATCGCTTTTCTTTGGAAGGCTATTTTGCGGTTGGGCATGTCCCGCTGGTGGATTAGGTGAATGCGCCTTCATGGCAAACTTAAACCAAGCAAAAGGCGGAAAGGCTGATTGGATAAAATATTTTATTTGGGTGCCTTGGATTGCGCTAATAATTATTATGTTCATTATATCAGGCGGGATACATTCCATAGAACCACTATATCAGACTAAAGATGGAACGATTTTTCTAGGAAAAGATACCATAATGCACTACCCAAAGTATGGGATTTCAATTTCAGAACCTTGGACTTACATAATTTATTTTATTATTGTTGCATTAGTGGTCATCTTATCTTTTGCCACTGGAAAGAGGGGATTTTGTCATTATGTTTGTTGGATGGCTCCATTTATGATTGTCGGAACTAAGATCAGCAATCTGATAAGATTACCCGTTTTGCGATTGAAATCGGACAAAGATAAATGTGTTAAATGCAAAGCCTGCACGAAAAATTGCCCTATGAGCCTTGAGGTTATGGATATGGTGCAAAGCGGATCAATGAAGAATTCTGAGTGCATCCTTTGCGGAACTTGCGCTGATGTTTGCCCAAAGGGTGTTATAAAGTATAGAATGTAATAGGTTATTTCTTGTAAGACCTTGACCAGTAAATTCAATTATTAGTTATTAAAATTCGCATGAATCAACATTGATTTATGTCTAGTTTATCCTTCCCTCTAATCAAACCATCAAACAAAAACAAATATCTAAGGCTTGTATCTGTTTAATTATTGAGTAACAAAAAGCTATCAATTGATATACTCAATAAATATGAGAAATGATAACAATAAGGACAATAATGAAAAGATTTCAAAAAATTATATATAGGCTTATGAGTAAAGGTATTTGTCCTGAATACTCTGATCCCAGATTTACCTTTGATATTAGATGGGATCAGATGCCAGAAGGAATAGACCCTGCATCTGGATTTCTGAATAATAAAAGAGCAATAAGAAAAAGATGGCAGATAGAAAACTTTGCGCAGATAATAAGATGCTTGCTCAAAGGAAATGAGATAATTGTAGATTTTGGTTCAGGTTCAGGTCATCTTTCTTTTCCTTTGGCGCATTTGTTTCCAAATTGTCATTTTATACTAATTGAAAAAAATCCCTATCCGATTGAAATTGGAAAGAAAAGAATTGCTGACTCGGGTTTGAAAAATATTGAATTTTTTAATGGTTATATACAAGACTTTCATAAAAAGTTCGACTTTGGTATCGCTATACATGCTTGCGGGGAAGCAACAGACTTGGCACAAATAAGATGCTTTGAAAATAATGCACCTTATATACTTTGCCCATGTGATATTGGATACATACAAAATAGTTCCCTTGATTATCCAAGAAGTTCTCAATTCTCAAAACTCATAACAAGAGAAGAATATAACGTGCTTGCGAGTGTTGCTGATTGGACAAGTTGGGATTTTGATGGCAAACAGGCTAAAAATGGCAAGCTTTGTATGGGATATATCAGTTATGACAGAAACTTATCAGCAGAAGAAATCGGTTATGAAACCTACCTTTTTACAACCAATCCAAGAGAAGCTACACCTAAAAATGACATCATTTGTGGATACCCCAATAGAAGCAAAAAAATAGATATTTTTGGAAAGATTCGGTTATATCCAATCGATATTGTAAAAATGAATGACTTTGCTAATAATTTTGAAAATGGAGCGCAAAAATCCATTGAAAGATTGGCTAGCTTTAAGTCTATCATTTGAGTAGATCAAACTTTATTATTTACATCTGACAAGAAAAATGTTACTATTGATTTATATTGGCAGAAATAAATATCAAGATTTAAACAAATTTTGGCATTTATGCGTCAAAGCAGTGAAGAAAAAAACATAATCTGGCTTTTATTTGTAATTTTATGAGATATGAACTGATATTGATTATTAACCGATAATTAACCTAATATTTGATAGGAATTAACATAGTTATAATAAAATAATTGAAACAAAACAGACTATTGTCTGACCGGATTAATTTTTTGGGAAATAGAACACGGATGAAACGGATTAAGCAGATTGACGCTGATTTAGTTCGTAATGAGTGATACGTGATGCTTAATGTGCTATACCTAATACATCTTACGTTTCACGCATTACATTTTACGATTTTTCTATCCACTTTAATCCACCAAATCCGCTTAATCAGCGTTCCACAAATAATTAATTTGGCTGACCACTATTTATCCAAGATCGGAGGAACACAAAATGCGAATATTTATGCTTTTTTTTATTGCAATGATGACAATAACTCCTTTGTGCATAGGGGCAAATTTCAAAGATGACTTTGAGAAAGGGATGGATGATTGGGTTGTTGTTGATGATCCGGATGAACTAATGAGTGACAAAGCACCATCAACTTGGGAAGTGAAAAATGGACCAATTGACGGAAAAGCTGTTTTTCAGGGATCAAATAGGTGGGGTGACCCTACCGATCAAATAGCGCTTGGAACCTATCTTATTTATGATAAAGCCGAGTTTGTTGATTTCATGTTCGAATTTGACACTATTGCGAATGACAATGACGGAATGGGTTGTGTTTGGAGATGGAAAAATAGGCTTAATCATTATAGATATATGATGGTCATAGATCCGGGCAGTAGAGGACCCTTTAGACGCATTGAAAGACGTTTGGGCGCAGATGGCGACAAATTCCCATACTATGAATTTCTTGCAAAATCAAATGAATCTTATACACAAGGCCTCTTAATCCACATAGGCGTTGAAGTCAAAGGCTCTAAAATGACTGTATTTATGGATGGAAATCAAGTTCTTACCGCAGATGATAAAACCTATGATTCTGGAAAGATTGGTTTTGCTCTTTATGCACAGCAGGCTTTTTTTGACAATGTAAAAGTTACAGACCTTAGTGGTGCGGTTGGGTCTAGTGGAAAGCTTGTTTCTAAATGGGCTTCGCTAAAATCAGCCAATTAGGAGTTTTGTATGATAAAGCAAGCAAGTATAGCTTTATTAATGATTGCATTGATGCCGTATATTTCTTTTTCTGCAAATTTCTCAGAAAATTTCAATGACGGTGATATGAATGGCTGGATTACTTTGGACGAACCAGCAAAGCTTTTGAATGATAAGGGTCCCTCAAACTGGATAGTTATGGCTTCTCCTGTTGGCAAAGGCTCGGCATTAAACCAAACAAGCAATATATGGGGTGATCCGCCTGATGTTATTCCTTTGGGAACTTTTGCTATTTATAATCTCGCAGAATGGATAAATTTTGAATTAAAATTTGATGTTTATTCGCTGGATAATGATTGTCTTGGAATCATTTGGGGCTGGAAAAATAGGACAAATCACTACAGATTTATAACTATGATTGATCCCGCAAATCCAGAAGGTGCAGGAGCAGATAAAGCCCCTTGGTCAAAGATTGAAAAACGTCTTGGTGATGATGAGCCTTATTATAATACTATCGGTAGAAAAGGCGAAGCATCATACAAAGATAATGAATTAACTGATTTTAAGTTGATCGTAAAAGATGGGAAATTCTCAGTTTATTCAAAAGGAAAACTTGTTGTTGAAGCGCAAGATGAAAGCTATTCCGGAGGCAAAATTGGTTTTACGATGATTGCACAGCAGGGATGCTTTTTTGACAATATTGAACTTACAGATTTTGGCGCAGAAGTAAATTTAAAAGATAAATTAACATCAACTTGGAGTCTTATTAGATTAAGATAAATTTTTTAACTCAGCATGTTGGTTCAAAAAACATGCTTTCATTATCTTAACATATTGCATTATGGCAATATACTTACTGAAAGGGGTAAATTCTATGAAGTTACGTTTTGCTATTGCTTTTGTTGTTTGTTTTAGTATGATAACGGGTATTGCGATTGCTGATCAAGATGCTTTGACTACCAAGATAAAATCAATGTCGGGTCTTATTGCTTATTATCCATTGGAAAGCGACTATAAGGATGTTGGACCAAAAAAACTACATGGGGCAGAAGTTGGTGATGCAAAGGCTTTTGGGTGGACAGATGGAGTCAACGGAGGAAAAGCCCTAACAATTGATTCAGATCAATTTAATGGAAGTTTTCTTGACATACCAGCACCGATTGGCTCACCATTCGATACTGCAACAGCAAGTTGTGTTACATGGGTAAAACTTTATCCAAAAGATGGTTGGCAGGCAATATGCGAAAGAAGTAACCTTTGGTATCTTGAGACAGAGAATAAACCTGCAGAGTGGAAAGATAATGCTGTTGTATGGCGTATTTATGATCCAGTTGCTGTCGGTGGTGGTGGCGCTGGTCAGATGCGTGATAACGCAAATATAGCTATAAAAGATAATGAATGGTATCAGCTAGGCTGGACTTATGATGGACTGACAATGGTCGGATATGTCAATGGGAAAAAAGTAATATCCAAAGACTATCCTGATAAATTGGGTCCCGTAGCTGGAACACCAAATCCCCCACCAGCAGGTAAAGGAAAAAATTATAATCTATCGTTAGGAACATGGCAACAGAGAGACGATTGGTTCAAAGGTGCAATCGATGATTTTGCCTATTTTAGCTCTGTTCTGACAGAAAACGAAATGATGTCCCTCTATGAAACTATGATGTCAGCTTCCTCATCTGTTACAAGCAAAGACAAATCTGCAACCCTTTGGGGAGAGATTAAAACAAAATAAAAAAAATTCTTACATCATCTCCCAAAAAGTGCATCCAAAATGGGTATATTATGGTAAGGGTCAACGATTTGATGCTCCAGCAGTTGAGCCTTTACCACATCATTGACTAAGAAGGGGGTGGTGATAAATGTTCAAATCACCGAGGTGGTTGGAAACCTAGCTATTAGGTTTTCAAACCATCCTTGACGATTTCGTCAAAGTCGGGGCTATGTTTCATTTTGAAACGTAGCCCTTTGATTTTTTGTTTGACATTTATTAAAAAAAGTTTTATATTACCTTCATAAATGCTATAAATAAATCAAATAACATGACTTGGAGGTTTGATATGAAAAAAATAATATTTCTTAGTGTGATTGTTTGTTTGTTTTTTGGATTAGGTATAATCCCAATTAAAGCGCAAGACCTCGCCAAAGGTCTTGTAGGATATTGGCCATTGGATGAAAATGGCAAAGATATGGTAGGCAAAAGCGAAGGTAAACTTGAGGGTGGGTCAAAATGGATTAAAAATGGTAGGGTTAAAGGTGCAGTTGAGCTTGATGGTGTTACTGGGCATGTTGTAATATCTAACTTTGAATTAACTACAATAGACTTAACCGCTACCGCATGGCTAAAAGGTTGGCGACAAGACGCTTGGGCAGGACTCATGTGTTCCAGAAATGATCCCATGAGTTTCTGGATAGGCTTTACTGATGCAGATACCCTAAGCTATGTTTGGAATAACAATTCAGATAAAACTTGGGGCTGGAAGCAAGGACCTCAAATTCCCCAAGACGAATGGGCTATGTTTGCGATAACTATTGCAAAAGATCAAGCAGTTTCTTATATATATACCGATGCAAAAAAAATGGTTTCTGCCGTAAATAAAATTGATCACCTAGAACAGACTATCGCAGATAACCTCAAATTCGGATGGGATCAATGTTGCGGACCTGGTCGTCATGTCAAAGGCATTATGGATGAAGTTATGATCTATAATAGAACCTTGTCTGAGGCTGAACTTGTAAAATTGGCAACCAGTGGGCTTGCTGTCGAAAGAATTGATAAACTAACAACGCAATGGGGAAAACTTAAGCAATAGTTTTGAAATTCTATTTGACAAATAAGTCAATATGATTTATAGTATATATAGAGTTAGATAATTTATGTTATAAAGTCAATAGGAGCATTACTTAAATGAGAATCAGAGGGTGGTGATTAGAGCATGGAAATCGACAGATTTAAATTCATATCCTTGTTAGCAAGAAATATTCATTGCTACAGGATAAATATGTTTAGGGAAAATATTGCCATGCCCACTGCCTTTATAGATTCTTAATTTGAGTTTAAGAATATATAAAGCCGTAGGTGATCTTGTTTCCTACGGCTTTTTTGCTTTAAAGTGGGCATGGAGGCTATTGTTTATAAGGAGAAGCCTTCAATGTCTAAGTTTGATCCCAAGTTTTGGGAAATAGGTATTAATCCAGAGGTAATTGATAGTTTTTCACAAGAAGACGCCCTCTGGTATGAAACAAAAGAAGAGCAGGAACAACGTTACATAAAAGAAGATAAAAAAAGAAAAATCTTACCTCTTATCATGGAGATCATCGAAAACGATTTAACCGATATGCAAAAAAAATGTATCATAATGCACTTTCTTTATGATAGGACTCACGATGAAGTCGCCCAAGCACTAGGAATATCTAGGCGTGTTGTATCTCAACATATATTCGGAATATTCCGTCATGGCAAACGTGTGGGTGGTGGCATAGAGAAGATAAAAAAAATCTGCCAAAAAAAGTGTATTACAATCTAAACGGAGATATAAAGTATGGAACTAAAATATATCAACCGAACAGACCTTATTATTGTCGGTATGTGTATCCTTTTTATCTTGATCTCTCTCATAAATATTGCTTTTGGTTCGGTGATCTTATTGTATCTTGCTGATATTACAACGCTTGGAGTTATGACATATTGGGGCATAAAGAATGATTCTACTAAACGATTACTCAAAAGCCTGATTGTTGGTGGAATTGTGGGTGTGCTTATGACATTTCTGGAAACTTTATTTGTTGAGGTTAGTATTGTTACATACCTTAGAAAAAATAGTGACCTTGTGATATTGTCAACACCTCTAAGCGTTGTTTTATTTTGGATATTCTTTATTTCAGCCATGATGTATATCTATCAAAGACTTCGGTCAAGTTTTAGCAGGTTCTATATACCATCTTTTTTAACAGGCATAATGGCTTTCCTTTTGGGTCTAATATTGATATACTTGGGAGACAGGTCTCGTCAATGGGTATGGAGTGTTGGCGCTGATCCAAAGCCGATGCCATCTATAGGACCTGTACCTTTGTATGTCCCACTTGCATTCTTTATTACTTTTCTTTTATCACCATACATTATAGGAGTTTCCAACGACCTTATGACAAAAGATCAAACCGATTCTGTTTCGAGATTTTTCAGAATTTCCGGTAATCCTCTTATTGCTGGTATCAGATGCGCAATTGTTTTGTCTGCGTCTATGTATGGTTTGCTTATGATATTTAATCGCCTGCAACTTTATATGTAACTAATATTGCTCAACAAGCTCACGTGCAATATCTGACCATATTGTAAATCTCTCCGGATGGTTCTCGCATGTATGCGTATCTTTTAAGACAATCTCAAAAACAAGGTCTTTTGTAACGTCAAGGGCATGTTTTATATTTTCTCTTATGTTTCTAACATTGAACTCACCGACTAACTGAGATGGATGTGGCTTCCATGAAAAGATATATTTCTTGGGAAAATCCTTTGCGCATAGATCGACATCTGCAAACGGTGATATATTGACCTGACGGAGATTTTCTATTCTAAAAACATAATCTAGCTTTCTTGACAAATCCTCACAACACCCATATACCGCAAGACCAAATCTTTCCAGCAATCTCTTTTCGTATTGAATAGCAAATTCCCATTGCATCTCTGGCGATACAAGCGTAAGTTCCTGCGCCTCAGCAGTTGCCCACATATCTATTGGTTTTATATGATCAGGATCATAATTTTTTTGTGGCAACTCATAGGAGTAGCCATTTCCACCGGGATATATCCAAGCATCGTCATCATTAAGGCTAAGTAAATTAAGATCAATGTATTGATTTATTATGTATTGATGACCTTCTTCTATAAAAGACATGGCATCATGTAACATGGCTGGATTTTCGTGCATATCAATCATTACTTGATCAAGACCACGTAATTTTGAATAGAGATTCATTAGATGAAATGAGACCGTTCTTATGCCTTTTAACCTAACATCAAGTATATCTCCGATAAGTTCTTGGGTCTGTTCAAAACGTAAAAGCGAAGATTCCCTATCATAAATGACTTCTGGAAATTTTAGCTTTTTTAAATCATCTGCAGATTCTATGACAGGATAAAATTTGCCTGCGCCTGATTGCTTGCTACTAGGAACAAAAGTTGGTTGCAATCCCCAGCCAGTATTCCAGATAGATTTATTAACAATATACGTTTTCTCTATTACTGTGTCATCATAGATGTTTTCGTAATAATATATTTTTGTTTTAAGAATCCATTCTATACTTTTAGCGAGTTGATCTTCACATTCTAGAAACGTTATTAACTCGTGCCATGAATTTTCTGGAAAGATCAAAAGCATTGGTCTAACTCTTTCAAGATTATGATGGCGTTTCCATATCTCTTTGCGTTCTTCCATAATAGGCAGATCGGCGATTTCCGCTACTCTCTTTGCCAAATTCCTTATAATTTCTTTATCTTTTTCTGTCATGGATGGTTAATCTCCTGTCATTTAAATTTTCTTTGAAAAAGCTATATAACTAATGGCATTATAACAAAAAGCCCAATAAAATAAAATAGCCCTAATAAAAGATGATCTAACCATTGAAATATAATGATTGATTTTATATAATTCCCTCATTATGCAAATAGCAATATATATGATTATTAAAATCGGGGCGATATATGACGATAAACAAAAAACATGGACTAACAAGAAGATCGGGATTAATAGGCGTTATTTTGATTCCACTTGTAACATATTGGGTTATGCGAATGGAAGTTATGAGTGGAAATGTAGGTGGTGGAGGGTCATCTTACGGAGGAGCGCATTACACAACTTGCTTATCTATATTTTTCAATGTCGTCTTTGTAACGATGTTATTGATAGCATTCAGTCATATGTGGAAACGGCTATTTTCAAAGACGTTTCTTAGCAGAGAAGAAATAATTACAATATATATTATGCTCTCAATCAGCACAGGTGTTGCAGGAACAGATATGATACAAGTGCTAATTCCAATGCTTGGTCATGCTTTTTGGTTTGCCTCTCCTGAAAATGAATGGGAAAGTTATTTTCATCCATACCTACCTAATTGGCTAACAGTATCAGATAAGAGTGTTTTAAGAGGATTTTATGAGGGTGAATCTACATTTTATACTATTGAGAACCTGAAAACATGGATATTTCCTTTGCTTAACTGGTCAATACTGCTGATGGTTCTTCTTATAATCATGTTTTGCACTAATATTTTGATAAAGAAGCAATGGATAGACAAAGAACGTCTTACTTATCCCATTACACAGATACCAATGTCAATAACCGGTTCGGGTAAGACAAATCTCTTTATCGATAAGATGTTTTGGATAGGTTTTGCTATCTCTGGGCTTATTGACATTTATAATGGAATTGCATATCTTTTGCCATCGTTTCCCCTTTTCATCATAAAATATCAACTTGGCGGACTCTTTACAGCAAAGCCTTGGAACGCAATTGGTTGGATGGTTGTGGCGATATTTCCATTTGTGGTTGGTTTGGGTTATCTCATACCTGTTGATCTTGCATTTTCATGTTGGTTCTTCTTTTTCTTTACAAAATTTCAACGAATGATTGCAAGTATTATTGGAATACAGGGATACTCGGGATTTCCATTTATACGGGAACAATCCTTTGGGGCATATATGGGAATATGCTTCTTTGCGATATATGTAAGCAGAAAGCATTTTAGGAATGTTTTTAGAGGCATATTGGGGAAGTATGGTGATGAAAAAGATGAAAATAGGCTGTATCGCTTTGCTTTTGGCGGGATTATTTTGGGTTGGCTATACATTTTTGCATTTTGCCTGATCGCTGGAATGTCTGTATGGGCAATAATAGGATTTTTTGGCATTTATTTCTTGCTATCACTGGCGATAACAAGGATGCGTGCAGAACTTGGCGCGCCTGCACATGATTTACACATGATGGACCCAAGTGTTGTTATAACAACTACATTAGGAACAAGGCAGATAAGACCAAATAATCTCAGTATGTTTTCGTTATTCTATTCATTTAATCGTGCCTATCGTTCACACCCAATGCCTCATTCGCTAGAAGGATTTAAGATGTCCGATCAGTTAGGTATGAGTGATGGCAGAATGTTTTTAGCGACAATAATCGGTGGATTTGTTGGCATTATATCTGCAATTTGGATATTGATGGATGGATTTTATAGATTGGGCGCATCTGTCAAAATTTCTGGATATGCGGTTTCTGCATTTGGCAGAGAACCTTTTACACGCTTGCAGAACTGGATTTTTTATCCAATAGGCACTAATTTCCCAGCGGTTAGTGCAATGGGATTCGGATTAGTTTTTACAATAGTTTTGCTTATACTAAGAGCAAGATTATTATGGTGGAATTTGCATCCGCTTGGATATGCCTTTGCTGATGATTATTCAATGCAATGGCTATGGGCATCATTAATGCTTAGTTGGCTAATAAAGAAAAATGTATTGAAATATGGCGGAGTAAGGCTTTATCGGCAGACAATTCCATTATTCATAGGTCTAATCTTAGGCGAATTTGTCATAGGCAGTGTTTGGAGTTTGATAGGAGTTATATTAAATATACCAACCTATGCCTTTAAGTATTGGTAACTATGCCTTCAATATTATAACCTTTATTCGATAAAGAATTATTGGTCAACTAAATTAATCTTTGTATTTACGATCATCAAAGTCTTGCTTTCTGTGAATTTAGTGTGTTTTTTTCGTAAATGAAAAATCCAAATATATAGGAGATTTGATTTGGAAAAGATTTGGCGCAGGTCTGAAAATTCCATTTGGACAAGTAGTCTAATAATAATGGCATATTCTACATTTTTAGGACGTTTTGGTGGCGGATTAATGAGTGGTGCCCAGACTAATTTTTTTATTAATACCTTGGGACTAAGTGGAAAACAGGTTCTATTGATGGAAGGCATTCGTGAATTACCGGGTCTTGCACTGATGTTTGTAGCTGCGTTTTTTATGCGTTTGCCATTGTCTCAAAGCACTGCTATATCCACATTAATTATGGGATTAGGCTTCTTTCTATATGCTTTTGTTCATTCATATTCTGCATTATTGACGGTTATCGTTGTAGCAAGTCTTGGGATGCATATGTCTATGCCATTAGGCGGATCATTATCCATGAGCCTTACAACAAAAGAAAAAACTGGTCAAGTGCTTGGTTCGCTTGCATCTGTTGGATCATTGGCATCTATTGCTGGTATATGTGTAATAATGCTTGTTTCAAAGCTGATGGAATCTTTGACATTAAGAGCATACTATATTGCGGGAGGGATTCTTACAATTATTTCTGGTTTATTGATATTTAAGATTCCAAAGCATGTTGGTTCAACGGATATTAAGCCCCCACGTTTGCTATTAAAACGTGAGTATTGGCTTTATTATGTGTTAATTCTTCTCCAAGGTTCAGGTCAGCAGGTGCTTGATTCTTTTACAATGCTTTTTCTGGTTAAGAATTATGGTCTTAAAGTCTGGAATATTAGCTTGCTTTTGCTTATTAGCAGTGTAATTGGCATGTTTTCTGCGCCTTATATAGGGCGTATGATAGACAGATTTGGTGAAAGAAAGACTGTTCCACCAAGTTATTTTTTTCTTGCTTTGAGTTGTGCCGGCTTTGCAGTTATTGATAATGTAATGTTTCTGCAAGCTTTGCTTATAATAAATAGATTTATGGGAATGTTTGGCATGGGGTTATCAACTTATATCAGACGAAAAGCGAAACCAGAGGAATTAACACCGACTCTTTCAGCAGGCATAAGCATTAATCATATAACATCAGTAACTATGCCACTATTAGCCGGACAACTGCTTCCAAGTTTTGGATTTGAGGCATTATTTATTGGAACTGCCATTATAATCATAATCTCTATACCATTTGCTCTTTTAATGCACATAAAACCTGCTTTTGCTAAGGAATAATACCTTGATATTAGAATGAACTACAAAGACACCAAAACATAGAGTCCCACAAACGATAGAGATCAAATATTCATGTTTGTATTGCTTCACTGAACTAATTATGGCGCTTATTTTTTATGGTAGGGACAGGTTTCTAGCCCTGTCCATACATTTCATAGCATCAAATGCTAATTCTTAAACAGAACTAGCATTATGTTAATTTCCAAAAGCTGTAACTGCCTTAATGACTATCTCTCCATCTTCGGCAGAAAGAGCAAAATTGGCGCCTCCGCCATTTAGGCTTGCGTTTAAGATGCCTTCACTTTCCAGTATTTCAGCTTGAATATGAGACAAATTATGGCGTATTGCACCATCTTCCACATTTGCAGTTATCTGACATGCGCAATCTGATGGCAAAGATAATAATATCCGTCCATCATCAACTTTTAGATTATATTTTCCTTCATTGACAGGAGGCGACATATTTAATGCAACCTGCCCATCATTAGCTTTCACTGCAATTTCTTTTGAATTAACACCATTTATTGCAAGATTGCCGTCATCAATAGATACAAATATCTTTCCCTCTATTCCTGACATATTGGCATTTCCATCATCTATTTTCAAGGAAATATCTGATCTTATATTACTGATATTGATATTTCCATCTTCACCTGAAATCTGCATAGATGAAACTCTCAAAGGTATCATTACAGAAACATCCGCATCTTCAGAATTGAGATAAACTGTTTGTTGATCATCACTAATCTCGCTGGATACTTCCTCACCGAAGCTATTTATTTTTATTGTATCTTCGTTATCCCATCCTTGAATGTTTAAGTTTCCATCAGCAGATTTTATAACAAAGTTTGTTCCTTCGATAATATTATGTGTTATTTCAGTATTGACTTCATGTTCATCTTGCGACTGATGCGCCATTCCCCAGGGCCACTGCCAACCTTTTTGCTCCCAGGGCCATTTCCAGCCCGGTTCATCCCAGGGGAAGTGAAAATCAAAGTTAAAGTCTTGTGGTCCTCCGCTATGCCTATGTTTTGGCGGTTTATTGCCGAAAATGTCCTGTCCAATATGTAATCCGTTATTATTTGGCATAGCATCAAGAAGCTCTTCCGCCTCTTCAATCGTTATCTTGCCCTCGGATAGTAACCTTAATATGGTCTGCCTTCCTTTTCCCATAAAAATATCCTCCTATTAAAAATGAAATCAGCGAAAATCCGCTGAATCCGCTTAATCAGTGTTCTATTTCCTCTATTAAATTTTCCATTTCTGGAACGCTTATTCCTGTTTTCTGATGCAATAAATCGCACAAAATCTTGATATGCCTAACGCTTTTTTTCATGCTTTCAATGGCTTCTGGACGCATACCCAATTTATTTGCTCCGACTGTCAGTGAAACGAATATGCTAAAAAGTCTTCTTAAAAGTGCGAAAACCTCAAAATATTCTATTTGTTCAATCTTATGACCAATAATCTTTTCGTATTCATTAAGGACAATATCTCTGCCTTCTGGATTACCATAAGAACTAACCAAAAGCATTGTCCATGCCAAATCCATCCTGAAATCGCCAACGTCAATGTTTGTCCAATCAATGATAATCGCATCGCCGTTATCTTTTAATATAAGATTTGCAGGATGATAATCCATGTGAACGACAGACAAACGCCTACAAGGAACATTATTGCGTCTATCCATAAGCCAATCAAAAACTGGCATAAGGACTTTAGCATCAGGAAATTGGTCAACATATCCCTGTATTTTCTGCATTAGGGAATTTATTAATCCATAGGGATCATTTTCGTTGTATGGTAATGGATCAGGATGTATTAATCTCCAATCGAGGCTGTGAAGATTAGCAAATATCTGGCAGAATTGATTGATAAGTCTGTCTCTTTCTTTGCCATAGGATTTGTCAATGACTTTCCAGCCTTCACGACCATTGATCTTTTCCATTATGATAACCGGCTTGCCAAATATTGATAGATCATGCTCAAGAGCATGGACTTTTGGCACAGGAAAGCCGACTTCATAGAGTCTTTTGATACCATTGAACTCCCTTTCCGATTTCCATTCTGCATGATCACCGGGGTATATTCTCAAAATCAAATCTGTTTTTCTATCACTATATTCTGCAGTAAACGAATAAACCTCATTTTCCCATCCACTTGTGATTTTTGTCAAATTGCTGATTTGTTTGATGGGGTTGGTTTGTCTGATATAGCTGAGTAAATTGCTTTGAATCTCATTATCAATAAGGGTCATAAAACACCTCAAATATAGACTATCATTTCAGTTAAGACTAGAATCCAGAAGAAGTTTTCTGAAAAAACTTTTACGAGAATTACAAACCATATTTTACTTTTTCTTCTTTCCCTCTATTGTCATGCCTGCCTGATTTATAATTAATTTTGTTACTTTTCCTTGATTATCTTTTATAAAATTGACTTTTAGGACAACCAAATCTGAATAAAATTCTGTTTCCGATTTCGGTAGTAATTCAATTTTGGGTTGACCAGTTGCTTGGGCAAATAGCTTATCTCCATCTCTTGTTATTTTTATAATGTCTATTTGTGCAATATCAAACTTATATTCACCTACATATTGATCATAGACAGAAGGATCAACTTTCGCTGAAATCTCATCTTTCAATTTTGGCGCATTTATCTCTCTACCGCCTTGATGATGAATTATATGGGTAGCTTCTCCTTTTTCATTTTTGATAAATGTTACCTGTGCATCTACGACTTTCCAGAAAAATTCATTTTCTGACTTTGGGAATATCTCAAATTCTGGCTGACCTGCCAGTTGTGCAAATAGATGATCACCTTCTCGCCTTATTTTCATTATTGCCCCGCCGTAATCGTATCTACCAACATAATCATCGTATTTGTTTGCTGATACTGTTTTGTCAACTTTGACTGATTCTTGTGGTTTCATCTGTTCCCAGAAGAAGATCTCCTGAATCTGACTGGAAAGCTGGCTTGCACCCATTCCCGGTGCAGGATCCAAACAGTTTTGAAGAACGACAACAGTGGCGCTAATATCTGAATAGCGTATCAGATCGCTATTAAAGCCATTCAGTCCACCACCATGTCCTATTGCTTTTAAACCTCTATGTTCCATAACAACCCAACCGTAGCCATATCCACCACCAATATCTTTAGGTTCTGTTCCATCATTCAATTTTACGGGAGTAAATGCAGATTTAAGGCTCTCTTCGTTAAGGACTTTTCCATTGAAAATACCTTCATTCCAGAGATAAAGATCGCCGACAGTTGAATACAAAGCCCCTGCGCCTCCTGCCCATGACATATCCCAGTTGGTAGCTTTTTGGAACTTGCCGTTTTCGTAAGAATATCCATAAGCTTCATTTTCATATATCTGTTTTGAGTTATGTATGCCTGTATTTTTCATTTCCAATGGCTCAAAGAATGTCTTTTTCAAATAATCATCAAAGGACTGACCTGATATTTTTTCCACGATATATCCAAGGAGAAAATATCCCGAATTGTTATACATCCATTTTTCACCGGGGTTAAAGTTATACGGATCATTCTTGAAGTATTCTATCAAATCCTCTGGTTTGACTTCATACAAGACCTTATTCATAAAATCCGCTTTTTCTGTATAGCTTTGCATACCAGAAATATGAGTTAAAAGATGATGGATTGTTACCTCATCGCCTCTTGGAAAATCAGGGATAAATTTTGATAGCTTATCATTGACGCTCAGTTTGCCTTCTTCTTGTAGTTTCAGTATCGCTGATGCGGTGAATTGCTTTGTAATTGAGCCTATACGTGATTTTGTATCAACAGTAAATGGAACTTTATTTCCAATATCTGCATAACCAAAACCTTTTTGATATATTATCTTTCCATCTTTTGCAACAAGGACAGATGCACCGGGGGAATTACCCTTAAATACCCTATTGAAAACTGCATCAGCCAGAACTTCCTTATCGGGCATTTTTATATTTGTGTCTGCGCCCTTTGCAATTAATAGATCAACAGTTTCTTTGCGCCCAGCCATTTTAGCCTTGTGGAGTGCGGTTATACCAATATCATTTTTGGCATTAACATCCGCCCCATGCGATATAAGCATCTCTATATCGTCAAGATTCCCCATATCTGCTGCGGTAATGAGTTTGTCTTTAAGAGATTCCTTACCAAGCACTCTACAGCAAAATCCCCATGCCATCTGCATATTTTGGACTTTGAAAAGAAGCTGATTTTTCCCTTTTTTGATCTTGATGGGGATAATATCATCATCTTTATTAACACCACGTCCAATCCATTTTTCATGTATCAATTTGCCATTGAGCCATATTTTTACGCCATCATCGCTTCCTATTCCCAGCAAGAAGTCTTTATCTTCCGTTGATACAATTTCCGCCCAAGCATAAACAATGACATAATCTTTTTGTCCAAAGACTTTGACTAGATTAACAATGTCATCTTTTGATTCATAATATTGACATTTGTAATCTTTGCCATCTATTTGAATTGTTGTTCCATCTTTGGGCGTAATACCTGATTCTAAGCCGTTTTCTGTGAGAAAGTCATTTGCAAAGGCTTTCTTTTGCAGTTCCTCGTCTTTTGATTCCGATCCTTCTGGGAAAACAGATATTGGATCAAGTAAAAGCCATGACTTCATAAAAACATCGGGTTGCAAATCCTTATATTCCGCTTGCATTGCCTTAACTCCATGAAATTCTGACCCAACAATACATAATATTGCCAGTGCCAAAGCCAAAATAATATAATACGTGCTTCTGCTAATAAACATATTCTACTCCTTTCAGATAAAGTATAATTATAATAATCAATAAATATAAAGACATTGAATTTTATAAAAGGTTGAACTTATTTTTGGTTTGCAAGGCGCATAATTTTTTAAATTCGTGGTGTTAACTTCAATGTTTGAAAGCCTCTGATTATCGGATTAAAGAAAACCTCCATCTGATCTTTTAATAGGGTGTAATTACTTGTTTATCCAATAATTCGATACAGATACACAATTCAGAGATATGGTTGACAATATAACCTATTAGATGATAAAATTCTAGTGGATAAATAAGGTAAAAAAGGGAAAATAAATCAATTATGAAAAGAAAAATACTTATAGGTATTCTAATATTTTTTTTGATACTCTTTGTGAGTGGTTACGTGCTTTTAAGAAGTTCGTATACATTGGGTAAGATCCGCTCTATCGCTGAATCTATAGCACAAGACCAACTTAAAAGAGAAGTCTCAATAGGCGAAATCACTGGGAACATATTTAGCAAGTTTATAATTAGAAACATTGCGGTTGCTAGATATGATGAGATCAGCAAAGGCAAACTCATTGATATTGAAAGTGTTGAGATCGATTATTCACTGCGTAATCTAATCAGGTTAAGGCTTGATGTTGATCAGATAAATATAAATAATCCAAATATATGGGTTGAGATGGATACAGATGGCAAATTAAGTATACCTGAAATGCCTCAAAAAGAAGAAGAAACTAAACCATCACGATTTAAGTTAATATTGGCAGATATAAGGCTAAATAATGGTTCTCTAAGTTTTGATGATAAAAAAGATGATGCAAGCCTTATAATTAGTGATATAAATAGCAAAATCACAGGCGATAAGGACAACAATTTTGCTGGTAACATAATGGCTAGCAAAGGGCAAGTCAGATTTCAGAACGTCAAGAAATCGCTTTCAAATATAAATGCGGAATTTGCAATGGAAGGCGATAAAATTACATTATCTATGGCAGGGATAAATATTGAAAAATCAAGCCTGCAAGCCAAAGGAGAATTATTGAATGGCAAGAATCCAAAAGTAAATATGGATGCGATATTTGATATAGTTCTTGGTGATTTTAAGGACTTTGCCCCACAAATAGAACGTCTTGATGGCGAGATAATAGCAAAAGCTAATATAAATGGTGAATTGCCAAATATAGCTGGAATATTCAATATTAACGGAGATAGCCTATATGTGAATGACCTGAATATAACGAAATTAGACGGAAAAGCAAATTTCAGCACTGAAAAATTAACTATCCAAAATATATCGGCAAATCTTGGTAATGGCAAAGTTGATATAGCAGGCTTGGTTGAATTGGCTAATAATAAACTTAGTAAATTTGATGGAGAATTAAGTCTTACAAATCTTGATATTAATCGTATAGCAACAGATTTTAGCAAAACAGAAGTCCCATTTAATGGCATCCTAGATGGTCATCTGTCTGTTGCTGGAACAGAAGCAAAGCCAGGAAAAATCAATGGAAAAGGTAATTTTGATCTTACCAATGTGACAGCTATTATCCCAATTAATAAAACTCAGGAAGATGGTAAAGTCATTGTTGAGCAAAAACAAGTTACAGTTGGAAAAATCAATAGCCTTTTGAACATAGATGGCAATGATATATCGCTTGATGTATCTCGTGGTCAGACAAAAATGAAGATTGATGGCAAATTAACTGATAATGCAGGACTCAATCTAAAGATGGCTCTTGATGGGCTTCAGCTTAATGAATTATCAGATATGGCGACAGGAACTCCTATTGCTGACGGAGTAATCAAACTAAATGCTGATGTTTCAATGAAGATAACTAATCCAGCATATCTAACGTTAATGGGTATAAAAGATACTAGACAGGAAGGCAAGTTAATAAAGGATATATCAGATATTAAGGGGAATATAAGGCTTAATATTCCAAGCATAAGTGTTTTAACAAATAGCAAAAATGAAGATGATGAAAAATATGCCCAAGTTGCTTCTCTTGCAGGATCATTTATTTTGAATGATGATCGCATAAATACTGATGATTTTGTGATAGAGCTAAATGAAGGCGAATGTCTTATCAACGCCGATGTGAAAATAGAAGAAACGCCTTATCTAAAAGCCAATATATCACTTGATTCGATTGAAATTGAGAACTATGCAAGGATTTTCGGTGGAGATGTGCCTATTCATGGTGGTATTATAAATGGACAGGTTAACATTGCAGGTAAGACAACTGATCTAAATGGTGATGGTGAGATTTTTATTCATGATCTAGCGGTTTCTACAAGAAACATAAATCCAATAATCATACCGATTAGAATAAAATCTAACACACTAAAAATACCAGATTTATTAATTGCAAGCGATGATGAAAAAATAAATATTGCCCTTGAATTTAATCCCGATGGAAATTATGACCTTAGCGTTAATTCATCGCCATTTGATATATTAAGGCTATATGAAGATGTGATGGCATTACAGGATGATGAAATACCAAATTCAGAAATAAACAAAATCCCAAAGCCCGGCGGAAGCCTTCAAATTTCGCTTGCTGGTAATGGCAACATCAAAAATCCATCCCTAAATGGCAAAATCGGCATGAAAGACCTTAGATTTAACGGAGAGGCTTTTGGTGATGGTGAATGTCTTATAGATGTTGGTAATAATAAAGCCAAAGTTGATGTATACCTGTTCGATCGGACAATGACAGCGAATCTTGTTAGCGATATAAAGGAGCCTTTTCCATTTAGCGCAGAATTGCAGATGAATAATCTCAGCATTGAGCCAGCATTAAGACTTGCAAAGGCTGGTGATATAATTGATCTCAATATAACAGGCAACATAAAAGCTTGCGGCGAAGGTCAAAATCCTTTGGATGTATCCGTTGATGGAATATTGCAGAGCATTATACTAACCGTAGATCAGCATAAATGGAATAATAAATCACCGATTGAATTAAACCTTAATGATCAGAAATTTGAACTTAATGGCTTTGAAATGGAAGGCGATGGTGCGAAAATTAGCGCAAATGCCAACGCAAAAATTACAGGATCGGGCAAAAATCAAAAAGTGGTATTGAGCGCAGAAGCTAATATAGAAGATATTAATCTTGCGGTTATTGCTGACATATTGGATTTTCCAACGCATTTGAGTGGAAATATCAATTGTAATATAAATGTGGAGGGCGATCTTGATTCGCCCAATGCTTTGGTAAGGATAGAAAGCCCCGGAATAGAATATGATCAGTTTGATATTGATAGCGTATCTGGTGCTATTACATATAAAGAGGGATTGATTGAAATTGAGAAATTTTTGGTCAATGCCTTTGGGGGAGAGGCAAATATAAATTTTGCAATGCCATTTGATATTAAGACAGATGCTTCTTTGACTCCTGAACAAATCATGGAAAAAAATATGCGTTTTTCGCTAGATGTCAAAGATATTAATCTAGCAAAATTCGAAGAGTTATCACCTGATATTGAGGCACTAGAAGGGAAAGTCAGAAGCATAAATCTTAATGCTATGGGAAATATCAAACAACCAAGAATAAATGGCTCAGTTAATCTTATAGACGGATTTGTTAAGATAAAAGATGTTCCTGTTCCTATTGAAAACCTAAATGGTCAAATTATGCTCCAGAATTCAAAAGAAAAAGTCAATGATGACCTCTATGAGTTGAATGATAATGAATATGATACAGCAGTTGATTTCTCATGGAATATGGACAAAGGGAGTTTTGGGGTCAATGGAATTGTAAAAACTCCAAGAGATTTTATTGAGTATATATTAAAACAAGATACAGATATATCACAAAATATAGATGATCTGAAGGTCAATCCCTTTGTGGAAAAATTCATATCCATCATAAGAAAGCCCTTGTCAGACTTGGCGTATCCCAAACTTAATTTTGATATTAAGATGGATAATACAGAAGTCTCACCATGGGTAAAGGGATTGGTAAAAGATATGGAAATTCCAATTGATGGTGATGTTTCTGGAAATATCCATATTGAGGGAGAAATATATAATCCAAAAGGCACTATATCAATTAATCCTGTAAGATTAACCTTGAATGATCAGGAAATAAGAAATCCAGAACCGATCAATATAGACATTGCAGACAGAATCATCGATATATCATCTTTTAATCTGAATTTCAAACCTTCTACAAATGATGAAATAGGAACAGTTGTAATTAAAGGTAACGCAAATATAGATGCTCAAACCTATAGTTTTGGTTGTTATGGAAATAATCTTCATCCTAGTTTAGCTACATTTTTATTAAAAACACCCACCCAAGATACTGAGCAAGATAAGCCCCAAACAAGCGTCACTATTTCTGATGGGAATATTGGTTTTAGCATAGATTCAAAAGGAAAGCTTGACTCTCCAACAGCAACTATAACTGCGGATGTTTCAAATATTGTAATCCCTGTCGCAGACAAATCATCTTCCGAAGGTAATACTAATAAAGAAGCCAAAATTGATAAGGTGTTATGCAGTTTATCTTATAATGATGGCATGTTTAATATAGAGCAGATCAATATAAGCACTTTTGGTAATAGTATGAATATCAAAGGCAAAATACCTGCTGATATATCATTATTGCCAACAAAGGTGGCTTTTCCAGATAAAGAAATGGATGTTGATCTTGTTATGGATAATTTTGGGTTAGAATTCCTAAACACTCTTGTTGATAATATTCAGGATTTTGATGGCAATGCTCAGGCTAATATTAAGGTTTTTGGAACTGTTAATGATCCTAAGTTATCAGGAAATCTTAGCATGAAAAATGCCAAATGCACTGTTTTAGCAGTAACAACGCCAAGTCAAAAAGAAACAAGTAAGCCCACAAAAACAACCATTGATATAGAAAAAATTAATCTAAAAGTTATAATGGATTCCGAAAAAGTGTCTTTGGATGATGCATCATTTAGCATAGGTGAAGGCAATTATAAAGCAGACGGTAGCCTGAAGTTGGGAAACAGACTTGAACCGCAAGATTTCGAGGTTACTTTTAAAACAGAACCTGCAATACTAAATCCATTTGTTGAGTTAGGTGGGGAAGAGATTGTATCAAGGCTATCAGGTGATATTAGAGCTAGTGGAAACTTAAAGGGTGATATTCGGGATTTTAAGGATAAATCCGTTTTGGATATGGTAAAATCCATTACAGGCATTATGAATATTGAGCCTGAAGGTATAAATATAATTGCATCAGGTCATAGGATAACAAATCCAAGAAGGATTTATGCGGAATTAAAGAAAGGGAGGCTAAATCTTCCTTCATTCAGGATTATGGATATTACATCAAAAGAAAGCGATGCAACAAGCCTATCTGCACTTGGTATGTGGGAGATAGGTGGAGATAAGTCGTTTGATCTGACAGCGATAATAAATGGCAAGCTTGTAACTGATATTATAGATCAGCCAGATATTACAATGCAGGGATCGTTAGGATTTAAGCTTGAAGCAAGAGATGATGAAGTTAATATATTTTGGCCCCCAAGAGGCAACGAAGAATCATCAAGATTTACTTTCCAAAATGCGTCAATAGATGAATTTAGAGGGGAATTGAAATATAAAAACCAGAATATAGATATAAATCAAATATGGCTGGCGATGGGTGAAAATAAAGTGAGTATTTCGGGATTTGTTCCCTTGACCGATAGGCAGATGTCATTGCAGATGGATGCAAGGATGAATGACATGAGTATATTAACGCTTGTCAATAAGGAAATATCTGAGTCAAGTGGAAAAATAACTCTAGGTGCAACCGTTACAGGAAATCTAAAAAAAGTAATAACAAATGAAGAACCAATAGATTTTGTTGGTTCTTGTTTGGTAGAGAAACTTAATGCAAATTTTGAACGCGCATTTGTGAATTTTGAAGATATAGATGCAGATATCAGCTTTAATTCTAAGTCCATTTCTGCAGTTGAATTCAATGAATTATCAGGTAAGATGAATGATGGTGATTTCTTTCTTAATTCTATACATAAGTCAGGAATCGGCATAAAATGGAGTAAGGAAATGGGTTATAGAGTTGGCGAATTCAGAAATATTACATTGAGCATGAAAGATTGCACTGTATTCCAACCACAAGTTTATTCAATAGTCTTTGATGCTGATCCAATACAACTCAGAGGCGACTTTGATAATCCAAAATTAACGGGAAATGTAACTCTTAAAGAAGGTCTATATAACGAATCATTACAAAGCCTTATACAAAATGTTTTGTCATCAAGACAAATAGGCGTTAAGGCTTTCTTGGATTATCCAATTGTCAAAAATCTTGTGTTAGATGTAAATCTTATACATGGAAATATGAGAATGGATAATGGCATAATTGACGCTGATGCAGAGATAGCAACAGCAAGAGTAACAGGCTCTTTAGCTGATCCTATTGTCCGAACAAGCGGAAGGATAACACAAGGAAAATTTACATATCTTAACAGGGAATTTAATATCAAGAAGGGCGAATTTACAAATGATGGTCCAATAAATCCGCAGTATGATATAATTGCAGAAACAGAGCTATCAAACGATCAGGCAGCTACTGGATCAAATGTTAAGATTCAGATGCAGATAAAAGGCTCGTTGACAGAAAGGTATCCGCCAGAATTTTCTATAATAGGTGGAGGCGGAGCAGCACAAGAAACGCCAGATCTAAGCCAAAATCAGATTGCAGCAATAATTGCGCTGGGTATTTCACCAGATCAATCTTTATCAAGGGCTTTTTCTTCTTCCTCACCGTTATTAGTTGAACCCGCCAAACAGTATTTTGAGTCACAAGCAGAAAAAATGTTGCGATTAAAGGAATTTAAAATGCAGGTTGACCCCAGAAATCCAAGAGAAACCAGACTTGCAGCAGCAAAGCAACTCACAAAAGATATATCTGTAACTTTTGATGTCGGATATGGTGGTCAACAGTGGTTTGGCATACAACGTGATCTTCTAAAAAATATTGCCCTTGCTGGTAAAATCAGCCAAGAGGGCGATTGGGGATTTGATTTAAAGGTAGAACGTGAATTTAAGTAAAACGCTTCTAAATAAAAATATTCATTGTTTATCATTTATATTATTAATTTTAATAGTATTTCTATGTCAATCTGCACAAGCAAACGGGGATTCACAAAGATTATGGATCAAAGAAATACAATATAGATGCGACTCTGCCTTTCCAGAGGATAAGGTTCACTCTGCAACACTTATAAAGGTCGGTGATTTCTATTCGAGGTCAGATATAAGAAAAAGCATTGAAAGCATATTCTCAATAGGTGGATTTTCCAATATAGAGGCTAATGTTGAAGAAAAAGATGGTGGTATTTCATTGACATTTATATTGTATATCCAGCCAAAGATCAGAGCAATCAATATAAATGGCAATAGACGAATAAGCCAAGAAGAGATATTAGAAGTAATAAGGCTTAGATCGGGTTATGAATATAGCGAATCATTTGTAGAATCAGACGCAAGGTCAATTAAAGAGCTATATAAACTATATGGTTATATGAATGCTAACATTACTTTCTCAACAAATTTAAGAGGAAATGAAATTGACATTAATTTCAATGTAAATGAGGGTGAACGTCCAATAATAACACAGATAATTTTTACTGGCACAAATGAGGCTGTTGTTCCGACAAGAAACTTGTTGAGAGCAATGAAAGATATAAAACTTGGGTGGACATATAAAGGTCAAAGGGTTCTTGATATTGATGTAAAACGTATAGAACAGATTTATAGGGAAAAAGAATATCTGACCGCCAAAATATCCGAAGCAAAGGCTTTGTCTGATCCTAAAGAGATAAAAAAATATGATGGGATTGGAAGACATTTTATTGCAGAAGGCATTGATGAAAATTCATTGAGATATGGATCAGTAACTATACTAATTCGGATCGCTCAGGGCAAGAGAGTATATATAAAAATTGATGGCAATCATAATATCAGCTCTAAGAATATAAGAAAAGTCGTTGCACTAAATAGAATGCGTTCTGTTAGTGAGTCAGTGGTTCGTAGAAGCAGAGATGATATTATCAAACTATATAAGACAAATGGATTCTATCTTGCTGACGTCAAATATGAGATATTGAGAGATAAGGTATGGGATTTTAGAAAAGAAGATGATACAGAAGGTTGGAATATCTTGCCTTCAGATGCTCAATATAAAGTAACGAACGGTTTATTGGAAATAGAGAAAGGCAAAGGACTTCAACTATCAGGAATCGCTATTGATTCCAATATCTATCAAAAAGCGCAAGTCCGAATGCGAATAAGATCGGATTCTGAAAAAGACAACGAAAATGTGGTAGGGAAGCTATATTGGACTACAATCAAATCAGAAAAATGGAGCCAAAGGAAAAGCAGAAGTTTTTCCAGTAATATAAAATATGATAATCAGTTAAATGATTATGAGATACCTCTTTATAAAAGTGATAGTTGGTCTGGTATTATAAATCAAATAAGGATTATTCCTGTTAATACAGTTGTTATGCCAAGTGTTGATATAGAATGGATAAAATTGACGACAGAATTTACGCCAATAGTATTTAATATAACGGAAAACCGACAGATTCGTATTAGAAAAGATATAAAAGTTACAACAATAGACAATAAAGAACCAACGCTAAAAATAAATGACATAAGAAAACAGATGCTAACAAGAAAGAAAAGCCTTTTTTCTTTTTGGATTTTTAAAGGCTATTTCCCTTCTGGAATACTTGACGAAGATATATTTGCAGAAGACCTTCGGGCAATACAAGCACTTTATAAAGATAGTGGTTGGACAAATCCATTGGTTGATGCGGAAAGGAATATAAAAACAGAAAAAGGCGAAATAGAAATTTTAGTAAAAATAAACGAAGGCCCTAGGACGTTTATTGATGAAGTTATAGTTGAGGGCAATAATAGCGATGTTATAGATCCTAATGTCATTTTTTCGTCTTTGAATGTGGTTCAGAATTTTAATCCCAAAGACATGCAAGTTGAAAATGGGATACTAAGATATAAAGCAAGCGCTCCTAAACCCTATCGTGATTATGATGTTGTCGCTGATCGTTCTGTTCTTAGCTTGAAATATGCCGACAAAGGTTATCTTGCAGAAATTGAGCCTATAAGGCAATTTAGCAATGATATGACAAAAGCGATAATAACATATAAGATAGACACAGGCGACCTAATAAAGCTTTCAGATGATATTCAGATTATCGGCAATCAAAGAGCAAAAAATTCTATTATAGAAAGAGAATTGTCCAAAACACTAATGAGAGATAAGATATTTAGCTTTTCAGAAATTGAAAAAAGCGCACAAAGAATACGTGATATTGGTATATTTGAAAGTGTTAATCCTGAGACACATCAAATTAGCGATAATTTATATAAATTGGTATTTAATGTCAAAGAAAGAAACGCAAGAACGATTAATTTACGCGCAGGCTATACATCATTAGAAGATTTTCAGGGAGGTATAGAAGCATCTGATATAAATTTTTTGGGCAGAGCGCATAAAATTAATGCCAAAGCACAATTAGGAACACAGGGAAAGCGAGTTGAGGGAGAATATTCTATTCCAAAGATTTTTCCGGGTCTGCGTCGTTCTGATGTCTTTGGATTAATAAGCGTTTATCCTTATGCGCAATTTAATGACAAGGACTATCGGGAAACACGCAAAGGCGGAACAGCAGGGCTAAGTTGGAATTTTCGGGCTAAGAATTTGCTTAAAATTGATTATCGTTATGATGTTTTGGAATATAATCTATATGGTAAGAATGAAGTCACAAAGATCGGTAGATTTGAATCTATTTCTCAGCGTGATGGTCGTGATAATCTTCTTAACCCAAGAAGTGGATCATTTTATCTCTTATCTTTTGAATATGCAAATCCCAAGCTTGGCGGTTTTGAAACATTTACCAAACTCTCTCTAAATACAATGTATTATAAGCGGCTATTTGGAGGTGTTGTTCTTGCCTTGGGATTGAGAGCAGGAAGCGCATGGGGACTTGGTGGAACAGAAAGGGTTCTTGCACCAGAATTATTTAAAATGAGGGACTATCAAACGCCAAGAGGCTATAAATGGGACATAAAGGATATTGGCGATGCAGTGCTTAATACAAGTATGGAAATGAGAATCCCTATATATAAATGGATAGGCATAGCTTTATTTCTTGATTCAGGTCAGGTTTATAATGGCATTGCGAATTTTGATATAAGCTCTATGCAATCTTCTGTTGGTATGGGTATTAGATTTATAACACCGATTGGACCTGTCAGGCTTGATTATGGCTATCCAATTGGCGGGAATGGGAAAAGAGATAAATTTCCTGTTTTTGCTTTTGGTAATCCTTTCTAGTCTATATTCCATCTAAGTCTCCTTTTGCAAAAGAAAGACTTTGATAAAAAAGATTCTTCGCTACGCTCAAAATGACATTTTTTATCACCGTAAACGCAGTGAAGGATCTTCCTTATGCCATAAGTGAAAAACTCGTATTACTTACTGTTATGGAGTTTTTATGAATAGCTTAAATTGGATAACACCAGAAATACAAAAAGCGACAGAATATCATCAAAATCGCCTTAAAGCATTTTATTCAAAACAGCAGATTGATGAATTAATAGCAATTGCTGGACGAATGTTTGGGCGTAATCATGGGCTTGCTGGAATAAATGAGATAGATATGCTAAAAAAGCCTGATGAATGGCTTGATGATGTCTTAAAAGATATGTCTCAATATGCCCATGAATCTAATGATATGATCACATTTAAGCCTTTGACGATTGAGATTGATCCTTTGGGTGTGCATTATATTGATGCCATATTTGGCGCAAACGTATATATTCATAATCAACAAACATGGTCGGATCAGCTAGATATTGACCTTGATGATTTGCAAATGCCTGATCTATCTAGTAACCAAGTCTTTCAGGAATCCTTGATTTTAACTCGCAAGGCTGTTGAGCTTACACAAGGTAAAATATTTATTACAACACCTGTTTTAAGTTGTGCTATTAATATTGGCATAAATCTTTTTGGTGAGCGATTGCTTGAATCGCTAATTATTAGACCTGAATCAGCAAAACGTGCATTAAAACTCATTAATGATGTAATTATTGAATGCACAAAGGCATTTTTTGAGATAATCCCCGATAATATAAGGCGTAATTCCGTTGCATGCAACAGATTTGCACCTGATTGCTTTGGGCAAATTGACGGTTGTGCAACGCAATTAGTGTCTGAAAACCAATACAGTAATTTTTTTGCAGAACTTGATGATGAATTACTTAGTATCTCAAAGAATGGTGGGATGATGCATCTTTGCGGAACACATACTCAACACATATCCACATTTAGAAGCATGAAAAATCTTCGTTCCATCCAGATCAATGATCGTGCCGCAGAAGACCTTAACTTATATTTTAATGGGCTTCGCTCTGACCAGATCATCTATGTTGCGCCTACTGCATCTCTATCTCTTGACCGTATTCTGGAGATAACGAAGGGCAAAAGACTTATTCTGCAGATACCAATAAATGAGCCAATATCAATCAAAAGTTTATAGATTTTATCCTCTCGGATGAAACCTGCTATGTATTTGCCTCAATCTTTCACTGTTGATATGTGTATATCTCTGCGTTGCTGATATACTTGCATGACCAAGCATTTCTTGAAGTGACCTCAAATCAGCCCCGTTTTCCAATAAGTGTGTCGCAAAACAATGGCGCAATGTATGTGGTGATATTGGTTTATCAATTCCGACAGATTTGGCAATTGTCTGTATTATCCGCCTTATACCGTCTCTTGACAGCTTATCTCCTTTGTAATTAACAAAAAGCCAATCTTCTTTGGGATTGAGTTGTTGTCTTCCTGACTCAATATAGCTTTTTATTGCAAAGAGAGCCTTTGAACCAACAGGGACAACCCTTTCTTTATTGCCTTTACCAATACATCTGACATATCCAATTTCTGAATTTATGTCATTTAGACGGAGATCAACAACTTCAGAAACACGAAGCCCGCTTGCATACATTAACTCAAGCATCGCCTTATCTCTTAATCCCAATGCTGTTGACATATCTGGCTGGTCAAGTATCAACTGAACTTCCGCAATACTCAGAACGGTTGGTAATTTACTCCATGATTTTAATGGTTCTATCATGTCTGTTGGATTCTCTTTGATGAATCTTTCTGCTGTCAGAAATTTATAAAATATTCTTAGCGAATCCATTCTTCTGTCAATCGTGCTGGAAGCTAGCTCCAAATTGCCCAGATGTGTTAGATATTTGGCTATATCATCGTATTTGACTTTCTCCAGTGAATCTGTGGATTGATCTAATGTCCCTATAAATTCGGCAAAATCATTCAAATCAATGCAATAGGACGTGATCGTGTTCTCTGATAATCCTCTTTCTACAAGGAGATAGTCAGTAAACTGCTTTATTAGCATTTCTGTTCTATTTTTTTTCATTAAAATAATCCCTTAATCATTCCACCGTCAACCTGAATTGTTGTCCCTGTAATTCCGCCAGCATTCTCAGATGCAAGAAAAGCCACAAGATCAGCTAACTCCTCTGGTTTCTGCATACGTCTAATTGGAATTGTTTCTATAAGCTCAGCTTTGACAGCCTCGATGCTTTTTCCTGATTTTGCCGATCTTTCTTCGAGTATTTGTTCCATTCTCTCTGTTTCAAATGAGCCGGGGCATACATTATTCACAGTTATATTATACTGACCGAGTTCCCTTGAAAGTGTTTTTGCTAGGCTAATAACTCCAACTCGAAAGACATTTGATAAAACAAGTCGATCAGCAGGTTCTTTTACTGTGAATGATGTATCATTAATTATTCTTCCCCAATTTTGCTTTTTCATTATGGGTATGACTTCCCTGCAAATTCTGACTGTGAACATTAGCAAACGTTGGAAACCCATTTCCCATGATTCATCATCAAGATCAAAGAATCCTCCGGGAGTTGGACCTCCTGTATTATTTACCAATATGTCAATACGACCAAATCTTCTCATAGTTTCGTTAACGAGTCTTTTTATATCTTCATAGCGAGTTAGATCAGCAGACAAAGCTAATACATCTGTTCCATATTTCCATCTTATCTGATCCGCTGTATCATTGAGTTCCTTTTCATTTCTGGCGCAGATCGCAACTTCTGCACCTTCACGTGCAAGAGCCATTGCACATGCCTTCCCTAATCCCTTGCTTGATCCACCAACTATTGCTATTTTGCCCTTTAATCCAAGTTCCATTTTATTTTCCTTTAATTTGCTTTATTTACATCATAAATCATTTTCAACAATCGCTCTGAGTATCTCTGCGATACTCCACGCTTGAGCAATACAGCCCCTTGGATAATGCGAACTATTACCGTCAAAAATTTCTGATATGCTTCCCAAGCCCGCATCGTATATATGTTTTTTTGAAAAACCACATATAAGGCTATGTATAAATCCAACGCTATCTTTATTATGTCCATGAACCCTTATATAAGCATCTATGAAAGCTCCCAAAAGCCATGCCCAAACCGTCCCTTGATGATATGCCCTATCTCTTGAAAATTGATCGCCCTGATAAAAGCCTATATATTTTTCGTCTTTTGGTGACAGGCTTCTCAACCCATAGGGTGTCAAAAGTTCTCTTTTCACAATATCTAAGACAGATAACATTTTATCATTCTCTAAAACAGGATATGGCAGACTTATGGCAAATATCTGATTTGGACGAATTGAGTCATCAATTTGATCTCCGTCAATACAATCATACAAACAGCTTTCATTTTCATTCCAGAATCTTTCATTAAAGCTTTGTTTGGTTTTTTCTGAAAGTTCCGAATACATTTGGCTGTTGCCTTTATGTTCTAGTTTTATAGAAAGTTCCTCCATAAATTTAAGAGCATTAAACCATAGAGCATTTATCTCAACAGGCTTTCCTATTCTTGGTGTAAAGGCAATATCACCAATTTTGGCATCCATCCAAGTCAATTGCGTTCCATTTTGACCAGCATATAAAAGCCCGTCAGTATCAGTATGAATATTATATCTTGTGCCTTCTCTATAATTACGGACTATATCGCTGATTGTATCATATAATTTGTTCTCAACAAAAAGGATATTATCTGTATAATCTAGGTATTTTTTAGCTGCATAAATAAACCACAATGAGGCATCAACCGAGTTATATTGAGGCTTTTCATCAAATTCAGGATAGCAATTTGGTATCATGCCTTGATCGCAATATTTCGCATAATTTAATAATATTTCCTCTGCAATTTCATATCTTTCTGGAACAAGGACAAGTCCTGTCAATGAGATCATGGAATCTCGTCCCCAATCGCCAAACCAATGATAGCCAGCGATTATTGAATGATAATCGCCTCGTCTAACGATAAACTGATCTGATGCTGCAAGTAATGAAGAAACGCATTGCTGAAATTGTTCTGGAATCTTTGCTAATATACCATTTTTAGTAAATACAAACCTTCTGCTTATTTCATAGGAACGAGACTTTTCCATATCGAACTTGTGAGGATCATCGGTAGTCACGATTAGAGAAATTTCTATTCCATGCTCAATTTCATCGTTAAAATATCCGGGGCTATATAAATCTTCATGGCTTTCTTGTCCTCTTTGTTCTTCAATCTCATATTCAAAATCTCTATACCAATATGGCTGATATATGAATTTCCCATTCTGAAGCATGATATTAAGCTTTAAGCCATTCATTTCCATACTCATTACTTCATTATCAAAAGATAGGTTAATCTCAGGATTAAGCCATTCGTGCATACGTCCATGAAAATCTCGACAGGCTACAAGGGGACGCAATTCAGCTATTACATTCTGATTAGATTCCAGCAATCTATAATTGATAAATGTTACATTTTCGCCATGAAGCATGAAAATAGTTTTTTCGATGATTGTGTCATCAATTATATATCGGAATGTAGGAAACGGATCGAGCTGAAAGCTATCAAGATACTTATATCCCTCTGGATAGATTGCATTAGGATATTGATTGGAGGAAATCTCATATCTTTTATTACCAATTATAAATGTTTCTTCAATCTTGGATAGCAATAACATTCTTTGCAATGGAGGTTTTGTGGCAGCAATAAGAAGCCCATGATAGCCTCTTGTATTGATGCCAGTAATTGTGCTGGAAGCATATCCACCCAAGCCATTAGTCTCAATCCATTCCTTTTGGGTTGCTACGCCAAAATTGGTGCATATATCCCTATCAAAAGCAATCATTAATATCACCTTCTCGTTTGATAGTGATTATACTACTTCGCAGAATTAATTTTTGATATTATGAAATTTAGGGACAGGTTTTCAAACCTGTCCCTCTAATCTGCGTTCCATTTCT
>CAZMCH010000005.1:0-26171 GCA_964564735.1 uncultured bacterium
ACTGCCAGAGAACAACTCTTTGCTAAATACGATGAAACAACCTTACTTGCGCGTATTCGTTCAAGAGCAATCAATGATGTTGCTGATCTGGAAGGTTTCCTCGCCAGTTTGGATACACTTGAGCGACCGATGACAGAACAAGAAAGGGATTTACTACGAAACAATTTACCAACCCTAAAAAATTCTCGTATTCAAAATATTCATAAGAGAGTGGGAATACTCTCTAGAATTGATAAAGATGAATATGAAAGACGAATCTCTCAATTGATGCAAGTTGCCAGTCTTCAAGATAAATTCAATAAATATTATAGCTCATTATTCATATCTATTGATCTATCTAGTCAAAATAGCCAACTTGGTGTCTTTGGAAAAGGTTGGTTCTATGACCAAGAACCAGAGTTTGTTCTCAGAAGGGAGTTTGCTTCCATAGGAAACAAATGCTCTGAATATGCTACAAATGCAAATTTTGGAAGAAACATGCTAACTTTACAAAATTTCACAGATGATCAAATAAGACGTGCTGCAATAGCTGGACAATGGGGAGCTGCATCTGCAACAAAATCAATCGAAGCAATAGAGGGCAAAACTCTTGAAAGCCTTGTTTCTGATAATTTCGATACATTAGTTGGATTGGGTGGAGTAAATAGGTTGATGAAGTTGCAATTCCAAGATATGAAAGAAAGAGGCGAACCTTCCAAAGAGATGCTCAAAGATATGGATTATTTGCGAAAGGAAGTTGCGCGATTTATAAGAAGCGCTATTAGAGATCAACGCAAAGCCAGAAAATCCAGCATTTCTTTATATAGAAAACTTGATGACATGTTAAGTCTAAAAAATCTCAAACCCGAAGAACTGAGTCCTGATGAAGTTGATGATGTCAATACTTTGATCGGTTTAGTTGGGGCTGGTGGAGGACTTAATTTTGTTAATGCTATCAGCGCAACTGGTGGAAAAACATGGCGAACATATATTCCCGGAAAGATCGCATTTGACAGTGAAGTTGCCACTCTTGCAGGAAAAACAGGTATCGCTTTTGCAACTACCGATGATGCGAGAGTCTTGACTGATACACCTTTAGATACACTTGATAGAGTAAATTATGATAATCTTTTAACTCAAACTAGAGTGCTTTCATCAATATTGATACAAGCCTTAAGAGACCCTGATATGCCAACTGCTGCAAAAGTTGGTAACTACTACTGCACATTATTTGGAAATGTCGTTGAATTTGATGCAAAAGAAAGCCCAATACCAAACACACCTGTTCCGCATACTGTTGTGACTATTAGAGGCAGAAATAAATCATTAATGGGTGTTCGTGGTGATTTGTTCACAACCGCAGACAGCAAAGGCAAGTTCCAGATGTCTGGTCTTGGGATGGAAGGTCGAGCAGTTTATAGACCCGGTGGAGTTCAGGAAGTTGAGGCATATCGGCTTGATGATGAATCAGGTGACATTGCTTATGCTCCTGATCAGGGTGTTTATGGTGCAAAGATATTTAGTAACAGAATTCCAGTTAATACTCGTAGAAAAGGTGCGCGTATCGTTGTTTTTCCATGTGTTAGCACAACAATATATGACCTTGTTGATCAGAGATATTACAGAACGCTCCGTGAGTTATCTGTTTATGATGCAGATACAGATGGAGAACCAATGCAGTATGGATTCTCAAAGCCATGGCCTCAACCAATGGTCTCCTATGTTGAACCCATTGCGCTTATTTATTCAAAGCCCGGAAGTAGAATAAAGGTCGGTATGGGTGCGGGACTTCTTGGAAATAGGCTTCTTCTTGTCAAAGCAGATGCTACTGATGAAGAAGCAGAAAGCAAACCAACGCTATATACTGGCAAAGGTTTCATTGTTAGAGAAAATGGATCAATCAGGGTTACCCCTTATGTTGTCGTTAGGGACATGTGGGCGCTTGACGAAGCAAGAGACGATTTATATAAACGCTATGGAATAAGTAACGATCGCCTTGACAGACTACACAGAATGGCTAATGCCTATCTTATCAAATCACAAATGCTTTTGGGCGCAAAACAATATGACGAAGCCATGAAACTTGCCCGTGCTGCATGGGGTTATGAATCAAGAGCATATCCAGATATAAAGGGAACAGGTAATGATGTTGTAAAGGGTGTTATGTTCTATCTTGCAATCCTAATGCCTTTTGCTTTCTTTATGGAAAGGCTTTTATTCCACTTTGCAAGCATTAATAAGCAGGTCCTTGCTACCTTCTTGATATTTATTGGTGTGTTTATTTTGCTTTCTCAGGTGCATCCCGCGTTCCAGATTACAATTACACCGCTTGTTATCCTATTAGCGTTTATTGTTCTTGCGTTGTCAATCTTGGTTATATCGATTATTATTCGTAAATTTGAGGAACAATTAGAAAAGATCAAGAGGGAGACTTCCAAGATTCACAAAGCCGATGTTGGACGACTTTCTGCAAGTGCTGCTGCGTTTGCTCTTGGTATTTCAAATATGAGAAAACGAAAGAGCAGAACAATATTGACATGCGGAACGCTTGTTATTCTGACATTTACGGTCATATCGTTCACTTCTGTTAGAACGTTTATGCAGAGTAATAAAACGAGGTTACCTTCTGTTAGACCACCATATACAGGTATGCTTGTTAGAAACCAATATTGGTATTCCCTTGAAGAGCCTTTATATGCCTCTATAAAGAATGATTTACAGACTACAGTTATCAATATTGACAATAAAGACGTTGAAGTTAAAAATCCCGTCGCTGGACGTGCTTGGTATTTCTCATCATCACTTGGTGATCAGTCATTTGTTGATCTGACTGCGGATAATGGAAAATCATTCACTGCTACTGCACTTTTGGGAATGACCGATAGCGAACCTGAAATTACAGGAATTGATAAGACTCTTAAATGGGGCAGATGGTTCAAATCCGGTGAAACTTATGCTGTTATACTTCCTGCTGGTATTGCTGATGCTTTGGATATTAGCGAAAATGATGTTGGTAAAATGCAGATTAAAATCGGTGGTGGAAGTTATATTGTAGTTGGGGTCCTTGATACTAGCTTTAAGGACGTAAAGGACCTCGATGGCGAGGAACTAACTCCTGTTGACTATCTCCTTATGCAACAACAACATGCCAGAGGTATTCAGATGGGTGGTGAAACCCTTGAGGGTGAATTGCAGAAATATCTACATCTAACACCACAACAAATAGCCATTTTACCTTATGATGTTGTTATAAATATGGGTGGTAATCTTAAATCTGTGGCTGTCAAGATGATGGGTTCTATGGAAGACGTTGAGTTGACTTCCGAAAAGCAACTCGAAAAGATTATGGCTGATCTTATGCCGAGAATTGCGCTTGATGTCTTTGTTGGCAATATGGAATCTAATGAGGCATTCCTATATAGCTCAATCGGTATGACTTCGTTCTCTGGTATGAGCAACCTGTTTATCCCGATATTAATTGCCGCATTGATCGTTCTTAATACTATGTTGGGTGCGGTCTATGAACGTGTCCGAGAGATTGGAATTTATAGTGCTGTTGGGCTTGCACCTGTTCATGTTGCGTTCCTCTTTATTGCGGAAGCCTGCGTTTATGCGGTTATTGGAGGTATTCTTGGCTACTTGATTGGTCAAATGACCGCATGGGCTTTAGTTAAATGGAGTTTGTTGGGAGGGCTAACGCTTAACTACTCGTCAACATCGACAGTTACATCAACGATAATCGTTATGGTAGTCGTCTTAGGCTCTACGATATATCCTGCTGTTAAGGCTTCTCGTATGGCTGTCCCTGATATTGAAAGAAAATGGAAACTTCCAGAACCAGATGGCGACGAATGGCATTTCGATCTACCATTTACAGTCCTTTTGGAAGAATCTCTTGGTATGAATATCTTCCTCAGAGATTATTTTGATGCACATGCAGACGAATCCGCAAGTGATTTCTATACTGATAAAGTAACATTCCATCGCACCAAAAACAAAGAGGGCGAGGAAGAATATGAAATTGACATGATGGTCTGGCTTGCCCCTTATGACTTAGGCGTTAGTCAGAGAATATCGCTTATTACTACTCCTGCACATGAGAAAGAGGAAAAAGACCTTTACAGGATATTCCTCAACGTCCATCGTGAGAGCGGAGAAATCGCATCATGGAAGCGTGTTAATAGAAGATTCCTCAACTTGCTTAGAAAGCAATTCCTTCTTTGGAGAACATTTAATGTTGCTGTCCGTAATGAATTCCATGAACGCGGGCGCAAAGAAACGCTTGGTATTGCCGAAGCCGAAGCAAGCGATACAAAAGGCATGGAAACACAAACAGCCTAATATATTTGTAAGGGCGTATTACAGTATGCCCTTCATATAAATTTATGTCATTCCAGAGAAAGCTGGAATCCAGAAATACAAGCGGTGATAATAATGGAAAAGGTAATAGAAACAGTATCTTTGTTGAATGATGAGGACAAAGATAAGATATTAGAACTTGCTAATATTCTTCTCAAACAGAATAAATATAATAAGTTGAGAAAAGAGATAGAGGCTAGGCGAAGCGAAATAAAAAGAGGCGAAATATTATCCCACGAAGAAATATGGTAGGATAAAGGTGTTTGAGATACAATATGCCAAAGGTGTAAATAAAGATTTAGAGAAAATAGATAGGCAAAATCTTGCAAAGATAAAAAGGTTAATAGAAACTTTAAAAGAGTATTCCAATATTTCAAATACCAAAAAGCTATCTGCTCATCCTTTGGCGGATTATCTACATTCTAAAAATAGGACATAGAAGCGAAGTTTATTGATTTTTTGCACTCGTTGAGAATATGCTTGGCGGTCTAAATGTTGTTTCTGTTGACTCCAGAGGCAAGATTACAACAACATGGGGAAATATTAAGAGTAATAATTGATCTATGAGGACTAATGAGCATGTTAAGCGTTTATACTGCAAAATATACAAAGATAGATTCAGGTTACATGGGGCAATTGATAGAATGGCCTGAGGTTATAACTGAGGGTAAGACAATAGAAGAATGTCGGGAAATGCTTCAAGATGCTTTACATGAAATGATAATTGCTTATCATCAGCAAGATAAGGAAATTGCTCTTGGAGGTTCGCTTTTAGAACAGATACCTGTTGAGGTATAAAATATCAATAAAGCGAAGTGATTCAATAAAATATCTTGAGGAAAATGGGTTCTATTTATTACGTGAAGGTAATAAACACTCTATTTACACGAATAATAATAAAACGATACCGATAAATAGACACCGAGTAATTGATAGGATAACGGCTAACCAATTATGTAAACAAGCTGGGTTGAAACCAAAATTTTAATAAAAAATTGTGGGTTAATGGTTACTAATTGATGACTTTGAAAAGAAGCGATTATATTGAAAAATCTTGATCCTGAATTATTAAATGAAATTGTCCAAAGGCTTGTAAATACTTTGAATCCAGAGAAGATTTATCTTTTCGGCTCTCATGCCTACGGACAGCCGAATGATGATAGTGATGTTGATTTGCTCATAGTCGTCAATGATTCTGATATATCCAATAGAAGAAAGGCTGCTGATGGCTATCATGCTTTGAGAGGTCTTCTTTTGCCTGCTGAAATCAAAGTGGTAACACAGGCTGAATTTGATAAAAGATCAAAATGGCTTAATTCTATTGAGAGGGTAGTCTCAGAAAAGGGAAAAACTCTTTATGTCAGATATGGATGAGATAAAGGAATGGCTTAAAGTTGCTGAAGATGACTTGATCTCTGCTAAAATTCTTTTAGGCAATGATCCCCCAATACTTGTAACCGCTTGTTTTCATTGTCAACAGGTTGTTGAAAAATCATTAAAAGCTTTATTAACTTGGAAAGATCAACGTTTTGAGAAAGTTCATAGTATAGGCTACCTTCTTGAGCTTTGCGAGAATCATGGATTTATATTTGATTATATAAAAGTTAAAGCAGAAATTTTAACATCATATGCAGTTGAGACTCGTTATCCGGGAGCAGATGAAATTTCATTAGAAGAAGCGAGGGAGGCTTTTGATACAACAGAAATTATTTATAAATTTGTAATAAACCTTTTAAAAGTGTGATTTAGTTTTAATTTTCTAGTATTTAGTATCTAAAACGGAGGTTGATATGGCTAGAAAAAGAGTGTCTATGGCTGAAGAATGGCAGGCATGGGCTAAAAGATATGACATAGAAGGCGGTGTCAGAAAATTCGAATCTGGCTTAAGCCTTAAGGTTATTCTGGGGGCTTTATTCGTTGGTCTTTTGATGATGCCGGGTTCTATTTATTTAACCCTTGTTGCAGGGCAGAGCGGAGCAGGTGCGGCTCCGTGGGTCGCTGTTATTCTCTTTACAGAACTAGCACGTAGATCGTTTACTACGGTCAAGAGGCAGGAATTGTATATTCTGCTAGGTCTTGCTGGAGCCGCTGTCGGTGCTGGTGGTTCTTTTTGGGGTATGATACGTGATCAATATTTTATTCAGTCACCACAGGCTTTGCAGTTTGAGATCGCTGATAAAATACCTGCTTGGGTTGTCCCTTCACTTGATTCCGAAGCTATTGCAAAGAGAAGTCTTATACATAAAGACTGGATGTGGCCTATATTGCTTATGTTGTCAAATACATTACTTGGATGGTTAAGAGGAACTGGCGGAACTTATTTTTTCTTTAGGTTGACCGCAGACCTTGAACGTTTGCCATTCCCGCTTGCGCCTGTTTCGGCACAAGGTGCAACTGCACTTGCAGAAACAACTGGAAAACGTGAGACATGGCGTTGGAGAGTATTCAGCCTTGCGTCTATGTTGGGGCTTATATGGGGGGCAATATACATCGGTGTTCCTGCACTTACTGGTGTTATGATGTCAAAACCCATACAGATATTGAAAATCCCATTCATTGATTTTACTACGAATATAGAAGGCATCGCCCCAACGGGAACTTTTGCTCTTACAACAAACATGGATGCGATTCTTACAGGTTTTGTTTTGCCATTCCCGATGGTGCTTGCACAATTCATAGCAAAGGTTCTTACACAATTTGTTATTAACCCACAGATACTTCATCGTATGGAGATACTCCATTCTTGGCATCCGGGAGATGATGTTCGTGCCACAGGTTTTGCAAACTCCATTGACTTCTGGATGAGCTATGGTATGGGACAGGCATTCAGCATTGCTGTTATAGGTTTTTCTGTTACTCTTCCCATGTTAATTAATATGAAAAAAGCCAAACAAAAGCAGGTTGGTGAAAGAGGTTCATGGGCGACTCCTCCGGGCAGAGGCGATTTTCCTATTTGGCTTGCGGTTATTTTCTGGGTAGTTGGCATGTCTGCCCATGTTTATATACTTCATCGTTTTCTTGTTCCACTTTTCCCATTGGGATTCTTGCTTTTCTTCGGTTTTGTATGGACTCCTTTAAACTCATATATAAACGCAAGAACTTACGCAATACTTAATAGGGCGTTATTTGATATTCCATATCTGACACAGGCTACATATATTTTAAGCAGATATGAAGAAATTGATATATGGTTTGCTCCAATTCCCCAAGAGGATTATGGCACAGGAACAGGAGGTTGGCGAGTCCTTGAACTTACAGGAACAACATTTACAAGCTCAATTGCCGCCCATTTGATTACATTGCCTATACTTCTGCTCTCTGGTCTATTGGTATGGCATTTTATCTGGAAGATTGCCCCTATTCCATCAGCGGTCTATCCACATGCACAAATGATGTGGCCTATGGAAGCGACTGGTCGAGCAATGTGGGTTACGTCTCTTAGAGATGGCAATAGCTTGATGCTTCAGGCTATAAGGGGTAAATACGTTTTACTAGGATTCATTTCTTGTATTGCTGTTTATCTTTTGATGTGGGCTGCTAATCCAATATTCCCCGGTGGACATAGTATGTATTTCTATGGTTTCATTGGTGGTATCGGTGGAGACCCCGGTGGAGATATATGGCTTCTTATTGGTGCATTGCTTGGCAAATACTACATGATTAGACGATTCGGACTCAAAAAGTGGTATAGATATACCCCTGTTATGATGGCTGGTTTCGGATGCGGAGTTGGTCTTGTTGGTATGGCAACGGTTGCAATCGCTCTTGTGTCAAGGGCTGTTATTGTTAAGCCGTTCTAATCCTTAAAAAATGCTGATCAAGCCCAAAATGATAATGAATGATTAGTTACCTTAAAGGTGAAATGATGTTAGAAGAAATTGAGGAAGTAAATTTATTTTGGGCTTATGATCTTAATCATTCAAAAGATTCTGATTTAGTTTTGTTTGATAACGTTCAGTTTATTTATGAGCTATCTCTAGCAGAATTAGAATTAATGGCTTTGGGCGCTAATTATGAAGTAACTAATGGGTTGAGAGAATTTAGGCTGAATAATAAATCAGAGGAATTAGCTGATAGATTAATAAGCCGTTCCTCATATTTCAAATCCGCTGAAGGAAAATTAACTAACTATTTTCATCTCATCCAAAAGAATAGGACTCGTTCAGTAAATCAATATTTGACGCATTGGATTTATCCTTATAAGGGGAAGTTCCATCCCCAGATGATAAGGGCGTTATTAAATATCATTGGGCTTCAAAAAGGCGATACAATTTTTGAGCCTTTTTCGGGCAGTGGAACTACAGCATTAGAATCACAGTTATTAGGCATAAATTTCATTGGAATTGATATTTCGCCTCTTTGTGTTTTGCAGGGCAAAGTCAAAACCCAAGCTATTTATGCAATAGATGATATTATCAAATTAAAAAACACTCTAATATCAAAACTTAAGCCGTCACTTTTTAGTCAAGAAAACAATTTTTATAACGTGCTTGATGAAATTGAAGATGAAAATATTAGGAATTTTTATAAACTTGCACGTCTATTAGCAATTAGTGATACATCACGAAGAGGGCGTTCTTTTGAGCAGTCTTTTATAAAAAATCTCAATCTGATGATTGATTCTGTAAAAGATTATGCTGAGATTATTGATAAGCTAAAACTAGAATTAGGCGATATTGACATTGAGCTGGGTGACGCAAGAGATGTCAAACTGCCTGATGATTCTATTGATGGTATTATAACCTCTCCCCCCTATTCAATCGCCCTTGATTATGTTCAGAATGACGCACATTCATTAGAGGATATGGGCTATAACTTGACAGACATTAGAGAAAATTTTATTGGCGTTAGAGGAAAAGGCAAAGAAAGAGTTGAACTTTATAATACCGATATGGAAAAGTCTTACAGTGAGATGTATAGAATTCTGAAGCCTAATAAGTATGCTGTTATCGTTATAGGCAATGCTACATATCAGGAAAGGGAAGTTAAAACAGTAGAATTTACTATAGATTTTATGACCGAACTCGGTTTTAGACTAGAAAAGAATATCCTTAAATTGATATTTGGTCTTTATAATATAATGAAAAAAGAGAATATCCTTATCTTTAAAAAGGTCAAATAAATGACAGATAAAGATTATGTCATAAGATTAGAAAATGTTATTAAGCAGATGCTTACACCTCTGAAAGATATACCTTTTAATCTTGTGATTGAGGCTATGACTGGAAAGAAGGTTATTCCTTTTGAGTGGCAGAACCCAGACCACAGAGATATATTGAATTTGCTTAAAGAAGTCGCTTTGCAAGTTGGCAGAACAGTTAATGAAAATGGAATTTTAAGACCTCGTCCAAACGAGGTAGGAAACGATATAGAGCCATTTGTTAGAAAAGCATTAAATTCTTTTAACCTGAGCGCAGACATTCCTAAAGGCATCGATGGCAAAAAGAAATCTACTGGTTATCCTGATATATTATTCTGGTTTAAAAGCAAGCCGTTTTATTTGGAATGTAAAACATATAATATTGAAAATATAGCAACAACTCAAAGAAGTTTTTATTTTTCTCCTTCTGATGAGTTTAAGGCTATTTATGATGCTCCTCATTTTTTGATGTCTTTTGAAATATATGTTGCAGGTGAATCGGGCAATAATCATATCTATAAATGCAAACATTATAAAATTCTTTCTTTAGAATCTTTGTCCCTTGATGTCAAATATGAGTTTAATTCTGATAATAGGCGTATGTATTCAGGAGAATATGGAACAACGATTTTAAACGAGGGTGAGATTGACTAAAAAACATGGACTTTGTAAAATTCGGCTGGCAAGGCATAACAATGGAAATTCCATCAAACTGGGAGCTTAGCGCCTTGTCTGGTGACTATGATAATGGCTATATACGAATGGATGATGAAAACTCATCACGTATGGAATTAAAATGGTCAAAAACAAAAGAAAAAAAGCCTGATCTTCAGAAAATATTAGATGAATATTTTAAGGGCATGAGGAAACGCTTGGGTGCAAGCGCTGACGGGCTAAAAATAAAACGGGATGTTGACCTTATCAAGACTGAAGATTTCTTCAAAAATAGGGATGTAATTTTCTATAATTGGAAAACTGATGTCCGCGCCAACGGTGCTATCTGGTATTGTAAGGAATGTAAAAGAGTCGTCGTCATTCAATTGATGGGCTACCTCAAAGAAAATATACTTTCCGACACAATTAGAATATTTGAATCCGTCCATGATCATCCAGAAGGGCAAAATAATCTCTGGAGTGCTTATAACTTATCTGTTGAAGTTCCCCGAAGATACCAGATGGATAAACGCAAGCTAATGTCGGGCTATATTTCTTTTTCTTTTATAGATGGTAGCCGAACACTCAATGTTGAACGATATGGTCTTGCGGATGTAATCCTAAAAAATGCTGATCTTGAATCTTGGTTTCGGTCTTATTATTCTAAAGAATTACGAAAATATGGTTTTTCTATTAACGAGATAAGCCAGCAAGAACCTGATTTAAAAAGAGATTATCGCCTTAAAATGACAGGACAGGCAAAAAGATTCATTGATAAAATCCCTTTTTCTCCTTTATTTGCCATTGATAAACTCCTAAGACGAAAGCAGATCGCTTCATATTTCTGGCATTGTGAGGAATCAAACAGAGTTTTTATAGTAACCGCAATGTCAAAGAAGGGCGCAGATGAATTAGTAACACAAGTGGCGTCAAGTATAAATTGCCATAATGATATACAGGAAATAGCATAATGAACTTCATACGTCGTCTAATTGCGCAGAGAGCAAGAAAAAAATCCGGGCTAAAATTCAAAAGAGATGACGTTTTGAAGTCCAGACCGGTTAGAAATACGCTTGTGAAATGGGAACAGAATCCCGAAAATAACTTAGTTGCTCTTACTGTTCCTCAAAAAGAGGTTCTTTGGGTTAAGGTTGTCTCCAAGATATTTAGACTTCCAAATTCAAGGGTTATTGCTCTTGATGAGGTTGGCTCTTTTGTCTGGACTCTCTGTGATGGGTATAACACAATAGACACGATAGTTAAAGCCTTAGCCAACAAATACAAATTGACACACAAAGAAGCAGAAACATCATTATTGGAATATTTTCGTATGCTTGGCAAAAGGGGAATAATAGGGTTTGCTATAGAAAAGAAGGATTAGCCATAAAAGAATGTCATTTCAGTAAAAGTTGGAATTTAGAAAGGGCTAAGAGAATAAATATGATTTACAAAGTGAATCTGGAAAAAACGGAAGAAGGTTATGCTGTCTGGGTCCCAGGTCTGCCGGGCTGTTGGTCGCAGGGCAAAACTGAAAAAGAAGCTTTGGAAAATATAAAAGACGCTATTGTTGATTATTTGGATGCTGTTGAAGAATTGACAAAAAATAAAGAATCCCGTTATGTGGAAATAGCAAGTCATGCCTAAACTGTCAGGCATAAATCATCAAAGGGCGGTAAAGGCTTTTAAGAGAGTCGGCTTTTGGGTTATAAGGCAGGGAAAACATATAACCATGACTGACGGAGAAAGAATTATTACTATTCCAAGAGAAAATCCGATTAACTCCTTTACAATGGCTGGAATTATAAAAGATGCTGGTTTGACTATTGATGAATTCAAGAATCTTCTGTAAAGAAGATGGTTTTTGTTTCATAAAAAAGTGGAATTGTAAAATGAAAATACACATCAGTTGAGCTTCAACACAAGGCTTTGGAATGGAGATAATGTATTTAGTTGATACAACGAAAATTGCACTAACAAGCATATAACAAAATCAAACTCCCTATATGTCATTCCAGCGGAGGCTGGAATCCAGAAAAGCATTGAAAATACTAGATTCCCGCTTTCGCGGGAATGACATTGCTGAAGGTTGATTTTTATGTGCAAGATTCATTCCCACAATGGACACCAAAGAGCCAGATATTATAATCAAAATGGCTAGAGAATAATTTTTCTTAAAATAAATATAGTAAGGAGTTTTAAACATGCCAGCAGAAAATACAGTTAGAGTTAGAAATGTTATAAAAAGATATGTGATGGGGACGGTCATTGTAGAAGCCCTTAGAGGCATTAACCTTGAAATCCAGAGAGGCGAGTATATATCCATCATGGGTCCATCTGGTTCAGGAAAAAGCACGCTTTTTAACATGATCGGTGGATTGGATAAGCCGACAGATGGACGTGTTTATATTGACGAAGTTGACATTGCACAGCTTGACGCCTATGAACTAGCGTGGCTGAGATGCAGAAAGATCGGCTATATTTTTCAGTCGTTCAACCTTATTCCAGTTATGACCGCATTGGAAAACGTTACCTTACCTATGATATTTGCCGGCGTTCCGACAGACGAAGGCATAGAAAAAGCCATTGAATTGCTTACGATGGTTGGTCTAGGCGACAGAATCCAGCATAAGCCTCTTGAACTTTCAGGCGGTCAGCAACAGCGTGTTGCCATTGCAAGAGCATTGGCAAATGATCCCGCAATCGTCCTTGCTGATGAGCCTACTGGTAACCTTGACCTTAATACTGGACGTGAAATTATAGCATTGTTGAAACGCCTAAATATAGAAAATGGTGTTACGATTATTTCTGCGACTCATGATCTAAAAATGCTTGATGTTTCTGACCGTATATTCTGGATCAGAGATGGCAGAGTTGACAAAGTTGGCAAGCGCGCCGACATTGAATTAGAAGTTGGTTCTCTTGAAGGTGAAAAAGCTTAAATCAATATACGAAGGGAATGACTAATGCCAAAAATTCAGCTTGATAGCCTTGATTTTAAGCATCGTGGAGGAACAATTCCAACGATAGTTCAGGATGCAGATACAGGCGAAATACTCACACTTGCTTATTCCACAGAAGAATCGCTAAAAAAAGCAATAGAACTGGAAGAAAGTGTTTTTTGGAGCACATCAAGGAACGAAATCTGGCATAAAGGAGCAACTTCTGGAAATGTGCAAAAACTCGTAGAGATACTTTATGATTGTGATGGCGATGCAATAGTTTTTAGGGTAAAGCCATTAGGACCCGCATGTCATACAGGCGAACGAACATGCTTTTATAAAAAACTAATTTCTTTCACAGACCAATAAAAATCTCTGTTTCTTTGACAGAGGAATGCACAAAAGTCACAGGTATTCCTTACATCATGGATTCAGATCAAGCTGAGGTTGATAAGATATTAGGTTAAGGCTTTATTCGTAATGCGTGAATGGCGATGAATTTGCCATCACGCATTATCAAATAAACAAATTCTCTTTCCGTAAGTGTAATATAAGATCATCAAATTGCGAAGCTGTGTTAATAAGTATATAGGTAGAATTATTTATTAGGCAAAATTCTTTGAGATCATTACAAAATTTAGTTAATCTTAAACGGTATCTCGCAAGCATACTATCAGTAATTGTTACTTCCTTAGTCTCATTTGTCTCGGAATCCTGAAGCTTTAACTCACCTGATAAGTTCGGATTTAACTCATCTTCACTCAATATCTGAATCACCTTAACATCAAAGTTTTTATATAAAAGAGATTTTAATCCTGTTTCATAGACATTTGAAGGAACAAGGAAATCCGATATAATAATAGCAACGCCACGATGATGGGTTCTTATTGCATATTTTCGAATACACTCACCCATAATTGAACTAGCTTGTGAGGAATTTATTGAATTTGGAATATTGTTGAGAAAATCAATTATAGGAAATATCTGGTCTTTCCCGCGCATTGGTTTCAGAGTGTTGATATTTTCAGAAAATATTGTCAATACAACCGTATCAAGATTCACAAGTCCGATATATGCTAATGCAGATGATAACATTTTTGCATATTCCAGCTTTGATGGTGTGCCGAAATTCATTGAAGGACTTGTATCAAGCAAAATATGGATATATATATTTTCTTCTTCCATGAAAGTTTTAAGAAATAGCTTATTTAGACGTGCATAGATATTCCAATCAATGAATCTGAAATCATCACCGGGCTGATAATCACGATAATCAGCAAATTCAACACTACTGCCACGTTTAACACTTCTACGCTTGCCTTTCATCGCACCGGGGAATAGCTTTCGTGAGGTTATATTTAGTCTTTCCAGCATTTTCATTAATTCAGGGTCGATTAGCTTATTTTCAGACGGCATTTTCAGAATTCACCTTCTCAAGAATCTCTTTGATTATATCATCTGTATCAATGTTTTCTGCTTCTCCCTCAAAGTTCAATATCATTCTATGTCTTAGTGCTGGATAGGCTGTTTTGTTTATATCCTCTATGGCTACGTTATATCTACCTTCTAGCAAAGCCATTACTTTTGAACCGAGTATAAGGGCTTGTGCGCCTCTTGGGCTTGATCCATATCTGACATATTTGTTGACCATTTCAGATGATAAATCAGATTTGGGATGTGTCGCAAAAGTGAGTCTAACCGCATGTTCTCTAACATGTGTAGCAAGCATTACCTCACGAATAAGCCATCTCATATCCATAATCTGTTCTGATTCGAGGACTTTATTTGCCTTTGGTATCTCATTTACAGTGGTTCTATCCAATATCGCAGAAAGCTCATCAATCGTAGGATATTTTACTTTTAGCTTGAATAAGAACCTATCTAATTGTGCTTCTGGTAATGGAAAAGTGCCTTCCATTTCAATTGGATTCTGTGTCGCAAGGACAAAGAAAGGTTCTTGTAAAGGATATGTCTTTCCTGCAACACTGACAGTATGTTCTTGCATTGCTTCTAGCATGGCAGATTGAGTTTTTGGGGTTGCCCTGTTTATTTCGTCTGCAAGGACAACATTTGCAAATAAAGGACCTTTTTGGAATTGAAATTCTTTTCTTCCTTCTTCATTTTCAATGACAATGTTTGTGCCTATAATGTCAGCAGGCATAAGATCGGGTGTGAATTGTATTCTTGAGAATGAAAGATCAAGGGCATCACTCATTGTCTTTATAGTAAGTGTCTTTCCTAACCCGGGCAAGCCCTCAAGCAATACATGACCATTAGCAAATAGGCATATCAAAACGCCTTCAATTATTTCTTGCTGACCGACAATAACCTTGCTTATCTCATCTTTGATACGTAGGAAATTTTCCTTAAATTTCTCGACCCTTTCTTGTATATTATTTTTTGGTGGTTTATTCATTAGTTATTTTCCATATTGCACTTATAGGCGGTTAAAAATCATTTTAAGTGCTTATTAAACCAATTCTTTGCAATACGCCACATCTCATCTGATAAAATATGACCTGAACCTTCTTCAATATACCAGCTAAATTTATCTTCTGCACCAGCTTTTTTATATGCTTCTGCAATGGTTTTTATTCCTTCCTTTACTTCTGGGATCGGGCTTCCATTATCAAGTTCGCCGAAATTCAAATGCAAGGCTCTTGGGGCGATCAAACCTGCAATATCTGGCGTATCACCATATTGAAACCATCCCGGTATAAAGTTAGGAAAACAATGTAGCAAGTGAGTGCGATGAATTGCGGAATATGTCGGCAAGCAACAATTGCCCACAAGACAAATTATTCTGGATTCCCACGGACCAACAAGCCATGTATGCGTTGATCCCATTGAGTGACCATAACAGCCGATTTTGTTTGCCTTAACTTCTGCTCTTGAACAAAGATAATCTATTGCACGTCTCATATCAAGTATGTTTTTCCAAGCCATACACTTACCTGAAACAACATAACGCAGAAACTCAAAGCGTTCATAATTCCCACCGTCAAGATATTTACTTTGCCTTTCTTCGAAACAGAGTGCATCAGGACAAAGCACAACATAACCTTCTTTTGCAAGAGCAACGCCTGTATGGTGCATGGGGGCACCAGCAAGTCCACCGGGTTCGCTTTTTCCTAAATGATATTGACCGTTATGTTGATGCCAGATAGCAACCGCTGGGGCTGGATTATTTATATCAATCCCATCAGGCACAAGCAGTAATGCGGGAACACGATCATTCGGCTCAACCTCATAGGTTAATGACTCAATGCGATAACCGTCCTTTTGTATAATTTCACGAATAGCGGGTTTTAAATCACAAGGTTCTGGCCACTCACCGCCAAGACATTCAAGCAATTTTTCTCTAAGAAACTTTGTTTCCATTGTTATACCTCTCATAAATACACATTTTTTATCTCATTAATAAACATAAAGCATCTATAACATCATCAACATTAATTGATTCCATGCAAAGTATGCCTTTTTTACATTCACGTTTATAGCATGGAGAGCATTCAATATCTTTTTTTATAACAATATTTCTTTCACCATAAGGTCTATGATGTATTGGATCAGTAGGACCAAATAAGGCAATTGTCGGAGTTTCTAGTGCAGACGATATGTGCATCGGTCCACTATCACAAGTTATATAGTAATCACAATGCTTTATTATTGCACCTAACTCCCATAATGTTGTTCTACCTGTTTGATTGATTATATATTCACCTGAATTTGAGGCAATTTCCATTATCTTCTGTCCAATTGAGACATCAGACTTACCACCTGTTAGAATACTTTTTATGCCCAATTGATTATATAAAATCTCTGTTAAATATGCAAATTTCTCTATTTTCCATCGCTTTGTTTGCCATGTTGTTGAAATATTTATGCCTGCTATTTTCCCATTGAGTCTAGATATTTTGCTTTTGGCAAAGTCTTCATCTTCTTGTCTAATGCCCCAAAATTCCAGCTTATCAGAGAGGTTTGTTCCTGCAACTGATGATATTATATTAAGGTATCTCTGGACTTCATGAATATTTTGTTTGCGATTTACCTTTGTTGTTAAAAAAAAGCTATTTCCTGTGAGTTTCAAGCCTATTCGCTCTGGTATATGTGCAAAATAAGCAATAATTGAACTACTTACAGAATTGGGATGAAGGATTATTGCCATATCAAAAGCTTTTGATTTTAGTTGCTTTATGATTGTATTCATACTTTGACTAGCATGTTTATCATAGGTAATTATTTCATCAAGATAGGGATGACGATCCATTAGCTCATAGACTAATGGACGTAAAAGCATTGTCATTCGGCAATCGGAAAATTTATTTTTCAATGCTCGTAATGCTGGTGTAAGCAATACCATATCGCCTATCCAACCACCTGTGTGCATTATTAGTATGTTTTTCATATTATATTAGCTTTTGATTAACAGCCTCCCAAACTTCATCAACAGTAATTAGCTTCATACAGATATTGTCTTTGCATTTATTTGTAAACTGTTTGCATGGTGAGCAAGGGACATCATGTCTTATTATCGCATGTTTTTCCCCAAAGGGCTGAAATTTTATATGATTCCCGGGACCAAATAGAGCAACAGTTTTTGTTCCCATTGCGGTAGATATATGCATTGGTCCCGTATCATTGCTTAGTAGGACATCGCATCTTTCAATTATGCCTGCTAATTGACGGAGTGTAACTTTTTCATTCATCAAGATAGGCTGTGATTTCATATTTTGGGTGATGTTATTAACAATATCGTCCTCATTTGGTCCACCAAAGATTATTACTTTTGCATTGTGATTTTTAATAGCAAGATCACCTATTTGAGCGAATCTATCAGGTAGCCAGCATCTAGGTCGCCATCCTGCACCCGGAAAAATGCCTAATATCTTTTCATCTGGAGTTAATCCCTTCTTTTCAAGCCTATCAATAGCAAATTCTCTATCTTTATCAGAAATAAACATCTTTGGTTCTCTTATAGCATCCTCTATTCCTAAAGGTTTTACAAGGTCTAGGTTACGATCAATAGCATGTTTATTGACTTTGTCAGGTATTTTTATATCACATAAAAAGCCGTTTGGTTGATGGTATCCGATTCGACATTTAACCTTGCCTTTATATGCCATATAAGCGGATCGGAATTTTCTTTGCATATCAATACTGACATCAAATTTTCTTTCTTTGAGCAAGTCTTTGACTTTTCGCGTCTCCTCAAAGCCTTTCATGCCTTTGGCATCTCGATTAAAAATTATAATTTCATCAAGGCGAGGATCTGCGGATACTACGTCAGCAGATTTATTTCCTACAAGCATTGCAATATAGGCTTTGGGGTAGGCTTTTCGAATTGCATCTATTACAGGTGTAGTCAAAACGACATCTCCCAAAGAGCCGAATCTTATTAATAAAATACTTTTTATGTCTTTTAGTGATAATATATTCATTTTTTTACCTGAAAAATTATGAATATTACGACATTGTTTAATATGTATTGGATAAAAGCCAAATCGCACTATCATCTTTAAGATGATTGGGAATATTCATTATCTACTTGTATTTACGAACATTAAGGTCTCCATTTCTGTAGGGGCGTATTAGCAATACGCCCAATATGTATCAACTTATGAAGAATATGATGGATTTTTGATGTGAAATCACATTTAATAAGTCCCGAAGGGACAAAATATTTATAGAAATAGCAATCAAAAAAACATAAAACTCCGAATGGAGTGATATATAAAATATAATGTTTTGACAAATATGTCGCTACTTCGGAGATTTAGAGGGATATTCAAAAAATCTATAAATAAAAACTAATTTGATTGACCACCAATTCCTGCAGATCAAGTATTGACCGCACTTTGTAGCCCAGTCTTTTAGGCTGGCTTTTCGAAAAACCAAGTTAGAATCTTGGCTTACAAAAACAATTAGCACAAGTCGTTAGTTTCTTATTTTGCTCCATGTTGTAGCCAATTTGCTATTGCGTTCTACTGATTTAGCTCTATAAATGTCATCAATAGTTTCTCCTACAACCATGTTGTCAAAATAACTTACACCAGAAGTAATACCCATCATACCGACAGGTCCGCTCTTAAATGTATTATCATTAGTTTCTACAACAGGCTTCATATTCTCAAAAGGAGTAGCATCATCTCGCTTTTTGAGATATATCTCATGTTTACTGCCTTTCATAATCAAACGATGGCTATACCAAACGTTATTTTCATTAGGATATTTTCCAGAAGCTATATTTGCCCAATTACCGGCGTTGCGTGTATAGATGTGTATCTCTGAAGCTCCCTGACGCCTGCTACCATGATAGTGGGCTTCCGCACCCTCAACTCTATATATAGTTCCTACATAACTATCGTTTTCCCACATCCAATCAAAATCCCAGACATAATCTTTCCAATTTTCTCTACCATTAACAACTGGTATATAAAGTCCAATACCTACGGTTTTTGCCACTTTATTATTTTTATCTGTTGGGTCTTCTTGAATCGTTATTATTGAATTACCAGCAGCAAAATCAATGCGCTCCCAATTCGATGGTTCAGCACCCAATTTATCAACCTCAAAATCATCAACAAAAAGCACTTTGGCATTTGATATTACGGATAATACAAAGAAAATCAGGATCACCAAATATGTTTTAGTTTTTAACATTTTATATTACCTCCATAAATTATATCAATTTGCGTTATCTTTTGTTATCAGCATTATATTTTCTTTTTTATTTTTGTGATAAACTATAAAGTCACCTAACCATATACCCAATAGCATTTATTTTATCACAAGGAGGAAACTTACACAAATAATTATACACTACTAAAGAACTCATTGATCGCAGACACAGTAACATCAACGGTCTGCTGTCCGCCATCAGGACCGACCGCAGTGCCAGCAATGAAGGCTCCATAGCTACCGCCATGTATGGAACGCTCTGTGGGAAGGTATGTCGCATCTCCAGCGAGTTGAACTACAAACGTCTGAAGAGCCTTACTACGACCTTTAATTCGGTCTCCGTAGTCAAGGTAGTATTCAAAGCGATTTGAACACATTGCGATTTCGCCTATTCGCAAAACGTGCAGTTCAATCGGAAGCGATAGGCATTCTCCGCGCTGTTGGGCATGATAAAGATCAATGACTTGTTGGTAAAAACTGCGGGAGGCAAACGCACTTGAATATTCGAGAGACATAGGGTCCGAAGACTCTAGTAAAGCCAATCGCTCTTCTGCGAGAGCCACCTGTTTCTGAGCATCTGCGAAATCGGCTTCAGTAGCGCGACGGCGGGGGAGATCAAGAGAAATATTCCTATGCCTGAATTGGACGCTGTCACAAATATCTGTTGACGTAAGCAATAGCACTTCGTCAATGAGTGTTGCCAGCCTATTTGCTATGTCGCGTCGTCTGCCCATACGATAATCCTCGCCATATCCTTTCAGACGCAACATCCGACTGTCAGCGCGAGTATTCAGTAGCGTATGCGGTGAAAGGTCTCCCGATGCGGAACATTGTGGTAGAATGTGTATATGCGCGCCAAGACGACTGCGAATCTCCTCTCGTGTTTCATGCCAGTAGTCGGCAGACACGAAGTAGGATATCTCAGTGCATTGGGATGGGCAAGGCACATTTACGATCATGCCTGTCAAGGTATGGTTCGGGTCATAGGTGAAAAGCAATTCAACAGCGTGGTCTTCATGTCCCTCGATATGTGAGAAGTCGGTTGTGTCTGTACTGCCATACATTCTCGTAGAGCCATCGAAGTATGCAACCCGTCGGTTGAATCCGATTACGGCGTAACCCCTGCCCCAACTTAACGAACCCGCTGTTCGTTTATTCCATGCCTCAACAGCCGCTTCGCTGATCTTCTCAATAAGTAGATCGGCATACGCTTCCTTTGTCATAACGTCATCAGCCATCTTTGGGCGTCCAAAGTCGGTGAAGGGTCTCGGTTGGTCTGGTGCTGTATGCGTATGAGTGGCGGAGATTAACAACATATTCGGTCTGAATTCTGGTAGGATATTGGAAAGGCGATCGCGGCAACCGTCAATTACACACTGAGCCACCGCAACCGCATCTATTGATACAATGATAGCTTGCTCATTCTTGTCATCTGACTCCAGCGCCAACGCTGTGACGGTCAGTGGATCATGTATCTCTTCGGTTATTCGAATGTGGAATTGACCACACAGTGATACTTTACCGGTGGGTGTAATATCACGCGACGCCCAGCCGATCAGCAGGTTTGATAATGACTCACCCATGTATTGTTCCTCCATGATTCTGCTCATCTCTGGGTTGGTCAGGTATAACATGAGTTACCCACGATGAACGCCTGATTCATTGCATAAATCCAATCTTCGCTATTCTAACACAATACATTAATCTGTATCAACTATGAAATGTCTAAGATGAGTCTAACCTTGACAAGACCTGAGCAGAGCTGACTAACATTAACATTTATATAGGATTAGAAGGGAATAAAATCCATAACCGCATTATATATTGTATCAAACAATTCCTGTATATCGCTTTCCTCAACTGATGAAAAAGCTACTCTAATATCTTGTCCACCGATAGCTATAACACCAACACCATATTTTTTAAGAAGATGAACTCTTAATTCCTCTGGATCGACAGATTTAATCTGAAGGCACATGAAATAGCCTGAATTGAATGGATGGACATTCCATGCGTCATTATATTTACTATCTTTTAGCACTTCATAAACTTTCATAGCACGAGACCTAAGGATTTCTGCTTTATCTGCCCTTTCTTTTTCATAATTGGGCGATCTTAAAGCTTCTATTACCAATGTTTGTGATAGATTCGAGCAATTTGATATTGTGCTTCTAATACAGCCCATTACTTTTCTCTCAAGTGCATTATATATTGGCTCATCATTTATAGGATTACCAAGGGCAAATGATATAAAACCTATTCTAAATCCCCAAGCATATTGTTCTTTTGATGCCCCATCTATCTTTATTGTCAGCACTTTTGGATGAATACCTGCTATATAACCTGATATTGATTCCTTTATGGCTTCATCATCATAGAATAAACCAAAATAGGCGTCATCACAAACAGCAATGATATTGCATCCTGATTCTGCTGTCTCTTTGATCACTTCAGCTATTTTGTTTGCTTCTTCTTTGGTTACAGTATAGCCTGTTGGGTTGTTTGGAAAATTCAGGATTGTGATTATTTTGTTTCTGTATTTTGCAGTATTTAGCATTACATTTCGGAAGTCTTCTATATTGAATCCGCCGTTGTTATTGTATAGCGAATACATAACAATTTCAGCACCGCAACGAGTTCCATATATCAATGGATAATTATCCCAAACTTTATCAGCAACAATAACTACATCATCAGGATCAACAAACAAGTCACCCACTATATTTAATCCATGTGTCAAGCCATTTGTAACGATAGGATTACTTATGCTTTTACCAACAAGAGACGGATTATCATCTATAATCTTTTTCTTCCACATTGTCCTTAGCTCAGGTTTACCGGGCGCAGGGGCATAATTATATGAGTCTTTTGGTGGTAAGTCACTTATATGCTTATTTATTGACTCTAAATATATTGGTGTTCCTTTTTCGGTAGCGATGCCTATTGTTGCATTTGTCTTTTTGGCTTGTGCGTTTGCCTCTGCACTTTGACTCAATATGCCCTTTGGAAAAAATATGCGTTGCCCAAATTTAGAAAGCATATTAAAAAGATTTTCATCGTTCTTTTTTATTATTGTGTTTAATTCGACTGCAAGTGGATCAAGCGAACTCATTTTTCTCTCCTTATTTTTTTGATAAGTTGTCTATAATTCTAAAAGACTAACGTATTATGGCTATTTTGCCTGTTTTTACTTTTATTTCGTCAGCCAATTCAGCCTTTATTTCATAAATATATACACCGCTTGCAAGGTTAGTATCTCTTATTGGTAATAACATTTTATCGCTAGATGTAACAACCTCTATTAAATTGCTATAAACCAAATTCCCATTTATTGTATAAAGATTAAATGTAAGCTTATCTATTAGTGAAAAAAGTTTATATTCAATATTAATATAACCATCTTTATCAGGACCAGGATTGGGATAAACTTTTGTTATTCTTATCATTTCAGGGGCAAGGTCAGAAGCTATCGAATCATACATGATGGAATATGGCTTGACAAAATTATAGGAGTTATTTGATGATATAGAAATATAATAATTTCCGCCTTTATTGCTATTAAAATCAATAATCATAGATGATTGAGAGATTTTTTGATTAACTTGCACAACCGCACCATGAGAATCAAAGACATATATCATATATTCCCCAACATCCACTAATCCATCAAGATAGATTGTAATCAAATTTTGTGGTTTTGTTTGTATTAGATAAAAGTCAATATCTTCTTGATTTTTTAGAAATGACGTATATTGCTTTTTAATCACCAAAGGACCAAAGGCTTCTGAAATGCTGTTATTTGGCTCGTAACTATCATCAAAGAAAAGGCTAAATGGCATTGATAAGCCTATTGAACCTATATCAGTTATTATAATTCCACTATAAGAACCATCATTAGCATTGCTGTTTGGATACGTTGTAGGAGTAAATGACGTTTGCTTATCTTCTAATGAAAATCCTGCACCGGAAGTTGCTTTTCTAGCAGATGACCGATCTGGATCGCTTGGATCCTCAACCCAAGCCCTATGTGGATAACTGAATGAACTGGGTTGATTCTCATCTATATGCCATATTATTATTCCAGATTCGGGAAGAAACGTATCATATATAGTCCCAGCCTTTGTATTTCTATTTTCTATAATAAAATATTCCCTGCCAAATTTATGAGGCATATCAATTTTATATGACCTTTTGCCTTTGGGCAATCCAAGACTATCAACAAAATATGTTCCCTGTTCTTTGATTTCAATAGGTTCAAGCCATCCCCTTATACCATTTGATTTATCTGCATCAAAATCCCATTTTAGATAGCTACATATATGGCTTGGATGCTGTCCATTATCAAGATAAGGTCCAAACATACCCATCAGACACCAAAAACCAACAGGATAATCCCATGCGTAAAGATCGGGAGCACCAAATTCATGGAAAAATTCATGGCAGAATATACCAATATTTAGATATTCCTCAGACGGATCCTCTGCAACAATTATTGCAGACATTATCTTTGTTCCATCGTATTCACCAGCAATTCCAGTAACAGCCGCAGACCATATATCACCAGATATGCCAGTCGAAGCTTCATCATTGCCAGAATGTATGATCATCAGATGATCAACATATCCATCGCCATCTCTATCATATCTTGAAAAATCAACTTCTGCATCCGCCATCGTGCATGCTTCTTCAACTAATTCTCTGTATCTCTCGGTCATTATATTGCCAGCACCATAATACGTCATTTTGTTTTTTGCACGATACCAGCGATCACCATCAGGAACAACACCCCCAAGATAACCTGATTGAATCTGCATTTGTCCGTAAGAAACTTCATTGAAATATAAATACATCGATGTTCCCTCTTTGCCAAACAGGGCTTGATTAAAAACAGATGCAGGTTTCTTCCCCAGCTGGTCTGAAAAATCAATTCTGATGGCAAGGATATATTCTATACCGTCGTCTTGCCTAACATAATCTTTTCTTATCATATCAGGATCAAGCATTTGCATTGCATTTATATTTGTAATATTCATTTTGGGCGCAAAACTACCATCTTCCATCTTACCAAAAAATAGTTTTGGATTTGGTGGCGCGCCATATGAAATAAATGCAAACGAAAATATAATAATGGCTATACAAAATGATGTTTTTATCATTTATCAAATTTCCCAAACGTTTTATGCCTCAACGATTTGATCAACTTCTGTAGAGATTAGCTTGCTAGGGTCTTCATATATGACAGGTCTCATACGAAGGCTTGTTTGTATAGGTGCCAATTCAAGATTGACAGGGATATGGATGCTAATCTCTGTTCCTTCATTTTCTTGGCTGGATACGTGTATATTACCTCTATGGTCTCTAATTATCCTATTTACTATACTTAAACCAAAACCACTGCCACGTTCTTTTGTTGTATATCCGGGTTTAAATATGTTATCAATATCTTTATGGGCGATACCAATACCTGTATCCTTAAATATGATCTCTGCTTCTGATGTTGAATCAAGATATCGGGTAGATAAGAAAATACTTCCTTCGTTTTTTATGGCTTCCATTGAATTTATTACAATATTATTAAAAGCATCTTTAAGCCTTCTGGCATCACCCTTAACTTTTGGTAAACTACTGTCTAGGTCTGTATAGCAAATAATATTGCCATGATTTAGCTGATTTTGAGAATTATCACTCCTAAAACCTATTTGTGAAATTACGGACATCAATATCACATTAACATCAACTAAATCTAAAACAAGGCTTTCATGCCTAAGCGCACCAAGAAGATTAACCATTTCGTTATAGCATTTTTCTTGATCTGTTAAAACTTCCTGAAGCTTTTCTGATACACCAAAATCTGATTCTCGACATACTCGCCTTAATTTTGAGCCTGCAACACCAATAAGATTTTTTATTGCGTGGGCTTTTGAATAAATGCTTTCACATGCCTCTGCACGTCCAACATCCATTAATGCTATTGATAAGTTAAACAATATCTTTGCAGATTCTCCCGATTCATCTTCTATCCATCGCTGAAAATCTCTTAATATTTCCTCATTTCTTTGATAAAAGTATATCTTTGCCAGATTATAATATGGGCTTGCATAATCAGGATCAAGTTTGATTGCTTCTCGGAACTCCCGAACAGCCTTGTCTATCAATTGTTTATTAGAATATAACACCCCAAGATTATTGTGTGCTTCCGCAGACCAATCAGCTAAAATCAAGCCCATCTCATAGGCAGTAATTGCTAGTTCTGTATCCTCAGGATTATCATCATATATGCTACCAAGTAAAAAATAGACATTATGTATATCATCAAAATCCTGAAATTCCTCATATATATCAACAAGTTCAAGCAATTGAGCTATTGCATTTTGACGTAATTCTGGTTCTTTATATCTCTTTCTTGCATATATCAATGC
>CAZMCH010000005.1:26181-82482 GCA_964564735.1 uncultured bacterium
ATGAAATTTAGCATTTAAATGATCAGGTGTTAACTCTAATACTTCTTGAAATCTCCTTATTGCCTGCTCATTATTGTCATCAAATTCTGTATGAATCAATGCCAAATAATATATAGCATCAGAATCGTTTGGATTAAATTCGAGTTGACGTTCAAATGTCCTGCGGGCATCTTCCCATCTTTTTAATGATATATAAACAACTCCAAGATTATATAACGCATCACGAAATAACGGATCAATATCGACTATCTTTTCAAGATCAAAACACGCTTTTTCATACTCACCAAGATAAAAATATGATGCGCCTCTTCTATAAATAGCATCCAAATAATTTGGATCAAGTGAGATCGCTTTATTAAAGCTTTCAATACAATCATTTATCCTTTTATCATCTTTAAATACAAGCCCAAGTGTATAATGAAACAAAGGAACATCTGGACGTATTTTGATTGCTTTTTCTAGTTCGTTTTGTGCCTCATCAAAAAGCCCCATCTTATAATAAACCGCACCCAAATTATGATAGGCAGTAGAATATTCTGGATCAAGCTGGATTGCGCGCCTATATGCCTCAATAGCATATTCATAGACCATTGATTGAGCATATAGATTGCCAAGTCGACATTGATCTCTTGCTTCGGGGCTACCTGATCTACCTTCTTGAGCATGAATCTCTTTTGACTCTGTTGTTTCTATATCTCTTAAATCTTGCTTTCTCATAGGTTTTATTTGCCTTTATTTTCCTTTTTAATCATCTTTTTTCGCATATAATATTTTGGTGAATTATTAGCCTTATTTCTATAATATGTAACCGTTCTACGGCTTACTTTTATGCCATATTCCTTCTCCAAAATATCCGCAATTTCTGCATCGCTAAAAGGCTTATTTCTCTCACCAGAATCTATTGCTTTTTTTTCACGAATATTGATTATTCTTGCGATAATCTCACCTTTATTTTGACAAAAAAACTTAAATGAAACAATTCCTTCATCAGTTTCAATATATTTATGACGCAATATTCTACTAATGGTTGACTCATGCTCACCCATTTCTCTTGCGATTTGAGCTTGGCTAAGTGGCTTGAGATGGCATGGATTCATACTTACAAAATACATATATTGATATTTGTAAATGAATCGGATTATCTTAAAAACCAGTGATCTGCGCTGATTAATCATTTTCAATTTATCAATTAGGGCTTGTTCATCATCGCTAATATGACTGTTTTTCTCAATATTATAACGACAGCTATATTCTTCATCAGCATCTATTTGTATTTCTGCTCTTGGTGGATTATTTAGCCTTTTGATAACAGCAATAGGCTTTGTATCTTTTTTCACAATGGATTGCTGTCTATCAACAACATTTACCTGCATTGAATTAATAATATTAACTCTATCAACAAGGTCAATTATTTCTTCTACGCAATTCAAATCAAGGTCAAGATCACGCGCAATATCAAAAGGCTCAAAGCTTCCAGATAAAAAATACTCAATGAAATCTTGCTCAGATATTTCATATCTTTCAATAATATCTGCCAATTCCGATACAGTCCTATCAGATTCTATGACACTTTTTGTATCCTCTATCTGATGGAATCTTTCAGTGTCATCAAGGCTGATAAATGATGTAAAATCTTCTTTTTCCATGCCTTGCCAAGATAATTGGAGGTTTTTGCAATATTCCAAAGCTTTAGCAAGATCACCCTTTGGAATAGAATATTTCTGTGATAATTGAGCAATATTTCTAATTGCTTTTTTATCAAAGAAATCAGTTTCCCAGCCGAATTTTTCTGACACTTCATATTTTTTCAGAAAATCCATAAATTCTCGGTCTTGGAACTCTTGATATATATGGCTTGGTATGCGCCCTCTAAATCCGACTTTTTTAACTATGCCATTACTAAGCATCTTATTAAATGCTGGACTAGACTCAATTTCAACGATATATTTTCGCAATTCTGCTTCACTTTTAGTGAGTATGTCAATATAATCATCTGGAGGGCGAGATATTTTGAGTTCTGGTCTAACAGCGACTTCGGCACGTGGTTTTATATTGATTCTCATGGTCTTTGCTCATGTTTTTTGCTTTAAATTCGGTCAATAAAATATAAAAAAAATCACCTAAAGTATAGCAAAGCCATAATGAACTGTCAAATTAATTGATTTTGAAAATTATCAAATCTTTTCAAAGCCCAATTAATATAGTTTTCGTCTTTTTCAACCATTGTAAATCTTCTTCCATGTTTATATGAAGCAACAGCAGTCGTGCAAGTTCCACTGAATGGATCAAAAACTAAATCATCTCTATTAGTTGAGGCAAGGATAATCCTCTCAAGCAAAGGAAGGGGCTTTTGAGTTGAATGAACCTTTATGCCTTTTTCATCTTTTAGCCTTTCAAAACCATTGCAAATGCTAAAATACCAATCGTTTCTCATTTGTTTGCCGTCATTATGTTTTTTCATTTCTTCGTAATTGAAGGTGTAATCTTTTACTTTTTTGTCTTTGACTGCCCAAATTAAAGTCTCTGTTGCATTTGTAAATCTTACACCCTTAAAATTTGGCATTGGATTTGACTTTATCCAATGAATATCATTCAGAATCCAATAACCAATATCTTGCATAATGCTTCCTACACGAAAAATATTATGATAAGAGTCAATAACCCAAATAGTTCCGTTTTTCTTTAGAAGCCTCTTTGCTTCTTTTAACCATGCCCTTGTGAATTCGTCATAATGTTCAAAACTATTGAATTGATCCCATTCATCATCAACAGCATCAACTTTTGTATTATTTGGTCTGTATAACTCATTCTGCAATTGCATGTTATAGGGCGGGTCAGCAAAGATCATGTCAAAAGTTTCATCTTTGATTTTTTTCATTACTTCCAGACAGTCACCAAAAATGATCTTATTTATTATTTCTGATTCGTCATTGAAAGTTTTGATTTTTTTGATTTCAATATCTATGTTGGTTATTTTATTTTCTTGATTATTTTGCATAATTTGATAACATTAAGTTAGTAACATGACTTTTTCAACTATGACATAAGAAAGACCTTTCTCATCGTTCATGGTGACAAAAATGTCATTTTGAACATATTGAAGAATCTCTTTTTATCGTTATCTATTGCAAACTGAAAAAGTCGTATTAGTAAGATATAATCAGTTGTAATTCTATTATATGATAGTAAATTAATAGAAAATGAGCAAGTAAATTAAGTTCCATTGCTATAAATAGGAGAAAAAAATGTCAGATTACATAAGAATAATACCTTGTCTGGATGTAAAAGATGGTAGGCTTGTAAAAGGAGTGCATTTTGTTGATTTAAAAGATGTTGGCGATCCAGCGGAGATTGGTGCAAAGTATGCTTCCGAAGGGGCTGATGAGATTGTATTCTTGGATATTACCGCAACAGTTGAGAAACGAAAAACAATGGTAGAGGTTGTTAGAAGAACCGCAAAAGGCATAACTGTTCCGCTTGCTGTCGGTGGAGGAATAGGCTCTGTCCAAGATATAGAAGCACTTTTGGATGCAGGGGCTTCAAAGGTATCTATAAATACTGCTGGTGTAAGAAATCCCAGTCTTATAGAAGAAGCCTCCAAGAAATTTGGAAGCAAATGTATTGTCGTTGCAATAGATACAAGCAAATCCGATAAATTGCCTTCAGGTTTTGAGGTAATGGTAAGAGGCGGAAGAGAAGGAGTAGGCATCGACGCTGTTGAATGGGCAAAGAAAGTTGAGCAACTTGGTGCAGGTGAGATACTTCCAACAAGCATGGACACTGATGGCACTCAAAATGGCTATGATATACCTATGACAAGGGCAATAGCTGATGCTGTCAGACTGCCAGTTATAGCATCAGGAGGGGCTGGAACGCTTGAACATCTATACGAAGCAGTTGTTGATGGCAAGGCTGATGCTGTTCTTGTAGCTTCTGTGTTTCATTTTGGGATACATACAATTGCAGAAGCAAAGGAATTCCTTGCTAATAAGGGAATATCTGTCCGTATGTAATTTTGGCAAGGTGACTAATTCCAATAGGATAAAACAATATGAGAGAATTCATTCAGAAAATTAGAGATGAAATAATGGCAACAAAAGATACTGTCTGCCTTCAGCGTGCATATCTTATAACAGAAGCATACCAAAAATACGAAGGCGAACCTATACCAATAAAGCGTGCTAATGCAATTGTCTAAAAATTGGATAAATCTATATTGTTTAATAACTATGCTTTTGCGCTTTTTATATCTGAAAACACATTTTTTAAAATGAATTTGGAGGAAAAGTAAAATGAAACTCGGAGTATTAACAGCATTGTTTAGCGATCAACCTCTTGAAAAAGTCTTAGAATATTTAAAGAACGCTGGACTTGAGGCGATTGAGCTTGGCGCAGGAAATTTTGCCCCAACAGCGCATTGCAATCCAGATATTTTGCTTAATGATGATAAAGAATTTGACAAATTCAAAAAGCTAATAGATAGTTTTGAGTTAGAAATAAGTTCATTAAGCTGTCATGGCAATCCTGTTCATCCAAACAAAGAGATCGCACAAAAAAACATTGATGCGCAACATAAGGCTATTCTCTTGGCTGAAAAACTAGGTGTTGGTGTTGTAAATGGCTTTTCAGGCTGTCCGGGTGATTGTGAAACTGCAAAATATCCTAACTGGGTTACATGCCCTTGGCCTCCTGACTTCCTAGAAATACTCGAATGGCAATGGGAAAAGAAAGTCATACCTTTCTGGAAAGAAGAAAATGATTTTCTAAAAGAGCATAATGTAAAGATGGCTTTGGAGATGCACCCCGGATTTGTTGTATATAATACAGAAACTTTATTAAAATTACGCTCTATTGCTGGAGATCAGATCGGCGCAAACTTTGATCCAAGCCACTTATTTTGGCAAGGGATCGATCCATTGGCAAGCATTAGGAAATTAGGCAAGGCAATATTCCATATACACGCAAAAGATACAAAAGTTTGCCCATATAACGCACCAGTAAATGGCGTTCTTGATACAAAGCATTATAGCGATGAAATAAACAGATCTTGGATATTCCGAACCGTTGGATATGGGCATGATTATTCATTCTGGAAAGATTTTGTCAGCACATTAAGGATGGTCGGCTATGACGGCGTTCTAAGCATTGAACATGAAGACAGCTTAATGTCTGCTAATGAGGGATTAATGAAAGCTGTAACATTTTTGAAAGAAATTATCCTAAAAGAAAAACTTGGTGCGATGTGGTGGGCATAAGGAGAAGACAAATGCAATATCGGAAATTGGGAAGGACAGGCGTAGATGTCAGCGCAATAAGTCTAGGAACAGAATACCTTATTAATATTCCTCGTGAAGATGTCGTTGCTGTAATACATGAAGCACTTGCGCAGGGAATCAACTATTTTGATTTATTTTTTGCTCAACCAGAATTTCGTGACAACATGGGTTTTGCTTTCAAGGGCTATAGAGATAAAGCGATGCTTGCAAGTCATCTAGGGTCTATTCATGAGGACGGTCAATATAATAAAACCAGAGATTTAAATACTGCAAAAAAATTCTTTGAGGATTTTCTTATTCGTTATAATACCGATTATGTTGACGTTTTATATATTCATAACAGCGATGGACAAGAAGATTATGATATTGTGATGAATGATGGATTCCTTGAGACTGCGCAACGCTATGTCGAAGAGGGTAAAGCAAAATATATTGCTTTCAGCGGGCATACTGTATCAACAGCAAAGCAGGCAGTTGAGAGTGGATTTATTGATATACTGATGTTTCCAATAAGCTTAGTTGGCAATGTCACTCCCGGCAAAAAGGATTTGCTCAATGCTTGTGTCAAATATGATGTTGCTTTGGTTGCTATGAAGCCCTATGCTGGTGGAAAGCTTTTGCAACATGATAAGTTAATGTCTTTAGAGCATTGGCAAACAGGCGGACCCAAAGCTGAAATGGAAAAGAAAAAGCAAATAACACCTATAAAGTGTCTTTCCTATACATTATCTCAGGTTGGCGTATCTAATGTAGTTCCGGGGTGTAGGACTGTTCAGGAATTACATGAAGCACTTGCATATTTTGATGCCACTGATGAAGAAAAAGACTTTTCTGATATTATAAATGATTTTCAGCAATATATTACGGGTGAGTGTGTCTATTGTAATCACTGCTTACCATGTCCATCGGAGATTGATATTGGTCAAACAATAAGGCTTTTTGAGATAGCTCAAAATAACATGACTAATGAGATAAAATCAGCATATCTTGCTATGCCTAAAAACGCATCTGATTGTGTTCAATGCGGTTCATGTATGGAGCGCTGTCCTTTTGAGGTAGATGTGATCTCAAAAATGGAGCAAGCATCTAAAATTTTTGCTTAAATTTACATAAGGAGAGGCTTAATGAAACCATTGGAGGTTCTCTCGGAGTCAGAAAAAGGTCGAATTCGTATTACAGCGATCAAGGCTATGCAAATGAAAAATACCGGAGGTCAATCTTTAATAAAGGTAGAGACGGATGCAGGAATATGCGGAATTGGCGAAGCTGGTGTATCTGGACCTATAGCAAGAGCGCAGATTCGAAATATGGAATCTCTACTTATAGGGAAAGACCCAATGGATATTCAGGTGTTGTTTGATCGAATGATTAATTTGATGCACCCATACAGAGCAAGTATTCCCACAATAAGCGGAATTGATATTGCCTTGTGGGATATAGCAGGAAAAGTTCTAAATCGTCCAATATCAAAATTACTTTCTGGTAGATTTCGTGATGAGGTATCACTATACATTAATACAGGCACAAACTTGCTTGATAAATCTGCATGTAAAGATTGGTCGCAAAAACTCAAAGAGTCTAAAGAAGGTTGGAATACAATAAAATTAGGCTTTGAAGGTATACTAAATCATAAATCGCCTAAAAGAGAATTATCTCCGGGTCGTCCATCACAAATGATGACAGCAACGGAACTAAACTTGATTCGTGAAGGCTTTGAGAACTGTCGTGAGGCATTGGGAAATGATATAGACTTTATCATTCATTGTCACAATGAATGGGATTTACCAAGTGCGATAGGTTTATCACAAGCAGTCGCATCTAGTAATCCCTTGTGGATAGAAGATGCCATGCCCGTAGCATATTCTGATAGCTGGAAAGCCCTAAAACATGCTTCTCCAGTTCGTATTGAAACAGGCGAAAAACTGGAGCTAGCTAAGGAATTCTTGCCCTTTATTGTAAATGAGGCAGTTGATGTCATACAACCTGATATTGTATTTGCTGGTGGTTTTACTGGTTGTCAGAAGATTGCAGACCTTGCCTCATTATATTATATCCCACTTACAACGCATAACGTTGGTAGCCTTGTTCACAACATTGCAACAATACACTTTGGGGCATCAACCAGAAACTTTGTAATGTCTGAAACTCGTATAAGCCAATTAAAGTTAATTCATGAGATGGGTCAAGAAGAGATTAGTGTTAAAGATGGCAAAATAAAGGTACCAGATGGACCAGGACTTGGTATTACATTGATCGATGATGTATTAAAAGCCAATATGGAAAGCGGAGAGCCTTATTGGAATTGAAAAAAACTTTTTCTACCGATTCAGAAGAGAGGTTATTTGAGGTGGAATAAGCATAAAAACTAAGGGAGAAACTATGATAACAGCTTACGTTTATGATGATGATTTACGTATTAAGGCGAATAAAAAAGGGAAAAACTATTGGTATGAATATATCAAAGAGATGAATGAACAATTGGGTTTACACGCAAAGGCAATTCCAAGCAAATCATTGGAAAATAAAACCCTATTTGATGAGATAATGATACTTTTTATCGGTGATTTACCTGAATCAAGACTTAAAGACAATATAAAAAATAATCTTTCTGAATGGGTGAAAAATGGTGGAGTTTTGATCGGCTTTAATACTGCTGGGCTTGACGAAATCTTCGGAAATACTTATGATTCAGTTATATCTCAACCTGAAAGCGATTGGACAATATCAGGCTATTTCTCGCTTAATACCGATCCACTTACAGCCGATATACACTCATATCTTCATCCTGAACAAAAGCTGATAATCTTTTCAGATATTCGTTGTCTGATTCCCAAAGACTCAAAAGAGATTGCCCATCTTTATAACACTGATTATTCAGCGATAACAAGCAGAGATTACGGGAAAGGACATGCCTATTATTTCGCCTTCAATGTGCCTCAAACAATATGGGTATTACATCAAGGCATACCGATAACCCATGACAGAGATGGTGATGGCTATTATCGCACAGGCGATCTAATACCGACAGGTGATAATGAACGTGAAGTGCTTTATGCTGATGAGATAATTTTCCTAATCCAAAATATGATTGCTCACAAGCCACAGCCATTGATATATCAAATACCTCCGAAAGATGATCAAATACCTGATGCAATGTTCTTTTGGGGTGGAGATGACGAAGCTGCTACTGGAACTCAATTATGGGCGTCTAATTGGATGAAAGAAAAGGGATTGCCATATCATATAAACATCATGCGAAATGCTCAGGGTAATTTCACCGTAACAAAAGAGGAGTATGAGGCAATAAAAGCTAACGGGCATGAGCCTTCGCTTCATTATAACTTTATTGATAACTTTGATCCGCTTGCATTTACAGAAGAGCAACTAAAAGAGCAGATGGACGCATATTATAAAATGTATGGCGAATATCCGATATGCACAGTGAATCACTGGTGTCGCTGGACTGGTTGGGCTGACACTGCAAGATGGATGATGAACGCTGGCGGTAAAGCGGATAACAGCTTTATACATCATCGCTTGCCCCCGTTGAATCCATGCAATCGGCTTGGATTTGTATTTGGGACAAGTTTCCCTTTCTTTTTCTATGATGATTATGAGCATGAAAACGCAAAGTTAGACTTTCTTGAAGAACCGATCACTGCTTATGAGATTGGTTATAGTGCAACTGACGTTACAGATTTTGATATTATACACAAGTCCATTGATATGGCTATAAATTATCATCTTGTAATGGATATGTTCTATCATCCTATCAATGTTTATAGCCATCAATCTTGTCGAGATGCCATTGAGGAAGATTTGAGATATATTGATAGCAAAGGCATTGTCGCTGTCCATAAAGGCAATGACGGAATATGGGAATGGTGGCATAAAAGATCAAAATCAAGTGTTTATGATATTGAAATTAAAGGCGAAACTATCAGCTTTTCTGTAAACTGCGAATATGACGAGGGTGTGATAGTTAGAATTCCGATTAAATCAGACAAATCAGACTTTTCGCCAACGTGTGATGGACAGAAGGCAAGTTATAAGATGCGTAGGGATTTTGGCAGAGATTGGCTTTTTGTAATTGTTCCAAAGGGTAAACACAGAGTAGAATTGAAAATGACTTGACATATACTATTTACTAATTTACTATGTTTGGGTCTTTTAACTTTCCCAATTGCAGAATGATTAATAAATCCTTGCTTATATGGTATATTTTATGTTAAAATGAGTATGTTAAGCAATTATCAATAAAAATCTCGAACTTATGGCTTATCATGTTATTTTCTTATAGCAAATGAAGCAGAAGAATATTAAAATGATATTCGCTAAAACAAACAATGAAAAAATAGAACTACTAAAAGCCGAATTTAACTCAACAAAAGACGCAAATATGTATGCTCCTCAAACGTATGAAGATCAAATGGAATTAAATGAAAATGAACTCATTTCTGTTTAAGAAAATTATTGATAGTTACTTAATGCTTTAATATTTTATCTATTTGAGAAATTTCTCAATCAAAAAGGAATAATGGAAATGAAACTGATTAATACGCCAAGAACTCTTGATATAGAAATAACTAATAGATGTAACCTCAGATGTAATTATTGCAGTCATTTTACAAGCAGCGGCGATGTTGATCATGATTTGCCCAAAGAGGAATGGCTAAAATTCTTTGAAGAATTAAACAAATATGCAATTCTTGATGTTACCATTTCTGGTGGTGAGGCTTTTTATCGCAAAGATTTAAAAGATATAATAGACGGAATTGTGCATAATAGAATGCGTTTTAGTATTCTCAGTAATGGAACATTGATCGATGATGATATGGCAGAATTTTTATCATTAACAGGACGTTGTAACAGCGTTCAAGTATCAATTGATGGTTCTGTTCCAACTACTCACGATTCTTTTAGAGGAAAAGGCAATTTTGTAAAAGCAGTAAATGGAGTCAAAGCCCTTCAAAAACATGGTATTAATGTTGCCATTAGAGTTACAATTCATAAAAAGAATGTAGATGAACTTGATGATATTGCAAAATTTTTATTGGAAGATATGGGACTTCCTAATTTTTCAACCAATTCAGCTTCATATATGGGATTATGCAGACAAAACGCAGAGCAAGTTCAATTAACTGCTGATGAACGCAGTAGAGCTATGGTAACTTTATTAAGGCTTTCTAAGAAATATGATGGGCGCATAAGTGCAAATGCTGGTCCATTGGCTGAGGGACGGGCATGGCTTGAAATGGAAAAAGCTAGATTAGAAAATAAAGAAGCAATTGCAAATAGGGGGTATCTTACTGGTTGTGGTGGATTCTGGAGCAAGCTTGCTGTGCGCGCTGATGGTGTTATAATTCCATGCGGACAGATGCCACATATTGAATTGGGACGGATTAATCAGGATGATCTTAAAGACATCTGGCAAAATAGCCCGGAACTGAAAAGATTAAGAGAAAGGCGTGATATACCACTAAGTGAATTTGAATTCTGTAACGGTTGTGAGTATATAAATTATTGCACTGGAAGTTGTCCTGCCTTAGCTTATACACTTATAGGGATTGATAATCATCCAAGTCCTGATTCTTGTCTGAGAAGATTTCTTAGTGAAGGTGGCAAAATTCCAGACGAAAACTTACTTTATTAATAAAATAATTATTATAAACAATCTTAGGATGTAGATTATGGAAAACGAAAAAAAAGAGGAAAAAACATATCATTTGAATACAATTTATTTTTATCTTACTGAAGGATGCAATCTTGCATGTCGACATTGTTGGATAGCACCTCATTATCAAACAGCGGAACATAAATATCCCGCACTTGATTTGGAACTCTTCAGATCGATACTTAGGCAAGCAAAGACAATGAATCTATCAGGGGTTAAATTAACTGGTGGAGAACCGCTTTTACATCCACAAATTCTTGATATAATAGAAATAATTCGGGCTGAAGACCTTAGGCTTACAATGGAAACAAATGGCGTTTTATGCACACCTGAAATAGCAAAAGAAATTTCTTTAGGAAAAAATGCTTTTGTATCAGTTAGTATCGATTCTACTGACCCGGAAATTCATGAATGGATAAGGGGAGTAAAGGGCAGTTTCGAGATGGCGATTGAGGGCGTGCGCAATCTTGTAAGATATAAGCTTAGACCACAGATCATCATGACTATTATGCGTCGCAATAAAGATCAGATTGAACCTATAGTCAGATTAGCAGAAGCCTTAGGTGCAGGTTCTGTAAAATATAATATCCTTCAACCAACTGCCAGAGGCGAAACCATGCACGAACAGGGCGAAACATTGAGCATTGAAGAACTTATCAAAATTGGTAGCTGGGTTGAGAATGAGCTTTCAAAAACAACAAATCTAAATCTTATCTACAGTCATCCAATAGCCTTCCGTCCATTTAGTAACATATTTGGAAAAGGTAGTGATGGGTGTGGTGTTTGTGGGATATTCGGTATAATTGGTGTTTTGGCTAATGGCTCTTATGCTTTGTGTGGTATTGGTGAAACTGTGTCTGAACTTGTCTTTGGACATGCAAGCACCGATCGTCTGGAGGATGTATGGAAAAATAATAAAATTCTTAATGAAATTCGTTCTGGATTACCAAGGCAACTAGAAGGGATCTGTAACGAATGTGTTATGAAAAATATATGTTTGGGTAATTGCATAGCTCAAAATTATTATAGCAATAAATCTCTTTGGGCGCCTTATTGGTATTGCAAAGAAGCAAAAGAAAAAGGGCTTTTTCCAGAAACTCGTATTCGTAAATAATTATTATTTTACTATATCGCTACCATTAAAAAATATAAAATGGGGGTAGTCTAAAATGGCTAAAAAATATGAAAAACCTTGCTTAATTAGTTTAGATGAAAACGATATGACAATCGGTGTATGTGAACCCGGAACAGGTCCCACAAGTGAAAATAGATGTGGAACTGGTAATAACGCCGCTGGTTGGGGGCAATCGGGTGCTTGTTCTTACGGAATAAGTGCAAATGGTATTGCTCCTAGTTGCAAAAATGGTGAAACAGCCCAGCAAAGTTGTGGTTCAGGAACTTCAGCAAAGGATCTTTGTAGCACAGGAACTGGTGTAAAATAAGTTTCAATTATTGAGGCAATTTTGTGGAGATTCAGAATTTGTCAAATTATCATTTGAAGCTGTCTAACAATTTAAATTTATGCTTTATGGGTGATAATACTGCTGAATCATGGCTACAAAAATTTTCTACAATAATGAGGCTTAATCCGTCTGAATCGTGTTATAACTGCATTAAATTCATTTTTGTTAGGAATGAGATAAAAGAAAATAATTATAGCATTATTGATAATCTTGGGTTAAGCTATAAATTTGATCTTCCCAATTCAGACTGGAAATTATGGTATTATCATCCTATTGAGTTTTGGTTTCATCCAGATATTTCAGATATTATATGTAATATTGGTTCTGAAATAAGCTATAATACAGAAATTGTAAAAATGGGGCATATAGTTCACCTAATATATATGCTTGCGCTCAATCAGGGTGGTATTCCATTACACTCAGCGTTAATTGAAAGACATGGCATTGGCGTTGCATTAGCAGGTCCCGGGGGAATCGGCAAATCAACTTGTAGTCGTCGTATAGTTCCTCCTTGGCGCTCTTTGTGTGATGATCAGATTCTTATTTTGCCTGATAAGGATGGGCGATATATTGCCCATCCATTACCTACTTGGAGTGATTATTTAATTCGTCGACAGGAAAACACATGGAATACTCAAGAGCATGTCAACCTTAATGCCATATTTTTCTTAAAAAGAGCCGAGTATGATAAAGCTGTCCCAATCAAACAAGGAGAATCCGTATTATATATAAATAGTTCCGTTAATCAGATTTTTAGCCGAAATTTAGATGAAATGGATAAAGATAAACTCCTTTCAGTCAATAATAAACTTTTTAATAACATCTGCCAAGTCAGTAAAAATATCCCTATTTATAACTTATATTTCAGTTCCACTGGTCAGTTTTGGAAAGAAATAGAAACAACTTTAGGTATTGCTTGAATCCCTATTTTGTCATTACAGTTTTTCTTGTAGCCACAAAATTCCCTGCCAGAATGGTATAAAAATAGATACCACTAGCGACATATTCACCTTCTTCATTTTTACCATCCCAATAACACGCTTTGTCTCTGCTTGTATATTTCCCTATATTTTTATATCCAAGGTCTAATAACCTAACTAAATTCCCTGTTTCGTCATATATTTTAATCTTTACATCAACAGGTTCGTTTAATTCATAGGGGATCCATGTTTCTGGATTAAATGGACTGGGATAATTTTGGTATAGTTTTGTCTGTCCTATAAGTAATTCTGGAGATTGTTTTTTGCGAGGATTTTTAGCAATCAAGTCTGACGTTGTTGGTATTATCTTATAAATACTTCCTGATTCCATATTTGACGTTTCATCTTGCCATGGACATATTCCCAAACCTACATAGAAAATCCCATCGATATACTCAAAGGATAAGGGAGTGGCGGGCAAATTAAATTCTTCTATTTTTTGCCAAGCTTTCATATCTGAGGAAGAATATATACAGCCACTAAAACCATTTGTAGCATTTGAGGCAGTAAGGACATAACACTGACCATTATTCACAAGGGTATCACAAACATAGCTTTTTGCAAATTCTCTTACTGCAATAGAATTATTTTGAATACTATCTATTAGAAATAACTGAGATTTTGAGCTATTAGAAGAGATATAGAGTATTTTATTTCCAAATCTAACCAAATTATTTATTGATGTTGATTTTGAGGTTGTGGCAATTCTAATTTTTAGTTCTTCAATTGTTCCATTTGAGTATTTATAGGCAGAAGCGTTTCCTGTATCACTCAAAGCCATTATGAATAGATAATTATCCATTGGAATAATTTTCTTAAATCTTATCTTATCAGCATACGATTTTTTTATAATATATTGCCAGCTTTTCCCCATATCCGAAGACTCAATAACTTCACATCCATTTATAGATTCTATAGCAGAATAGATTTTATTTTCAAAGAAAGCAACATCGCAAACATGAACCGCGCAAGGCAATGTCCTATATTTACTCCATGTCATATTATCTTTAATATATATATTTCCAAAATCCCATGATTCTATCGCATCGGCTCCGGGGATAAAAAGTTTTCCCTCATAATTACGAAATAATATAATCTGTTCATCATCAACCTTAAATTCACTCTGAAATGTGCCATTAACATCCATAGACCATATATTTATAGGACCTCTGTTTCTCCACAAATCACCACTTGCAATATATATTTTCCCATTATAATATTGCATATCCCAAGCTGAACGGGCAAAAGTATCTGAAAAATCATTATTTGGAAACTGGTTTGAGCTAGGATTACACAACCTAATCGGTTCTGCAACGATAAATGAAATGCTGTTATAAAATATTAGGCTAAAAACTAGGAATAAAAAGAATTTAGGTAATGTTTTTACATATTGCATATTTTAATCTCCTTATGACAAAAAATTACAGGCAATAGCCCATTTGTTACTATTACTTATCGTAATTTTTTGCATAAAACTTTAGCGGAGAGTATAAAATGCAATTGCAAAATAAATGACCTAAATTCCTGCAAACCATTGACAAATAATAATGATTAAGAGATAATTATCTTTAAAATATAATCATATAAATTTCTAATAAAGAGTGATATGAATAATTCTAATAATCTATCCAAATCAATAATATATACTGGTCCAAGTATGAATCCTACTCTTAAAAACCTTGATATACTTGAGGTCGTTCCATATAAAGATAAAAATGTAAGAAAAGGGGATGTAATTACTTTTGTATCATATTTGCATGATCGCAGTATCACACATAGAGTTATTTCTGTTGATTCCAGAGGCATAAGGACGCTTGGCGATAATAACAAATATGCAGATGTTGGATTTCGTCAAATAGAAGACATTATTGGTAAGGTTGTATATGCAAGAAGAAAAAACAGACGTCTAAGAATATATGGAGGAAAAATAGGTCAAATATATGTCATTTGGATTAGGTTTCTTCGTCGTATTAAAATTATGCTTAGTTATTCTTTGCTTATATTTCGTCCTGCCTATTATTATCTATGTAGAAGGTCATACCATATAGGAAAATATATCCCACCAGGGCTTAAACCAAGAGTGCTGACATTTACAAAAGGAGATGTTGTTGATAAGCAAATAGTCATGGGAAAACGAGTCATTGGAAGACGTTCTCCAAATGGCATAGGATGGCAAATAAAACCGCCTTTTAGGATTTTTATAAATGAAGAAAAATTAAATGATCTCTCACAAATGAAAAAAAACGATGATAAATCTCGCCAGGATTAATTCTCTTTATATAATATTATTTCTATTATGAATAACAAAAACCAAAATGAAATATTATTAAGCCTGCTAGATATACCAACCAGCGTCAATATCGATATCGAAAAAATAACTCATGATGAATGGAATGATTTAATTGAGAAAGCTAAAAGTCTAAGAGTAGCTTCCATTCTTTATTATTCCATTAGTAAAAGTGATAAAGTAAGTAAAATACCAAAAGATGTTTTAATGAGTCTGCGAAAGACATATCTTTATTATTTGTCTATAAATATGCGATTGCAAAAAGAACTTTCAATTATTATTGATAAAATGCAAAGTGAAGGTATAAAGATTATTATTTTAAAGGGTTTTGCTCTTGGGGAAACAGTCTATAATAATATTGCCCTTAGACCTATGGTAGATATCGATATGATAGTAAATACTGCACATTTCAAAAGTTTTGATCGAATCATGCTAAATCTTGGATGGAAAAATAAATCTTTTATGAACAGATTAGGCTTTAATATAGAACATAACAAGCATATAGAATACTCAAAAGACAAGTTATATATTGAAGTGCATCCAAAAATATATGAATTACCTCTTATTGATCCGTGGGAAAGAGCCATAAAGACAGAAATAGCAGGAACAAAGGCTTTTATTTTGGGAAACGAAGACTTTTTTATGCACCTATGTCTTCACCTGGAGTATCATGGATTAAGTATATTATCTAACCTATTGTGGTATATTGATATTTTGGAATTTATGAAAATTCACCAAGATAACATAGATTGGGATTATATTATAAACACAGCAATAAAAAACAAAGTCAATTATCATCTATATAAAATTCTAGAATCTATTAATAGTCAATTAGGGGGAAATATTTCAAAACATATTCTTAACCAACTTGAGAGTAATAATTCTTCACAATCAAAAAAAATGATTACAGACTTGATGGCTAGAATTTTTGGTCATGATGCTTTGCCAATACATGTTAAAACTTATATTACATTCAGAAGTATTTTTCCAAGCAAAGATTATATTATATATCATTATTCATCAAAACATCCACGCCTATTTTTTATCTATTATTTTGTTCATATAAAATCAGGTGTCAAAAAACTTTTTAATGAATTGATCAAAATCATTTTTCCTCCAAAACACAAAAAATCTTAGAAATACGACTTTTTCACTTATAAAACTAGATAGTAATCTTGTCTATTGTAAAATAATTATCTCCCAAAAACGTGTTGACTGACAATAATCTGTATGATAGAATTGATTTGTCTTATGAAATCATCATTTCTATTAATGTTGTGGAGGAATAATCATGAAAAAGAAATTGAGTCTTACTAATTATCTAATACTAATCCTAAGTATAAATTTTATTTTTATTGTTCCGTTACAAGCACAACAGATAATTGAAAAAGGGCTTGTTAGCTATTGGTCTTTTAATAAGAAAGACATTGATGGTAATACTGCAAAAGATTCTTTTGGGAAAAACAATGGTGAAATAAAAGGCTGTAAACCTGCCAATGGGAAATATGGAGAGGCATTGGAGTTTGATGGCGTGTCAAACTACGTTGAGGTTCCTGATGATAAGACTTTACAGCTATGGGAAAATTATACTATCGAAGCTTGGATATTCCAATATGAATCACGCAGTAGCAGGATTATTGACAAAATAACTGCTGGGACTGCGGATGGTCCACATCTTGATACTCATCCGGGAACAACGTTAAGATCGTGTGCAGGTAATTGTTTTTCTTCTAAGGACACTTATGATCTAAACGAGTGGTTTCATGCTGGTATGACATTTAATAAGGGAAAAGTCGTTATATATCTCAATGGTAAAGCTAATGGTGAAGGTGAGACTACATCACCTCTGGCAGGGAACGCCCTTTCGCTAAAAATAGGTGCTGATAGCAATGGAGCTAACCTATTCAAAGGTATAATAGACGAGGTGCGTATTTACAATATTGCTTTATCTGCAAACGATATAAAACAAAATATGAGCGCATCAAGCCTTTCAGTTGATACTAGACAGAAACTTGCTTCTACATGGGGCGATATTAAAGATAAGATATGAAAATGCAATAATTTTAGTTGACAAAAAAAGGAAATTAAAGACAAACAAAATTATCTTGTATGAATAAAAATACTTGATGAGTGTATAACAGCAAATCTAACTCATTGAGTTATAAGAAAGATAAACAGATGACCAGAGAAGAAATAGTGGCAGTATTTGAGAGAATGGCGGACATCATGCAAATAATCGGTGATGATGATCCGAATAAAGTTAAAATGTATCGCAATCTTGCAATAACTTTGTCTTATGAATTGCCTGATGAGATTGATCCGCCATTTAATAAATACGCTTTGCCAAAAATAAAGGGCATCGGAACATCAACTATTGATAAAATTGCTGAATTGGTTGACACTGGCACATGCCAGTTTTATGAGGAATTGAAAGCGTCAATACCTACAGGGGTTCTTGATCTGCTTGATATATCGGGTGTGGGACCGTCAACCGCTTCAAAACTATATAACGAGGTTGGTATAGATAGCCTTGAATCATTGCAGGAAGCATTAGATAAACAAAAATTAAGAAGCCTTAAAGGCATGGGCAAAAAGACTGAAGATAATATCAGACAGGGTTTGGAAGCACTTTTGCGTCATCGGCAAATAAGACTTATGGGATATGTTTTACCTGTCGTTGAAAGCATCGTTGATGACTTAAAAGCCTTTTGTCGCAATATATCAATATCTGGTGATTTAAGACGAAAAACAGAGGTTATACATGAAGCAGATATTGTTTTAAATGGTAATTCAAAGCAGATTTATGATGTTTTGAGCGATCATAAATTTGTTACTAAAATAATGGAATGGAAAGATAATGGCGGAATAGTGACTCTTGTCGGTGATGTCAGATCAAATATCATAATAGTTAAAGAAGAATGTTTTGGTGAATCGCTTTTATATCTAACTGGCTCAAAGTCACATATTGACGGATTAAATGACAGAGCGCAACAGCTTGGCTTAAAACAGATCAGTTTAGAATCAGTCTCATATATAGGAATAACTGAAAATGATATTTATTCCAAGCTTGATTTGCCATTTATTGTTCCAGAACTAAGAGAAGGTTCAGGAGAGATTGAATCTATTCTGCCCCAATTGTTAGATATTAAAGATATAAAGGGTGATCTGCATGTTCACAGCACTTGGAGTGATGGGCATGAATCAATAGAGGCAATGGCTGAATCTGCCAAAAAACTTGGTTATGAATATATAACAATATCAGATCATTCAATCTCGTCTAAGATAGCAAACGGTCTTGATGTTGAGCAGATATTAAACAAAATGATAGAAGTCAGGGAAATAAACGAGAAAATTAAGGGCATAGAAATATTGATGGGATCAGAGGTTGACATTCTCAAAGATGGCAATCTTGATTATCCTGATAGCATACTTGAAAAGCTAGATGTTGTTATCGCAAGTGTTCATAGTGGATTTCACATGAAAGAATCTGAAATGACTAAACGCATAATTAAGGCTATTGAGAACGACTTTGTTCATATTATTGGTCATCCAACAGGCAGGCTTCTTGGTAGGCGTGATCCCTATGCAGTGAATATCGATGCTATAATTGATGCCTCAGCTGAAAAAGGGAAATCTCTTGAGATAAATGCCTATCCAGATAGGCTTGATTTAAAGGACATTCATGTAAGGAAAGCGAAAGACAAAGGCGTAATAATTACTATTAATACTGATGCCCATAGCATATCTGATATGAATTTTATGAAATATGGAATTTATACAGCAAGACGGGGATGGCTTGAAAGCAAAGATGTCTTGAATACATTACCTTTATCAAAATTAATGAAGTGGCTTAAAAGAGAATAATTTCCTTGAAAAACACTTAATCAACATTTTAACAAAGATAGAAAATGAATATAAAGATAAGACATGGCATAAAAAGCGATATTGATATAATAGTGAGATTTAATAAAGAGATGGCTTATGAAACAGAAGGCATAAGCCTTGATCAAGAAAAGCTGAACGATGGCGTAAAAGCTGTCTTTGAACATGATACAAAGGGTTTTTATATTGTTGCTGAATGTGATGGAAACCTTGTCGGTCAAGCGATGATAACTTATGAATGGAGTGATTGGCGAAACGCAATTTATTGGTGGATACAAAGCGTTTATGTCTTGCCTGAATATCGCAAAGTTGGTGTTTTTCGGTCGATCTTTGAACAAATAAAATCTATGGCGAATAAGTCAAATGTATGTGGTTTAAGGCTCTATGTTGATAGAGATAATAAGATAGCAAAAAAAGCATATCAAAATCTTGGAATGTGTGAATCTCATTATGATTTATTTGAGATGATGATCGAATAAATAGGATATTCATTTATGTCATTTTAATCATTTTTCTAATACTGACATTCCTGAATAGCCTCATACATTGCAATAATATTTTCTTCTGGAGTATCAACCTGAATCCAATGTGCCGGACCTGCTATCCATCCGCCATTTTTCCCAAGAGTTTCGAATCTGATAAATACCTCACGTCTTACATCATCGGTTGTGCCAAATGGCAAAATTTCCTGCTCATCTATTCCACCGAAAAATACAAGTCTGTCACCATATCTTTCAGATAACATTTTTGTATCCATTGCTTTTGGCTGAACAGGATCAAGAACATCAACACCAATTTCAATGAGATCATCAAGTACATCCATCACATTTCCGCAGGTATGATAATATATCTTTGAGGATGTATAACGTTTGATATGATCTATCAATTCTTTTTGTCTTGGTTTTATTATGTCTCGATATATTTGCGGTGAAAGCAACAGACGATCTTGTGTGCCAAGATCATCGCCAGTGCAAGCAAGATCAACTTCATCGCCGACTTCCTCAAGTAAATTCTGCCATAAATTTTTATGTATCTCCAATTGTTTATCCAAAAGTGCCTCTGCAAATGGAAGATTTATATATAAGTCAGTGAGAAATTTCTCCATGCCTGTCATATACCAAGCTTGTTCAAATATGCCCGTTGAACCGCCAAAAGAACCCATGAGAGCAACTGCCTTGCCAGAATCTATGACCTTTTCCACAGATTCCTTGACATGCCTAACTCTTGACTTGTCAGTGGGATCGGGAAAAGGATAATCATTAAGAGCCTTTGGATCGGATACATCGGCAAGTGGTCTATGAACAACATTCCAGTATAAACCTTTCGGTGATCTACCAACACCAAGTTCATCAAAATAGACTCCATCACGTTCAGGTATTGTCCAGCCATCAGGCGCACTAAAGCTTATATATCCGCCGACATCTACGAAGTCACCTATTGAGTTAACACTGAGTTTATCTTTTACCAGATCACTATTTGGTGCGTATCCCCGATGAAAACATGGAGGTCTGTCTGGAATTTCTTTGTTTAATACTTTTTTTACTCTTTCACGTCCTGTATATTTTTTCATAATGCAAATAATACCATTTTTATTTTAATGGTGTGCATTGTAGCCCAAGCTTCCAGCTTGGTTTTCCCTTCCAGTCTGAAAGGCTGAGCTACAATTAATGCACAATAATATAATCAAAATGGTATAATTGTCAACCAGATTAGTTTTTTAGGAATAGAACGCAGATAAAACGGATTAAGCGGATTGACGCAGATTTAATATTTATCTGATTTTATCTGCGCTAATCTGCCAAATCCGCTTAATCAGCGTTCTATAAATATTTAATATGTTGACCAATTAGTTTTTAATAATAGTAGGTAATAAACAATAATGTTTCAGCTTCATCGAAAGTATTTTCACGATTTTTTTTAAGTTTGTCAATATCAAATTCCGCTATATAATACTATTTCTCTTAATAAAATGTGAATTTATAGCCCAAGCTTTTAGCTCTTTTTCTGCCAGACCAAAAGGCTAGGTTACATTTTTTAGAATAGAGATTATATTAGGACAGATACATTAGCAATGAAAAAACCTTGAATTAATAATTAATTGATGTTAAAATAAAACAAATATTTAGTTTTATATATTTAGACAAGGAGGATAAAATAATGACAGGCGGATCAAACATACAGCAAAAAAAACAAGTACCTGCTCAGAGAACATTAGCTTATGAATACTATCTCATAAAACAAATAAGAGAAAGAACTCCTATGACTATAAAACTTGTTAATGACGAAGAAGTTACGGGAATTATAACTTGGTATGATCAGTATGCACTTAAGCTCGAACGTGAACCAGAAGCACCAAATCTTGTTATTCAAAAACAGGCAATTCTATATTATTATAAAAAAGAAAGCTAATCTTATTTTATGTTAGTCATTAATAAATATACTTTGCTATTAAGTGCTTTTCTAATTTTTATTTTGAGTGTTTCATATTCAATAGCCGATGAAAATTCCGCTGAATTATACTACTCGATGGGTCAGAAATACCTTGATGAAGGTAAATTTGAGCTTGCTGTTTTATCACTCAAAAACGCTGTGCAAATGAAGCCCGATTGGGCAGAGGCTCATAATGCGCTTGGGATGGCTTATTATCAGCTATTTAGATTCAATGAAGCTATTATAGAATTTGATAGAGCAATACAATACAAGCCATATTATACAGAAGCTAAGATAAACAAAAATAGAACCATGAGATCACTTGAGAGATATGAACCAGAAAAGCGAGGGCTTGGAATCTGGGCAAAATTAGCAATAGTTATTGGAGCAATAACACTTGTAGCGACTTCTATTTTTATTATATTAACGTGAGTTCTGCGTAAGAATTTGTATTTACCACCAAGACACAAAGGCCGAATCAGAATTGAGATTAGGATTGAAGATTAAAAGATTGAGAAGATACTGAGCAAACATATTAGTTTTTGTATTTATAGTTTTTTTGAAAATCCCTCTAATTATCCCTTTGGGAAAGGGAGAATTTAATGATCATAAATACAAAGATTAATTTGGTCAAGCAATACAATCCTGAATATTTTATCTTAAATCCCTTGTGATACTTTGTGTTTTAGTGTCTTTGTGGTTCATTCTTATATCGAACTGACGTTATATTAAACATAAGGGATTGATATGACAAAAAAATGGATTAAAGACCAATCTGAAATAGAAGCTATCTTGAATGATGGTGTTTTTGGTGCTTTTGCCACAATTAATAATGATGGTTCGCCATATGTTATCACGGTAAATTATGTCTATCACAATGGAAAAATATATTTTCATTGTGCATTAAAGGGCAAAAAACTTGATAACATTAATCACGATCCGAGAGTCTGCTTTGAGGTTCATTTAATAGATCGTATAGTTATTGCAGAAAAAGCTGATGATGTAAGTGTGCGTTATAAAAGTATTATAGTCAACGGTTATGCAAAAATTATCGACGATACAAAACTTAAAGAGGAAGCATTAATAGCTCTTTCCGAAAAATATACCAAAGGTCATGATATTTCTCCACCATCTCCTGAATGTATCCAGCATACAGGGATTGTTGAAATCGATATAAAAGAAATTACTGGCAAATGTAACATTGATTAGATTTTTTCATTTGCCATTTAATGACCTATAATAGCTTTATTCTGTTGTAATACCATTAATTTCTTTCGCCAGCTCAAGAATCTTTTTGGCAGTCGCTTCTGCATCTATTTTATATTCATTGGCTTTTATCTTCTTCTTTATTTCATCAACTTTATCTTGCCGAACATCAGGAATTTCATCAATCATCTTTTTATATTTCATTAACTCATCAGAATTTACTGTATTTGCTTTTTTCTTTTTCATTGCCTTATCCCCAAAGTTGCCTGCTTAATTACCACCCCTTGTCTTATTCAACAATATAAGCATAATTTATGCCAAAGTGCTAATATGTTATAAATACAAGGCTTCACGCATAATATTTCAATTTTTGCGAACTATATATTGTATAGAAAGGCGACATTTTTGGGGATATTGCTTAGTAATGATACAATATTACATGATGATCTCTTTGTGTCTTGAGGCATGACAATTAATATTTACAGCAACTGGTAAGCTACCTATATGGCAGGAATAAGTCTCGATATGGACAGCAAGAGCAGTTGTTTTTCCACCGAATCCCGAAGCACCAATACCAAGTGAATTTACACTACATAAAATTTCATGTTCAAGTAAAGCAACATCATCATCAGGATTCGGTTGACCAATTGGGCGCAAAAGTGCTTCTTTTGCCATGATAGCTGATTTCTCAAACGTTCCACCTATGCCAACGCCAATAATGATGGGAGGGCAAGGATTGGGACCTGCCTTCTGAACACATTCAACAACAAATTTCTTGATTCCATTGATGCCATCTGATGGAGTCAACATACGCAACATACTCATATTTTCGCTACCTGCGCCCTTTGGTGCAAAAATTATTTTGAGTTTGTTGCCAGTAGTGATCTTATAATGCACAATTGGTGGGGTATTATCGTTTGTATTTTCTCTTTTTAGGGGGCTTTTTACCATTGATTTACGTAGGTATCCATCTTTATATCCTATCCTCACACCGTCCTCGATTGCTTTGTTTATATCACCAATAATATGAACATCTTGCCCAATTTCAACAAAAAACACTGCGACTCCGCAATCTTGACACATCGGAACACGTTCAGACTTTGCTATTTCTGCATTTTCTATAATTTGATTCAATACGTCTATTGCAAGAGTCGAGTTTTCTATTTCAATGGCTTTCTTCAATGCAATAATAACATCATCACCTAAATCAAAATTTGCTTCTTGGCATAATCTTGCCACCTGATTTGTTATATCTGACGATTGTATTTGTTTCATATTTAACCTATTCATTTTCTAGCCCGATCCATAAAACCCAATCTTCGTTATCTGGTGACTTAAAAACATCAATATCATCTTTAACCTTAAAAGACCTTGACCATTCACCCGTTCGGGGATTAAACCATTTTGCTATCTTTGTTCCTTTAATATAAGAAGTATTTACTTTAATCTCTATTCCTTCGGTCAGATATAAGACCGCAAAGCCATCTGATTTTGCAGATGCAATGAATTTTCTTGGATTATCTTTTCCGGGTTGTTCTGGCAATAATTCTGGTGCTGGTAAAAGCTCCCACCATTTAATAGATGAGAAAAAGTCTTTAAGATGTTTCATCTGTGAGCTTCCGGGTAGTTTCATTGCATCATACCATATTTTAGCGACACCAGAACCAGCATGATCCATAGGCACATCTTCTGTTAATTGCCAACTCCATATTCCATGCGCACCATAAGTAACGCCTGCTGTTGGCGATACCAAAAGACTCCAATATACTGCACGTCTGACGTCTTTATCCGTTATCATCTTTCTGGACTGATAGCTGATATGTCCTTCATAATTTGGCTCAAGATTGATATATGGGTGATGAGGTTCTTTTCTCCAATCGTTTGCAGGTGGTCCCTCGCAAAGCCATCTGAGAGTATTGTCATCATCACCATGTCCGCTTTGATAACCATTGAAGCTAAACCATTTTTCATGTCTGAATTCGTCATCAACCCAGTGCATTCCGCCAGGGTGCATAGTTACAAGACGATTGTATTCATTGCCGAATACAGCCCTCCCTATTCGTTTCCACATCTCTGAGCGCTCTCCCATATAATTACCATCTCCGCCTAGAAACCATATAACATGGTGCGCTCCGTATCTTGCTACCATATATTTTGCGAATAAGATAAGCTGATCTTCTGCAACAGTCTGTCCAGGGTCAACACCTGTGCATGACCAAATAAGGACAGGTGAAGCAACTAAACCATTTTCATTTATCATATCAATCATTTTATCCATTCTTTGAAAAAATGCTGGATTGATAGTTATTTTATCTGTTCCAGTAAACGCAAGATTCCCTTTTGCATCAGCTTTTGCAGCGCGCCATTGAGTTGTAACGAATTGTATGGCAGTGAAACCCTTGCTAATGCGGTCTCTAAGATAAATCTGCCAGCTATTTTCATCAGCCAAAAGAACACCGTTCCATGCGGTATCACTCAACCAAAAGAAAGGTTTGCCATCAGAATATATAAGGTAACGTCCATTATCCGATACCTTTGGAACTCCATGTACATAAAGAGGGTTATTACCTGCATATTCTACACACTCAAATTCCCCCTTTTGGTTATCCAATCCTTTGTCAGAACTTTTTGTCTGATATGTCCATTTTCCGATTTCATCAGGCGAAAAACGAATTTTCCATATTTTTCCACCATCCCAAAAGCCATTTACTATATGACTTTTTCCTGTTGGTGATGTAAATTCAGCCTGAAAAGAAACATCTTGAATGTAGCTTATATAATCATTGGAAGCCATTAATTGAGTCTCAAAGATTGTCCATAATGCAATTTCTAGCATATTAAACCTCCCAAAAAATCAATTATTTTATTTATGATCGAGCCTTATAATATAGCTATTTCCCCATGAGAAATTAAAGGAAAAATTATCATTTTCAGGGACACATACAATACATATCTTACCATCACGAGTATATCTACTAACAAGAGATATAATATCAAAATTATAGGGATATATAATTTCTATAGCATCTAATACTAAAATATCTTCTTTAATAAAATGCTTTTCAATTGTTTCTTCAAGTGCTACTGACATTATCAGGCGTGTTTTGGCTTTTATTTTTGACATGATAGTAAAATCAGTCTTTTCTTCTCTTAGACGCTCTAATAATAGTTTATTTACATTTATATAATATTTATCTATATCTCCAAACATCTCAGAAAGAAAATATTTTACGAGAGTGGTCTTTCCTGATAAAAAATCACCCACAATGCAGATTGTTCCTCGCCTGATGCTGTATTCACAATTTGCGACAAGAATATCGTATGCTTTTTTTTGATTTGCAGACAATATTATATCTTCATTATTCAATATTTTCCTCGTCATTGCCAGCCTCTGTTCTTGAAATTCTTGATCTTGGTTTGCCGATTCTCATTAATGCTGTTCTGAGGGAATAGTCATTTGGATAAATGTATAATATATCAATCAACAACTTTCTTGCGTCATCAATTCTATCTTTATTGGAATAAGCCTTTGCTAATGCTTGGATAATAAGCGTATCCTGTGGGCGTATTCTATTAATTGGCTCAAGTAGTTCAATTACTTTGTCATACTGACCAAGTTTGGAATAACAGAAAGCTAATTGTGTTTGGAAATATATAGATCCAGGGCTTATCCTTAATGCCTCATGCAATTCATTTATTGCAGATTCATATTGTTCATCGCGTTTTAGATAGCTTGCCAAGAGTGCGTGAAGATGTGGATTTTGGTTATGAGATGGTATTTTTAAGACTTTTTGAAGCTGTGATATAGCTGATTTTGTATCTTTACCCCTTGATTTTCTTGACATTAAACCTCTAAAAGCATAATCATCTTCTGGATTAATCTCCATCGCCTTTTGATATTCTGCTATGGCTTCTTCATCTTTTCCCTGTTCAGAATAAACATCGCCTATGGAATGATGTAATGAAGGATCACTAGGGTTAATTTCAAGCCCTCTTCTAAGAATTGACATAGCTTCATTTAGTTTCCCTAACTTACGATATATTATACTAAGTTTATTATAAGCATAAGTATCATCAGGCTTTATATTAATAACACTTTCAAATAAGTTCGCGGATTCGACAAAATTTCCTTCTGTAAACAGCATATCACCTTTTATTGTATTTGCAAAGTAATTTGATGGATTTATTTTTAGCGATATGTCAATGAGTCTGTTTGCTTCCTCGAGTCTTCCTTGCTGAAAATAGATATGTGCCAAATGTGATAATACAAAATCATCATTTGGCTGTGATTGAAGGATTTTCTCAAATTCCATTATGGCTTCTGAAAATCTGCCTTCCTGTTTATGATTTAGGGCTAATTCTTTGATGTCGCTATCTGTTGACTTTCTAATTGAGGCATCTAAATTTGCTTTTTTTGAGGGAATTTGCTGATAAGCGTCCCGTAAACTTAACAAAATTCTTCCTATTTCCGCGATCTTTCTTTCTCTTATATCCGTATTTGCTTCATTATAGCCTTTAGCGATCTCTTTTATGTCTTGAAGCATCTTTTGAATATGATCGTTATTAATAATAAGGATTTCTCTATCACATAACTCATTGATAAATTCTTCTAAACTTTTGGGAGATGAAGAATTTTTATATCCATTCATCTGCTCTCTTGTTATGAGTCTATATATAGTATCAAGAATCTCAACCATAAAAAGATTTCACCTTGACAAAAGTGCCTTTTTTCGCTATAATTTTTTAATAGTGCCGGGTCGTCTAATGGTAGGACGCATGACTCTGGATCATGTTGCTGAGGGTTCGAATCCTTCCCCGGCAGCCAGAACTTATCAAGTGGCGCTATCGTCTAGGGGTTAGGACGAGTGGTTCTCAGCCATTAAACCAGGGTTCGATTCCCTGTAGCGCTACCATCTTTTATTTGCCCCAAGTTTTGCGATGAACCAATTAATTGCTATAATCTCCCTTTGGAAGAGTGAAACTTCGTTATATTATCGCTAAAATTTGACGTTATCTAGCCTTTATTCCTAATAAAAGACCAGGTAACCGCCAATTTTGAATACGACTCAACAGCCAAAATCTCATTTATTCCTCTTTGCATCTGAAATCTAACTTCATCTTTTGTCAAAGGTCTATTCCATATACGAACCTCATCAAGTAAGCCCTGAAATGCTCTATCCGCTGCTATGCCATTTCCTATATTCAAAGGGGAACCTGATGTATCTATAGCAGCGCCGGGTTGAGCTAGTTTGCCGACTTCTTCACCATCTTGATATATCAATATATTCTTGCCATCAAACGTAACAGCAATATGATGCCATTCGTTTGTCTTTGTCGCTACATAAGAATTACACGCTCCACCAACACAAAATCTGATAGAATAGCTAAGCGCTCTGTCAAATAGGAAATCATATCCGTTAGTTCCCCCATTGGTATTAGATTTGATCATTATTCTTGGCCAGCTCGCATGTCCCGAATCGGTTTTTATAAATGCCCAGACCATAAGCGTTCCGCCACTGAGCAAAAGCAGGTTTGGATTATCCTCAACAGTAACTATGTCATCTGTTCCATCAAATTCAAGGGCTTTCCCGAATTTGCCAGCAGATAATACAGCTCCATTGACTTTGGCTTTTTGTCCGTAAAAGGATGAATCAGGAGTGAATCCGCCTGAAATACTATCAAAAGAGAGAGCTAAAACCATAGTTTTATCAATTTCACCATAGGCAGATAAAGCCAATACAAAAACCATAGAAATTGACATAACAATCATAGTGATTTTCATAAATTTCCCTCCTTGTTTTATTCATTAGATTCATAATTTTACGACTTGTGCTAGTTCCCATAAATCAAGTATTGAAGGCACTTTGTAGCCCAGCCTTTTAGGCTGGAAATTATAAAAACATAGATAAAATAATGGGTTACAAAAATAATTAGCAAAAGCCGTTATTTTAATAATCATATATCTCAGCAGGACCAAACGTCTCTGGATAATATTGGCGCAAGAACTTTCTCGTTTCCCAGCAGAGATTACACTTTTGCGGATAGCGTTCTTTTTGCTTATATCCCTTTTTAACAGCAAGATCAAGATAACCATACGGACCTTTTTCATAGGCAATCTTTACAAGTTCATTATCTTCTATAAAGCCTGTTTTCATATATTCCGTCAAAGGCTTTTTGTGTGCATTACCGATTATTATTCCGCAACATGTCTGTATATTTCCGTATGGATCAATATGTATTTCCCACATCCTATCAGGATCAAATTCAAGCTCGCATCCCTTGCTTGAGTTATTGGAGTGCCAAAGACGGTCATCTTTAAGTTCATCAATTGAACGTTCAGCAAAATATTTTGCCAATGCCTCGCCTGCTCTGCCGACTAAATTGGGTGGATGATCCTTTGCATATTCAGCAAGCCTTGATTCATTTAGCCCTATATCACGCAAATCTGATAATGCTTCAAGTGAAATATCACCTGCAGCTACATTCTCACGCCCAAATAATTCAACAGCCCAAACAAAAGCCCTATACCTTCTATCAGGATCAACAAAAACTTGATGATAGGGGTCTGCACTTATAAGTATCCCTTTTACGCCCACTTGTATTAATTCTTTGTAGCGTTTTTCAGCTATTTTCTCGCTTATGCACCATGAAGCGTTTGTCTCTATAAAATGCGGTGCAAAGCCTCCTTCATTAGCGATTCTGCATATCTGCATCATTTTCCGATAATACATCATTGCTTCTCCGCCGGCAATGTGTATCACTCGGTCAGTGTTTCGGAGTTGCTTCATAAACTTAACACCATCCTCAACACTGGTGCAAACATCAGGCAAATTTGGGCTACAATTAAATAGACAATGCTTACAGGCTATTGTGCAACGATAGGTAAAAAGAAGGCTTGCGACCATCTTAATACCTATCGCTTGTGCAACGCCAACTTTTTCTATAACTTCATCTACGGGCAATTTGCTTAAATCATCGTTTGGCATTAGAATTAATTAGTCTCCTTCCTTTAATATCCTTATAATGCAACTTCCAGTTCAGCAACTCTACGGACACATGGAATATCTCCGCTATTCAGTTCTTCATATATATCTTTTAAGTTTTCCACCAATTCCTCAAGTGTTTCACAATGGGTCATATAATCAGGATACTCCTACAAATAGCCAAACCAGAAATCCCCATCTTTCCAATAAACATACTTTTTTCGTTCCATGATTATTCGCTCCTGAGATCAACGCAATGCGCTGACTCCTCCGCCTGACATGGCACGTTTGACTTCTGCCTCAACGTCTGATTGTTTGACCATCGATGTATCCCCCGGCGTTTCCTGAACGAGTATACCATGTGCAGCACCCCATTGGACAGCATCCGCAGAGGATTTCCCATTCAATATCCCCGCAATGACGCCAGACATAAACGAATCGCCTCCGCCTGTCCTGTCTGCAATTTCAATGCCTTCTCTGACAACCGCTTGATAGATTTTATCTTCTTGGACATCAAACAAAACTGCACCCCAATTGATTCTATCTGCTGTTAATGCCCCTCTTAACTGTGTCCCTATTATCTTAAGATTTGGAAAGTCTTTTGCAACCTTTCTTAACATTTCCGCATATGATTCCAGCCATACATCAAACGGATCGCTATCTTTGACAGGCTTTGACTCATAGCCAATCGCATCAAAAAAGTCACTCTGATTACCAACAAGGAAGTCAACATAAGGCACTATACTTTTATTGATATTGCGCGCCCTTTCCTTATTCGGTTCAACCTTAGAACGATAGTTTAAGTCAAAAGACTTGAATACACCATATTCGCCAGCTTTCTTATATGCTTCCAAAGCAACTTCTGATGATGTCGGCGATATTAGCGTAAATATGCCCCCGCAATGAAACGATCTTGTATAGGGCATGATCTCATCCCATTTTATATCACCGGGCTTAATTTCTCTTATTGCTGTATGCGCCCTGTAATATTCCGTTTTTGACGGGATAACGCCTTTTCCGTTATAGGTAAAGTTTATCCCGTTCATAAGCGTTCCTTTTTCATCTGTTGAGAAACTGCCTTTTCCTTTTGTGTTAAACCAGATTATATGGTTTGTGTCAACCCCTGCTTCACGCAATTGGTTTTCTATATTTCTTCCTATACCATCATCAACCAATGCAGTAACTACCGCAGTCCTGAAACCAAAGCAATAAGAAAGTCCTTCTGCAACGTTGGTTTCGCCTCCGCCATGCCAAATTCTAGCCATCCTTGCTTTTGGCGTTGGAACGTCCATTGGGTCAATTCTCATCATAACTTCGCCCAATGCTATTGCGTCATATTTACATTCTTCCTTTGATTTTATCTTTAATTCAGCCATTTTTAACACCTCACTCTATTGCTTTACCGAATTTATTTTTATAAAACGCAGATTAAACGGATTTGGCAGATTAGACTGAAGATTCTAAAATTGAAAGATTAGAAGATTGAATCCTGAATTTTGTATTCTGTTTTGTCTTGTTATACCAATTTCCATTTCAAATATGACATAATGATTTGTCATGCTGAACGAAGTGAAAAAGCTAAATAGATTCTTCGCTAACGCTCAAAATGACAATTTTGAATTAGCAATTGGTATTAGATCAAATATTAAATCAGCGTCAATCCGCTTAATCCGTTTCATCTGCGTTCTATTCCTAAAAAGCTAATTGGGTCAATCACTATCAAAGACACGGAAGATCAAAGAAAAAATCTCTTTATTCTCCTCTTAATACCTTCAAAAGCGAGATCGGTAATCCCTTTTTATGCCTTGCCATCTGAATTATCGGTGTAACGTCAGTTCTGAAAGCCTTTAGCAAAATCTCCTCAGAAGCTAACACATCATTTATCTTTTGTGATTCTTTAAGTGCATCTCTGTCAACCAAAAGCGACTTTGCGTATGCGTGTTGCAGGCTTTCAAGTGTTTGAATCATCGCTTCTGTCGGGTTCTTTTCATTATGGCTCTGGTCAATCATATATGCGAGTTCGCTTGTATCGCTACGTGGATCGGTGAGTTCAACGAATATCAAGAAAAGCTGATATGGGTCAATTGATCCAGCTGTTAGATCATCATCAGCATATTTTGCGTCATTGAGATGGAATCCGCCTAGCTTGCCTTCTGAAAGCAGATATGCGACTATGTGCTGTATATTCGTTCCTCTTGGATGATGACCGAGATCAACGAGAACCTGCGCCTGTTTGCCCAGTTTCTTTGAGAGATCAAGCGCAATGCCAAATGAGAATATATCCGTATGATAGAACGCAGGCTCAAAGAATTTATACTCAATCAATAATCGCATATATTCGGGCATGGCTGAATATACTTCGCTTAATGTTTCCTCAACCCATTTCTTTCTATCTCTAAAATCGCCCTGCCCGGGATAGTTTGTTCCATCTGAAAGCCAAAGACTGAGAACCTTTGATTTAAAAACCTTGCCGATTTCAATACACTCTAGCATGTGATCAACCGCCATCTTTCTAATCTTCGGATCGGTATTCGTTATACTGCCGTATTTATATTCCTGATCCTGAAAGAGATTCGGATTTATTGCGCCGATCCTGATACCAAGTTCATCAGCCTTCTTTTGTAGCTTGCTGTAATCGTCAACTTTATCCCAAGGGATATGTATTGCCACTGATGGTGCGATACCTGTTAGTTTATGAACCTTCGCCGCTTCTTCCAGCTTTGCAAATAGTTCTGTCGGTTCATTGCCATCTCGGAACGTGCCGAACCTCGTCCCGCCTCTGCCATAGCCCCATGATGGTGTTTCAATTTCAAGGCTCATAAGTGCCTTTGTTACGTTTTCAATATCAATATTACTGTCTTTTAGTTGCTCTTTTAGATTTTCGTAACTTCTAAACAGTTTTTCTGACATATTCATTATCTCCTTATTTATTGAATGTCATTATTATACTTATGTATCATTCCAGCATCCGCTGGAATCCATAAAATCTCACTTTTTCAAAGAGAACTTTAGAGAAATTTAATACTTGAACTCTAATATCCAACGTAATTAGTTCCTAAATATCGTCCATAGGTACCTACGCCCGGTAAACTCCTAAGCGACCATGACTTATTTAGATCGTCATAACCAACGCCAATAGATTTGCCAGGATCCGCAGCAATTGTGATTGAGAATGTAAAGTCTTTTCGTATATAACCGCCTTTTGTGCCTCGTCTGCTGAATGCTATTGACGAATCCCAGCAATGAAGATTGCGTCTGAGTGATATGCTGACATTACTTATATCTTTTACTTTTGTGTCATATTCATACTCAAAATCCATAGATAAAGTCCAGATTTTACTCCATCGGAGATCAACTCTACACTGCAATAGCTGTTGATAGTATTTCTGCCATGTATTATAAACATATCTCCTATTTAGATAACCAGACCATTTATTATCACGATCATAATATCTAAAACTATTGCTGAGATTACTCATTAATGGTTCATCTGTTCCCCAGTTGTTAGGATTAAGATCAAGGGTAGTTGTAAAATCATATTGATCTGCAGGATTTATCCTAAATGTGTTTCTAATATCATCATATCTCCTGTTATCATCCCTTGTATAATCGATACCTGTATAAACATCCCAAGCAAATATAGGGATTTTTTCTCTTTTGAGTTTTGTCTTAATATCTATCTTATTAGTCATTCTAAAACTCAGATTCTTGCGCTCATAAGTGTAAACCGCAGATGTAAAAGGATACAAAGGTAATGTATTTACTAGCTTATCTGTTTCAGTCGCACCCGGAGGAGAATAATAAAATGATATATAAGGGCTAAATGTATGTCTTAATGCGTAAACCTTCGGAACAAATGTTGGAAAGAATGTCCGATGAAGGTCTGTGCTAAGTGATGAATTAAAATTCCAAGCATTGGCAAAGGCATTTTTCTCCTGATAACCAACTGGCTTATCTTGCCATTTATCTTCTATATCTGACGCTGTTAAAGGACGTGTTTTGCTCTGCCATATCTGGCGAATAGTTCCTCCCAATGATAGATTCAGTTCCCTTGAAACTCCTAGCCTGATTAAAGCCCTTTTGTTTAATGAGGCACTTGCATCCGCTGTTTGTAGCCAGATATTTTTTTCTTTTGTTGTAGAATAGCTATCTTTGAAGTAATTTCCAACTTCGGTATCAAAGCTAAATGATGTGTCTTTCAACGTCGGAAATCCCAAAGATGGATATTTGCCTTCCGCAAGTTTTCTATAAATCTCGTCTGCAAGCCGGCTGGCTTCGTCTTTGGTTCTGGTTTCTGGACTTATCTCAATAAATATTTGCCTTGCCTTTACACGATCACGTTTCCCAAATTCCTCTTTAACTTCATCGAGTTTGATTATATAATAGCCTTCAGTCGTTGATATTGGTTCGCTTACCTCTCCCGCATCTAATTTCGTTGTGTCAAATATTTCTGATTCTATTTTTGAGTTTAGATTGGTTTCATCTTTATCTATCCAACCCAGATCGCCACCCTTATCTTTTGTCCTTTTATCATCTGAATATTTACGTGCCATTGACGCAAAGTCCGCTTTGCCTTGCGCACGTTCAGAAATATAATTAAGCCTCGAATTTATCGCCTTAAATGGCTGTATTTCCTCTAACTTGTAGTTTGGCGAATTATAGCTAATCTCTGGATATTTTTGTAATGCGTTTGTATCTAATCCTGATAAATCCCTTGTGCCATCGATAATAAATCTTGAATGTCCGCTACTGCCTGAGCGTGTCGCCCAATAATAATCAAAACCAATATAAGACTTTAATTCACGTTCAGCGGTATAGCTTTGATATACTTCCTTGTATTGCTCACCTGATAGGCTTAATCTTGCCATCATACCAAGACTTTTTTGCATCCTCACCATCTCTCTATAAGTCATTGGATCTTCTCCGAGCATTTCCCCGCTTCGCCATAATGTTTGGCTATGATTAAGTTGCATATCCCATGTTTGACCAAGTTTTACTGGATTTTTCTCAATCTGATAGGAATACAAATCGCCATAGCGCAAATATACGCTTCCACCAAGCCTTCTTTTTCTATCTATCCTTATAAGCTTATATCCGTCCTCTGTTCTGATAGGCTTGCTTACATTGTATAATTCAAGTCTATATGCCTCACGCCGAACCTCCGGTTCGAGTTGCCATTTACTCCTAAATCCAATATCTCCGCCATCTTTTGCACTTTCAGCTTTTGAATATTGTTTTGCCAACGATGAAAAATTTGGGGTTTTTTCCTTTTTTTCTATTTTTATTATATATATCCCGTTATTGGTTATTATTGGTCTGCTAACTTCGCCCTGTAAGAGATTTTTTATCGTATTTTTGAAGGATAAATCAAATTCCTGATACATTTTAACACCTAAACTGCCATCATTTGCCTTTGTTGTTTCGTCATCTGAATATAGCTTCACTATATCTTCAAAACTCAATCCCTCTGATAGCTTTGTCAATACTTCGTCTGCCTTGTTCATTGCCTCTTTTTGTGAAACTTCCGAAGCGACATACATTATAAAAATATCTCTGACCTTTATTTCCTCATTATCTCTAGATTCCAATTTTAGTATATGGTATCCCTCTTCTGTCTCTATAATATCGCTAATATCATTTGGATTAAGTTTTAAGGCAGTATCAAGTAATATCTTATATCTCGGAGGAACAATAGATGTCTCAGTTAACTTCCTATATCTCTCTGGAACTCTCTGCCATTCTCCGTTCTCATCTAGTTTGAATGTGCCAAGTTCACCACCATTTGATTTAGTCTCTTTGTCATCAGACCATCTTCTTGCTAATTGAGAAAAATTAGCATTTTCTTCTTTGCACTCTTTTAATACTTTTTGCGCTATTTCTAACGCTTTTTGTTTGTCTGCGTCAGTTATTTTATATTTAATAAATACCTGTTTTATCTCTATTTTGTCCATATCGCCTTGTGCGCGCTTTTGTATTTCAAGCATCTGTTCTCTGGCTTTCTGCCACTCATCGCTAGAAGCATCTTTTGGAACAGGTATATATATTTCTCGTAGCTTTACTCTATCAGCATCATAGTCGAAATCAAATCCACCATATAATCCACGCCTGCTAGTTATATTTAGATTAACATTTCCATCAAGCATCCGCCATCTTAAAGGTAGAATATTTTTGACATAATAACCCTCGAAGCTATTTGAGCCTAGCTTAAAAACAAATTTTGCGCGCTTGTCTTTTTCAAGAGAACGCCTATATACTGGCAAATACATGACAGGAACACCACCAATCCGAAACACAACATGCTTTGCGACTAACTCATCTTCAAGATGTATAACGATTCCAGATGCCTCAAATGAATAATGTGGATGATCAAGCGAACAGCTAGTCATTGAGCCTCTTTCTATAAAAGACTCCTTTTCATTTATCCTGCTCATTTTTCCACCGAAATAATACCAAGGATCATCAAGGCTTAAACCATCGGTTAGTGTGCCTTTCTTGTTTTTCAGATCAAATATCATGTGATTTGCCATCAAAACTTGATCTTTTGATTTCAGTGTTACACGACCAAATGCCTCCACTATTTCAGCATCCATATCTGCCCATATTTGATCTGCAATTAGTGTTACATCCTCATACTCGACGATTGCGTTGCCATAAGCTTTGCCCATATTCTTATCAAAAAGCCAAACGACTTTTCCACCCGGACCGGCTTTTACTGAAACGGTCTTTTTCTTTTTTTCTATTGGCTTTTCATCTGATTCAGAAACCTGTATATTAGTTTCTTGAATATCAGAAATAACCTCTTCTGAAGTGTCAGGGGCTTCCTGTTCATCAGATATTGCGTTTAATGATATAAAAAGTGTCAATATCACTAGAATACAAAAGGATATAATTTGGGCTAGTCTTAGCTTACTTATACGAAGCTTACCTTTGCGAATCGAGGGATAAGAGGAATTGAACGATAGTTTAGGCATAGGTATTATAGATGTATGCGATTATAAAATTACAGATACATAAGTTTGTTAGGAAATGATTAAAAAATCTGAATATATGAAGTTTCCCTTAATTTCTTTGAATAATCACTTAATTTTGTCTGAAGTTTCCTTTCACTAAGATACATTCTTATTTGTTCCATTTCGTCACTTGAAAGGTCCTTTCTATCTACAATCTTGAATATATGAAAGCCTTGAGGAGTTCTAACTGCCTTGCTTATTGAGCCTATATCGAATGAATAAAATGCAGCATTAAGATCAGTTCCCATGCTCTCAATTGGAACTTCAAGCCAGTCTCCGTCTTTTGCTTTGCTTTTTGAGTCATCCGAATATTTTTTGACCATTTCAACAAAGTCAGCACCATTATTTAATTCTTGAAGAATAGAGTTAATTTTATCTTCTACCCTTTTTTCCTCTGACTGATCAGACAAGATGGATATGAAGATTATCTGAATTCTTATACCGCCATCGTTCCTTTTATCAGTAACCTTTATAATATTATATCCATTTATAGTTTCAATAAGGTCGCTAACCTGACCAACATTGAGTTTGGATGCAACATCTTCGATTTCAGGGAATTCCCCATTTAATGGCATTATATAACCCATATCGCCTTTATTTGCCTTTGTTGCAGGATCATCAGAGAATTTTGCCACCATTTCAGTAAAATCTGCACCATTTTTAATTTGATCAAGAACCATTTCTGCTTTTTGTTTGGCTTTATCTTTATTTTCCTGAGTAAAGTTAAATTTTAAGAATAGATGTTTTAGCTTGATTACATCATGCCTACCGGGAAATTGATCTTTATTTTCTTGATAGAATTTTCGCACTTCGTCATCTGTTACAGTCAAATCCGACACAAATTGCTGATTAATCAGTTCTCTAAGCAATAATTCCCTTTTCTTTTCTCTTTTGAGGCTATCAAGCGTATAGCCTTCCGCCTCAAGTGCCTGATTAAACTCCTGATCTGACTTAAACTGCTTTTTTAGCGTATCTATCTCCTTTAAGACTTGAGCATCTGTAATTTGTATGCTTCGCTTTACTGCGTCTTGAATAAACAACATTTCGTCAATCATGGTATCAAGCAGTTGTGGCTTAGCCTTTTCTACTTCTTGGGCTAATTTTGCATCTGTATATTTATATACCTGTCTGAACATTTCCCTTGTTCTGTCAAGACGATCATCAAATTCTGTTTGTGTTATTATTTCATCATTTACTATAACCAAAATTCTCTCTATGATCTTTGCTTCTGTATTTGTAATAAATAATGATATGATTATTGCTATTATAATTAGGTTCATCAATTTGAAACGCATATTTGTTCACTCAACCTTTTGTTTAATTAAAATTTTTCAAAGTATGATTGTGTATTGATTAATAGCCCAGCATTTTAGGCTGGAAAGACCAAGCTATCCGCTTGATTTACAATGCACTCTTGTTTAATGAAAATACTATTAGTCTGAGCCTTTATCTAAATTTCTTCTTTCCAAAGTGTAACTGTTGAAAAATGCTAAAATTTAAGATTTGACTTTGCATTTGTATAAAATAGTTATAAAAAAGATTTTTCGCCTTGCTCAAAATGACAGCTATATGTCAAACTAAACTCAGTGAAGGGTCTTCTTTAATTAATAAAAAAAATATAGTTTCCTATACAACAAGAAAAACATTTATTAACATGAGTTCTGCGTAAGAATTTGTATTTACCACCAAGACACAAAGGCACGAATCGGAATTGGGATTAGGATTGAAGATTAAAAGATTGAGAAGATACTGGTCAAACATATTAGTTTTTGTATTTATAGTTTTTTTGAAAATCCCTCTAATTATCCCTTTGGGAAAGGGAGAATTTAATGATCATAAATACAAAGATTAATTTGGTCAAGCAATACAATCCTGAATATTTTATCTTAAATCCCTTGTGATACTTTGTGTTTTAGTGTCTTTGTGGTTCATTCTTATATCGAACTGACGTTTATTAGTCTATCATCTGATTTCATCTGTTCAAAAATCAGAGCTAATCTGCGTTACGCAGTCAACGAAAATCAGCGGTTTATAGATCATCAAAGTCTCCCTTTTCCTAAATGGAGACGTTAAGGGATTTCATTCTAAAGCACTCAATTCACATTATCCCTTACCCATCACGATATATATAATTGATAGCATCATTCACAAGTTCTTTTAAAGATCAGAGCTAATCTGCGTTATGTAGTCAGCGAAAATCAACGCTCTATTTCCTTCTTATATCAGTTTCAATTTCAAATATAACAATATTTGTCATGTTGAACGAAGTGAAACATCTCAATAGATTCTTCGCTGACGTTCAGAATAACAGTTTTGAATTAGCAAGTAGTATTACAACATCTAATAGTTACAAAAAAACTATCCATCTATAATCCCCCCTTTTAAGACAACTTATCATATCCCCCCTTTTTAAGGGGAACTTACCATAATTCCCCCTTTTAAGGGGGGATAAAGGGGGGCTTAAAAATCCTCCATGTGTATCAACTTAAGAAAAACATAAGGGATTTTTGATGTGAAATCACATTTCATAAGTCCCGAAGGGACGAAATATTTATAGACTTATCCATGAAAACTTACTATAATTCCCCCTTTTTAAGGGGAACTTACCATAATTCCCCCTTTTTAAGGGGGGATAAAGGGGGGCTTAAAAATCCTCTAATCATCATATACAAAAACTCACAAAAATAAAGGAAAATAAACCACACTCAAACCCCTATTTTTTGTTGCTATTACTTGCATAAACAGCACTTTCAAATATGCGAGAAACGTCTTTTTTTCCCCTCTTAAATTACACCGTTTTCCCTTTTTTTCCTCTATTTTTGCCCATTTTCAGAAAACTCGGATTTATAATCTCCAAATTGATATTTTTCTTAATCTATTCTTGCTTTTCTTGAGTGCTGGAATCAGCATCTTCTTTTTCCTGAGTTTCCTCTTTACTTTCTTCTTTTGGTTCTTCTTTGATAACAGGCTCTGGAATTCTATCTGCAAACAACTGGAATTTCAGATTCTTTTTCATTTCTGCGAGCCATTCATCAATTCTAGCCTTTTTTTTCTCTCTTTCCGTTTCTCTTCTTACATCATCTTCTACTTCTGAAAGTTCTTTTTGATATGAAGGTATTTCTTCATCTTTTCTGATGATCATATAAAAAGTATTTGGTCCCATCGGTTGTGTGAATACTTCGCTTATTTCACCAACTTTTAGATTGAAGGCTATTTCTGTAAATTCTTTGGCACTAGAGTATGACTGTCTGCTGAAGGGATTTGTCTTGCCTTCTTTGCCCATACCCGGTCCAAAGGACTCGCCTTTGGCATCAAGTTCTTTTGCTAATTCGGTGAAATCTTTGCCATTTTTTATTTCTTCATATAATTCTTTGGCTCTTTCTTCGTCTTTTAATGTAATCTCCGTAACAACGATCTTTTCAGGCTCAACATATTCCTCTTTGTGTTCATTATAATATTTTTCAAGATCGGATTGCTCGATCTTTATTTTATCATCAACTTCTCTCTTAACAAGCTCTTTAAGCATTAATTGGTCTTTATATTCTTTTGCTTGACGGGTTATTTCAGGGTCTTCATTAAGTTTCCTGTCATAGCCAGCAAGCGTCAAAAGCCTTTCTTCTATCAATTCATTTAAATATTTCTTTTTACCTTCTTGATCCTTATATCTATCCTGCTTCCATGCCTGCATCTCTGATATATTCTTATTTATTTGATTTAGTGTAATAGTTTCTTTGCCTATCTTTGCCAATATCGCATCTGCTGCTGGATTGCTAGCAGGTTCTTTGACTTCCTCTTCTTGCCCTTCTGGTTGAGGTTCTGGGTCAGCAGGTATATTATTTTCAAATATCTCAACTTTATAATCCTGTTTTAATTGATTAATCCAGTTTTCTCTTCGTCTTTCCTTCATATCATTTTCAACTTTTCTTTTAACATCGTCTTTTACTTCTGAAAGCTCTTGCTGTCTGCTTGCCATAAATTCATCTTGTCTTATGATCATATAATATGTCTCATCACCAATTGGTTGAACTAAAACATCGTCATACATTTCTCCCGGTTTCAGGCTAAAAGCTGTATCAACAAAAGTTTTGGCTGATGAATATGAATCTCTGCTGAATGGTCTTGTTTTTCCTGCATTGCCTGCACCTGGTCCAAAAGATTCTCCTTTCGAATCTATTTCTTTTGCCAATTCATCTAAATTGGCACCATTTTTAATTTGATCAAATACTTCTCTGGCTTTTGCTTCATCTTTGAAGGTTATTTCTGTAACAACTATCCTGTCAGGCTCAACGTAATCTTCTTTGTGTTCTGCGTAGTATTTCTCAATATCAAGATCGCTTATCTTTATCTTGTTGTCAACTTCCATTTCAACGATCTTATCTCGCATGGTCTCTTCAACAAAATCTTTGACCTGCTTATCAATTTCTGCATCTTTGTCAAGTTTATTATCTTTGGCAACTTGTAATATCATTCGGCTTTCTGCCATAAGTGTCAGATATTCCTCTCTACCAGCTTTATCTTTATATTTGTCTTGTTTCCATTCTGGCAGTTCAGAAATCTCTTTCTCCAACTCACTTGCGGTTACGGTCTGCTTACCAAAGCTTGCTAAAATAATTTCCTTATTAGCTTTTTGACCACAGCCATTAGCAAATAATGTAACGAATATCATAGGAAATAGCAAACCTAAAAGAATAGATTTTCTCATTAAAAATCCTCCTATTGTTTTTTAGTGATTTAAGATTTGGACTAATTTTTTACCATTAGCTATTTATAATGCTTTGTGACATAGCCTTTTGGGCTAGATTTCTATAAAAACAAATTAAAAGATTGGGATATAGAAAATAACTTGATTTTATACAAAATACACCAAAAAATGATAGCATACTAGGCAAGTTGGTGCAAGGTATTTTTTATAGTAAGTAATTGCTGGTCTTGTCCAATACCCTCAACATTAATCATCATTTGCGATGGTGGCGATAACCTGAGTTTTTTGTTGGCTTTTACCATTTCTATAAGTTTCTCAGTGTTTATTATAGGTCTATCAGTATCAAACGACAGGCTAACCTCATCGCCAATGGATGTAATTTCCTTAATATGCAGGTTTTGGGCAATGCGCTTGATCTCGGAAATCGCAAACAATCTGCGAACTTGGACAGGTAACTTGCCAAATCTATCTTCAAGCTCTTTCATCATATCTGCATTTTCTTCATCATTTGTGATTTGTGCTATACGTCTGTATATAGAAACCTTTTGACTGCTATCAGCGATGTATTTATCAGGGAGAAATGCCTCAACAGCAAGTCTTATCTTTGTCTCAAATTCTTCTTCTATTTCCTCGCCCTTAATTTCTTTAACCGCTTCTTCTAAAAGCCTGCAATACATATCATAGCCAACTGATAGCATGTGTCCATGTTGTTCAGCACCAAGAATATTACCCATGCCCCTTATTTCTAGGTCTCTAAGGGCTATCCTGAATCCAGAACCAAGATCAGTAAATTCCTCAATCACTTGCAAGCGTTTCATTGAATCCTCTGACAAAGCCTTATCAGCAGGATAAAATAAATAACCATAAGCCTTATACTTGTCTCTGCCAACACGCCCCCTTAACTGATATAATTGAGCAAGCCCAAGAGCATCAGCCCTGTTTATTATTATCGTGTTTACATTTGGAATATCAAGCCCCGATTCAATTATAGTCGTGCAGACAAGAACATCATATTTACGATTGACGAAATCCATCATCACAGTTTCAAGCTGTCTTTCTGGCATTTGACCGTGCGCAACAGCGATCCGCGCTTCTGGAACTGCGGTTTGTGCTATCTCTGCAATACTGTCAATCGTTTCGACTCTATTATGGACGAAAAATACTTGTCCGCCCCTGTCTATTTCATGCAATATAGCTTCACGAACAACATTTTGATCATATTGCATGACGTAAGTTTCAATAGGAAGCCTGTTTTCTGGTGGTGTGTTTATAATACTGATGTCCCTTGCACCCATTATTGACATGTGCAAAGTTCTTGGAATTGGCGTAGCACTCAGAGTAATGACATCAACTAGCTTGCGCATTTGCTTTAGCTTTTCTTTTTGGACAACACCGAATCGTTGTTCCTCGTCAATTACAAGTAAACCTAAATCCTTAAATTTCACATCTTTTGAAAGAAGCCGATGAGTGCCAATAATTATATCAACTTTTCCCAGCGCAAGATTTTCCAAAGCCTGTTTTTGCTCTTTTGCACCCCTAAATCTGCTTAACATTTCGATTTTAACAGGATAGTCCGCAAATCTGTTTGTAAAAGTATTAAAATGCTGTTGAGCAAGAACCGTTGTAGGAACAAGGACAGCAACTTGCTTTCCATCCATTACTGCCTTAAAAGCAGCTCTTAGGGCAACCTCAGTCTTTCCATATCCGACATCTCCACAAACCAGCCTATCCATAGGCTTACGTTTTTCCATATCTCTTTTTACGTCTTCAATAGCGGTCATCTGGTCTTCTGTCTCCTCATAAGGAAACTTAGCCTCAAATTCTATCTGCCAAGTTGTATCAGGTGGAAAGGCATGACCTATCCCCGATTCCCTTGCGGCATAAAGATCAAGTAATTCCTGAGCTATCTCTCTTGCAGATTCTTTGACACGTTTTTTGACACGTTCCCATGTATTTCCACCGAGTTTATCAACCTTAACCTTTACTTCATCTCCACCGATATATTTATGCACAAGGTCAAGTTGATATGTTGGAACATATAGCGCATCACCACCCTGATAGCTGATCTTCATAAAGTCCTGTGGGCGACCTTCAATCTTTAATTGCTTGATGCCTTCATATATGCCAATTCCATAAGAGACATGAACGACAAAATCACCAACTTTCAAATCGGTAAATGATGATATTGGTATTCCTTCCTTGAATTTTCGCTTTCGGACAGGTTTTCTATATCTACCAAACATCTCATCATCAGAAATGATAGCCAATTTTAAATTATCTGATACAAAGCCTCCGCTTATAGAGCCGATATGTATAGGAACGTGAGCTATATTTCTTTCTATCAATATATCTCGCATACGTTCTGCTTGTTTCTCATTATCACTCATTATATCGACAAAATAATTATCATCAACCCAGTTAGTGATTTCCTTGAGAAACATGTTAAAATTGCCTCTTAAACCCTCAAACGTTTTTACACCAAAATCATATTTGTTTTCATCTTTTTGTCTTAAATGAGTCAAATAAATAGCTTTTTTTTCTTTACAAAATTCATTAATTTCATTGAAAGAAGCAAATATTTCGGATGGTAAAACAGCAAGCCTGTCCCTTTCTGTCTCTGCTTCATAGAATAGCCTAGCTTGCTCAAATAGCTTATCAGCCTCTTCTGAAAGCCATTTAGGGTCATCCATGACAACAACGGTATCTTTCGGAAGATAGTTCCATAATCCTGATAGGTTTGGATACAAAAGCGGAAGATAGCCTTCAATGCCATCAAATCGCCCATGTTCTTTTAGTTTTCTTGTCAATTCCCTGATCTCATTTGTCAGTTTTGGTGACTGGGCGGAATTAATTATACTCTCAACTCTCTCATCCCAATATGTTATCATATCAGGATTGATTATTATTTCGCTCATGGGAACAATCCAAACATCACCATCGACTTGATTGGTTGATCGCTGTGTGATGGGATCAAAGAAACGCATTGAATCTATTTCATCACCAAATAACTCTATACGGACAGGCATATCATAAGAAAGCGGATATATGTTAAGAATACCTCCACGTATAGAAAAATCACCTTTCATTTCAACCATTTCAACACGTTCATATCCACTGTGAACCAATGCTAATGAAACTTTGCCAAGATCGATTTCTTCACCCTTTTTGAAATGTAATGTAAAATCCATGAATAGATCAAGCGGGATGATTTTGTGAATTAATGATCTTATGCTTGTTATAATTATGCTTCTTTGACCGTGAATAAGCCTTTCGAGGGTAAGCATACGATCTGCTAGAATCTCTCTTGCAGGGGATGTTCCTTCATGTAAAAATGCCTGCCATGTTGGAAAAAGCACAACATCATCTTTGACACCAAAGGCAGAAAGATCATTAGCAAAAGTTTCTATTTCTTCCTGTGTTTCCATTACAACCAAAAAAGTTTTCTCTGGCATATCATCGGCAAGATTTGCAAGAAGATATGCCAATGATGATCCGCCAAGTCTGCTCAGTTTTAATTGTGCCTTATCTTCCATTAGTTCGGACTTCATTGATCTGTATGTGTCCGAATTCTTCAATATTTCAAGTAAATCTGATATTAGTGTTGATGTTATCTGCATGTTATATCTTTGTTCCATCAGGTATTATTGGATTTTTAGGGTCTGCTTCGTTTTGCTTTCTGATGACTAAAATTCCCGTTTCAGGCTCAATAGAGTAATCTCCGCTAATTGTGCCATTTTCCATTTCTTTATATGGTGCTAATCCAATGTTTTTAAGAGATTCTTTTCTTTGCTCAATTGTTCCATTGGATGGGCTAATATCGACATTATCACCAATCCATACATTTTTATCTAAAATAATGTGGCTTAAATGAGAATTTTTACCTATATGAGTTGTATATTCCCTTCTTATTTCGTTGTTATAAAATTCATTTCTGCTTGCACCCAATATAATACAATTTTCTAATACGCAGTCACTTTCAACAACAACTTGATAGCCGAATATGCAATTTTTCAGAGAACATCCTTTTCCGATTAAATCTCCACCGCTTAAGATGACATTTTGGATGGATGTATCATCAGATATTTTTGCACCGGGAAGATGCCTTTCATATGTTCTGATCTGATGTTTTGATAGATCAATAGGCGGGTTATTATTGGCAAACTCCATATTACAATCAAAATAATCCTTTATTTTTCCAACGTCCCGCCAATAGCCATTAAAGACGTAAGTAAACATGGATTTATTTTGGCTTTTTATGAATGGAATTATATGTGAACCAAAATCAAGACCGTCATGATTATCCTGCAAAAATCCCTTTAATTTATCCCAATTGAAAATATAATTTCCCATAGATGCCAGAAAATTAAGTTTTGGATTGTCAATTCCCAGCATTGCTTTTATTTGTGGTGTTAGTCTGAAACTTTCTATAATATCAGGGTCTTTGGGCTTTTCAGCGAAATCAACTATTTTACATAACCTATCAATTTTAACTATGCCGAGATCACTAACTTTATCATCAGAAACTGCATTTGTCATCAATGTAATGTCTGCGTGGTTTATGACGTGCCATTTTATTGCATCTCGGTAATCCATAGCGTAGATATGATCAGCGGCGAGTATTAGGATTATGTCAGGACTATATCGATTAATACGATCTATGCTTTTTCTGACAGAATCAGCAGTTCCCTGAAACGTTATAAAATGCCTTCCCTCTTCATGAGGATAATTTATCTCAAGTTTGCGATTTACTCCGTCAAAACCCCATATTTCGCCTGTTCCGATGTGCATACTTAGCGTTCCCGGCTCAAATTGTGTCGCTACAAGCATTATGGGTATTCCAGAATTTTGTATATTAGTAGCTACGAAGTCAAAAATCCTGTAATGTCCGATTATGCCGACAGCAGATTTACTTCGATCTTTTGTAAGAACCTCAAGGCGAGAACCTCGTCCACCAGCCATTACAAAACTCAGGACATATTCGTTATTAAACATTTTTGCCCCCTAGCTAATCAAGTCAATGGTTCTGTATCAAAACAATAGACGATTATCATTAAAAATCAGTTTACAAAGTGTTTGTCGCCCATTTTACCATTCTAATCACTAATGCCTGAAAGCTAGGATTATTAAACGCAGGCGCCCCATGACCAAGTGATAGAAAAGCAACTTTGCCTTTGCCATATTCCTTCACCCAAAGGACTGGATGAGTTTCTCCATGAACATCACTTTCTATTAAAGTTGTAAATGTGCTTGTATCACAGTCAGACAACTTATATATTTCATCAACAATATCAAAATCTGATATGCCGACAGTAATAGGATGTCCTCTATCAATCACCCTAACGCTTGCTTTTGCTTCGTCAGAATGTCCTGCATATTTACCACCTAGTAGTTTTATAAATTCAACACTTCCTTTATCTACCGCAGATGAATGAACTCCCACAAGTGCCTTGCCATTTTTAACAAAGCTAACGATACTTTGAGTCTGCTCTTCTGTCAGACTCCCACCATGAGTATAGTCAAGGAAAACATCATATTTGTTTATACTTTCTGGCAATAGCTTGTTGCGATTTTCTGTTATCTCTATATCGAAACCTGCCTTTTCAAGAAAATCTTTCATTATTTCAAGATGCTCAACATAATCAACAACCGATAAGATTTTAATTTTGCTCATATTATCACCTCATTTTAGTAATAATTTAGTATTGAATAGCTATAGACTAAAATAAATGATAACAAATATTTTCAATAATCACAAGAATCAACATAGAAAGCGTGCCTGTCCCAAATTATTGGGCAATAAAAAACCATCTGCTATAATATCCTCAAAAGTATAAATATCAAAAAAAGAGGATTAACAGATGGTTGTTACAATCATAATCAAAGATGATAATTGAAATCAAATAAAAAACATAGATTAGCACCCAGTCCTAAATTACTGGGTGCCATTTTAGGTCAAACCTAATTCAAATTTCAAACCACTATCACCAAAGATTAATAATGGCTATTCAAATTTATATTCCCTTTTATATGTCATAAAAACTGTTATTACTAAAAAAATAATGGTAACGATAGAAATAGTAATAATTGAGCTAGACACACCAGAGAAAGTTCCTTTTGATACTCGTTCTATGGCTTCATGGAAAGATGGATCAATTGGAAATATTGATAACAAATAATGAACTATAGAAGCTTTTCTGACAATGCCCGGCACCACAAGTATTATCTTTTCCCAACCAAAAGCAAAGAGTAATCCGATTATCATTGCATGTCTTAATCTTGCACCGAAGAAAGTGAATATTGAGCCATAGACAACCAATGACAAAATTATCACCCCAAGTTGTTTGCCAAATATATCCAATGTAGTGCGAAAATCGCTAGACATATCGCTGTCTGTGGATATGATAAGAAAATTTATAAGTATTGGCGGAACAACAATCAAAATAACCCCAACAATATATGTAAGGTATTTACCAATTATTATGGAATATTTTGGTATTGGTCGTGTAAAAAGATATACGATCGTTTTATTATCAACTTCATCACCAACTACCGCTGTGCCATAAAACAGCGAAACAAGAATAGAAACAAACAATAGATAAAATATCATTATATGATATAGGACAAGATTTGGTGGTATAAGCTCTTGTGGTTCTGCTAGTCTATAGTAAACGGTAAAAAAAACAGGCAAATAAGATACAATAAGCATCAAAATCGTTCTTTTACTTTGTATTGTCTGGCGAAATGTTAGTTGAAATATATTCTTAATCGCCATTAGATTAATATTTATATCATTTGTTTTGTCCATGTTTCCTTTCAGCCTACTAAATATTTAAATACTGCTTGAAGATTATCATCAGGTGAATAGAGGTTATTTATGTTTATTTTATTTTCAACGACTATTTTTGGCAATCGTGAATAAAGTTCATCAGGCTTTATTGTCTCAACTATGAGTCCCGAATCCTCTGGATTTATTTTTGCGCTAATAATATCGTCATATTGAACTAGAATAGAAGCCAAAAATCTCACTTTATCACAATCTATATAAACATTGTGCGGATGTTTGTCAATAAGCTCTCTAATTTCATGGACGTTGCCTTCTGCAAGTATTCTTCCATTATTTATTAATAATATGTTATCTGTCATTGCCTCAATTTCATGCAAGATATGGCTTGAGACAATGACTGATTTTCCATTATCACCTAATTGCTTTATAAGCTTTATGGTGCTTTGCCTGCCAACAGGGTCCATGCCGTTTAGAGGTTCATCAAATATCATCAGTTCTGGGTCGTGGACAATAGATTGTGCTAGCTTTATTCGTTGCCTCATTCCTTTGCTATATGAGCCTATTTTTCTGTCTTTATTATCGGTCATTTCTACCGTTTCAATTGCTTTTAGTGCTAATTCTTCTGCTAGAGATTTCCTGAAATTATTCAAAAGCGCAAGCCTGAAAACAAACTCAAAACCAGTCATATTTTCATAGAAATTATCAATATCTGAGCAATAACCCACACGATTATTGATAGAATGATTATTCCATGATTTTTCATCCAGCACTTTTATAATGCCGCGATCTGGTTTGAGCAAGCCAACGATTAATTTAATAAGCGTCGTCTTACCTGCACCATTGGGACCTAAAAGTCCTATAACGCCATTTGATATTTTGATAGTCATATCATTGATCGCCATGATTTGACCATACCATTTACTCAGATTTTGGGTTTCGATTATAGGAGTCATTTTACAATATCAACTCCCTTAATACGCCTATGAATGATTACAATGCTTATAATTGTAATAATAATCATAATTAGCGCAGACCAATACCATGTGTTTGTGGTTTTTGATATACCAAAAAGTTCTCTGCCCATATTTTCCATATTCCACCAATATTGTATGTAATATGCCCATTTTGCTCGTAGTATTTCTCTTAAAAGCGTCCCAATAACGGGAGTTCCAAAGATAATAGCCATAAACATAATTGCAGAATAGCGATAGCTTTTTGTTATAGAGGAAAATGCAAGTATCATTGACATCGTAGGTATAATTAATATCAATGAAAATAAGGTAATTGAACCAAAAATCCAGTATTGCTCAAGAAAAAAGGTGGAATCTTGGGAAAGAACAGAATGTTCAATAAATAGTAATATTCCGGGGATGAGTGTTATAAATCCTAGCATAATTAACATGATAGCAAATTTTCCAAGAATATAATCCAAGCGTGTCAAAGGTTTTGATAGATATAACTGAAATGCGTTACTTCTTAAATCATTGGCGATTAATCCCGATCCAGCAAAAACGCAGATTAATGCAATAAAAAAACTTTGGCGCATACAAAATTTATAGAAAAATTCTGGTGTTATAAAATTCATATTCATAAAGAATGTATAAGTATTTACTCCGTATATCATTCCACCAAAAACAAGAAATTGTATTATCGCAGGTGCTAAGATGAATATGACAAAGAGTTTTCTTCGTAATAAGACTTTAAGACCTTCTACGGTTATTGCCCACCATCGAAAAGTATGAGATTTTAATTCACCCTCCCAATGACGGTAGCTTTGATCATGGATAGGCATTATTCACCCCCAATAGCCTGCGAAAATACATCCTCAAGCGAATACTTTGTTTGCATTATTTGTCTGATTTGAATATTATTTTTGTATGCAATATTGAAAAGCAATTCTGTTCCTATATTGTCAGGCAAAGAAATTCTAAGTAAATTGCCCTGAATTTTATTGCACAAGATTCCAATATTAGCAATTTCTGATATAAATTGCTCCTCATCGCCTTTAATTTTAATCTCAAACATTCTTTGATGTTGTGATTTTAGGTCTTCAATATTTCCAGAAATTAATAACTTTCCCTCTCTTAGAACAATGACATCTTGACAAGTATATTCAATATCAGGTAATAGATGAGATGAAAGTATTATATTGATTCCCTTTAGCTGAGATATATCTTTAACTAAATCAAGCATTTCTTGTCTGCCTTTTGGGTCCATACCAACAGTTGGTTCATCAAGAAGCAGGAGTTCTGGGTCGTGAACTAATGCCTGTGCCAGCTTTATTTTTTGCTTCATACCTAATGAATAGGTTTCAATCAGCCTATATCTTTCATCATCCATACGGACATATTGTAATATCTCATGCGCTCTTTGAATAGCTTCCTTTCTTGGCATCCCACATAATCTTCCCATATAGGCAACAAATCCGACTCCGCTCATTCCGCTAATATAACAATCATTTTCTGGCACATAACCGACTTTTTGTCTGATATTAAGCCTTTGTGATACTATATCAAGCCCAAAAACCTCACCTGTTCCGTTTTGTGGTTTTATAAGACCAAGTAGAGTTTTGATGAATGTTGTCTTGCCAGCGCCATTGGGACCAAGCAGTCCTACTGCACCGCCTTTTATGTCAAGCGTCACTGAGTTAAGAGCCAGAAAATTACCATAAGAAACTGATATGTCATTGAATCTAATAATCAATTTAAAGCCCTTTTTATTTAGCGATAATGTTATTTAAGTTCCTTAAGAGTATCAAGAATTATTGGAATTGATGTTTGCCAATTTCGAGGAAGGTCTTCTGATATTTCAAAAGCGAATGCTTTTTTACCAGCCCTTTCGCGCATACCGATAATCGCCTCTCGAAGTTCTTTCTCTGGCTTATAATAATGTGCAATATTGATATTTCCAAGAAATATTTTTTCCTGCCATGCTTCACGGCATTGATCATAAGTCATATCGCCTTCTGGTGGTTCAGTGAGTGACTCAATTATATGAAAAGGCGCTTTTTTAATCTGATCTTTTATTACACTAAGCCCACCGTCATAATGAACCATAACCTTTTTTCCGCCTTTTTCAAATGCAGGCATACATTCATTATAGAACGATAAAAGCAGTTCTTCATATCTTTTTGGTCCCAACATACTTATAGTCAAATTTTCCCATATTTTAACAAAACGACCGGGACCTTCTGCAATAAGCCTATATTCTTCAAGAATCAGCTTTTTGCGTGCTTCATAGAGATCAAACAATTCAGGCACTTCCATTGCAACATCAAGGCAAAATTGTTGAGTTCCAGCCCAATCGACATTTATTGTCATTGCTGGTGTGCGTGATGCAGAAACTATTACAACACCTTTATCGCCTGCTATTTGTTCTGATCTTTCATAGGATTCGTAATATGTTTTTAATTCTGTATTTTCGGTGATCCATTGCATTATCTTATAATCTTGTGGAGTTTTTATAAATGATTGATAATGCCAACCGTTTAGATGTATCTGTTCGATTGTTCCAATGGGAGTTTTCTTTTTGTAGATTGTATAACGATTATTTCCTTCTATTTTTTCTTCGTGTATATTTTCAACACCATGCTCTATATGACCAACAACGCCACAATGCTCAGAAGTCCCTAATCCCATATCAAATAATCTCTTCCATTTATCAGCATTTGGGTCATCCATCATCCAACTATATAAGGAATATGGTGTAATTTCAGGCGTTCCACCATTAAGAGCCACCGTTAAAAGTTCTTTCGTTGTTGCCATTACTTACCTCGCTATCAAATATGCTGTATTTAATATCTATGTTTCTTCGTTATGTTTTATTTCTTTTTGAGATATTTTCATCAATTCTTGAAACATCAATTGTGCTATCCATTGACCTTTTGAAGTTTTCATATCGTCTATTGAAATAGTTTTTACCTTCCATTCGCTGATGTTTTTCTGAAAAAGGACATAATAAATCATAACAAGATCGGGCAAAGGATAACATAAATCCTGATTAAGTGATTCTTTAATCTCTTGAAATTTACTTTCTCCTGAAATGAAAGCATCCCAAACAGCTTGTCTGTATCCTTCATCCACAATCAGTTTTAGGTTCAGCACAATTATTTGGTGTTTGTCAAAACTTGGGTCAAATCTAACATCCCAACGATTAGCGACTAATTCTGGGTCTAAATCACAAAAGACTACCCAAACACCTTTTTCTATAAAATCTCTTGCTAGTTCTAACATTTGGTTGTTCACCTCACAATATTTTCATGATGTTTATATTATAATAGATGATCTAATGTTTGGCTAGATTATTTTATCGACTGAGTTCCCTAACCCAGCCTTGCACACAAAACTCTATCCATCTTTTGCCTTCATCGGCATTTGCCTGTTCTGCATCTTCAAGCCAAGGTGGCATTTTATCTCTCACTGTATCAAGCGCACCCATCCGCACAGTTTCAGGTAATGATCCCATTATAAGCTGAGTTTCGCCTCTCCCACCATGACCGACGGGCATTCTTTCGTCTGCCGGCTCGTAATGCGAGAACGAATCAGGACTGGCGACCTTTATCCAGCTAAATAAATTGGGATTGGGCAATTTGTTATGATCGCCTCTGCCCCAACCGTTGCCCCAACTTCTGCCGACTTCTCCGATTAGCTCTGAAGCGGCTCTCCGCAAGCAAAGCGATTGCATCCCTTCAAGTCCCTGATGATGTTGGCAGACGTATATTCTCTTAAAACCCATAGCCATTATATGCTTTAGGATTTCCTTCACATATTGGAAGAATGGTTCAGGTGCAAAATCAATTTCGCCTTCCTCAGGTCCCGCCGCCCAACTCATTGTAGGACCGAACGGCAATGGAGGCGCAAGCACACATTCGCAGGCTTTCTCAACGCCATCACAGACAGCGTTTGCAATAAGAAAGTCCGTCCCGATGGGCAGATGCGGTCCGTGATACTCAACAACACCCGCAGGCATAATTATCGGCACGTTTCGCTTAACAGCGTCCTGCAATTGCTCTGGTCTCATTTTTACTAGGATCATTTTACTCTCCCATACTCTTATTATTCCAGTGTAGGCTGGAATCCAGTTTCTAGCAATGCGTCAACAATAAGAGTTCAAAAGTATTTCTTAAACTTGTTTATTGCATTTATTTTTATTAGAAAAATATCGAAGTTGTTGCACTAAAAATTATCTGATATAATTTTCTCTATCGCCTCTTTTAGCTCTGGCAATCTTTCCTTTAAGGTTTTCCATATAATCTGTAATCTTACACCAAAATACTCATGAGCGATTATGTTTCGCATTCCTATTATTGCTCTCCAATCAATATCGGAATATTTTTCTCTTACCGCTTTAGGTATATGTTTTGATGCCTCTCCAATTATTTCCAGATTTCTCAAAACAGCATCAACTGTTTTGACATCCTGAATAAACTCATCAAATGAAGCATTCGCTATAAACATACCAATTTTTTCTAAAGCTTCCTTTATGTCGTTTAAATATAACCTATATTCCCTCAATCCATTCTACCTCGCTCATAACCTTAGACCTTATATATGGCTTAATCGCATCTGGAGTGGCAAGATCAACTTTTGCTTTCAATATATCTTGAATATCATCAACTAAATGCACATATTCAAAAAGGTCTATCGTTTCATCAAAATCTACAAGCAGATCAATATCACTTCCTTTTCGTGCTTTTCCTTTCGCATAGGAGCCGAATATGCCTATCTTATTGACTTTGTATTTTTTGAGTATGTCGGTATTCTCTAGTAATAAATTTTTAATATCTTCTTTTGTCATTTTTGCTCTCCAATCAACAACATTTCTTTCGCTCTTTTTCGGGTTTATAATTTTCACCTATAAACCAGTCTATTAAATCATTATATTTTTTATAGTTTTCTTTGTCGTCTCGTTTTATTCCTTCAAAGACTTGTGATAGTTCCTGACTGCCGAGTTTATTAGGTATGACAAATGTCCAGAAAAATAATCAAATAAATCATTGTCTCCTACTCTTTTTACCACAAGGAAACGTCTACTCGCAAAATTCGTATCGCCCAACCATTTTGGCGTTATTGTTAATATGCCCCTTTTTGTATCATTAGGATCCCGGAAAATGCCTGACAGTGAAGTAGCAGATTTGTTAAACCTAAATGATAGTCTATCATAAACTAAGCAACATACAAAGGCTGTCATATTCATCTTGCACGTCTTCTGATAATCTTTCCCAATCAAACTCACCATGTTGGGCAATGCAATCAGATTCTATTTGTCTTATTTTTTGCAGTGCTTCTTGATCACTAATCCTTTTTTACTCTTCCGATTCTGCAATGAACCGATCAACAACCTGTTGCCGATATTCAGGCGAAAGCGTTCTGAAAAATGCGCTGTAACCTGTAACTCGCACAACAAGATCGGGATATTTATCAGGATCGGCATGTGCCTCAAGGATCTGCTCTTTTGAGAGAATGTTAATATTTATCAACGTCCCGCCCTGTTCATTATGAGTCTTTATCATGCTTTCAACTGCCTCAAGTCCTCCTGATTCCTCAGCTAAATGCCTATCAAAATCTAATTGTAAAGGTGCAGAATTGCCCCAGCCGGGCTGAACATAAGCAACTGCGCTTGATTTTGCAGTCGGCGCGCCGACTCCACCGGGCATGAAGCCGGGATCAGGATTTGAGCTATGCGAAATTGGATCGCCTGCTTTGCGTCCATTAGGCGTTGCACCTAGTGGTTTGCCAAGATGATAGACAATTCCATGTGAAAACAAACCGGGGATAACATTAAAGCCTTTCGGAGTTTTTGTGCCTTTTATAAGATTGGTATAGAGATCGGATATACGTTTTGCCCACCAATCCGCCCTTGATCCACCAGTGCCGAAACGAGGGATATTTTTTAACATCAATCTGACATTTTCAGCATTTTCATAGTTATTTGCAAGATGATAGGCAAGTTCTTCCCATGTCAGACGTTTCTCGTTGATAACACGTTGTTCAATTGCAGCGAAGGAATCCGCAACAGTCGCAAGACCAACGCCATCACAGGTTAGGTTATATATATCCACTCCGCCAGCGGATGCATCAAGCCCTCTCTCAATCGTCCCATGACAAAATAAATTAAGCACGATCTCGGGTGAATTTTCCGCTTGGCGTTCAAGATGCCAGTCAAAGCCCTCTTTTATCGTATCAACACAAATACCAAGATGATGAACATAGCGATCCCAAAGCGATTCCATAGTCTTTGGCATATCTGATTCAGTAACATCATTAAACGCATGAATAAACGGTGAAACCAGACAAAGCCTTGTAACGTCCTGCAAGCAATATTCAATGCCCGGCAATGCTGTCCAGTTGCATCCTACCTTTGCCCTCATCCTTGCGAGTTGTATTGGAACGCCATTTTTTGCATAGCCTTCATCCAAACCTTTTGCACATGAATAACAAACTCCCGTTCCATCTTCAAATAGATACTTAACTGCCTGACGTAATAAAGCAGGATCAAGCCCATCATGGACACGCAAAGCAATATTGGAAGGAATCTTCAATCTGTGCATGGCTTCAAGTATATGAAACGACATCGGGCTTGTTACATCATGCCCATCATGGGTAGGACCGCCTATCTGCGAATA
>CAZMCH010000006.1:0-81724 GCA_964564735.1 uncultured bacterium
TTCAGTCCATCAATACATGACAAACCCGTTTGAATAAACTCCGATGGATAATCTCGCGCATATGGGTTAAGTGGGCTACCATTTATATCCAAACGCTTTTCAGGAAGTATCTTTGGACCGCCGTCAATAGGTCTGCCTTGACCATCAAATACTCTACCCAATATATCCTCTGAAACAGGCAACTCAACACCCTTACCGAGGAATCGAACCTTTGTGCCTTGAATGCTAACACCTCTAGCTCCTTCGAACAACTGAACAAGCGCCCTATCTTCAGAAACCTCTAAAACTCTACCACGCCTTATTTCTCCATTGGGAAGCTCAACTTCGACAAGTTCCTCGTATTTAACATCCTCAACCTTTTCGACCAGCATAAGCGGACCAGCGACTTCGGATACTGTATGATATTCCTTTACCATTCAAATCACCTCTATCCGTAAATAATAACCCATGATTCAGTAACCAAAAACATTATTACATTTCACGAATTACAGATTACGGAAATTAAACTTCTGTTTGTGCAATGATATTTCTCTTTATATTCTCAAATCTCTCGTCAACGTCCTTTTCAGGAACATATTTCGACCTTGCAATCTCTTCTCTGACCTCAAGTTCTGCTATATCCATTATCGACATGCCTGATTTTAATGCTTGTTCTGCACGCTGATAAAAAAACATAACAAGATCAAGCATCTTAAATTGCTTGTCAAATGAAGAGTATGTATCAACCTCATTGAAAGCGTTTTGCTGTAAGAAATCTTCTTTGATCGATTTTGCAATTTCCATTATGAGTCTGTTTTCAGGTGAAAGTGCGTCAATTCCAATAAGACGGACAATTTCTTCTAGTTCTGCTTCTTGCTGAAGAATTTCTTTGGCTTTTTCACGCATACTGATCCATTCGGGAGATATTTCTCTATAATAACTCTCAAGATCATCTATATATAACGAATAGCTATTAAGCCAGCTTATAGCGGGGAAATGTCTGGAATATGCAAGGTCTGCCTGCAAACTCCAAAAGACTTTGACAACTCGAAGAGTCGCTTGAACAACAGGTTCTGCAAGGTCTCCACCGGGAGGAGAAACAGCACCAATAACACTAAGAGCACCCTCTCTATCATCAGAACCAAGTGCAATTGCCCTTCCTGCCCTCTCATAAAACTCAGCGATTCTTGTGCCAAGATATGCAGGATAGCCTTCTTCTCCAGGCATTTCCTCAAGACGACCTGAAATCTCACGCATAGCTTCTGCCCATCTGGATGTTGAATCCGCCATCAATGCAACGCTGTAACCCATATCTCTAAAATACTCTGCAATGGTTATTCCTGTATAAACGGATGCTTCACGTGCCGCAACGGGCATATTAGAGGTATTTGCAATCAATACGGTTCTTTTCATCAAAGGTTCGCCACTCTTTGGATCAAGCAAATGTGGAAATTCCATAAGAACATCTGTCATCTCGTTTCCACGCTCACCACAACCAACGTAAACTATGATTTCTGCATCAGCCCATTTTGCTAACTGATGTTGAATAACAGTCTTTCCACTTCCAAACGGACCCGGAACACAAGCAGTCCCACCTTTCCCAATTGGAAATAGAGCATCAACAACCCTTTGACCAGTGACCAAAGGTATTTGAGGCGGTAGTTTTCTCTTATATGGGCGTGGTTCTCGAACCGGCCATCTCTGTTTCATTGTTAACTCAATTTCACCGTTTATCGTTTTGACTTTTGCAACAGGCTCATCAACCGTATATTCGCCCTCTTTTATTTCTATAATTTCGCCTTCGATTCCTGGAGGAACCATAATTCGATGTTCAACAACCTTTGTTTCCTGAACAGCCCCTATTATGTCACCAGCAACAACTTTATTTCCTGCTTTTACCTTTGGAACAAAAGACCACTTTTTCTCTCTATCCAAACCGGGAACTTCAACACCTCTTGGAATAATATCGCCAGCAATAGATTGAATTACATCCAGTGGTCGCTGTATACCATCGTAAATAGAGCTTATTAAACCAGGTCCCAACTCCAAGCTAAGTGGTTCATCTGTGGAGTAAACAGGTTCTCCTACACCAAGACCTGCAGTATTCTCATAGACCTGTATAGAGGCACGATTTCCTTTTAGTTCAATGATCTCGCCAATAAGTCGTTCATCGCTGACTCTGACAACATCGAACATTCTTGCTCCCTCTAAGCCTTCTGCAATAACAAGAGGACCAGATACTTTTACTATTTTACCCTGTTTCATCTCTAAAAAATACTCCTTTGTGGGATTACGGGGCGATTGGATAATAGGACTATAAAATGCACAAATAGTCCCATTGTCCCATTGCCCTATAGTCCCATAAGCCTATTATAATACATCTGCACCCGCTGCTTTTCTCACCAATTCCTGAAGTCTTCTCATTGACATTCCTGTCGCCCCTCGATTGCTAGGGATCATCGTAACAACAGGAAACGTCCTACCAAAAAGCAATCTTGAAATCTCATCTGGATCAGGAGCCATCTGTTCAGTAATAAAAGCAACTTTATAGTCCTGTCTGATCACTTCTTTTAATGCAGTAACACATTCTTCTTTGCTATTGACAGGAAATACTGAAACACCCAAAGATTTGAATCCCAATATTGAGTCTCTATCACCCAGCATAGCGATCTCAGACATAAGTTTCTCTCAACCTTTCATTTATGATTTCTGTCGGCACATCATTAATTTTACCAATCATTATTATTCTAAGGACTTTTATTTCATGTTCTTTTGCCAATAAATACGCAACCAAAGGTTCTATTCCAAAAACAATATACTTAGCAGGTTTGAGGTAATTTACCAGATAATTATCTGCAAGTTTTTCAAAGGTTGATAAAGAATTTTCATCAGACCATCTTCTGATCGCCTCTATTACAAGCTCTCCATACGAAGTATTATTCAGAACAGAACCCAAACTCTCAACACTATCATCAAAATGCTGTAAAAATACCTTTCTTTCTATATTTCCAAAAGGAAGTAATACAGCATCCAAAAGCCTTATATTTTCATTAAGCATCTTGATCCTTATGAAGTTTCTTATATTATTAAGATCGGCAATTGCTTCAAAATAGCCACATAAGAATTTGTTTTTATATTTAGAAGCCTGTTCAAACATGAAGGAATGAGAATGATAGTCAATAATAATATCGATCATTTGTGGATTTTGTGTAGAATCATATTGAATTCTCGCATCTTCCAAAGCACTTTGAATATAATCAGGCAAAATGCCTTCTTTTTTTTCCTCATTTGGATCAACAGCAAGCCGAAGAGTCTCAATCGGAATACTTCCCAAACTAGACAAGGCTTCGTCAAAACTCAATTTAGATTCTGCTAAATAACTCGCCTTAAGCAGAACTTTTAAATTATGAAAATCCCATTTTGCCCTAAATATACCTGTAAGTTCAGGGTCTAGAGAGAGTTCATCTATAAGTTTATAAACCCTTTCTAATTCAAGTTTAAGCCCTGTATCAAAATCTATGGCTTGGGTGATTCCTGAAAAAGCATTTGCATAATCGCCTTCGGAGATCATTCTCATTGTTTCATGAGCAGAATCAGCCTCAAGCAGACGCATGATGGCATTTCTATTAAGAAGACGAGTTTCCATAACTCTCAGCCTTCCTGAAGCGTAGCCGTATTTTGTATTTTCTTTGTATGATAGATAATCTTGTTGTGTGTTCATAATAAAATTTTGAGACTTAATCCCTATATATTTCGTCTCTTTTCCCTACACGTAAAATTATAATTTCGTCATTCTCAATATCAAAGATGACTCTATAATCACCTACACGAAACCTATAAGTTCCGAGAGCCGGATCAACCATCTTATTAGCATACAAAAAAGGATTACCAGCATACTTTTCAAGTGATTTTCTTATTCTTTCTTTAATATCATTTGATAGCTTAGATATTTCCTTTGCAGCTCTTTGAGTATAAACTAGTTTATAACCCATCTGTTCTATTTAAAAACATCCTCATGGGATAAAACTCGCCCTTTTTTATAATCTCTTCTTGCTTCTTCAATGCTCTTTAGATATTCAGGACTTAAAGCAGCAAGGAGGTTTTCTATAAAAAATTCCCGATCTTCTTCATCAAGCATTTTTAATGCAGAGATCAAATCATTAAGAGAAAGATTAGCTTTAAATTCGATTTTGGGAGTATTTTTTTCTATAGTTTGGGCATCAATAACCATATTTTACACCTTCAAATAACCCAATTCCTACGGAAACAGGACTTTTGATACATCAGCTTCAAGGTCTTCTCTGAACGATTTTATCATAGATTCAAATGCATTATTTATCTCAACATTGCCTTTACGAAGAACAAAACCACCAAGAATATTATAGCTATCCTTAGAAATCTTCAAATTTCCTTTTTTTCCAGCCTTAACTAGCTCTTTATTTACATCTTTGAGGAAATTATCATTGATTCTGGATTTGTCTTTTTGTGAGATTACAATTTCCTCATCACCAGTTTGAACACTTGATAAAAGCATCTTTTTGATGGTTTTTCTATAATCCTCGTCCTTCATATTAACAAGTCTATTTATTGCTTCCTGAAATGCGGAATCAATGCTATTTTGTTTCTCTCTCAATATTTCTTTTCGAAATTCAAGATTAGCAGTTGAGATAAGTCTTTGTTTATGCTGTCCCGCTTCTTTTTGAGCATCCTCAAGAACTTTTGCTTTATAGGCTTCGGCGTCTTTCTCTGCCTTTTTTATTATTTCTTCTGCATCTTTTGATGCTTTAGATTTAATATCGACAATCTGTGCTTGGGCATCTTGTTTTATACGATCAATTATCTTTTCCAGAGACATTATAAAACTCCAGATAAAAGATTGAGGACTAAAGATTTTATATACACTCAACCTTTAATCTTCAATCTGTAATCTTTTTATTCAACAATACTATTAACCAATTTGAATGCCATTGAGAAGGAATATTGTCGTGATCAAACCAAGAATGGCATAGAACTCAACAAAAACTCCAAGAACGAGTGCCTTACCTGATTCTGCTGGTTGTTTGGATGTAAGGGCAACACCACCTGCACAAACCTTTCCTTGATACATAGCGGAAACTAAACCCGCAAAAGCTATCGGAAAACATGCCCACATGATTTGAAGACCAACAGCACTAGCCATCGTCGCCGCAGCCGCACCAGCCGCACCTAATTTTGTTATAACTAGGAATGCACCAACAAAACCATATATACCCTGAGTCCCAGGCAATGCAACAAGAACAAGGTATTTTCCAAAATTCTGTGGGTCTTCGGTCATCGCTCCTGTGGCAACTTTTGCAGCACTGGTTATACCGACAGCAGAACCAATACCCGACAAAACAACCGCAGTCGCTGCACCAACTAGCGCATAAACCTGACCTGATTGAAAGATCATCATTAACAACTCGCCTATCTTTTCCATGCTTTTATGCCTCCATGCTATTAAAAATCTAGGATCATATTAATTATGTTTCGATCCTTTATCGTATATGAAATGTGAAGCCAATGGCTCAAAACTATATCATGCGGTTCTGGACTTTTCCAGCTCCGAAACCGTTATGTAAACTTTCTCTTTCTTGAATGGCTTGAATTCTTCTCCGCCACCCTCATAGAATTTAGTAAAGAATTCAACAAACTGAAGTCTTGTTGAATGTATAAATCCACCAAGAGAATTTATAACAATATTGAAAGGATGACCAAATAGCAAAACAGCAATTGCTCCGATATTACCACCAGGGCTACCCCACAACATGCCTGCAATATCATTTATGGCTTTGGCAATAATGCCTGTTGCCAATCCTAAAGCAAAAAGTCTCATATATGACAAACTATCACCAAACGTGCCTGAAACTCTACTATAAAGTTCAAAGAAGCCTGTTCCAAGACGACCCGCAGGATTTTTGATCTCTCTGCCTGAAAATATTAGGATCATCAATGCACTCAATAATATTATTCCCAAAAGCACATTACCTATAAAAGCAGAGGCATCTCCTCGCTTTAAAATAATCAATACAGGTCCCAAAACCATTATCAATATCCATGCAAACTGATCAAGAAATGCTCCGACCCATTCCTTCTCTTTTAGGAATATATACATCTTTACAATAAATCCTAACAATATCTGTATATAACCCAAAGCAACAATTAGACCCAAAAATAGCATCTGGCTCTTATTCGGATCAAGCACAACTATATTTTGGAGAAACTGTGGAAGTCTTTCCAAAGGAATACCAAACCAACCACCAGTCAAAGCACCAACAACAACAGTTGTAAGCCCTGCAACAAATAATATCTTAAATAGATTTTTCATGCCTCCTGATGACCTTTTGGCGATTATTAAGGACAATATCGCCACAAAAATACCATAACCAGCATCAGTAAGAGCAATTGCAAATCCCAAAGTAAGAAATGGAGCAAAAAGCCTTGTTGGATCAATCTCCCTATACTTTGGAAGCGAATATAATTGTGTTACCATTTTATATGGCTGAGTAATAAATCCATTCTGAATATCAACAGGTGGTTCATCTTCATCTGTCGGATCAGATACTTCGACAAATAACTCATTATACTTCTTTAATATGATCTCATTTAACTTTGGAACATCATCTTTCTTTATCCAACCATCAATCATAAATGTATATTCTGTATTTGTAAATGATGTTTTTATTGTTTCTTGATCCAAAATCTCAAGAAGATAATCATAGGTCGCCATTAACTTTGGATTATGTTGTGCTAGCTGATAGCTTTTCTTTTTTATATCTTCTCTCTGAACAGATATTTCTGAATATTCCTTTTCAATCTGCTTTATTCTTTCACTAACTTTTCCCTTTGTGATTGGGAGAGCCACTACTGAAAATCCATTTTTGGCAAGAATTGGAAGAACCTGTTGTTCATCAGATTTCAGAAATATTACAACAATACCAACTTCATTTATTGATCTCCCCACAACCTCTACAGACAATAAAATGCCAGAAGACTTAATTTCACTAATAAGAAGCTCATAAGTGCTTGAAGGTATAGTTCCAATTCGTATAGCTGTTTTTTCTGTATCACGAATTGCCTCAACTGGAGCATCAAGACCTGACCAATGGCTAAGATTTTCTTTTTCGCTTTGAAGCCTTCCTTCGAGGTTAGTTAGTCTTGCCAATTGATCCTGCATTGATTGACACTCATCACAAACAGATTGCCATTTGCCATTTTCAGCATCTTTGGCTATATTCTCATATTCCTGAGACGAAAAGACAGGATTACCCCCTTTGAATAAGCCTTTTTTAGGTTCAAATCCAGCAAGGTAATCAATAGTAGATTGTAGGCGGGTTAAATCATTCTGTATATTACGAACCTTGATCCGCACTTCACCTTCCAGCGAAGACTCTATGCTTGGCTCGATTTCTTCACTTACTTTAATAATATGAATTAGCTCAAGGTCCTGTAAATCCTTGACTAAAAATGCCCGATGTGAATTATGGGCAAATATTCGGACTCTCTGCATTTGACTAACAGCCATTTATCCGATTATCCTCCCGATTATAAAATCAGCAGCTTTTGCCTTGTTGGATTGGGCTATAGACTTGATCTCATCAATCGCAGTCTGATTTGCTTTTCTGAGTAGATCAATATCTTTTTCCGCTTCTGATTCTGCGTTTTTTATCACTAGCTTCGATTTCTGTGATGCTTCTTTTTTTGCATCATCAGAGATCTTCTCTGCCTTTTCTCTCGCTTCTCTAACAATTTTGTCGGCTTCAGCTTGGGCTTCCTTGACCATAGCTTTCGCCTCATCTTCAGCCTGTTTTATCTTTTCTATTGATTCATTAGCCAAAAGCACCACCTCCAATTCCAAAAATCGAGAGAACAAACATGAATATATTCTCATATTTTCTTTTTTATGTCAAGAGAAAAACGGATAAAACTATTATAAATTTTTGATAAATTTCTTAACCTTATTTTTTCTTTACTTATAAAGCCTTATGTGGTATAATTCTTGAATGTATAAGCTAGAATTACATTATATTTATGTTTTTCCTCAATTTGCTCATATACATTTTTTAGGTTTTTATAAGAGACTAGCAAAAAAATTTATATATTGAGAAAAAAAATAAAACAAGCAAAACATTTTTGCTATTACATAGTAGCAATTATTATAGGCAATCTATTTTTGTGTATCCCAAGAAGGATTGCGCTTGTTTTTGGCTTATTTATCGGAAATCTTATTTTCTATTTTTCACAAAAAGAAAGAAAAAAGGCATTAAATAACCTTTATATTGCCTTTGGTTCTGAAAAATCCAATGAAAAAATTCAGGACATTTGCCATAAATACTTTAAAAATTTGGGCAAAGGATTAATAGAATTTCTTCAACTGCCCAAACTAAAACCTTATAATCTAAATAAACTTGTGGATATTGAGGGAAAAGAAAACCTAGATAATGCGCTAAAAAAAGGAAAAGGCGCTATAATACTTACTGCTCATCTAGGAAATTGGGAGCTTACTGGCGCAAGTTTTCCTCTTTTGGGATATAAAACAAGCACGATTGTCAGACCAGAGAAGCTAAATCGTATTGATCAATGGGTCAACAAACGTAGAGAAGGAACAGGATTGAAATGTATAGGGCGGGGCAGTTCCATAAAGAATGCCTTACAATGCCTAAAACGCAATGAGCTACTAGGTATCTTACCTGATGTTGATACTAAGGTTGATGGCGTTTTTGTTGATTTCTTTGGCAAACCCGCTTACACACCCCGAGGACCCGTAAGTATTGCAATAAAAACAGGCTGTGATATATTGCCAGCTTTTATGATACGACAAAAGGACGATAGACATAAGCTAATCATTGAGAAGCCCATTGAATTAAAGATAACAGGCAATATAGAGGAAGATATAAGGTATAATACAGAAACCTTTACAAAGATTATTGAGTCTTATATAAGAGAATATCCTGATCAATGGATTTGGACTCATAATAGATGGAAAACTCAGGAAAGAAAACCTTTCTGAAACCACAGATGGACACTGATAAATCATAGGCATTTGCACCTTTTTCAATTACATAAAAGGGATAAAGGGGATTTTAAGTGATAGAGAAGATCAAAGTTAAAAATTTTAAGAGCTTTAGGGATTTGAAATTAGAACTTGGTGTTGTAAATATAATTATTGGAGCCAATGCTTCTGGAAAATCAAACTTTGTACAGATATTCAAATTTATGAAAGATATAACAACACATGGATTAGAAAATGCAATATCATTGCAAGGCGGGATTGAATATCTCAGAAACATTAACATCAACTCGTTCGAGGATTTCTCATTGGAAGTGTTATATAAACATGATAAAAAAAAAGGACGCCTAGTTGCTGATAAAGATAGATTAATAGGAATAGAACCTTGTGAAACGATTTATAATTTAGCGATGAAATTTAGCAAAAGAGGTATTGGATTTCACATTATAGAGGATAAATTGACGTGGAAATGTAATTCTGTTGAGATAAAAGATCAAAAAAGAAATGTTAAGAGAAATGAATTGGGAACTGGTGAAATCACAATCTCAAACATAGATGGCAAAATAGAGACAACATGCGATCCACTTAATGGGTTAGGAATAGATCAGGATGCTTTGTTCCCAGCTTTTATGAAAGGGATTAAATTATCTCCTCAATCGCTACTTATAGAACCCAAATATCCATTTATGCAGTTTTTCAGTTTAATGTCATTCGACAACATCTCAACTTATGATTTTGATCCAAAACTACCAAAAAAGGCAACGCCAATAACAGGTAAAGCTGATTTGGAGGAAGATGGAGGAAATCTAGCCATTGTTCTTAAGAACATTGCTAGTAACAATGAAAAGAAAAGGAAATTTACAAATATCATAACCGACTTACTGCCCTTTGTAAAGGATGTAGATGTAGAAAAATTGGCTGATAAATCTCTTTTATTTAAGTTAAAAGAAACATATTCTCAAAAAGAATATATACCTGCGTCTTTGATTTCTGATGGGACAATAAATATTGCAGCATTGATTCTTGCTTTATACTTTGATAAAAATTCTCTAATAATAATAGAAGAACCCGAAAGAAATATACATCCGCATCTTATGTCAAGAGTTGTAAACATGATGAAGGACGCTTCAAAAAACAAACAGATTATTGTCACAACTCATAATCCTGAAATGATAAAGCATGCTGATATAAAGGATATTCTGATACTTTCAAGAGATGAAGAAGGTTTCTCGCATATTTCAAAACCGATGGATAAATCAGAAATTGGTATATTTTTGGAAAATGAAATGGGTTTGGCTGATCTTTTTGTAGATAATCTACTAGGGGTTTGACAGAATGTATAAAAAGCTCTATATCTTTGTTGAAGGGGTTGATGACAATAGATTTTTCGACAGAATAGCGAAAATTTTACTCATGGATAAATATAATGAAATAGAGATACGCGAATATTCACAAAAAACAGGTGAATACATAAATGCTTTTCTTAAAAGTATCGAAAAAATGGGTGCTGATTATATCTGCCAGTCAGATTTAGATGAGGCTCCATGTGCATCAAAAAGAAAAGAAAAACTAATAGAGAAATTTAGTAGTTTTGAGGAAAGCAAAATAATAGTGGTAAAAATAGAAATAGAAAGCTGGTATCTCGCCCTTTTAGATGATAATGTATGTAAAAGATTTAAAATTAAACCAAGTGATATAAAAAATACAGATCACATAACTAAAGAGCAATTTGATATGCTAATTCCAAGGAAATTTGATTCCCGAGTTGATTTCATGGTTGAGATTTTAAATTGTGCTTCAATAGAAACAGCAAGACAAAGAAATACATCATTCAAATATTTCGTTGATAAGCATTGCTTGGGATAAATAATATGCTACAATGGGCAAAGAAGGTTTCACCTGATAAGATACGCCGTTTATACAACCTAGACGCACAGGGCATAATGGACGAAGAATTGATAGACGAAGTAGCATATACTTTCTATGAACGTTGCGAAAGCATATTGACTGTTACAGAAGCATCTAAAGGGCTGGTCAAATGTCCTGAATGCAGTAATCTCATAAGCAGACGTGGCGTTGATAAAGAACAGATTATAAAATGCCCAAACTGCTCATGGGAAATAACTTGGGGCGAATATTTTAATTCATATCATCAAAAGCAACTTCATGGCGGAGGAGCGGTTGACGTTTTCAAGAATTTCATAGTCAAACTCCCATTAGCCAAGACACCACAGGAAAAGATGATCCTAATTGATAGCATCATCCACGAGTGTCATAAGGGATTAAAAGAAGGGGAATATAATCGTCCTGTAGCAGTAAATCTTATCTCCGGAAAAATGAACGAAACAATAAAGCTTCTTGAAAACCTAGCCAATGAAACAGAGAATATACGAGGTTTCAGCGAGGTATACTTGGAATGGCGAAAAAAGATGGATGATGCTCTGGAAAGATGGGGAATAAAAAAAGATTGAAAGATATTATAAATATTTTAATTTTTGCTATCATAGCTTCATTTTTTATTGGTTGTGGTAAAGATAGCGATAGCAAAGATTCTCCACCTCCAGTTGGCGTCGAACAGGAAATTGGAAAGCTATCATTTACACGCTCACAAAAAGGCAAGACAAGATGGTCACTTGATGCAAATTCCGCCAGCATAATGGATTCAGGGCAGATTAAGATTGAGGGTGTTCGCCTTCGAGTGTTTGACGATAAGTCTAATAAAACTGTTGACATTCATAGCGATAGAGGTGAACTCAACCAATCAACGTATGATGTCAAAATGACAGGGGACGTTAAAGGAACACTCTCAGATGGTGGGTATATGACCGCCAGTGAAGCATATTGGAGCGAAGACGAAAAGAGAATATATACTTTGCCGGGAGTAAAAGTGACTATTGTCTATAAAGACACCACAATCATCGGTGAAGAACTAGATTCTAAACCATTACAGGAAATAGTAGAACTAAAAAATGTCAGGGGAACGACTTACGAAATAGAGGAAAAATGAAATGAAAAAAAATAGCACTCCTTATTTAACAATCGCAATTATATTATGTCTTGTTACATTTAGCGTTATTAGTTTAGCAGAAGATGCCAAAAAACTTGTTACCTATAATTATAGTGCAAAGAGAGTTATCTCTGGCAACAAATCTGGTGTGACTATACTCAAAGGAGATGCCAAATTTATCAAAATCGATCCTGACTCAAAAGAAAATGGCGACTATGTATATGCTGACCAAATCACAATTTACAGAGATCCAGAAACCAAAAAGACAACACGAATGGAAGCAATGGGGAAGGTCAAAATGAAAGAAGGTGATATGGTCGCTACTTGCGAGAGGGCAGTTTTAAGATATGAACCAGAAGATATAATAGAAATGGAAGGTTCGCCAGCAATCGTAGATCAAGGTGATAATAAAATTGAGGCGCCAATTATCAAATATTATAGAAATGACGATCGCCTAGAAGCAGAAGCCGGAGAAGGCAACGTTACTGGTCGTATCACTGTTGAGGAAAAAGAGGCAGAGGGAAATAAATCAGAAACAAGTAAATAAAATCACAATTCTGGAAAAAAAATGAAACTTGCAACAGAAAATCTAGTGAAATCGTACTCAAAAAGGATAGTAGTAAATCAAGTCAGCATAAGTGTAAATCAGGGCGAGGTAGTTGGATTGCTTGGTCCTAATGGGGCAGGAAAGACAACAACCTTCTATATGGTTGTCGGGCTAATAAAACCTCAGAGTGGAAAGATTATCCTTGATAACGATAATATTACTGATCTACCTATGTATAAAAGAGCAAGAAAAGGTATAGGTTATCTGTCACAAGAACCATCAATATTCCGAAAACTCACCGTAGAGGAAAATATGATGGCAATTCTAGAGACTCTGAAGATTTCTAAAGAAGAACGAAAGTCTCGTATGGAACAGTTAATCGCAGAACTAAATATTGAACGAGTTGCTAAACAAAAGGCATATACGCTTTCAGGTGGAGAACGACGCAGAGCAGAAATAGCACGTTCTCTAGCAACGCAACCAAAGTTTCTTTTATTAGATGAGCCATTTTCAGGAATTGATCCCAAAGCGGTTGGAGATGTTCAGGAAATCGTTATACGATTACGGGAGATGGGACTCGGAGTGCTTGTTACCGATCATAGTTACAGAGAAACTCTTGAAATAACCGATAGAGCATATATAATAGCTGATGGCAGAATATCAACCGAAGGTACGCCTGATGAACTATTAGCAAGCGAAAAAGCAAGAGAAATATATTTCGGGGACAGATTTAATAGAATAATAAATTAGGTCAATTAAATCATTAAATATTCTCATAAATTCATAAAATTGGGATGTTAAAATATGGAAATGAAACCAACCCTGTCAACAACACAGAGGCAAATCCAATCGCTTGTAATGACACCCAAATTACAACAAGCCATAAAAATACTTCAAATGCCAAGAATGGAGTTATCTCAATATATCACTCAGCAGTTGACCGAAAATCCAATATTAGAGGAAGGCTATGATGAATTAGAGGAAACCTCAGATATAGAAGCAAAAGAAGAAGACGAATCCTTAATAGATATTCCAGAAGCAGACATCGATCTTGATACAGGACTTCCAGAAACCGATTCAGCAATAGTTGATGATTTACCTGAAATTGATTTTACAGATGATAACTTTGGTGATATAGATTGGAAAGACTATTTTGAGGTAAATGGCACAGGAAATAGCGAATGGGAAGAGCCAGAGGAAGATGACAGGCGCGATAATAATGCAGTATTCGAGGAATCACTACAAGATCACTTATTATGGCAATTGAGAATGTCAACAAATTCTGATTATGATTATGAGATTGGTGAAGCTATAATCGGCGAAATCAATGATGATGGTTATCTAGGTGAAATAAAAGATGGTAAATATGTGGCAACCGATATTAATGATATAGCGGAGTCATCTGGTTATAGCGTCGAGGATATAGAACGATTATTGAAAATGATACAAACTTTTGATCCAATTGGTTGTGGTTCTAGAGATATAGAAGAATGTCTCTTAATTCAACTTAACCACTTAGGACATCAAAACAGTCTTGCATATAAACTAATAGAAGGTGGTTATCTCAAATATTTGGAAGCAAATAAATATCCACAGGTTGCAAAAGAACTTAAAGTAAGTATAGATGAAATTCAGAAAGCTATAGAATTAATTTCGTCTTTAGAACCTTTGCCCGGACGACAATTTACGCCTGTCAGGAATGAATATATAATTCCTGATGTTATAGTAGAGAAAATTGGAGACAAATATACAATTACTTTTAATGATTATGGACCTGGTTTGAGAATAAGTTCGTATTATAAAAATATCTTGAGCCATAGTGACGAAGACACAAAAAAATTCATTCAGAACAAGCTAGAATCAGCTTTGTGGCTTTTGAAAACTCTGGAGAGTCGGCGTAGAACAATACTAAAAGTTGTGGATGCTATTTTTAGTATTCAACATGAATATTTAGAAAAAGGAGATGAATATCTCAAACCATTAACATTACGAGAGATCGCTGACATAGTTGGAGTTCATGAGTCTACTGTAAGCAGAGTCATTAATAACAAATATGTTCAAACACCACAGGGGACCGAAAGCCTTGCACATTTTTTTAGTAGTGGAATATCAACCCAAAATGGTGAAATGGCTTCATCAACAAGTGTCAAAGGAATGATTAAAGACTTGATTGAAAAAGAAGACCCTAAAAATCCATTAAGCGATAAAGATATTGGTAAATTATTAAGTCAAAAAGGGTTTAATATTGCAAGACGAACAATAGCAAAATATCGTGATGAATTTAATATTCCACCTTCTAATAAAAGAAAACAATGGTAAATTCATAGGTTAGTTGAGCTATTTGTTTTCTGAGATTGTTAAAAAAAATAGAAGCAAAAAATGGGAAAAAAGTGTAATTTCAGGTGAAAATAAAACTTTTCCCGCACACTTGGAAAAGCGGATTAAGCAAGTAATAGCAACAAAAAATGCGGTTTTTAGAGTGGTTTATTTTCCTTTAATTTTGAATGTTTTTGTATATGATGATCAGAAGATTTTTACCCCCCCCTTTATCCCCCCCTTAAAAAGGGGGGGATATGATAAGTTGCCTTAAAAAGGGGGGATTATGGTAAGTTCCCCTTAAAAATGGGGAATTATGATAAGTTGCCATTTTTTTACCCCCCCTTTATCCCCCCCTTAAAAAGGGGGAATTATAGTAAGTTGCCTTAATAAAGGGGGGAATATGATAAGTTGCCATTTTTTTACCCCCCCTTTATCCCCCCCTTAAAAAGGGGGGATTATGGTAAGTTCCCCTTAAAAAGGGGGGATTATGGTAAGTTCCCCTTAAAAAGGGGGGATTATGGTAAGTTCCCCTTAAAAAGGGGGGGGATTATGGTAAGTTCCCCTTAAAAAGGGGGGATTATAGATGGATAGTTTTTTTGTAACTCTTAATCATTGTAATACCACTTGCTAATTCAAACCTGTTATTCTGAACGTCAGCGAAGAATCTATCGAGATGTTTCACTTCGTTCAACATGACAAATAATTATGTAATATTTGAAATGGAAACTGGTATAAGAAGGAAATAGAGCGTTGATTATTACTGACTGCGTAACGCAGATTATCTCTGATTTCTTTAAAAGAACTTTTGAATGATGCTATCAATTATATATATCGTGGTAGGCAAGTGATAATGTGAATTGAGAATTTTGGGATGAAATCCCTCTAAATCTCCCATTGGGAAAAGTAGAACTTGAGGATTATAAATATAGAAATTAAATCAGTTAATAATTAGAGAGTTTATGACATTAATTGTAAAATTTGGAGGATTTTGTTATGAAAATGACGATAATTGGTCGTCATATAGAACTCGATGACGATACCAAAGAATATGCAGAGAAAAAACTTAGTAAAGCAGAGACTTTCTTTGATCAGATAATCGAGGCAAATATGATACTTTCTGCTGAGAAGCATCGCCGAATCGCAGAAGTAACGCTAAATGCAAAAAATGCAACTTTTCATGCAACAGAAGAAACAGAAAATATAAACAATTCTATTGATAATGTAATGGAAAAAGTGGAAGTTCAGGTAAAGAAGTTTAAAGAAAAACTAAAAGATCACAAACGTCAGCCAAAAGGTCTTATTTCTGAAAATCAGATTGGCATAAATGAACCGGAAGAAAATGATGATGTTGAGGAATTAGAACAAGACAAAGAGCCACAAATAATAAAGGTTAACAAATTTGCCCCAAAGCCAATGACAGTGCAAGAAGCAGTTATGCAACTTGATTTATTAGAGGATGATTTTCTTGTATTTTCAAATTCTCAGACAAACCAAGTTAATGTTGTTTATAAACGTAAAGATAGGGCATACGGCTGGATTGAACCTGATTTTTAGGCTTGTAATATTTTCTATATTTAAATCTTTTTAACTTATTAAAAATTCGTTAAGTTTCCCTTTTTGAAAATGAGGCTTAAATGCTCTTAAACACAAATATTAATCAGAACAAGCGTTAGTTATTGTGAAAAATATATAATGTAAAGAGGAAGGTTTTGTTATGAGACTTATGGATTTCCTTATCCCGGAGGCAATTGAACCAAGCTTAAAAAGCACTAATAAAACAGATGCAATAAAGGAATTAGTGGCTTTATTAAAAATCACAAAAGCAATATCAGATGAAGAATCTGTCGCAAGAGTAGTTTTGGAGAGAGAAGAACTTGGTTCCACTGGTATTGGTGAAGGTATCGCAGTTCCGCATGGTAAATCAAGTGATGTAGATAAAGTAATAGCGGCATTTGGTAGATCAGAGAAGGGGATCAATTTTGAATCTGAAACAGATGATATTCCCGTAAAGCTAATATTTCTTTTGATTGCCCCAGCAGGGTCATCAGGACCTCATTTGCTTGCATTGGCTCGTATATCAAGATTACTCAGAAGTAAAGATTTTCGAGAAAAACTAATCAAAGCCAAGAGTAAATCGGATATTTTAAATATATTCAAATCAGAAGAATAAAAAAGATTTTTGGCTTAGCTCAGAATGATAGTGATTTGTCACCTGAACACAGTGAAGTGTCTTCTTGGATTAATGCCAGAAATATAAATTCCTATACAATAAAAAAAGAGAAAAATAGAGTTAAAGAACTCATAAAAAGACAATTAACGTTGATTTGTTCAAAAGAGGTATATTTAAATGCCACAAAAGATACTAATAAGTCGTTTATTTTCACAACTGGAATATGACTTGCGATTGAAGTTGATTGCAGGTAAAGCAGGTCTTGATAAGAAAATAATATCCGTATCAGAAGTTAATCGCCCTGGATTATCATTGTGTGGCTATTATGAGGGATTCGCTAATGATCGAATTCAAGTTATGGGTGCCGGCGAAATTGGTTATTTGGAGACACGAACACCAGAGGAAAGAAAAGCGATATGCCAAGAGATGTTATCTTATGATATTCCTTGTTTTGTAGTAACAAGGGGTCTTACGGTGCCGAGGGAATTGATTGATGAATGTGAACGAACATCAACTCCGCTGTTTTGCACAGATTTGGAAACGCCAGCCTTTGTTGGTAGGCTTGTTCCTAAGTTAGAAGACGAGTTTGGTCCTTCACAATTAATACCTGGGAATTTTGTAGAAGCATTTGGTATTGGTGTGTTGATTCTGGGTGAAAGTGGTATAGGGAAAAGCGAATGTGCGCTTGAACTTATAAGACGAGGTCATCGTCTTATTGCAGATGATGTAGTATATGTAAAGCGAGTAACAGGTCATAGAGTTCTTGGTAGCAACGTGTATCCTTTTGGTCATTATATGGAAGTTCGTGGTGTTGGCGTAATTGATGTATCTGCTTTATTTGGTATAACTTCCGTTCGTGCAAGAAAAACAATCGATCTGGTAGTTACATTGGAGCATTGGAAAAAAGATGGCGATTATGACAGACTTGGTCTTGAGGATAAAACCTATAACATATTGGGTGAGGAATTGCCCCATGTGATAATACCTGTTCAACCCGGACGAAATATGTCAATAACTGTGGAAGTTGCGGCGATGAATTTAAGAGCCAAGAAGATGGGACGTCATTCAGCAAGGGAACTTAATGAATCTCTTAAGCGTCGTATGCAAGGTGAAACAGTCGAAAAAGAATTTGGTTACAGTGAATTAGACGATTAATAAACGAGGTGAATTAGATTTGATAGGTGTCATTATTGTCGGTCATGGTAATATTGCATCGGAATTAATGTCAATATCTCAGACAATATTGGGCAGTCAGGAATATTTTAGAATGGCAAATGTGAAGACTGGTGAGGGCGAACATGCCATATATAGCAAGCTTAGTGAACTCCTAGACGAAATGAAAATTGAAGATGTTATGATTCTTTCAGATATATTTGGAGGTAGCATATCCAATAGTTGTCTTTATTTTGCCAAACATAAGGGTCATATTGCAGTTGTAACAGGCGTTAATCTTCCAATGGTGTTAAAGGTATTGAGCTATAGAAATAAGGTTAGCTTAGATGAGCTTGTTCATCTTGCATGTAAGGGTGGCAAAGATGGGATAATTGATGCTTGTGGTTTATTAAATGAAGAGAAATAGTCTATTATATAATACTTATGGTTGACCGAATAGGTTTTTTAGTTTATTTATTATAAGAAAATCCCTCTAAATCTCTAGAAGGCTTATTAGTGATATGCCCCTACGGCAAGGGAGACTTTAAGGATCATAGATACAAAGATTAATTCAGTTAAACAGTGATTAATCATTACGATTTGCTCTTCATCAACATCTCCTGCCTTTTATGCAGATAATATCATAAATGGAGTATTTTTAATATGTCCATATCATTAGTCCGTATAGACGATAAGCTTATACATGCGCAGATAACATGGGGTTGGGTGCCACTAATTAGACCGACACACTTAATCGTTGTAAATGATGAAGCAGAAAAAGATCAGCTTAGAAAAGAAATTCTTTTAATGGCAGGAGAACGAATATCAGACAGCACCGATGTAAAAATAATATCAAAAAAAGAAGCTATAAAGAATGATTTTCTTGCTGATGATAATCCAGCAAAGGTATTATTGGTAATAGCAAAACCTTCTGATGCGGTCTATATGATTAAGAATAAAATCAAGATAAAAAGGATAAGTGTCGGTTATATGTCAGAGAAGCCCGAAAAAAGAAAAATACTTGCAACAATATATGTTGATGAAGATGACATTACAGCGTTTAAGACATTAGTTGATATGGGCATCGAGTTAGAATATCAGGCATCTCCACAAGATGAGCCAATATCTGCCGACACTTGGCTATAATGTTTTATATAAAATAACATTTGGGAGTGCTATGCCAACAAGAACAATGAAAATAATAAATAAGCTTGGAATTCATATGAAACCAGCGGGTCTTTTTGTTCAAGAAGCCGGTAAATATAAATCAGATATTCTTGTATATAAAGATGATTTAGACAATGAGAAGGTAAATGGCAAAAGTCTAATAGGTATTCTAATGCTTGCGGCAGGAAAAGATTCTACGATAACAATTGAGGCAGATGGAGAAGACGCAGAGCAAGCTCTCGATGGATTGGAGTCCCTTGTAATTCAAAGGAAATTCGATGAGGAGTAACTTAAAGAACTTACAATGGAACATGAACGGAGGGTTACAACTTGTTATTAGAAGGCATACCTGCATCATCTGGTATTCAGATAGGAATAGCTCTTTTATTCCTTCCAGAGGAATTGGATATTCAAGATTATGAAATAGATGAATCTGATATTGAAAAGGAATTATCTAGGTTTGAGTCTGCACTTGCGCAGACAAAGAAAGAGCTGCAAGAGATTCATGAATTGATCGAGAGTGAGATGACAAGTGCCTATTCTGGAATTTTTGGTGCTCATCTAATTCTTTTGGAAGACCCCATGTTTTCGGGTGAAGTTCGTAAAAGGATAAAAAATTTCAATCAGAATGCAGCGTTTGCGGTGAAGCAAGTCACTATGAGTTTAATTGAGCGGTTTTCATCCATAGATGATGAGTATTTTAAGGGTAGAGATGCTGATATTAGGGATGTTGCACGACGATTGATTCATAATTTGCTAGGCAAAGAGAAAACTGACCTTTCGAACTTAAAAAAGGAAGTAATTGTAATTGCTCATGATTTATCACCTTCTGATACAGCATTGATGGATAGAGAAAAAGTCATAGGCTTTGCAACGGATGTAGGTAGTAGGACTTCTCATACTGCCATAATGGCGCGCGCTTTGGAAATACCTGCGGTTGTAGGTCTTGGAAAAGTTTCTACGCAAGTAAAAACTGGCGATCTTATAATTGTAGATGCCAATAGAGGTAGAGTAATTATAAATCCCGATAGCGAAGTATATGAGGAATACTTAATAGAGCAAAGTAAGTTTCTGGAATTTGAGCATAGCTTACTTGCACTTAGAGACTTGCCAGCTGAGACTATTGATGGAGTCAGAATTGAGTTAGCATGTAATCTTGAAGTTCCAGAAGAAATTGCATCAATAGGTAAGTATGGTGCGCAAGGCATAGGCTTATATAGAACAGAATACATATACATTAGAAAAAAAACGGAACTGCCATCAGAAGATGAGCAATATGAGTCTTATAGAGAGGCAGTAGAAAAGGTCGCCCCTTATGAAGTAATCATTAGAACATTGGATCTTGGTGGAGATAAGTTCGCCTCATATTTGGGACTTCCTGAGGATGTTAGTTCCATGATGGGTCTTAGAGCTATAAGGCTTTGCTTGCAATATCCAATTCTATTTATTCCACAATTACGTGCAATTCTAAGAGCAAGCGCACATGGCAAAGTTAGGATAATGTTTCCTATGATTTCGCGAGTGGAGGAACTTCGCCAAGCCAAACTACTATTGAATCAAGCAAAAGAAGAACTTGCACATGAGGGGATTCCATTTGATCCTAATATCCAAGTTGGAACAATGATAGAAGTTCCGTCAGCGGCTTTAACTGCTGATATTTTGGCTAAGGAATCGGATTTTTTCAGCATTGGCACTAATGATCTTATTCAATATACACTTGCAGTTCATAGGGTAAATGAGGGAATCGCACATTTATATGAGCCATTAAATCCAGCGATATTACGTCTAATAAGACAAGTTATAGAAGTTGCCCATAGCGCAGGTATTTGGGTTGGTATGTGCGGAGAAATGGCAAGTGACCCTCTTGTTGTGCCGATTTTATTGGGTATGGGTATAGATGAACTAAGCATGAGTCCAATAGCAGTTGCAGAAGTAAAGAAGATAATACGTTCCCTCACAATTGAAGAGGCAAAAAAAATAATGAATAATGCTCTTTCATTCTCAACTGCTCATGAAGTAGAAAGCTATGTTTATGGCGAAGCAATGGAGAGGTTTCCTGACGTTCTTATGTGGATTGACCATCGTTCTTAATACAAATATTAAGATGATATAGGCTATAAGGTCTTCTTTTTAGATAATTAATTCGGTCAAATAATAGGTGAGGATATGTATAATATTGATAGTACAGATGATATTATGGTTATTGATAAATCAAATATGTTAGCTATATTAAGGGATTTCTCGGTTCAGTATAAAGAGGCGGTTGAAGAGGTAAAGCTATTTGATATATCAGAAATCAGAAAACCAATAAGAAATATTGTGGTCGCAGGTATGGGTGGTTCTGCTATTGGTGGGGATTTGCTTAGATCGGTATTCGCTGATGAATGTCCTATTCCAATAATTATAAATAGAGATTATGATATACCTAATTTTGTAAATGAAGAAACTTTGTTTATGGCAGTAAGTTATTCTGGAAATACAGAGGAAACAATCTCAGGGCTCAGACATGCGGTAAAAAGAAAAGCAAATATAATTACGGTATCAAATGGTGGAGAGATTCAGAAGATATCCAACGAATTAGGATTAAAGCATTACAAGATTAATAAAAGTGGATTACAGCCTAGATGTGCATTTGGCTATATGTTTACGCCCTTGGTATTCTTTTTGTCAAAATTGGGATTAATCCAAGATCAAACTCATAATTTTGATGAGGTTATAGAGATAATATCAGAAGCATCTCTTGAGCTATCACCTGAAAAGCCATTAAATGATAATTTGGCAAAACAACTTGCCTATGCGCTTTATGGTAACTTAGCAATTATATATGCTCCGCAAAAATATTTTGACGTAGTTGCAATGAGATGGAAGGGACAGATAAACGAAAATAGCAAAGCAATGGCTTTTTATAACGTTATTCCAGAGATGAACCATAATGAAATTGTTGGTTGGGGTATCCCTTTGGATATAGCAGGCAAGCGCAAGATTATTATATTGACAAATGACGGTGAGTCGGAACGAATTGACACTCGGATCAATGTAACTAGCATTCTTGTTGCAAACACAGACGGTCAAGTTATTAAGGTCAATGCAAAGGGCAGGTCACCTTTGGCAAAAGTATTATATTTGATATACATTGGTGATTTTATGAGTTATTATCTAGCTATATTATATGGAATTAACCCAACGCCTGTTGAACGCATTGGACTTCTTAAGTCTATATTGGAAAAGAAGGCTTAGCTAATAATGTCAGAAAAAGTATTACAAAATGACTTTTTAAGTGTGATTGAAGCAATTAAATCTTATGCAGAAGATCAAGTTGATTTTGGATTTGTTGACACAACAGAAAAACATGAAAATAATATCTCAACAAGATCATGCGATAGTCTTTTATCTATAGGCAGAAATACGAAATATGAGACAATGAAGGAAATATCGGATGCGGTTCACAAATGTCGTTCTTGTTCTCTTTGTGAAACGCGCATAAATGTAGTATTTGGTTCAGGAAATGAAAAAGCCAAACTTGTATTTGTGGGCGAGGCTCCCGGGGCAGATGAGGATCAGCAGGGGTTACCATTTGTTGGTAAGGCAGGACAGAAGCTAACACAAATAATAAATGCCATTGGTTTGTCGAGAGATGAAGTATATATTGCAAATGTATTGAAATGCCGTCCACCCAACAACCGTAATCCATTACCACATGAAATAGAGGCATGTGAACCATACTTGATATCTCAGCTTGAGATAATAAAGCCAAAGGTGATATGCGCGCTTGGGACATTTGCAGCGCAAACACTGTTAAGATCAGATTTGCCTATATCAAAGCTTCGAGGACGTTTCCATACCTATCATGGTATAAAACTAATGCCAACTTACCATCCTGCTTTTCTTTTAAGAAATCCAAAATTTAAGAAAGATGTCTGGGAAGATGTTCAGAAAGTCAGGGCTGAATATGATAAATAGCTTAAATAATCAAAGATTACAATTTCTATCTATTGGTCATTTTACACATGATATTGTGGGTGACGATCTAATATTAGGAGGCGCATCAGCATATTCTAGTGCAACAGCAAGGAAAATGGGTCTTAATACAGGTGTTGTTACATCGGTTGGCAAGGATTTTATTCATTATAATAAACTTAATGGAATATCTCTTTATATCAAGAATAATGCACATGAGAATAGCAAAACCACGACATTTCAGAATATATATGAAAACGGGGTCAGAAGACAAATAATTAGAAGTGTTGCAGAGATGATAGGAGCAAGAGATATACCAGATGATTGCTGTGATGCAGAAATAGTTTATATATGTCCTGTTGCAAACGAAGTGGGATTGGATGTTATTAAGAGATTTCCAAATTCAATAATTGGTGCTTCGCCACAGGGATGGATGCGAAGATGGAGATCAGATGGGGGTGTATATGCAGAAAAATGGCAGAATGCGTCAAAAATAATTCCTGATATTGACGTGTTAGTCATGAGTGAAGAAGATATAGCGCCGTTCCCAAATGTAATTGATGAATATGTAGAATTGTCAAAAATAACGATATTGACAAGAGGTGAAAGAGGCTCAACTCTTTTTTTCGAAAACAAGGTGATAGATTTCCCTGCCTTTAAGGTAAAGGTAATAGACCCTACTGGTGCTGGTGATGTTTTTGCAACTGCATTTTTGATAAAATACAAAGAAACAATAGATCCCTATGAGGCATCGGTATTTGCAAATTGCGTTGCATCCTTTGTCGTTGAAAAAAAAGGCACTGAAGGTATTCCCAATATTGAAGATATAAAAGAAAGACTTGCTAGTAGATTCTAATCATTGATTCCTACCATCAAATGACATAATATATAATTAGGATTAAATATTTAGAAAACATTGTTCATATAGAAAACAGCGTTTAATATTAAACTTACCAATATTATTATATATTAGTATTGTAATCAAAAGTAAAGAAGAAACGTTAATCGAATTTGAAGATAGAGAAAACATTGGCTAAGTGTATTTAAATGAAGCAGATAGAAAGACAAATAATATGATAGGAGGAATATATGTTATACGAGAAGAAAAACAGAAGGAGTCTCGATTCATTTATAATATCAGCAATATTACATATAATTTTTGTATTGATATTAGCTTCATATATAACAGTAACAAGCCATGCGCCAGAATCTGCAATAGATGTCGCATGGATAGAGATGGAAGATCAGAATATAATAATTCCACGCCCACTTGTCGATGAATCATATCTAAGAAGAACCGTTCCAAAGGTCGTTTCGGATATAACAACATCGGCAAGTGAAGGGATAAGGTCGGCAACAATAGCAGAAGTCATAGCACCTGCTCGAAACCCTGTAGTGAAGAGCATTGAGTTAAATACAAAAGGCATACAAGATATGGGTGTAATCCCAGAAGTATCAACCACTGCCAAATTTACACCCGGGAGCGGGATACCAATGTCGGCGCCTGTTAATACTGGTGATGGAATACAGGTGGGAAAGGGATTGGTAACAGGAAAGACTAGAGCAGGTGGAGGTGGAGGCGGAAAAGGAGGATTATCAATACTTAGTCAAGGGTCTGCACCTCAGGTGAATCTTCTTCCAGAGAACATTCAATCACCGACAAAACTTACAGATGACAAACTTGGTGGAATGCTTATAGGTAAAGGAAATAATATTTCAGGACATATACGTCTTGTTCGTGTAAAGCATGGATTATCAGACTGGTGGCAGGATCCAAGTGCATTAACAGGCTTGGTTGATTGGCTTAATAAAAATACTCGCATACATGCAGACATGAAGGTTGCGGGTGGAGTGTTAGCTCTTGATGATCCGCGTTTATTTGAGTCACCTTTATTGATCATGACGGGACATGATAGATCAGTAACAATTGAGAATAATTTGACACAGCCAGAGAGAAGGGGCGGGAAACTAGATACGGCATTGTCGGATGCTGAGAAAGTAGGGCTAAGAAAGTATTTGATAGAAAAGGGCGGAATGTTATTCTTCGATGATTGTGGTTTTAAGGGATTATTTGCAGATGAGGTAAAAGCAATACTAAAAGAAATTCTGCCCGAATATCCACTAGAGAATATAGCTCGAACTGATGAGATTTTTAATTGCTATTATAATTTATCCGGTGCGCCTCGTGGTAGTGAGATGTTCTGGGGTTCTGAGAATGAAGGGAAAGGTGCTGTATTCCCATATTTGCAGGGAATACGGATTGGAACAAGATTGGCGGTAATAGTCAGCAGAAAAGATTATTTATGTGCAATCGAAACTGTTGAGATACCGAGTCACACACAATTACGCTATAGATACTCGCCTGAGGTATATAAATTCATGTCAAACTTGGTGGTATATGCCATGAAATATGGGGGCATAGCAGATCGTTCAGATTATAATTAGTGCTTATTAATTCAAATAGCTGTGGTGTTATAGAACCCACAGCTATTTTTTTATCAAGAGGGAGATGAATGAAATGCGTATCCTTTTTTTGATATTATCTGGTATATTATTGGTAACTTTTTATTCATGTTTCGATCAAGATGAATATGATTCAATGCGAAGAAAAATGGTTGATGAGCAGATAATTGCGCGTGGTATAAGAGATAGGCGGGTGATAAATGCAATGTTAAAAGTTCCTCGTCATTTATTTGTTCCTTATATTATGCAAAGAAATGCTTATGATGACAAGCCATTACCAATTGGTGAAGGGCAGACAATATCGCAACCGTATATAGTAGCAATAATGACGGAGTTGTTAGAATTGCAGGGCAAGGAGAAGGTGCTTGAGATTGGGACAGGTTCTGGTTATCAGGCGGCTATTTTGGCAGAGATAGTGGAGCAAGTATATACAATTGAAATTGTTAAGGCTTTGGCACAATCCGCAGATAAACGGTTATCAGAAATGGGCTACAAGAACATAACAGTAAAATATGGTGATGGTTATCAGGGGTGGAAGGAATATTCGCCCTTTGATGGAATCATAGTTACTGCTGCGCCAGATCATATACCACAGCCATTAATAGAACAACTTAGGATCGGTGGAAGAATGATTATACCGGTGGGTTCAGAATATCAGGAGTTGAAGCTGATAAGGAAAACAGAACAGGGAATTATTGAGGCAGACATTATACCAGTTAGATTTGTTCCGATGACTGGTGAGGCACAGAAAAAAGAATGAAGCAATAAAAAGCCATTTGTTTCACGTGAAACAAATGGCACAATGCAGTAAAAGTTAAGATACAATTGTTTATATTAATTAATTTACTCATTCATTTTTATTCCATAGTTCATATACTTTATCTCGGCTTGCTAGGAGATAGCGTTTATCCCGAGAGAATACTTCTAAGGTAATTGTTCCATCATATTCATATTTTTTTAGACTATTTATCACTTTATCCCAGCTAATTAGACCAGCCCCCAAAGGCAGATGTAGGTCTGTGGTTCCACCTTTATTATCTGAAAAATGCACATGGCTCAATTTCCTATGAAAGTTCTTAAGCAATTCCTCTGTCCTGTTTTCATCTGTATTGAGATTGGCATGACCAACATCGAGATGAAATTTAAGTTCTGGGACCTTATCAAAAAGCATTTGGAGTTCCTCAGCATTGCCAAACAGCCTCATTGTATTTTCTATCATTAGCTCTATGTCATATTTTATTGCTTCTTGGGTGGCAAGTTTTATTGATTTTATATTCCTTGCTAAGGCACGATCTTTGTTAAGAATCTGTGCTGATTGCTCATCTGCATGTATATTTACCTTATATATGCCTAGTGCATGAAATATCTCAAAACAATTGCATAATTCCCTTAAAGCTAATTCACAGAAGCTATTAAAAGGCGATGCCAATGGCAAGTAATATGCAGTATGACCTATTGCCTCAAGTTCGTATTTTTCCAATATTTCTCTTATGGAATCGATGTTTATATTACCAGCATAAGCTTCCGGAGGCTCCAGTGTTAGATCAACGAAATCGAACTTATTTTCCCCGATCCATTGCAATTCCTTAATTAAATCGCCCATAGGATTATTCATCGCCCCGATTTTCACTTGTCACCTTTGCTTTCTGATTATGGCATTATACTAACATTATTTGGTATGGCTCAAATAAGTAAGAAAATTCCAAAATCTATTTTTCCACCTTATTTCCAGAATCGATCTGGGCATAAAGGTCATTTAATTTCTGCCTAAGTCTTGCTTTATTTGGCTTTAACTCGAGTGCCTTTTCCCATTCTTGAATAGCTCTTTGTGTATATTCGCCTCCTTTTGTTAAATAGGCTTCACCAAGATGCTCATAAATCTCATGATCATAGGGGGATAATTCGGCAGCTCTCTCAAGTTCAGATATTGCTTCGTCTAACTTACCAGCTTTCAAATATGCCCAACCAAGACTATCTCTATAAGCTCCGTTATTAGGATCAATTGCTAATGCTTTCTGTATATAACCGATTGCTAATTCTAATTCTTCATTGTTTTCAACAAGCAAGTATCCCAGATAATTATAGGCTTCAGCATCATTAGGTTTGAGCCAGATAAGTTTGCCAAGATGCTTTTTCGCCATTTCAATATTGCCCTTTGCATCATAAACTATCGCTATATCAAAGTTCAAGTTTATGTTTTTTTGGTCCTTCTGCATTGCACTATTATATAGCTCAATGGAATAATCAAAATTTCTGTTTGCAGTTTTTATATCACCTTTTTCTTTATATGCCATACCCATCTTATAATATGCCTCAGCAAGTATATGCTCTTTTAATGAGTTTTTTTTGCTTATTAGATCATTTGCTATTGATATTGCCTTATCATATTCTTCATTTGCGGTATAAAGCTGAGCCAATAGAAGTAATACATCAGGATATTGAGGCACCCGTTTAATTACTATAATACATTCCTCAATAGCTTCGCGGTTTCTATTTAGATTTGCATACATAAGCGCTAACTGGAAATGTGCATCAAGATGATTCTCATCAATCATCGTAGCGGCTTTCATTTCCTCAATGGCTTTGTTTATCTCTCCAGATTTGGAATATGATATACCTAGACGATAACGAAGCTCTGCATCATAGGGACGTATTTTTATCAAGCTTGAATAAGCAGTTGCTGCCAAATGATATTCTTCAGCATCATAAGCCAATGACGCTAGGTAAATCTGCGCTCGTAAATGCTCTGGATTAGCTTCGGCGGATTTCCTAAACTCCTCAAGAGCGCCAGCCTTATCTTGCTCTATCTTATATTTAATTGAGCCATATAAAAAATGTGCATCTGCATTATTTGGGTCAAATTCTAAAGCAGTTTCAACATTTGATTTTGCTTTCCTATAATCACCAGTATTCAATGATATTTCAGCAATTTTTGTATATAAAAAAGCAGACCTAGCATCAAATCCTATTGCCTCATTATAAAATACAGATGCCATATCATAGCTGCTATTTTCAGCAGATTTATCACCAATAGATCTAGCAATCTCTGCCATTTTTTCCCAGTAAATTGCCTTTGAAACTGCTGAAAAAACATGAATATTGGGGTCATTTATTGGCAAAATATCAAACAGATCGTTAGATTCTTCGTTTTGAGCTTTTGCTGAATATGGAAAAGCAAAAATTAGACCAGCGCAGATAAATAATAATAAGTATAAAATATCTACATTACTGGTTCTTATTTTTTCCTTATGCCTTTTTGGATAATATAAAGCAAACATTGTAATCTCCCAAAAGTATATATGATTATTAACAAAAGAATGAGACTCAAAGAAATACTACTCGTCCTCTTCTAATTCATCTGTATTATTGAGAAGAGATATAGAATCGCCATTTTTTTCTATGTCATTCTCATTATCTTCTGATATAGCGACTCTTGCTATATCGCTTACCAAGTCATCTGGTTGCAAAGCTATAAGCCGAACCCCTTGAGTATTTCTTCCAATAGACCTAACTCCACTAATTGGTAATCTTATGATCATTCCACCTGTTGTCATTACAATAAGTTCATCGCTATCTGTAACGCTTTTCATTCCTACCACAGCACCATTTCTAAGACTTGTCTTTATTGCGATAATGCCTTTGCCACCTCGTCCTTGTTTTCTATATTCTGACATATCGGTACGTTTGCCATAGCCCTTTTCTGTGACAACCAAGAGAGTTGATGCTTCATCAGCAATTGACATACCTACAACAAAATCTTTTGCGCTTAGAGAAATCCCCTTAGCCCCTATGGCTTGCCTTCCCATAGGTCTAACTTCGGTTTCTGAAAATCTTATGGACATACCATTATGTGTAACTATTATAACGTCTTGATTACCATCAGTTAGTTTCACATCCATAAGATTATCATCATCTTTAAGCCCCACGGCGATTATACCTCGCCCCATAGGATTGGAGTATTCTGAAAGATTTGTTTTTTTAACCATGCCTTTCTTTGTTACCATAAACACATAATGCTTATCATCAAATTCCTTAACAGGCACAAATGCAGTTATTTTTTCATTTTGTTCAACCTGAAGTAAATTTACGACTGCCTTTCCTCGTGATAGCCTGCTTTCTTCTGGGATCTCAAATACCTTCAACCAATAGCACTTTCCCTTATCTGTAAAAAATAAGATATATTGATGGGTTGATGCAATAAATAAATGCTCAAGAAAATCCTCTTCTTTAGCCCCTGATCCTCTAACACCGACACCGCCCCTATGTTGTTTTCTATATGTAGAAAGCGATATTCTCTTTATATAGCCAGTATGTGAAATAGTAACTATCATATCTTCTTCAGCAATAAGGTCCTCAATTGAGAATTCACCTTCATCTTGCACGATCTCGGTTCTACGATCATCACCATATTTTTCTTTTAATTCAAGAAGTTCCTTTTTTATAATATTTCTAATAAGTGCATCACTAGCGAGAATAGAACGCAATTCTTGAATATTTATCAATACTTCAGCATATTCATCGTCAACTTTTTTTCTTTCAAGCCCTGTTAATCTTTGTAGCGTCATATCAAGGATGGCGCGAACTTGTGCCTCAGAGAACTTAAATCTATCTATAAGTCCATCTTTTGCATCAGCGGGGGATTCAGCCTTTCTAATTATTGCAACAATGGCATCCATATTAGCAAGGGCAATCTTTAGACCCTCAAGTATATGAGCGCGCCTCAAAGCTCTATCCAAATCAAATCTCGTTCGCCTTATAATAACTTCTATGCGATGCTCAATATAATAATGAAGCATTTGCTTGATATTTAACACTTTTGGTTGGTTATTTACTAGCGCAAGCATATTAGCGCCAAAGGTTGTTTGCATTGATGTATGCTTATAAAGCTGATTCAAGACAACCTTAGCCATCTCATCTCTTTTTAGCTCAATCACAAGTCTTATTCCATCTTTATCTGACTCATCTCGTAAGTCAGATATTCCAGTTATCGTCTTTGCACGAACAAGATTAGCGATCTGCTCTTTCATCTTTGTCTTGTTGACCTGATATGGTATCTCTGTAACAATGATGCTCTCTTTTCCACTTTTGGATTTTTCAATGACAACCCTAGCCCTCATTACAACAGAGCCTCTACCAGTCATATAGGCATCTTTTATGCCTTGACGACCAAGTATTAGCCCTCCGGTTGGGAAATCAGGTCCTGTAAGCACTTTCATCAGTTCATCAATAGAAACATTCGGATTTTCCAATAGCAAAATTGTTGCGTCAACAACCTCACATATATTATGTGGAGGAATATTCGTAGCCATTGCAACAGCAATACCAGAAGTTCCATTTACAATAAGATTTGGAAGTTTGGATGGCAAAACGACAGGTTCTTGTAATCTTTCATCATAATTCGGTCTGAAGTCAACCGCATTTTTATTTATATCGGTAAGCATTTCGCCAGCAATTGCAGACATACGTGCCTCTGTATAACGCATTGCACCTGGTGGGTCGCCGTCTATAGAACCGAAATTGCCTTGTCCATCAACAAGCATATATCGCATGGAAAAATCCTGCGCCATACGAACAAGCGTGCCGTATATAGGGCTATCTCCATGAGGATGATATTTACCCATGACCTCACCAACTATGGTCGCGCATTTAACAGTTGCCTTATCATGTGTTACGCCAATTTGGTGCATCGCAAAAAGTATTCGGCGAATACTAGGTTTTAACCCATCACGAACATCAGGTAAAGCCCTATTTACAATAACACTCATAGAGTAATTAAGATAGGATTCTTTTAACTCGTCCTCAATATCTCTTGAAACAATTTTTTCTCCGATTGGTAGCATTTTTCTACATCCAGTTCTAATTTTGAGGTTTAAATATTACTTCTCCAAAAGTTACTTATATGATTTTATATAATATAAATTCATCAAAGATGGTCAAAATCTATATAACATATTTGACAAAATGGTTTCACGTGAAACAATTATGTCAGACCGAATAAATAATATATTTCTTATCAGGTAATTAAGAGCCATATATATCCAGATTTGTCACTTGAAGGGCATATTTTTCTATAAATTCCCTGCGCGGTTCAACCTTACTTCCCATAAGCGTTGTGAACATCTGATCCGCTTCTACCACATCATCTAGCTTAACCTGAACAAGAGTTCTCACCGAAGGCTCCATCGTTGTTGTTCTTAGCTGTTCGGCGTTCATTTCAGATAGACCTTTATATCGCTGGACGTTGATTCCGCCTTTTCCTATTTCAATAATCTTTTCAAGTAATTCCTTTGTTGATGACGCAGTATGTTCTGAACCGTCCTTTTCTTCAATTCTAAAAAGAACTGTCTTATTTGCTCTATTCTCTTCATCAGATATACTCTCTGTCCAATTATCATCATCAGAAATAATTAGATCAGCAGGCAAAATATCTCTCTTGGCAAATTTCTCAAGAATCTGATTTATTTCTTTAATTTCGTGTATATCAGAGGCTTCCTCAATTAATACTTCTGGTTCTTTTTCATCTTCGGTCTGATTTTCTTTATTTAGCATATCAAGTTGCTCAGGTTCTTTTTCTTCTTCAGTATTTTCAGGTTCCAATTCTTCCTCAATCAAATCACCCTCAAACCTGTAATATTCGCCCTTACCTGTTTTTACCTTATATAGTGGTGTTTCAGTTTTATTGACAAACCAGTCCTTAAATAATCTATCGGAATCAATGCCCCTAAGACGTAGGCTATTCAACTGCTCTTCAAGTGAATAAATAAGTCCTATAACCTGATTTGCCTGAAGATCGGTATAAGGTCTCTCTGATCTAACATTAAATATTGTGATATTCTCTAAGGCTAATTCAATTAGATGATTTGTCATCTCTTCTTCTGTGTTGATATACTTTTCCTTCTTGCCTTTATAAACTCTGTATAATGGTGGTTGAGCAACATAAAGATGACCTTTTTGAATGAGTTCAGACATTTGACGATAGAAGAATGTCAAAATAAGCGTCCTTATATGTGCGCCGTCAACATCAGCATCAGCCATTATTATAACCTTGCCATATCTTAACTTTGATAAATCAAAGTCATCTTGACCGATCCCAGTTCCAAGCGCGGTAATCAAAGTCCTAATTGTAGGATTAGCAAGCACCTTATCTAAACGCCATTTTTCAACGTTAATGCTCTTGCCTCTCATGGGCAAAATTGCCTGAAATCTGCTATCTCTTGCCTGTTTTGCTAACCCACCTGCAGAAATACCTTCAACCAAAAATAACTCGCTATTTTCAGCGTCTTTTTCACGACAATCAGCCAGCGTTTCTGGTAATGAAGCGTCATCAAGCGCACCTTTACGCCTTGTTAATTCCCTTGCTTTTCTTGCCGCTTCACGCGCTTGGGCTGCCATAACACTTTTCTGAACTATTGCCTTTGCAACAGAAGGATTTTCCTCGAGATATGTGCCTAAATCCTCATTAACAACTGATTCAACGATACCCTGAACTTCCCTATTTCCAAGCTTATCCTTCGTCTGTCCTCCAAACTGAGGTTCAGGCACTTTTACACTAACAACAGCGGTCAAACCTTCTCTTATATCATCGCCTTGTAAACTAGCATCAGAACCTTTCAATAGATTTCTACTTTTTGCATAATCATTGAATACCCTTGTCAAAGATGATCTAAATCCAGTTAAATGAGTTCCGCCGTTGTGGGTATTAATATTATTTGCAAAACTGAAAACCTGCTCAGAATATTCATCGGTAAACTGCAAAGCTACCTCGACAATAACATTATCTCGTTCCTTAAAAATATATATCGGATCGCTATGTAATGTGGTTTTATTTTGATTCAAAAGCTGAACAAAAGAAACAATTCCACCCTCATAATGAAAAACACGTTCTCTACTTGTTCTCTCGTCAAGAAGTGTTATCTTTATTCCCTTATTCAAAAAAGCTAGTTCACGGAGGCGATTTGATAAATTATCAAAACTAAACTCTATACTATCAAAAATAGTCTTATCTGGCAAAAAATGATGTGTAGTTCCTGTGCTTTTTGATTTACCAACAACCTCCAATTCAGTTACTGGTTTGCCGTATTCATATCTTTGCCGATATATATTACCATTTTGTCTAACTTCGACTAGAAACCATTCTGATAAAAAATTAACAACGGTTAGACCGACACCATGTAAACCGCCTGCCACTTTATAGCCAATGCTGTTTCTTCCGTCAAACTTTCCGCCAGAGTGTAACTCTGTCATTATAACCTCAAGGGCAGGTCTTCCACTTTCGTGCATATCAATAGGAATACCACGACCATTATCACTTTCTGAAACGCTATTATCTGGATGTATAGTAACCTCTATTTCATTGCAATATCCAGCTATAGCTTCATCAATACTATTGTCAACCAGCTCCGTTACCAGCTGATGCAATCCATCAAAACTGGTATTGGCAATATACATGCTTGGTCTTTTCCTAACCGCTTCTAATCCCTCTAATACTTGAATATCTTTTGCAGTGTAATCTGACATAGGTAGGCTTGTAGGCTAAATTTGCTTATTATCCTACTGACCCATCCCTCCTCTCATCTTTGTTAGTTTCTTTTGATTAATGAATAAATCCCTTAATAATAATCTCATTTCATCATCTTCCAATTTTGATACTATTTCATCTATTCTCTCAACATCATTCTGATTTAACTGAACATTATCAAACTCTTTGGCGTAATTTTCTCTCTCATTAACTTCCTTTTCCCTTTTATCAACTTTTCCTACACGAAAAACTATATCTTTAATAACGTCTTTTCCAGATAATAGGTTGATTTTTTCAATATACTTTCTCTTATACATCGACAATGTGTGCAAAACAACTGAGTCAGTAACATTCACAAACATTTTTCCATGAGCTATTCCAACAGCCTGTGTTCTACTAGCAATAGATGATGCAACATCATCCCAAAAAGCCAAAGACTTGCATTCATCAACACCATTACTCAGTCCTAGCTGATCCAATGTGCTTTCTAAGGCTGTCTTTATATTCTGCATTTCCATCTCTCACATTGCCATTATCAACAATGAATATTCTAACATCGGAATCATAATCACCATATAACCAAGTCTCTAATCCATTACCTAATAACTCACTAAGTCCAGTTGTTGTAAGTAAGGTCTGTGATGGTATCTTGCTTAATAAATTAAATAATAATAACACCCTTTGGCTATCCAATTCCGAAGTAACGTCATCTAGCAAAATAATTGGATACTCGCCCAAACGATGCTTCATAAGTTCAAGAGTAGCAAGTTTTAATGATAAAACCGATGTTCGTTGTTGTCCCTGAGAGCAAAATTTTCTTATATCCATGCCATCTATTGTAAAAACCAAATCATCACGATGCGGACCAACTGACGTTGTTCCCAATCTTATATCAGAGTCTATGTTATCATTAAGATTCTTATAAAAAACATCATATATCTGTTCATTTGAAACTAATGACTTTAATAATTGGCTTTGATAATTGATTTCAAATCTTTCCTTTGATTGAGTTAGTTCCTTATGCTTATCACTTGCAAGTTCAGAAAGCTCAGGTATAAGTAAAATCCTTTTCTTTATAACTTCTGCACCAAACTTTGATAAAAGTGAATTCCAAGAATCAAGTGTATCAATGTCGCTATTTCCACCTAAATTAGCAGATTTCTGCTCTTTTATTCTTCTTAGAAGCTCATTCCTTTGTTTTAGTGTTGATTGATATTCCTGAATGTCACGTAAGTAAGTCGAATCAATGCCTGAAAGTAATATATCAAGAAAACGCCTTCTTTCTGACGGAGAACCCTTGACAAGTGAGAGGTCTTCTGGTGAAAACATAACGATACTTATCTTGCCTATGATACTTGAAATCTTATTTTGTATCTTGCCATCTATCTTTACTTTCTTCTTGTCATCGCAAGCATTAATCATCTCAACTTCAGTAACAATACTCCTTGCAAATACACGACCTTTGAGATAAAACCAATCTTTTTCGTTCTGTATCAATTCAGTATCAACACTTGTCCTATGAGACTTTGCAGTTGAAAGAAAATGTATTCCCTCAAGTATATTAGTCTTTCCCTGAGCATTTCCACCAACAATTAAGTTCACATTTGGCGAAAAATCAAGACTAAGTTGCTCATAATTACGAAAATTGCGGAATATAATATTTTCTATATACACATTATCTACTGAATATTACAGCCTCATTGGCATAATTATACACATATAATCATTGCCCTCTGCCGGAGTGATCAATACAGGACTTAATGAATCTCTAAATCTAAGTAAAGCATCTTCCGTCCCAACATTCCTAAGAACGTCCATCACAAACTTTGCATTAAATGCTATCTCAATCTTTCCGCCTTCTGTCTTTGCCTGCATCTGCTCTTGCGCCTCGCCAAGTTCGGGAGTGCTTGCAGAGATATTAATCATGCCATTATTTGATTCAAGCCTTATAGAAGGTGTCTTTGGATTAGAAAGCAACGAAACACGCCTAACAACCGCAAGCAAATGCTCAGTATTTGCAGTTAAGGTTATTTCATTTTTTAATACTGGATTTATAACAGCTTCATAATCAGGATAATCACCTTCAATTAGTCTTGATATTAAAGCAACATTATCAGTAGAAAACAGAACTTGATTCTCAAGTAGAGCTATTTTTACTTCCTCGTTTCCGGTAAAAGTTCTTAATATATTATTTACAGTCTTGATAGGAATAATAATTCCGATTTTCTGCTTAACAGACTCCATAAGTTGATGGCTTGCAATAGCCAATCTCTTACCATCAGTCGCCACCATCTTCATTACACTTTCATTCACATGCAAATAGATACCATTCAGAAAGTGTCTTGTTTCTTCTGTGGATGCTGCAAATACTGTTTTTTGAATCATCTGACAAAGAATATCTGAACCGATAGCCAAAAATGTATCATTAATTTCTGGTAGCGGTGGAAATTCCTCATCTGGTAATCCAACGATTCTAAATTTTGCATTTTCACAATCAATTTCAATCCTATCATTTGTCAAAGTAGTCATCTTAACCTTAGCTGGCTCACCAGAATCCGAAGCCGAAGGAAGCTCTCTAACTATATCAGAAAGCTTTTTAGCTGGAATCGTTATAGAACCGGGTGTTGTTATTTCTCCGTCAACTACACACCTCATACCAACTTCCAGATCAGTTGCTGCCAATTGTATTTTTTCTCCAACTGTCCTTACCAAGACATTGGATAATATTGGTAAAGTATTCCTGCTAGCTGCTACATTGCTAACCATTTGCATTGTTTTCCAAAGTTCTTCTTTATTAAATATAATTTCCATAATATTTATCCTCCCAATATTCCGAATTGACAACAAATTTCTCTTAAAAAAATTCCTTCTTACTAAGTATATTTAAACTGTGTATACTATTATTACTGTTTAAATTTAAAATATAGTAGTAGTAGTAGGCGTGTGGATAGATGTGTATAACTCGATCAAGCCTATATGCAGTATAGGTTTAGCTATGTGGAAAACCTGTGGATAAAATTTGGCAGTTATCCACATATCCACATTTTAAAAAAAACGTAAAAAAGTTATCCACAATTTTTTATTACTTATCCACATCAATCCACATACTATCCACATATTTATCCACATTCATTTTTTCTGCCTATTAAATGTGGCAAAAAAATTTTTATAATACCTTATTTTGCTCTTTTATTTCTTTTATTAACTGATTTACTATTCCCTCAAAACTTGGGTCTGTCTGTATTGCTTCCTGTATCTTATCACATGCGTGCATAACTGTCGTATGATCTTTCTTGCCAAAATCCCTACCTATATCTATCAATGAAAGTCCTGTCAAACGTCGACAAAGATACATCGCAATATGTCTTGGTAATGTCAAATGCTTTGTTCTTTTATCGGATTTTAGGTCTGATATCCGAACGTTGAAGTGCTTGGATACAACTTTTTTGATTGAATCTGATGTGATTAGCTCTTTATATTCTTCTGATTCCTTTGGCATAATATCCTTCAAAGCCTCTCTCACAATATCGATTGACAGCGGAACATCATCCAGATCAGCCAAAGCTAATGACCTTATTAAGCATCCCTCAAGCTCTCTTATATTGCTTGTAACCCTGTCTGCGATAAACATTGCAACATCATCAGGTAATTCATCCATACCAAGTTCTTCGCTTTTTTTCTTCAATATTGCAATTCTTGTCTCAACTTCTGGTGGTTCTATAACTGTAATTAAACCCCATTCAAATCTTGATCTTAATCTTTCCTCAAGAGCAGGAATATTTTTGGGATGATTATCACTTGTCAAAACTATCTGCTTCTGCGCACTATGAAGAGTATTGAAAGTATGGAAAAATTCCTCTTGTGTTCCATCTTTACCACGCATAAACTGAATATCATCGATTAAGAGAACGTCAACTGCCCTATATTTGTTGCGAAATCCTGTCATATCAACGCCACGCCTTATTGTTTCAACCATCTCATTTGTGAAAGTCTCTGATGACATATACATTACTCTCATGTTTTGGTTATTATCCTTGATGGAGTTCCCTATTGCGTGCATAAGATGTGTCTTGCCTAGTCCTACACCGCCATAAATATAAAGGGGATTATAGACCTTTGCAGGGGATTCAGCGACTGCAAGTGCAGCGTTATATGAAAAGCGATTACTGGGACCGACTACAAAATTATCGAATGTATATTTCTGGTTCAGCGAGGACGATGGATCAGTAGAAACACTAATTGATGATTCTTTCTTCTTTGTTTCATCATTAGCCTGTGTTTCTTCTTCCTGTATAATAAAACTTATCTCAATATCTGTGTTTGTTATACTTTTTAATGCTGAACGTATCTGTTTTGAGAATTCCTCTTCTATGTAACTTTTTGTAAGGATATTTGGAACTACAATGGACAAAACCCCATCAGAAAGAGAATCTGCTTTGGCTTGCGTCAGCCAAATATTTGTATTACCTCCGAGGCCCCTCTCCACCGTATCCATGACTTCTGCCCATATTTCTGTAGCTGTTTTGCCTGCCATTGCATAAATCCTTTCCTCTTAATTAAATCATGATAAAAAAAGAAATTGAAAGTTATCCACATTTTATCCACATATCAAATTACAAGACTATAAGCGGGTTTTTCGATATCATTGATAGTTCTGAAACTTGGGTATTGCTTAAATTTTCTAGGTTTTATGTATTTATGAGTTATACACAGAGTTTTCCACATATGTGGATAACTCTGTAAAGTGTTGATAATATTGTATTTGTGAAGTATACAAGACCTAGTTTTTCACATAAATTATTAACATCAAAATAGTATAAATATGTAAATGTGAAATGCGGATGTAATTTGCCTAGATTGAATTATTATAGCTAAAGCAATGGATGAAAGCTCTTGCTAATATAATGGAGTTATCCACATATATTATGGTTACGCAAAGCCTTGATTTATCTATGAGTTATCAAGAATTAGTATAACACGAAAGCCTTTCTTTGGCAAGAAAAATCCTTGCTGATAATATTATATCATAAATCAATATAGTAAACAAGTGTTAAGTTGTTTTTGGAATGTAATTTATCTTTTTGGCAGAATATAAAGGTATTCTGATATTGAAGATTCTATTATTTAGGTATGAAAATAAGAGCCAAAAGATGATTTTTTATGGAAAAAAAAGGAAAAAAAAGGAAAATAAAGGGAAAATAAAATCTGTTAAAAGGCAAAGAGACTTGTTTTTGTGAATTTTTCCATTTTTTATAAAAAGCTGATAATCTCAGAGGCTGGAATAAAAAAGAGGTTTTTCTACATAGATATATATCGTGGTAAGCATAATAAAATGTGAATGGTATTTTTGCTAAAGCCGAATTAATATACAAACCTATATCAAGCTCGTTTGCCAATAAATTGAATTGCACTTGTCTTTTTATTGGCAATAATAACTTATAAAGCTTATTTTAATTACAGATACTCTTGCTAAACTCATATCTCTATGTTATTATAGAGCAATTAGAAACATTTTCTTTGTCATCTTTTTTGCTATCAAATATGTTATTTAATATGAGTTCGGCGTAAGAATTTGTATTTACCACCAAGACACAAAGGCACGAAGTGAAAAATCTTTTTTATCAGAGGAGGCTTGTATGCTAAAAGGTATTCCACCAGTAATCTCACCTGATCTTATGTATGCCCTAATGAATATGGGTCATGGCGACGAAATTGTTATCGCAGATGGCAATTTTCCAGCAGATACTAACGCCCAGAGGCTTATTAGAGCGGATGGTCTTGATGTATGCACAGTTCTTAAAGCTGTTGCACAGTTTTTTCCGCTTGATACTTTCGCAGAAGATAACGCTGTCATTATGGAAGTCGTTGATCCTAGCGCGCCTAAGCCAGAGATATGGAAGGAATTTAAAGAAATACTAAGTATTTCTGAAAATAAAGAAGTCAAATTGACCCCTATTGAAAGATTTTCATTTTATGATAGAGCAAAAAAGGCGTATTGTGTTGTTGCTACAAGCGAAAAAAGAATATATGCTAACATAATTTTGAAAAAGGGCGTAGTTTAGTCCCTTCAATTTAAGAAATGGTAAAAATTAAGGTGAATCGAAAACAAAAGTATATATTAGTTTTGATGATAATATCATTATGCCTGATTGTAATACTCAATTCATGCGGTAATGTCACACGAAATATAGGCTATGGTCTATCCGAAATAGAAATTGAAGAGAGATATAGAAAAGCAGAACTTATGTATAATGCGATTCTTGATGGAGAGATAAGAGGCTCGCAAGATAATTGGAATAAACTTATCAAGCAATTAAACGATATTATTGATCATCATCCCAAAAGCCAAGTTGCCGATGATGCTTTGTATAGTCTTGGATTGTGTTATATATGGTCAGAAGGGGATAGGAAAGACTCTCTAAAAAAGGCGATCAAAGCATTTGATAGACTGACATATTATTATCCCAAAAGCGAACTTATACCTAGTGCTTATTACTGGCGAGCTTATTCTTATTTAAGTCTTGAGGATTATAAAAGGGCGATTCTGGAGTTTGAGAGATTCAGAATAAAATTTCCTAAAAGCCCTTTATATGCTGATGCTGAATATCAACTTAATGAATGTCGTGCAAAAGTCGGTGAAAAAAAAGAACCTGTTATTTCAAAAGACGCTGATACTTCGTCTCAGAAAAAATCCAAATCCGAGAAAAATAATGAGGAAAAAGCAAGTGATGAAAAAAAGGAGCAAGCTGTAAAAAGAGAGGAAAAGAAAGTAATACCTGATATTGCCAAACCTCCTGAGATAACTCCTGATGTGAAACCTCCGATAAAAAATGATCAGCCTCCACCAAAAAAAGACGAGGTAAAAGTAAGCCGTTTGTCTGTAAAAGAAATAAGGTATAGTTCCTCACAAGAATATACAAGAGTTGTTATTGATTTAAGCCAATCTGCAAAATATGATACTCTAAAATTGAGTGATCCTGAAAGGCTTTGCGTTAATATTCAAAATGCGGTGCTTTCTACATCAAAGCAAGATATTATTGTTGATGATGCCTTGATAAAAAAGATAAGATCGGCTCAATTTGATCTTGAGACCGTCAGAATTGTCCTTGACCTTAAAACAATTAAGAACTACAAAGTATTTGATTTAAAAGACCCTTTTAGGATTGTGATTGATGTTTTCGGACAGCAAAACCAAAACTTGGATAAACCTATTGGTACGACTTTTCCTAAACAGAGCAAAGAACCTTCGTTGACTGTTATCCCAAGAGATCAATCACCAAATCTTGTTAAGCAACTAGGTCTTAAAGTAAGAACGATTGTCATTGATCCCGGACATGGTGGCAAAGATCCAGGTGCGGTCTCGAAGTCTGGATTATATGAAAAGCACTTTGTTTTGGATATATCAAAACGCCTCAGAGATTTGCTCAAATCCAAAGGAATATATGAAGTCTATATGACAAGAGAAGCGGATATATTTATACCTTTGAAGGAAAGGACAGCATTTGCTAATAGCGTAGGGGCAGATGTTTTTATAAGTATTCATATAAACGCCTCAGAGGATTCAAGCGCGCGAGGTATAGAAACCTATTATCTTTCACTTGCCAGCGATGAAGAAGCACGACTTACCGCAGCATTGGAAAACGCTTCTTCGGATATGGGTATAAAAGACATTGGAACGCTTTTGAGCAGGATGCTTCGCAACACAAAAGTAGATGAAAGCAGACACTTAGCGGGTGTAATGCAGTCACATCTTTCTCGAATCAAAAATACTGTAAGTCGTGGAGTTAAGCGCGCACCTTTCATCGTCCTTGTAGGTGCGGATGCTCCATCAATATTGGTAGAATTGGGTTTTATGTCAAATACCCAGGATGAGAAACTCCTCCAGACTGAAAAATACAAGGATGATCTTGCAAAGGCACTCATGGATGGTATTGAGAATTATGTTAAGGCAATAAATTCATCAGGCTGAAAATATAAGGGAATATGATTTATGGAGGATGAAGTTATAGAAATTCCTATTGATGGCGTGCTTGATCTGCATACATTTTCACCAAAGGAGGTAAAAGACCTTGTGCCTAATTATCTTGATGAATGTGTTAAGCATGGCATAACCGAGATACAGATCATTCATGGCAAAGGAATCGGTGTATTGCGTCAGATCGTTCACTCAATTTTGGATCGTCATCCTGCTGTAATTTCATATCAACAAGGCAATTCATGGGGATCAACATTTGTAACATTAAAAAAGTAAGATTATGATTAAATCAGATTGGATTGATAAGGTTTTCAATATAGATGCTCTGGAGGGAATAAATATGCTTCCTGATAATAGCATTGATCTAGTTATCGCTGATCCCCCTTATGGATTAGGGAAAGATTACGGCAATGACTCAGATAAAAAAGCATACAGTGACTTTTTACAATGGACAGAGCATTGGCTTACGCTTGCTATCCCAAAAATAAAGCAAAGTGGAAGTTTATATATATTTACAACATGGCGCTATAGCCCTGAAATATTTGTTTTTCTGAAGTCCCAAATGATAATGCTAAATGAAATTATCTGGGATAGGAAAGTTCCCAGCATGGGCGGAAGCACACGCAGGTTTAGTTCTGTTCATGATACAATCGGATTTTTTGCCAAAACCAAAGATTACTATTTTGATATAGATTCCGTTCGTATTCCTTATGATAAGGAGACAAAAAAGGCTAGAACACGGTCTATTTTTGTTGGCAAAAAGTGGCTTGAAGTTGGTTATAATCCAAAAGATGTTTGGTCTGTTTCAAGGTTACATCGCATACACTCCGAAAGGGAAGATCATCCTACACAGAAACCGCTTGAGATTATAGAACGAATGATAAAGGCTAGTTGTCCTGAAGACGGAATTGTGCTTGATCCTTTCGCAGGTTCAGGAACAACGATAGCAGGGTGTTTATTAAACAATCGACATTATGTTGCTTTTGAGGTAAATCCAGATTATTACGAAATAATTTTAAGTCGCATTAAACGTATTAAAAATAACAATCATGATTTTATATCAGGTTCGAGCAATACATATAAGAATAGCGATATTGATAAATCTGCTATATGTCAATGACAATTCTGCGATAAACAAGCATGATTGTTTTAATAATTGCTAATTTTTTAGGTTTTCTGCCATTTTAATACGTCTGCTGATTGATGGGTGCGAATAGAAAAGAAATTCTATGATGGGATTTGGAGTTTCGTCACTTAAATTCATGGAAGCAATTTTTTTCATTGCGGAAATGAACGGTTCCGCACCGACGTGTTTTATTGTATATTCATCGCACTGTTTTTCATAGAAACGTGAAATTGCATTTCCGAAAGGCAAGGCAAATATAGCCCATAATCCCAGAAGCGTTCCCAAAATGGGTAATGCAGGTATGTCTTGTATGCTTTGAAAGCCATATACGCCAATAAGTCTGTAATAAAAATCAGCGACAAAAAATAGCCCAAGAAAATTACTAGCTGCACCAGCAAATATACTTTTCCAGATATGATGATATTTTTGATGAGCAACCTCATGAACAAAGACTGATTCAATTTCTTCTATGGAGAAGCCAGAAAGCAACGTATCAGCCAAAACGATCCTTTTTGTCCTTCCAATCCCTGCCAAAGCGGCGTTTGCTTTTCTTGTATCTTTGCTCATGTCAAAGCTATAAACTCCTTTGACTTTAATTTCCATTTTTTCTGCCAAGCTAGTTAATCTGTCTCTGATTTCTTCATCTTCTATTAGCGTGAATTTATAAAATAGAGGCATTATAACTATTGGTAAAATAAGCGATAAAACAGTGCTGAAAATGAATATGAAACACGCAACCGGAAGCCACCATAGATAGCTAAACCTTCTTATACAAAAGTATATGGCAAACATCATAGGCAAAAATATTAATGATGAGATAAGGAAACGCTTTGCTTGTTCAACGAACCATTGCCTAAAATTCTGATTTGAAAGCTGATAACGATGCTCAAGTATGAATCCCGAATAAAGCTCTATTGGAAACATCAATAATCCGCCAATTGTTCCAATAACAGATACATAAATTAGCATGGAAATATAAGCGTTAGATACCAATTTTGTTATTTGGCTAGCTAGAAGTTCTGAAAATCCAAATAACAAAACGATCTGCATAAACCCAATCTGCAGAACAAAATTACCAATATCTATAAATTGCTTGATGTTATTATATCTTTTTGCTTTTTGTTTTTCGATAACCTCCGATTGCTGTTCAATATCCAAATATTATTCCTCCTTTTGGATGAATTTAATTTTGACTTTTATCTCTGCTGATAGCCCTTCGTTTGGTGCTACAAGCATATTTTTGACTTTATATGGGATATTGATCTCTTTTTCTCCTGACAATTCTTTTGATTTAGATTTTACATTAATTAAAATAGATTTTCCAGCAGAAATTTTAATATCATTTGGAAAAGATATTTCGGGCAATTCGCCATTAGCGACTAAATCAAGTGGAATATCGGATTTATTATATATCTCAAGTCTTGCTGAACCATCGCCCTTGATTGTAACTTGGGGATTGTAAACCTCAATCGAAGCATCAAAAATTGGTTTTAGATATTCTTCTTCTCCAATAAGCATGTTTTGTGAATAAACAACAGTTCTTCGAGCAAAAAGAGCTTCCTTAATGGCTTCTGGTGTTTTTTCCTTTGCAAATACAAGGGTCATTGGTCGCATCTGGTTGTTATTTATATCGTATTCTAAGTCCATTGGGTCATGAACATCTGAATTACCAATCATAGTTAAATTTTTCTCAAGACACCATTTATGCGCTTCAGGATAATATGATGTTCCATTGACCACCTCGATACCATGAAGCCAACCTTTTTTGTAAATATCCTCGTGTTCTGGATACCAAACACATTTTCCTTCAGGCTGTGGGAACGGAGGGTGATTCCAGAAGATAAATGCCCCCTGATCAAAAGCGGATTTTATTGAATCTTCCCATTTTTCAGTATCTAATGGGTTTACATCATTAAGAAATATTGCGTTGAAATGGCCGGGAGGCATACTCCTTGTTATTTCTGTTCCTTTGATAAGGATAAGGTTAAGAGAATCTGCAGTTGGTTTTGCAATCTCATAAGGTCTATTGTGATTTTTTGGTATATCGTTTTTATGAGGTTGATATTCTATGTGATCAGTTATAGAAAAGGCGTCTAAACCATGATTCCAAATCTCTTTTGCTCGAATTGTTGGCCATACATTACCATCAGAGAAAACTGTGTGCATGTGAAAATCACATTTTAGGGTTTTATAGCCCGATATTTCTGGAATTCGGAACTTTATCCTTTCTGCGGATTTAGCGTTGTTTAGTATGACTAATCCGAAGACAAAAATTAATAGGATTGTTATTAATAGGATTCTTTGAGCAATTTTTGCGAACATATTTTCCTCCTTGATTCGTTATATTAAAGTGTCCTTTATTCGTGACGAATAAATTATATACTATTTCCAGAGAAAAATGATACAAAAAATGATAACATGGTACCATGAAATAATATAACATTACATCATGGAAAATATCCAAATTTTTTGGAAACAGCATAATCACATTCTTTTTCATGCCTATATCCTCTTATGATTTTTTCTACTATAATCTATTATTTTATCATAGAAGGATTTATTTGTCCGAACTTATGTCTGATCTTCAGGCTTTTTTATTGATCTTATGTTAAGAAAGTGTTAATATAATATTAATAAGCCTTAACAATTTAGGCATAAAAAAATAAATAAACCATTGGGGGAATAGATGGAAAATAACCATCCATTAAAAAAATATAGCTCAATATTAAACTTGATTTTTTTCCTTTTTTTTCTTTATTTGTTCTTTATAAGTATTGAATTGATGGGAACTGCTTTTAAGGGATTAGGGAAAGGATTTGCAGAAAAACTTATTTCAACAACATCTAATCCATTTATTAGTCTTTTTATAGGTTTATTATCTACAAGCATCGTTCAAAGCTCATCTTGCACAACTTCAATACTTGTTGGGATGGTGGCTTCTGGAACGATAACAATTCAAAATGCAATTCCCTTTGTTATGGGTGCAAATATAGGCACTACAATTACAAACACATTTGTATCAATGGGACACATAACAAGAAAACAAGAATTTGAAAGGGCATTTGCAGCAGGAGTAGTTCACGACTTTTTTAATATTTTATCTGTAATCTTGCTATTACCATTACATTTAATTACACAAGTATTTATGGGAAAAGGCATCCTTCAAATTATGTCAGAGAAATTGGCAGATATTTTTATACATACAGAAGGCGTAATTTTTCCAAGTCCGTTAAAAGTAATTGTAGAACCTTTTATAAAATTAATCTATGAAACTATTTTTCCTTCGATTCTTTCATTATTTATTAATAACCATTTAAATATTGTATTATCTATTTTTACACTTTTATTTTCATTGGCTATGTTATTTTTAGCATTATTATATATGGTGAAATTTATGAAAGCAACCATAATGGGAAAGGTAGAAAGTCTTTTTGATACATATATTTTTAAGACTCCTATAAGAGGCTTCTGTGTAGGTGCAATCCTCACAGGCACGATTCAGAGCAGTTCCGCAACTACTTCATTGATAGTTCCTATGGTTGGAACTGGTATACTCAAAATAGAACAAATATATTCTTATACTCTTGGGGCAAATATTGGAACAACAATAACAGCCATTCTTGCGTCATTGGTTACAGGTAGCAAACTGGCAATTACCGTTGCATTTGCTCATTTATGTTTTAATATATTAGGAACGTGTATATGGTATCCACTACGAATAGTGCCAATAACGCTTGCAAAAAAGCTTGCGCAATTATCTACAAAATCTAAAAAATATGCTTTTATTTATGTAATTACAATGTTTTTTATAATACCGGGCTTGCTAATTTTGCTTACGAGGTAAAAACAATATGCTTAAGGAAATTTTAGAACTCTTTAAAAAAGAAGACCTTCTCAAGCAGGCTATGGACGAAGCAAATGAGATGTTTAATAAAGCGGAATTCATATTTAAAGCTGCGATGGAAATGGTTACAAGCTGTAAAGAATCAAATGTCGATATTTACGAAATAGATCAAGAAATAGACGATATGGAACTTGATGTGCGTCAAAAAGCAATAAAGCATCTTATACTTAACAGCAGAAAAGAAGATGTTGCCGCGACAATAGTCCTTACAGATGCAGTTAGAGATATTGAAAGAATTGGAGATTACTCAAAGAGCATATATGAATTGTTAGATATTTGTCCAACAGAATTTATTGTTGGTAGTGAAGGGTTGGAACTTCTGGAAAACATAGAATCACAAATACAAGAAATATTTGCTCTTACTCGTGAAGCAAACAGAGATGGTGACATCCAAAAAGCCAAAAAGGTTATGGAAATGCAGTTGGAAATTGGCAAAGAATGTGATAAAATATTTGTGTATATGTCGCTAAAACCCGATCTAAAAAATGTTCATGCTGTAATATATGTCTTACTTTCAAGATACCTAAAGCGTATTAGCTCTCATATAAAGAATATTGCAGCTAATATTGTTAATCCATTTCAGAGAATTGATCTTAAATAGTTGAAAACTCGATAAGAGGATTAAACTTTATGAAAATACTTGGAATATCTGGTAGTCCTAATGAGAATGGTAACACATCTTATTCCGTTCAATATGCACTTGATACATTTAGTAAAGATGGTTCAGAAATTCGTTATATATCTCTTGCAAATAAAGATATACATCCCTGTATTGGCTGTTGGAGTTGCACAAAAACTGGCAAATGTAGATTTAATGATTATATGACAGAAATCATCGAAGCTATGCGCTGGTGTGATGCTCTAATTATTGGTTCGCCTGTATATTTTGGTCTTATAAATGGACAAACAAAAGTGATGATGGATCGTTGTGTCCCTCTCAGAGCATATAATAGTGCATTTGAAATGGCGGGAAAAGTTGGCGGAGGTATCTCTTGTGGTGCATTTAGAAACGGTGGGCAGGAATTAACCTTACAATGTATCCATACTTTTTTGCTTCAACAAAATATGATAACGGTATCCGATGGCTTTCCATATTCACATTCTGGGGCAACAATCGTTGGAGATGCCAAAAATGACGAATTGGGATTAAAGACTATTGCAAATTTAGCAAAGAATATTAAGGAGATGCTCAGATTAACAAACAAATCATAGATCAATTCATTCAAGATGGTATCGATAGAGGCATATTCCCTGGAGCTGTAGTGGGAATATATAAAGATGACGAAACAGGCTTTATAGAGGCTTATGGCAATAGGCTGATTGTTCCCTATGAACTCCCAATGCTAAAAGATACTATCTTTGATCTTGCCTCTCTTACGAAACCCATTGCAACCGCTACTTCAATAATGATATTAAAAGAAAAAAACGCATTATTCTCTTCCAAAAAAGGATTAAATGAGAATCTATCAAAATACCTACCTAATTTTACAAAAAGTGGAATAAATATATTTCATCTTTTAACTCATACATCGGGTTTACCTGCATGGAAACCGCTATATATTGATGCAAAAGATATTAGTATTATTGATTATCTCAGTAATTTGCCATTGGAGTATGAAACAGGAACAAAGGTTGTATATAGCTGTTTAGGTTATATCTTGCTTGGGAAAATGATAGAAAAAATTACAGGTATCGGTCTTGATGAATTCGCAAAAAGAGAAATATTCTTACCATTAGGAATGAAAGATACTTTTTTCAATCCACCTGAAAACAGACGTAATGACTGTGCAGGTACAGAGGATTCAAACAGCTTTGAAAGGCGTATGACTAATTATCGTGATTATAAATGGCGTGAAGGCGTTGTGGTGGGAGAAGTGCATGATGAAAACGCCCATTTTCTTGGTGGAGTGTCTGGAAATGCAGGTTTATTCTCAACCGTGTCTGATTTGCTCAGATACTCTGCCATGTTAATTAATGGTGGTGAAAATATACTTTCCAATGAATCTGTAAAAGCTATTGCGACTAATCATACGCTTGGGCTTAATGATTCACGTAGTATTGGATGGCTGATATATCCAGATGGCACGCTTTATCATTCGGGCTTTACAGGAACAGCGATTTGGATCAACCTAGAATATAGATCATCTGTAGCCCTGCTAACAAATAGAGTCCATCCTGACGCAACCAAAGAAGGCATCATAGGATTCCGTCAGAACTTTTATCGTTCTTTTATCAAACCATTTGTGTTTAGTTTGGAATAATATAGAAAAGGATAAATATTTTATGGAATGTCGAATTGGTTGTGGTGCTTGCTGTATAGCCCCATCAATATCTTCTGCGATACCGGGTATGCTAAACGGGAAACTTGCAGGAGTGCGTTGTATTCAACTTACACAGGATAATAAATGCAAATTATTTGGCAAACCAGAACGCCCCAAAGTCTGTCTTAGTCTTAAGCCATCAAAGGAAATGTGTGGATTGACAAATCAGGAAGCCTTATTGTGGTTAAATGAATTAGAAAAACTGACCATGCCATAGTAACCAAATAATAAATTTTAATTTTTGTTTCGTTTGTAAATTATTATTAATTCGTATTGGCATCAAGTTTGGCGATATATCTCAATCCTCGATATTGTTCTTTGAAGTCCAATCCATATCCTACAACAAAATTATCAGGCACATCAAATCCAATATAATCGGCATTTACATATTTTGCTCTGCGTGCTGGCTTGTTCAGTAAAACACAAGTCTTAATACTTGATGGTTTTTTTGACAAAAGGTAATCTTGCACATAAGATAGTGTTAATCCGCTATCTATTATATCGTCAACAATAATAATACTTTTGTTCTCTATATTCGTTGTAATATCATGAACAAGATTTATTTTTCCTGAAGATTCCGTCTTGTTTCCATAGCTTGATATTTGTATAAAATCTAGGTCAGCATTTAACTCCAAGCACCTCATTAAATCAGCAGTAAACACTAATGCCCCTTTTAATATACAAATCAGTAAAATATCAACGTTTTGATGCTCAAAGGAGATCTGCTTTCCAAGTTCCCTGACTCGTTGAAGAATATCTTGCTCTGAAAAAAGTATCTTGTCAATATTTGGTAGATTATTCATTATGATAAGTAACGGTCAATTATAATAATAGCGGATTCTTTATATTGACCGTTACGATAAGTCTAGTTTTTGTTTCAGTTGTTATCTTAACTCTGTCACTTATTTTATAACCTATTATCCATAATATATTATTCCCATCAACTAGAATAGGAATATTATTACGAATTGATTTTGGTATCTTTTCATCAATAAAAATATCTTTAATTTTCTTTGTTCCTGACATACTTAACGGTTGAAATTTATCACCATCTCGCCGACTACGAAGATAAATCTCTCCAGTAATTTTGTCATAATCAAAAGTTTTTTCATATATATTTTTAGAATATTCGAATTTATCCATCTGTTCTAGCTTTGTAATCACCGATAATCCTAATTCGGGAATATCCGTTACACCGGGAACTTTTATGAAATAATTATAATCTTCAATTTCTAATTGTCTATTTTCCATACGAATTATAAGATTTTCGTATGATTTTTCAGCGATTATTCCTCTTGGTAAGCTTATAGATTTCCCTGATTGTCTGTTATTTATTAAATCAAGTAAGTTTTTTATATGATCGAAATCATACCTTAACAAATCTCCAAGCAATGATTCTATTGCTAATCTAAGTATTCTTCTTTGGATTGCTATATGTTGATTTTTGAAGATTGGTATATTTATTATTAAAGATTTTTTATCCTGTTTTATGCAAGTATCCATCGCTTGTTTTGTTAAATCCGCCAAAAAATCATCATCTGCCCTTAAAATATCAGCGGTCTGTTGAAGAATATTTCTTATATTTGGGCTATATTCATTTTCTATAAGTGGTAATAACTCATGCCTGATTTTGTTTCTTTCATATTCGGTGCTTAGGTTTGAAGAATCCCATCTAGGAGTTATATTTATGCTATCGAGGTATTCCTCAATTTCTTTTCTGCTTATCTCTATTAATGGTCTAATGTATTTATTATCACGTATTGGTGGAATCCCACTTAATCCCTGCGAACCTGAACCACGCAAAAGGCGCATTAAGACAGTTTCAACCTGATCGTCTGCGGTATGTCCCTGTGCCACTTTATTTGCTTTTGTTGCAAACATTACCCTTTCATAAAAATCATATCTGATGCGCCTTGCCCCGCTTTCCAAAGATTCTTTTGACATTATCATCTCTTTGACATCAATGGATTCTACTGTTATTGGTATATTTAGTTTTTGTGCTTGTTCAATGACGAATTGTGCATCAGCATCAGATTCCTCGCCACGTAATTGATGATTAAGGTGCGCTATATGAAATGAACATTTTAACTCAGCCTGCAATTCATTCATCAGATACAAAAGCGCGATGGAATCGGGACCACCTGATATAGCAAGAATAATCTTTTCGTCAGGTAAGATCATGCGATATTTATTTATTGTGTGTAATACTTTTATTTTCAAATTCTTATGCCTTTTCCAATATTTTCATAGGTTCTTAAACAAGTTATTATTGTGATTCTACAGCATATTAGCAACTGATGTTCTGTTTTTTGTCTGTTTTGACTTAATTAGGTAAAGTTTGTGTATTCTTTCTTTCTTTCAAACGTGCATTTTTTTCTTTCTTGAGTATATCTTCAAGTATTGAAATATCTTCTTTTATTTCTGTTAAAGCTTTATTCATTTGCATCTCCTTTCTGTGAAAGGAGTTTAATATATTTTATGTAATTTTTCAATATGCTTGGTCACAAAAGCCTTATCTTGACATGTCTTATTTAATATAATATACTTTAGAACAAATTTGTTTATGATAGGTTTACCGTAATTATCGTTTTCATTCATTATATTCATTGTTCTAACAAGAATATATTTGATGAAGTTCTAACAAGAATATATTTGATGAAGTTCTAACAAGAATATATTTGATGAAGTTCTAACAAGAATATATTTGATGAAAAGTTTATTTACTTACACTAAAACTTTTGACATCTAATAGGAGAAAAATAATGTTAAGTGATCTCGAAATTGCTCAACAAGCAACAATGAAACCAATAACAGAAATTGCTAAAGAAATAGGTATACTTGAAGATGAGCTTGATTTTTATGGCAAATATATGGCAAAAATAGATCTAAATATCCTTGAGAGGCTGAAAGATAGACCTATTGGTAAGTTTATATCTGTAACAGCTATTACACCAACCCCGTTAGGCGAAGGAAAAACGGTTACTGCACTTGGTTTGGGACAGGGATTGGCAAAAATAGGGAAAAAGGTTATTAATACCAATCGCCAACCCTCAAAGGGACCGACATTTGGTATAAAAGGCGGAGCTGCTGGTGGTGGATATTCACAAGTTTTGCCTATGGAAAATATAAACCTTCACTTTACTGGTGATGTCCATGCGGTTGAAACTGCCCATAATCTATGTGCTGCTGCAATAGATAATCATATTTCACATGGAAATGCTCTTGGAATTGATCCTGTCAATGTAACTTGGAGATATTGTCAAGACCTTAATTCTCGTGCTTTGAGAGACATCGTTATCGGATTGGGCGGTGCTGTCAATGGTTATCCAAGACAAACAGGTTTTGATATAACAGTCGCTACTGAAACGATGGCTATTCTTGGTTTGGCTACTGATATAAAAGACCTAAGAAAGAGATTTGGACGCACTGTTGTTGGTTTCACTTATGATGGCAAACCAGTAACCGCAGAAGACCTTAAGGTTGCTGGTGCTATGACCGTTTTGATGAAAGAAGCCCTTAAGCCAAACTTAGTTCAAACAACGGAAAATACCCCAGTTATTACCCATGCTGGACCTTTTGCTAATGTCGCATTTGGTAACAATTCTGTTGTCGCTGATAGAATCGCTTTGAGACTTGCTGATTATGTTGTTACAGAAAGCGGATTCGGTGCTGATATTGGTTTTGAAAAGCTAATTGATGTTAAATGTCGTCAAAGTGGATTAAAGGTTGATTGTGCTGTTGTTGTCGCATCTGTCAGAGCATTAAAGATGCACGGTGGCGGTTTCTTACTCAAACCGGGTCAGAAATATGCAAATGTAAAAGAGAAAGCAGAGACAGAAAATTTGCCAGCACTTGAAAAGGGATGCGAAAATCTTGCAAAGTGTATCAGCATTGCAAAAACCTTCAATATTCCTGTTGTTGTATCTATTAACAGATTTACATCGGATACAGAAGCAGAAATTAATCTTGTTAGACAAAAAGCTCTTGAGGCTGGTGCAAATGGTGTTGCTTTGAGCGAAGCATGGGCAAAAGGCGGAGATGGTGCAATAGAGCTTGCTGAAGCTGTCGTCAAAGCTATTGAACAACCACATGATATGCAGTTGCTATATCCTGATGATATTTCAATAAAAGAAAAAATTGAGGCTGTTGCAACAAAAATATACGGTGCAGATAAAGTTTCCTATGAGCCGTTAGCAGAAGAGAGAATCAAATTATATACAAGTCTTGGCTTTGATAAACTCCCAATAAATATGGCAAAGACACATCTGTCAATATCACATGATCCTATGTTGAAAAATGTTCCAAAGGGATTTACTCTCCCAATTAGGGACATCCGAGCATCAGTAGGAGCAGGATTTTTGTATCCTCTCTGTGGGCAAATGGTAACAATGCCGGGTTTGCCATCATCACCAGCTTTTGAAAAAGTTGACATTGATGAAGAAGGCAAGATCGTTGGTCTGTTCTAATTTTTACAAATTTCTATTAGGCTAATTATTAACCACAGATGGACACATATAAACACAGATTAAGATTAATCTTAGAATCCGTATCCATCTGTGGTTTATTGCTTTTATATTAAGGAGGCTTTCAAGTGTATATTGATGAGCCAATGAAAAAATATCTTGATGAAACAGCATCAGGCGCACCGACACCGGGCGGAGGCAGTGTCTCCGCACTTGCAGGGGCTTTGGGAGCGGCGTTGACGAGCATGGTTTGCAACTTCACTGTTGGCAAAGAAAAATATAAGGATGTTGAGGCAGAAGTTGCACAAATATTATCAGAAGCAGAAGATTTGAGGGCAAAACTTCTTGACCTTATGGTAGAGGATACGCAAGTTTACAGCGAAGTCTCTAATGCTTATGGGATGCCAAGAGGAACTGCTGAGGAAAAAGAAGCCCGAACAGAAGCCATACAAAAGGCTCTCAGATTAGCAATGCAAGCACCACTAGAAACAGCTTTTTGTTGCCATAAAATACTCAAGCTAAATGAACCTTTACTGGATAAAGGCAATCAAAACTTGATCAGCGATGTTGGTGTAGCTGTCCTGCTTGCTGAATCTGCACTAAGATCGGCAATTTTAAATGTTGAAATTAATCTTTCATACATAAAAGATGATGAATTTTGTAATAACACAAGAGAAAAACTCAGCTCAATTATAGCAGAATCATCTGGGTTAAAGTCTAAAATATATGACAAGGTAAAAGAAGCCATCGGGGCAAAATTAGGATAAAATATCCAGCTATGAGTAGTATTGAAATTGTGGAAATTCTATTGCTCTGTGTATTTTCATCAGCGATTCAAATGACTGCAAATTCCCAACAGCTCAACATATTTCCAGAAGAAGATTGGCAGGAAACTTCACCAGAATCACAAGGTATAAATTCAGTCATGCTAGATAATGCAATGAATTATCTAGGAACCGAACTTGGTGGAAGTGGAGTTTCAGAATCTCTAATTATTCGTAATGGCTATCTGATCTGGAAAGGATCAAATATCGACGCATATCACAAAATTTGGTCTTGCACAAAATGTTTTACTAGCACGGTTCTAGGTCTGTTAATACAAGATAAAAAATGCACGCTTGATACATTGGCAGTTGAATATTTACCCACCTTAGATGATATATACCCAGAATACAGAAAAATTACATTGCGCCATTTAGTAACCATGACATCCGGATATGAGGCTATTGGCATAGGCTATGACGACAATCGTTGGAATATACCAACAACACCATTGGCAGAACCCGGAACGAAATATCAATACAACGATAATGCTATGAACCTATTTGGATATATATTAACACTTATTGCTGGAGAGCCTATTTATGACTTATTCAAGCGCAGAATTGCCGATCCTATAGGCTTAACTCAATGGTATTGGGGCTGTTGGGGCATTATGGATGGATTATTGATAAATGATGCTTCTGGCTATCTTGCAGGGATACATATAACACCACGACAATTTGCACGTTTTGGGTATTTGTTTCTAAATAATGGTAAATGGAAAGATAAACAACTACTTAATAAATCTTGGATAGATCAAGCAACCACAAATCAAGTTCCACTTTCCATTGAATATGCCAATTATGATGGACGGGGAAGATATGGATTTAATTGGTGGACAAATGGTATAATGTCAAATAACAAGCTAAATTGGAATTTTGCACCACCAAAAACTTATTGTGCTATGGGCGGTGGAACAAATTACTGTTTTGTAATTCCAGAATGGGATATGGTAATTGTGCGCATGGATAAAGAAGTCAATTTATCTTTATCACGATCAAATCAAATATGGGATAATTTTTTCTATAAGTTAAGGATCATTTATTAAATAACTTACTTGCTTAAACCCACCCCTTAATCCCCTCCCAAGAGGGGAAATCCGCAATTCCCCTTTGGAAAAGGGGACGAGGGGGATTAAAACATTATCTTTGTGATGAATAAAAAACATAAAAATAGGGAAGTCATTTAATCACAAGTTCTAAGCAAATCATTAGATTTTAATAATTGATATTTTCAACCAAAAAAGTCTCCCTTTCCCAAAGGAAGATTTAGAGGGATTTTGAAATTAAACAAGGAGAATATTTATGTCAGCAACACTTTTAATGGGGAAACCCATTGCAGATAAAATTAACGATCAAATAACCGCAGATTTAGAAACGCTAAAAAAGGAAAAAGGCATAGTTCCATCACTTGCATCAGTTTTGGTTGGTGATGACCCTGCCTCTAAGGCATATTCAGGAAGACAAAAAAAGAGTGCAGAAAAAATAGGTATAAATTACGAATTACACGAACTTCCGGGCGATATAAGCGAAGATCGGTTAATAGAGTTTATCACCAATCTCAATAATGACAGCAATGTAAATGGTATTATTATTCAAATGCCATTGCCAACAGGTATCAGTGAACAAAGAGTTCAGGGAACAATCGCACAAAAAAAGGACGTTGAGGGAATAACGCCTGCAAATCTCGGATTAATAGTATATGATAGACCAAGATTGATTCCATGCACTTCATTGAGCGCAGTTAAATTGGTTGAGTCTGCTGGAATCAATATATACGGCAAAAACCTTACGCTTGTTGGTCGTAGTGCTATTGTTGGAAAACCCGTAGCTCTATTAATGCTTCAGAGGAAGTTTTCGCCAACGGTTACCATTTGCCATAGAGGGACTTCTGATACAGGCAATCTTCCTGATCACGTTAGCAGAGCGGACATACTTATTGTTGCATCTGGAAGCCCTGAACTTGTCAAAGGCGAATGGATAAAAGAGGGATCAATCGTTGTTGATGTTGGATTTAACGTGGTTGATGGAAAGACGGTTGGCGATGTGGAATTTGAGGTTGCGAAAGAAAGAGCAGGATATATAACTCCAGTTCCTGGTGGAGTTGGTCCTTTAACAGTTGCTATATTATTACAGAATACTATTGAAGCAACAAAATGGCAGTTAGAAAGCTGAGGTGTTGATATATGGGTGGATACAGTGAGAAAGTGATGGATCATTTTATGAATCCACGCAATGTTGGGTCTTTTGAAGACCCTGATGGCGTTGGTCGGATCGGGAACCCCACTTGTGGCGACATAATGGAATTTCAGATCAAGGTCAAGGATGATCACATTGTTGATGTTAAATTTAAGACATTTGGTTGTGGTGCAGCTATCGCAGTATCAAGCATGGTTAGTGAACTTGCAAAAGGCAAGTCGCTTGAAGAAGCGATGGAAATAACTAATAAAATGGTGGCAAAAGAACTTGATGGTCTGCCAAAAAATAAGCTTCATTGCTCAAATCTTGGTGCAGACGCATTACATAAAGCTATAAGAGATTTTAGAAGAAAACGTGGCGAACCCATTGAAGATGAACCAGAAGATGAACATGACCACGATCATGAGGAGGATGAATAAAATGGAAAAAAAAGTAAAAAAGGGTTGCAAATGCCCCTATTGTGATATACCCGATCCCAAATCATCTCCGTTCTGTGGTGGAAAAGATACAAAGCTACATTTTTGTAGTGAATGTGGTTGTTCAATTCCACGCACAGCCAAGCACTGTCCAGAATGTGGAGCGGAAATGAAAGCTACTGACAAACATATATGTGACGAATAAGGAAGGCGAGTAAATTGGTCAAGAAATATTACAAAGTGATTCTTGAGCCTCAAGAGGAAGGCGGTTACACTGTAACTGTTCCTGCTTTGCCGGGTTGTATCTCTGAAGGCGATACCTATGACGAGGCATTGGTAAATATAAGAGATGCTATAAACCTCTATCTTGAAAGTCTTCAGGCTGATGGTTTGCCAATACCAGAAGAGACTCATCTCATCGCGGAATTGGAGTGCCAGTATGAGCAAGTTGCCAGTGCTTAAAAGCCATGATGTGATAAGAGTTCTCAAAAGAGCAGGATTCATTGAGCATAGACAAACAGGAAGTCATAAAATCTTTAAGAAAGAGGGTTTTCGCGTAACTGTTCCTAGACATTCGCGTGACCTCAAAAAAGGAACTATTAATAGCATCATAGAACAATCAGGATTGACTATTGAGGAGTTTATAGAGTTCCTGCAATGAGAAAATGCTCTATAAATCAATAAGCACTATTAGACTTTTAGCAATTCCAGATCAGCGTTTTTGGCTATTCGGCTTTTTTATTGTAACAATGAACCTACACAATTTTACAAAATTTGTAATATACTGCGTAAACCGCTTGCCGATAAAGACCTAAAAGATGGAGTGGATCAAGTAAGGAAATGCTATAAAGATGCTCTTTATCATAATAGATGGAAATGATAAAGTGACTAGTGAAAAGCTGATAGACTTATATTTAAATGGTCGTTATTTTCATAGTGATTCCAAGAAAAATCAGGAACTAGAATGCCTTGAAAACAGCTTTCCTCATCAACATATAGAATTTGAATTACGAGATGCTCTACTCAATGTAGCAGAATGTATATTCATAATGAGATAGATAATAGATGAATCATTAATTAGTGTTACATAGACCAGAGACAGTATATTATAAGTTTCCAAGCAGTTTATTGTAACCATATAACTAACGATCTGATAAAGATTGTTGGTTTCTATTAAAATACTATTAAGGATTAGGCTTATGGAAAAAATAAACGTGATATTGAACGGTCAAGCAGTTAGCGGAGAAAAGGGAATGACGATTCTGGAACTTGCAAAAGAAAATGGTATTGACATTCCTACCCTCTGTTATCTGGAAGGCTATTTGCCTACGGGGTCATGTCGCATGTGTGTTGTCGAGGTAAAGGGGGCAAGAACGCTTGTTGCCTCCTGCCATACTCCAATTGCACCCGACATGGACATACAAACACACTCACCGAAAGTAATTAAAGCTAGAAAAGTTATTTTAGAACTTCTTTTTGCCAATCATACAGATAACTGCCTTATGTGTGATAAAGCAAATGTCTGCGAACTTCGCAAGATCGCCTCTGATCTGGAAGTAGGATTAACAAGATATAAAGGAAAAAGGCATTTCTATCCGATTGATGATGATAATCCATTTTTCACAAGAGATTTATCAAAGTGTATCCTTTGTAGAAGGTGCATAAAGGCTTCTCGTGAGACAAGCGGAAGAAGTGTCTTTGGTATCGGTAGTAGAGGATTTGAATCAAGAGTAATCGCAAGCCCTGATCAAGAGATTGATGAGGAATTATGCGAGGTTTGCCTTGATGCCTGCCCTGTTGGCGCATTATCGAGGAAAGACACAACAATACAAAAGAAACGCAAACCTCTATATATAAAAGGCTAGTTTTGTTAGGAGGCAAAAACAGTGGATACTGTTATTCAGGAAGTTCTAACTCATCATAAAAACGGAAATCTGATCTCTATATTAAAAGAAATACAAGACAATCGTATTGATCTTTCAAAGGATGTTATGCTTGAGGTTGCGAAATCTGTGGGCGTTTCTTTCAGCGAAGTTTACGAGATAGCGACCTTTTATTCTTTCATCTCTACTGAGCCATTGGGTAAAAATGTTATTAGGATATGTAAAAGCATACCTTGTTATTTAAAGAGCAGTGATGTTGTCGTTGCTACTATTGAAAAGGAACTTGGTATCAAGCCGGGCGAGATAACTGACGACAAGAAATTTTCGTTCCATCTAACAAACTGTATCGGTGCTTGTGATATGGCTCCTGCGATGATGATTAATAAAAAGAGATATGGAAATCTTACGCCTGAAAAGGTCGTTGAGATTTTGAGGGAATATAAATAAGCATAGAGCATTTTGCATAACATCAGGAGATAATCTCATGCCAGAAACACGTGTGATACTGAAAAACTGCGGGGTTGTTGATCCCCTCAGTATTGACAGCTACATAGAAAACGATGGCTTTGTTGGTCTGGACAAAGCCTTAAAAATGTCGCCAACAGACGTTATTGAGGAAATAAAGAAATCCGGACTAAGAGGTAGAGGCGGTGCAGGATTCCCAACCGGTATAAAATGGGATATGACAGGCAAGGCTCCGGACGATGAAAAATACGTCCTTTGCAATGCAGACGAAGGCGAAGTCGGGACATTCAAAGATAGATATATAATTGAGAATGATCCGTTCAGCCTTGTTGAAGGCGTTGCTATAGCCTCTTACGCTGTCGGGGCAAAAAAAGCCTTTATTTACCTCAGAGCGGAATATAACTATCTTTTAGAGAAATTAAATAACGCAATTGAACAAACAAGGAAAAAAGGCTACCTTCAATCAGCGGGAGTTGATATAGAGGTATTTGAGGGCGCTGGCGCTTATATTTGCGGTGAGGAATCCGCACTTATTGAATCAATAGAGGGCAAGCGTGGCGAAGTTCGCTATCGCCCACCATTTCCACCAACCGAAGGTCTTTGGAGAAAGCCAACAGTCATAGATAACGTTGAAACTTTGATGAATGCCCCTCGCATAATGACTAATGGTGCGGATTGGTATAGCCAAATGGGCGTTGACCGAAGCAAAGGCACTAAGGTCTTTTCTATCTGTGGTGATGTGGACAAGCCCGGTGTGTATGAATTAGTTATGGGAACTCCACTTCGTGAGCTAGTGGAAAACCTTGCACAAGCTAAGAATGTCAAGATGATGCAGATAGGCGGTGCATCTGGTAGAGTAGTGCCTTATGAAAATATTGATACGCCATTATCGTTTGAGACGGTTCTTGGCGCTGGCGGAGTTATGGTATTTAATCAAAGTAGAGATGCTATTGAGATAATTCGCATGAATATGGCATTCTTTGAGGAAGAATCATGCGGAAAATGCTTTCCATGCCGAGAAGGAACGAAAAGAATGCTTGAAATCGTAACCCGTTTCCATGAAGGAAGGGCTTATAAAAGAGATCTGCAGGCTTTAGAGGATTTGTCGGAAACGATGATGTTGACTTCCCTTTGTGGTCTTGGGCAAGCGGCGCCTAATTCGCTGATTGATACCATTAAATATTATAGAAGCGAGTATGAGTCAAGGGTTATGTGATGTCTGAGAATATCCAAAAAGACGAATTCATCGCTTTAATCCGTGAGTTTCCAGATCGCTCTATCCGTTGGCTTTTAGAAACGCCTGAAAATGTCAAATGAGGTCGAGAACATGGGAAAAACAATGGCGCAAGAGCTAATTGAAGAAGGAATGAAAGCTGGATTAAAGCAGGGCTTGCAGCAAGGTAAGATAGAGGGTAAGATAGAAGGTTTGCAGGAAGCTATATCATTAGGGCTGGAAATAAGATATGGTAATGATGGTTTAGCTTTACTGGAGAATATCGTTAAAATTAATTCTATAGAGAAGCTTGAGGAAATAATGAGTGCATTAAAGGTTAGTAAAAAAGTTGATGATATTAAAAAACTGATCTAGCAATGGAGTAATAGCTATATGAAAACGATTACAGAGCAAAAACCTATTGAGGAAATAGAGCAATGTCTTGAAAAAGACAAGAATATATATATAATAGGATGTGGAACATGCGCAACTATGTGTCACACCGGAGGTAAGACCGAAATTCTTGAGATGAAAGAAAAGCTTGAGGCAATGGGCAAGAACGTTGTGGGCTGGATGGTTATGCCAACTGCTTGCGATGATCTGACAGGCGATGCCCTTGACGAGGATGCCGAAAGGGTTATGAAAGCTGATTCTATTCTCGTTATGGCTTGTGCCTTTGGTGTTCAAACGGTTGCATCTTTTGCGGAAGAAGATGGCAAGGCGGTTAATCCTGCGCTGAATACGCTGTTTGTCGGCAAGGGCAGTGGAGAGATGGGAGTATTCTCAGAGATATGCCAGCAGTGCGGAGATTGTATTCTGTCGTCAACTGGTGGTATCTGTCCTGTTACTGTCTGTGCTAAGGGCTTGCTAAATGGTCCCTGTGGAGGCACAAATAAAGGCAAATGCGAAGAAAATCCCGATAAAGATTGCGCATGGACTCTCATTTATACACGCCTAAAGAAACTTGATAAGGTTGATGAAATGAGAAAATATCATCCTCCCAAGAATTATCAGAAAGTAGAAAGACCCGGAAAAGTTGTGGTCGGAACAGAAGGAGTAGAAAAATAATGGCTGTCCCATTCAAAGAAATTCTGAATTCCGGAAAATTTGTCATATCTGCAGAAGTCGGTCCTCCAAAGGGAACAAATATTGAGACTATGCTTCATCATATTGATCTGCTAAAAGACAAGGTTGATGCGCTAAATGCAACAGATAATCAAAGCTCTGTTATGCGTTATCCATCGCTTGCTACTACCATGCTCATAAAAGAGAGAGGCGGAGAACCTATCCTTCAAATGACAGGTAGAGATAGAAACAGATTGGCTCTTCAATCTGATCTGCTTGCGGCATATACGAGAGGCATTAATAATGTCGTTTGTCTTACGGGTGATTCCATAAGAGTTGGCGATCATAAACAAGCAAAGGCAGTTTTTGACCTTGATTCTGTCCAGATTATAAAGATGGTGCGAAATCTTGAAACAGGCAAGGACTTGGGCGGAAACGATTTAGATGGTGCTGTTGAATTTTGCGTTGGTGCGACTGTTACGCCAGAGGCTGATCCGATAGAACCACAGATGATTAAGTTTGAAAAGAAAGTCAATGCAGGTGCGGAGTTTTTCCAGACACAAGCCATATATGACCTTGTGAAATTCAGGGAATTTATGAAAGAAGCAAGGCAATTTAACGTCAAAATACTTGCTGGAATAGTTCTTTTGACATCCGCAGGTATGGCTAAATATATGAATGCAAACGTTCCGGGTGTTGTCGTTCCACAGGAATTGATTGACGAATTAACCGCAGTTCCAAAGGGAAAAGGCTTGGCTCTTCAAAAGGGAATTGAGATTGCAGGGCGCATGATCAAGGAACTTAAAGACGACAAAGTCTGTGATGGCGTTCACGTTATGGCGATCGGCAAAGAAGATATTGTCCCTGATATTCTCTCGGCGGCGGGATTATAGGGCAATGAGATTTGTCATGCTGAACGGAGTGAAGCATCTTTATTAGATTCTTCGCTTCGCTCAGAATGGCATTAGCTTAATATTCATTTTTCAAAAAAATCCAAAATTAGGAGGGTATTCAAATGAAAAATTTACGACTAACAATATTTACTGTTACATTAACCTTTTACCTATTAGGAATCTCTGCTGTTTATGGTTCAGAAGTAATTGATCATGAAATAGATAGCAAGCAAATTGCTGGCAATAAAGTTGGTTTCTCAAGTGTTCGTAAGTTTCAGGTTTACCTTCCTGATGAATATAGAAATAATGAGAGTGAACGCTATCCAGTTATATATTGGATACCGGGTTTTGCCGATTCTACAACATATCAATATCAAAGATCGTTAGATGATGCCATCAGATCACGGAAAATTCCAGCGACTATTGCAGTATTTATAGATGCGCGTGAAGGAATATTGTTTTTAAATTCCTCCGTTTTTGGCTATGGAGAGGATTTTTTGGTAAAGGAACTCATACCTTTTATAGATAGCACTTATCGGACAATTGCTGATAAATATAGCCGTTGTATTGCTGGTCATTCTGCTGGTGGTTTTACAGCAGTGTAAATACCTTTGCTGAATCCCGGAATTTTTGGAGCAGTGGGGACAAATGATGGAATGCATGGCTATCCATGGTATCAAATTGTCGGAAAGGAAGAAATTACAGACTCTTTACCATTTAAAGATGGGGCAATAAAATATATTGATAACAGTGTGATTCCAACTTATAAAAATTTACCGGAGAATATTGATAGATATGCAAATTCGGATTTTTATACTAAGCTTCTTTGGCAAGTCGCAGCATCAGTAACCCCTAATGCGAATTCCCTGCTTTTGGCTGATTTTCCAATGAATAAAAATTTGGAATGGATACCGGAAGTAAGACAAAAATGGCGTGAATTCTGCGTTATGGACCCAGTAGGCATTAATAGATTTCTTGATGAGTTTAAAAAAATTCAATTTTCTCTCATTGTCGTTGAAAAAAACTATGATGCAACCAATAGCTTTGAAAATGAGGAAATTATAAAAAGATGGCAATCATTTGGCATTACCATAAATAGGATGGATATGCCCAGCTTGCATACGGCTTTTATGGAAGAAAGATTCATTGCTCTGGCAGAAAGTATGCTTATCTCACTTAATGTTGTTCCTGTTGAATCAAAAGGCAAACTCGCCACAACATGGGGCGAAATGAAGCGTTAATATGAGATTATGTCATTTTCACTGAGTCAAAAAGAGGTGACACAATAGATGATAAATAAGGAAGTTGAGGCTAATATAAAAGTATTAGTTGATTCAGGTATTTATGAATCTGAGGAAAATATAATGCAAGAAGCTCTTGATCTTTTATTGAAAGAACATCCAGAATATAGAATGAAATTGGCTTTATATAGATACCAAAATGAAAAAATATCAATTGGAAAGGCGGCAGAGATTGCGGATGTCTGTTGGGAGGAAATGAGAGATGAGCTTAACAAAAATAATATACCGTTAAGATTAGCCCCGAAAACCAAAGAAGAAGCTCATAAAGATTACCACGTTATAAAGGAATTTCTTGATGAGCGTAATCATAAATAATACGGTTCTCTCAAATCTTGCTTTAATCAGCGAATTAAGGCTATTAAGAGATATTTTTGGAAAGGTCTATTTGACGCCAGAGGTAAATCAGGAAGTTGAAAATGGAATAAAGGCTGGTTATAGTTTTCAGTTGCACACGAGGCAAGCCATCAATAATCAACAATGGCTTTTTTTGACTCAACTTGATAATACTGAATTTGAACTTTTTGCAGAATTGACTAAGATGATTCATATAGGGGAGGCATCTTGTCTTGCGATAGCGGAAAAACGAGGGTGGCTATTCCTAACAGATGATTTTGAGGCAAGGGAATATGCGAAGAAATTCAATGTCATCGTTTCAGGAACAATAGGCGTTTTAAGAGCATCTGTTTACAAAAACTTGATTACTGAAAATCAAGGCGAGGATTTTCTCAATGTCATGATTAAAAACGGTTATCGTTCCCCAATTAAGCGACTAATGGATATTCTTTGATTTTTCTGGATTCCAGCCGCAGTTTATCCCAGTGAAGACTGGGGCTGGAATGACAGCGCGAAAGGTTTTGCAATATGACACCTAACCTAAAATCTGATATAACGGAAATAGCAAAAAACGCCGGTGCTGATATTATAGGCTTTGCATCAATTGATCGCTTTGATTATGCACCCGATAATGTTCACCCAAAATTTATTTTTAGCAAGACACAGAGCATCATTGCAATAGGGCTTCGCATGTTAAGGGGTTCGCTAAAGACTGTTGAGGAAGGGCATTTCTGGCAGGCATATAATTGCGATTCATACCAATATCTTAATGAAATACTTGCACCGCATATATTAAGGAAGATATGCCTTTTGCTTGAAGATTATGGCTGGACTGCTGTGCCTTTCCATAATCCCTTCGGTCCCTATGCTGGAAAGCCCGTATATGAAGGCGGTCCCAAGCCTGATGCAATGATGAGTCTGCGTGTTGTCGGTTGTGCGGCAGGATTGGGAGAATTGGGATTGAGCAAGCTGTTTCTTACTCCGCAATTTGGTCCCCGTCAACGCATGTTCGCCGTTTTAACTGACGCAGAAATTGAGCCAGATCCGCTTTACACAAAGCCTATATGCGATGAATGTGGCGCATGTGTTCGTGGATGCACTGCAGGTGCAATTCCAAAAGAAAGAACGATTGAGGTTCGTATCGGCGACCATATATTTAAGCATGGTGACATCAACTTAGGCAAATGCTCACAGACACATCAAGGTTGGGATTCTAAAATTTCGCCATTCCTAAAAGAAGATTCCAGTCCAGAAAACCTGCCGTCATATTATAAATTTGTTGACCATCGATTTCGTCATCGTGCCATCTGCGTTGGGCGTGGATGTGTTCGTGCATGTATGGATCATTTAGAAAAGACAGGTCGTCTTGAAAAACAATATAAAACCCCTATGATTGATGTTAAACAATGGATTATAGAGTGATATTAAGGAATTTATAATGAAACTCAAAGAAGCTATAATAAAAGAAATTGACGAAATGAGTATAGAAGAAATGATATTTTTGTATGAGCAAATGAAGCTTATTAGAAAAAGAATATCTTATCCTAAAAGCAAGTATTCCATAGATGAGATTCTAGAACTCACTGCTACATCAAAAACAAATTGGTCTGATGACAAAAAACATGAAATAATTTAGGAGTTATTATGTATCAGATAAATATAGAAGCGCATTTTTCGTCTGCTCATAGACTAAGAGATTATAACGGTGAATGTGAAAGGCTTCATGGACATAACTGGAAGGTCAAAATATCGGTCTCGTCAGAAGTCTTAAATAATCTTGGTATGGTCATGGATTTTAGGGATATAAAATCACATACAAAAATCCTTGTTGACAGATTGGATCATCAATATCTTAACGATATTGCACCTTTCACTAAAATAAACCCAACAACCGAAAATATAGCTAAATATCTTTTCGATGAGCTTTCCAAAGTGGTGAATACTGAACAAATAAAGGTATCTGGGGTAGAAATCTGGGAATCTCCAACATGTTCAGCGTCTTATACGCAATCTTAAAAAATAATTATACTTTTTTATGCCTTTAATGGTATTTTAAGGAGGAAAAAAGAATTTATGAACAAAAAGACTCTTTTAACTTTAATTTTATTAATAATTGGGGTGATGGTTTTTCATACTTATTCCATTGCACAAACAATAAGCTATGCGCCAATAATTACAAATATAAAAATAAATAATAATGCAATTACAAAAAATATCGAAATAAATTTTGATGTTGAAGACCCCGACGGTGGTCTATTTGAAATAAAAATGATGGCATCAAGAGACGGTGGAAAAACCTATACAATAACGCCCAAAGCAGTCATCGGTGATGTTAATAAGTATTCAATAGCCAGCAAGGGTATGAATATAAAATGGGATGTTGAAAGAGATTTGCCGGGTGTTGATCTCGCAAATATCAAGATAAGATTGATTGCTGATGATGGCTTAAAATTATTGCCTGATACTGGTGTAACAACCACTACGACGACAAATACTGCATCTAGTAAATCGACTACTACATCAAATCCTGCGGTTATCAGTGGAAATGTCAAAATTGGTAAAGACGGAGCGCAAATGGTTTTAATACCTGCTGGTGAATTTGAAATGGGAAGTAACTCTGGGGATGCAGACGAAAGACCTGTCCATACAGTATCTTTGAATGCCTTTTATATTGATATGTATGAAGTTACAAATGCACAATACAAGAAGTTTGTTGATGCGACAGGCGCACAAGCACCGATATACTGGAAATATGCCAACTTCAACGAACCTAATCAGCCCGTTGTTGGTATTACTTGGGAAGAGGCAAATGCCTATGCAAAATGGGCAGGAAAGCGGTTACCGACAGAAGCAGAATGGGAAAAGGCGGCAAGAGGCGGTCAAATAGGAAAAAAATATATTTGGGGTGATGCCTCAACACCTCCTCGTGGGGCTGGAAATTTTGCTGACGAAACTGCAAAATTAGTATTCAAAGGATGGGATATAATAAAAGGCTATGACGATGGATATTCACATCCTGCGCCTGTTGGAAGTTTTGCCCCCAATGATTATGGGCTTTATGATATGATTGGCAATGTCTGGGAATGGTGTTCGGATTATTACGATTCGTCATATTATTCAAGTTCGCCTAAGAGCAACCCAAAGGGACCAGGCTCAGGGACAGATCACGTCCTTCGAGGTGGATCATGGTTTGCTGATAAGGATTATTTGAGAGTTTCAAACAGATTTAATTACAATCCATCATATACTGTAAAGTCATCATGCACTGTTGGTTTTCGTTGTGCGCAAGATGCTGAGTAAATAATATTAATTTATAATATGACTTTTTCAGTTAAAGGAAATATAACGCTGATTGAACGGATTTAGCGGATTTTCGCTGATTATAAAATTAATAATAGGTTATAAGGTTCTAAAATTGGGGAATGTAATCTCTAATCTTTTAATTTTTCTATCCCTCAATCCGTGTCAATCTGCCAAATCCGTTCTATCCGTGTTCTATAAGTGAAAAACTCGTATTTATAATATATTTTAGAATAAATTTCTACAAGGGGTAATTTTTATGAAACCCGTTCTACAAATAGCATTAGATTTTGTTGTTCTTAACAGAGCCATGAAACTCGCCGAAGAAGCGGTTGAAGGCGGCGCGGATTGGCTTGAAGCTGGAACTCCACTTATAAAAAGCGAAGGGCTTGATGCTGTTAGAGAATTACGCAGTCGATTCCCGGATAAAACTATAATTGCGGACATGAAAATAATGGATGCAGGTAGAATCGAAGCAGAATCAGCGGCAAAGGCTGGAGCAAATATTGTTGGCGTTCTTGGTGTTTCTTCTGATGCAACTATCAAGGAATGTATTGAAGCAGGCAGAAATTATGGTTTTGAGGTTATAGTTGATATGATCGGTGTTTCAGACGTTGCCACAAGAGCTAAGCAGGTTGAGGAATTTGGGGCTAATTATGTTGGAATCCACATTGCCATTGATGAACAGATGGAAGGAGTCGCCCCATTTGATAAGCTAAGGCAGGTTGCTAAGGCTGTCAGCATCCCCATTGCCATTGCCGGCGGAATAAACTCTGAAACGGTTGTTGATGCCATTGACGCAGGTGCAAGCATAATAGTTGTCGGTGGTGCGATCACGAAATCTCCCGATGCCAAATCAGCAACAGCAGATATAAAAAAGGCGATGGAAACGCATCAAAAAGTTGAGACCGAATATTTTAAGCGAGTTACAGGCGATGATATAAGAAAGGTTCTTCTTGATGTTTCAACCGCTAATATTTCTGATGTTATGCACAGAGCAAGGGAACTTGAAGGGATACAGGCAGTTAAGCCTGATTTGAAGGCAGTCGGCAAAGCTATTACAGTTAGAACATACCCCGGTGACTGGTCAAAGCCCGTCCTTGCCATTGACGAAGCCCAAGAGGGTGATGTTATCGTTATAGATGCTCAAGGCAAGGGTCCTGCTGTTTGGGGCGAACAGGCTACTCGCAGTTGCATACAAAAGAAACTCGCAGGCGTTGTGATTAATGGCGGAATTCGTGATGTTGCTGAAATAAGAAAACTTGGCTTCCCCGCCTTTTCAAAATTGGTAATGCCTGCGGCTGGAGAACCTCGTGGATGGGGTGAGATCGGCGTTCCAATCAAGATCGGTGATGTTGAGGTCAGAACTGGTGATTGGATAGTTGGGGATGATGATGGCGTAATGGTTATCCCTCAAGAAATCGCTGTTGAGATGGCAAACCGTGCTATGTCATGGAAAGAAAAAGAGAATAGAGAAATCAAAGAAATCGAGGAAGGTAGCACTCTCGGAAAGGTCTCGGAGGTTATTCGCTGGGAAAAACATTAATAGGACTATGAGCTAAAATGAAAATCGTGGTTGTTGGTCCCGGTGCGATGGGATGCCTTTTTGCTGGGTTACTTGCAGAATCCGAATTATATGATGTCTGGCTTATTGATAAAAACCAAATTCGGGCAAAAGAAATATCGGATTATGGTATCACCATAGAAGGAATCGGTGGAAAGCGCACAATCGAAAATCTGCATGTAGTTTCTAATTCTGCTTTAATCGGATATGCTGATCTTGTTATAATTTGTGTAAAATCCTATGATACATTAAAAGCAACAGATTCTATAAAACAGATTATTAGGGATAATACAATCGTTATCACATTGCAGAATGGACTTAATAACGTTGAGATAATATCGGAAATTATAGGGAAAGAAAAGGTTATCGCTGGTATAACATCTCTTGGTGCAACAATGCTTGATGTTGGTCATATAAGACATGCTGGGGTCGGTGATACAGTCATTGGTGAAATTGATGGAACAATAAGCAAACGGATTGAATCTGTTGCGGAGATATTTAGAAATGCAAATATTCAAATCAAAATAACCGACAATATTTATGGCTCAATCTGGGGAAAATTAATTATAAATGCCTCTATAAATCCCATCACAGCAATAACTAGGCTTAGCAATGGTGAATTGCTAGAACATGAATATACGAGGAATTTATTGAGGTTATCTGCTGAAGAATCTGCTAATGTTGCATTAGCGTCTAATATATTGCTTCCCTATGATGATCCCGTTTTTGCTGTTGAGTCAGTATGTAGGGCAACTCACCTTAACGTTTCCTCAATGCTTCAGGATGTTCTAAAAGGTAGACGAACTGAGATTGATGCAATAAATGGCGCAATAGTTAAAGAAGGCAAAAAAAACGGCATTAAAACTCCAATTAATGAATCATTAACATATCTTATAAAGGGTATAGAATCAAGTTTTAGGGTAGATAATTAATATTAATGGTTTTTGCAATCTGCAAAGCCTAACAGGAGGGTTTTTAGCAAATTGATGAACAGAATTTTAAGCGAAGTTGATCCACAGATGGCGGTTATACTTGATGGTGAAATGAAAAGACAGCAGAACTGCCTTGTTATGATACCATCAGAAAACTATGCAAGCAAAGCAGTTTTACAGACTCAGGGTTGCATAATGACAAACAAATATGCGGAAGGCTATCCCGGCGCTAGATTTTATAACGGCTGTCAATTTATGGATATGGCAGAAAATTTAGCGATTGAAAGAGCAAAGAAACTCTTCGGTGCAGAGCATGTCAACGTTCAGCCTAGCACTGGTGCGCAGGCAAATATGGCTGTATATTATGCCTTGCTTAATGAAGGCGATACATTTCTTGCTATGGATATAAATCATGGCGGGCATTTGTCACATGGAAGAAAGCAAAATTTCTCTGGAAGATATTATAATCCAGTGTTTTATGGCGTTGAAAAAGATACAGAAGTTATAGACCTAAATAAGGTTCTTGATATTGCCAAAGAATGTAAGCCAAAACTGATTGTTGTAGGTGCAAGCGCATATCCTAGAACTCTTGATTTTAAGGCATGGAGAGAGATTGCAGATAAAGTAGGCGCAATGCTGATGGCTGATGTGGCACATATTATCGGTCTTATAGCCGGTGGCGTTCATCCCGATCCTATGCCTTATTGTGATATAGTAACAACAACGACACACAAAACCCTCAGAGGTCCCAGAGGTGCGATAATCATGTGTCGCAAGGAATATGCTGAAAAGATAGATAAGGCAGTATTCCCCGGCGTTCAGGCGGGACCACTCATGCACATAATCGCCGCAAAAGCTGTATCCTTCAAAGAAGCGTTAGAATATGGTTTCAGGGAATATCAGGCGCAGATAATTAAAAATGCAAAGGCACTTGCAAATTACCTTATGAATGAGGGATTCAGGCTTGTATCAGGCGGAACGGATAACCATCTTATGCTCATTGATTTATCTGATAAGGGAGTCAGTGGAAGGCAAGCGGCTGACTTGCTTGATGAATCTGGTATAATTGTCAACAAAAATCTCATTCCCTATGATACAAAATCGCCGTTGGAATGTAGCGGAATCAGACCCGGCACACCAGCTATAACAACACGAGAAATGAGAGAACCTGAGATGGAACTCATCGGAAGTATGATCAGTCGTGTCCTGAAAAATCCAAGAGACGCAAGGCTAAGAACAGAAATCAAACAGGAAGTCGCAGAGCTATGCAGGAATTTCCCGATATACCAAGACCTTGAAATTTGGAGATAATTGCTTTGTGGATAACAATATTAACAATGATATCAAAAATGAATTCGAGAGAAAACTTAAGATTTTTGCTGAATCTCTAAATTCTTATATCAGCACTCCTGATGGTCAATGGACAATTAAGGGATTCATTGATACTTATAAAAAGTTATATACGCTTTCATCAGACACAAAGCTTATATCCAAAGTGCTTGAGATACATTTATTTCCAAAAATACTACAATTTGCAGATGAAAATGGTTATGAATTGATTCCAGCAAAGGAGCAAAATTATTATCCTGATATTTCATTTGTAAGTCTTGATGGAAAGCACAAATTCGCCGTTGACTTAAAGACAACTTATAGAACTGAATCTCCAGAATTTTGTAATGGCTTTACACTTGGTTCTCATGGGGAATATTTTGTTAATCGCAATAGCACCAAAAATATACAGTTTCCATATAAAGATTATTTGGGTCACTATTGTCTTGGAATAATTTATACGCGCAATATGTCTGTATCAATTAATAAGACCAAAATTTGCGATATAGAAAATCTCAACACGATATCTTCTGTTATCAGAGATTTCATTTTCTTTGTAGCTGAGAAATGGAAAATAGCAAGTGACAAAAGTGGAAGTGGAAATACTGCAAATATAGGCAGTATAAATAAAATATCTGACATTATATCTGGTAATGGAATGTTTAGCCGTCTTGGTGAAAGCTGGTTTGATGATTATTGGATGAACTATGGAAAGATTGTAAAACCAGATGGTAGTGGCAAAATCACAAATCTGCATGAATTTGTATTATATAAAGGCGGTAATACAAATCTTATTGTGCGAAAACCACAAAAAAGGAAAAAGACATGAAAATCCTGATTCCACCGATAAAATGTCAGGGAATTAAAAGCAAGTTGGTTGCTTGGATATTAGATAATGTCAAATGGGATGGTTTAGGCAAATGGATTGAACCATTCATGGGATCAGGTGTTGTAGGATTTAACCTAAACCCAAAAGAAGCAATATTTTGTGATATTAATCCCCATCTGGTGAATTTTTATAAAGAAATAAATGAAGGAAAAATAAATGCTATTGTTGCAAAACAATTTCTTGAATCAGAAGGGGAAAAACTCTCTGAAAAAGGACAGGATTATTATTACGAAGTGCGCAATCGCTTTAACAAATTCCATGATCCATTAGACTTTCTTTTTCTCAATCGTGCTTGTTTCAATGGGATAATAAGGTTTAATGATAGTGGTGAATTTAATGTTCCATTTGGGCATAAGCCTATGCGATTCTCTCAGTCATATATTACAAAGATTGTAAATCAAGTAAAATGGGTTTCTGATCTTACCAAAATGAACCATTGGGAATTTCTGTGTCAAGATTTTCGCAGAACATTATCTAATACGACAAGCAATGATTTTGTATATTGCGATCCACCTTACGCCGGACGACATACAGATTATTTTAATAGTTGGTCTGAAAAAGATGAAATATCTCTTTATGAGCATTTAATTAATAATAAAGCAAGTTTTATACTTTCAACTTGGCATAGCAATCAGCATCGGGATAATCCTTACATAGATAAACTTTGGTCGAAATTTGATATTATAACTAGGGAACATTTTTATCATGTTGGGGCAAAGGAAACCAACAGAAAACCTATGTTGGAGGCTTTAGTTGTAAGTTATGAGACCTACAATATAAATAATATGCTGATTTTGCAGCATAAAGCTGAACAATTAACATTCCAAAATTTTGATTAAGATATGATCTCATACGAAGAAGCGATAAAATACATAGAGAGTTTTATAGATTACGAAAAGATGATTGCACCCTATGACCCTTTCGGATGGAAGCTTGATCGGGTTGAGCGATTACTTGAGCCATTGGGCAATCCGCACCATGATCTTAAAGTCATCCATGTTGCAGGGACAAAAGGCAAAGGTTCTACTTCCGTTATGATAGCCACCATTCTTGCAGAAGCAGGATTCAAGGTTGGGCTTTATACATCCCCGCATCTTGTTACTTTTAGGGAAAGAATAGCTATAAATGGTGAGATGATCTCAAAAGAGCAAGTCTGTGAAATGGTAGAACTTGTCAAACCGCATGTTGAAGAAATCCGAAAGAAAGAGGACGAAATTGGTAAAATTTCCTTCTTTGATGTTTATACTGCACTTGCATTGCTTTTCTTTAAACAGGAAAATGTTGATTTTACTGTTCTGGAAGTCGGTATGGGTGGGAGATTGGATGCTACAAACGTTGTTAATCCATTGGTTTCAGTTATTACGCAGATAAGCTATGATCACATGGCAAGTTTGGGCAACACATTGGAAGCTATTGCAAAAGAAAAAGCAGGCATAATCAAAAATAATAGCTATGCTGTAACTTCTCCGCAAGAACCAGAGGCATTAAAGGTCATAAAAGATACTTGTTCAGAAAAAATAACAAAACTTTTTGAAGTTGGTAGAGATATTACCTACAAAAAAACAGAAAATTCTGGAAAGTTTGATGTTTCTGGAATATTAGGAACTTATAAAGATTTACAAAACAGCTTATTGGGCGATCATCAGATAATCAATGCTTCAACTGCCATTGGCGCTTTGGAATGTCTTTGGTTTCATGGAATAAAAATAGCGGAGGAAAGTATCCGTAATGGGCTTGTCAATGTTAAATGGCGCGCAAGAATTGAAGTAATACAAAAAGACCCGATAATCATTCTTGACGTTGCTCATAATGCGGAATCTGCAAGAGTCTTAAAGGAAACTATAGAAACAAACTTTTCTTATGACAAGATGATTCTTATATTAGAGGTTTCTATACAAAAAGATGTAAAAGGTATGGGCAAATATCTATGCCCAATGGCTGACACAATCATTTTGACAAAGATGAATAGCCCAAGAGCCATGAATCCAGAAGATATAAAGGCAGAATTAGCAGATTTTCGCGATGATTTTATAATAACACAGAATGTTAAAGATGCTCTAAAAATAGCTAAATCAATGGCTAAAAAGCAAGACCTAATATGTATAACAGGATCGCTTATCCTTGCTGGGGAAGTTATAAGGGCAATAAATGATGAATTGCATCTTGATTATAGTGATTTTGATGAACCGCATATTGCGACAAATGCTGAGGGCTAAAAAATGATATACAGTGAAAGAGCAAGAATAGCTATAAGTTACGCAAATCAGGAAGCGGCACGTCTTGGGCATGATCATATCGGAACAGGTCATCTTCTTTTAGGGCTTATAAGACAGGGTGATGGGACTGCTATTGAAATTCTAAAAGATGCAGAGGTTGATATTGAAGAACTCCGAAATGAATTAGAAAGCATGATGGAAGAAGGGGGACGCGGAACTATAATAGGCAAATTACAACTTGGTAATAGGGCAAAAGATGCCCTGAAATTTGCCGAGGAAGAAAGTAAAGACATGAGTCATAAATATCTTGGAACAGAGCATATCTTGCTAGGAATCATGAGAGAGCAAGAGGGTATCGGAGGTAAAGTTTTAACTCGCTTTGGGGTTTCTTTACAATCTGCTCGCGCTATTGCTCAGGCGATAACGGCTGAAGAAGAGCCTATTGAAACAATTACCTTTCAAAACACCGATATTAGTGTTTCAAACTATGACACAGGTTCAATATATGTTACAGAAAAAAATAGTAGTGATGTGCTAAATATAGAAGAAGCAAGCCATTTATTTAGAATTAAAACTACAGAAATGGAAGATTTACTGAAAAGTGATAGTATTCCTGCACGAAAAATCAATGGACAATGGCTTTTCAGTCGTTCTGCGCTTATTAAGTGGCTTGGTGATGGTAACTCAAAAGACTATTAATAACTCAAATGTAATAATATTTATATGAACTCTCCAAAGTTGATTCACATTATCTTATTTTCTCTTTTGCTCATTATATTTTATTGTGAATCACTTTCCGCCAATTTGGAGATGCAAGTTTTTCCTGCCTATAATAACTATCATAAACAATCAAAATGGTTATCATTATATATTGAATTAAAAAACATATCAGGCAACTTTGATGGCAAACTTGTTGTTGAGTCTCAATCTGCTAATAATAATCTAATCTATTCAACACAAATATCAATATTTGGCAATACAAAAAAAGCAAAATATCTATATGTCTATCCCGAAGCTAGTCAATCCCTAATCAGCGTAAAATTGAAGGATAAACAAGATAAATCCATTATTGAAAAGAATATGCGCTTTGATGTCATCTCTTCTGATGCTAGGCTTGTTACATTCATCAAACAGGTTGAAGATACACAAAGACCATTTATATCAAATGATGACGGTCAACTATATTTCTCCACTATTTCAGCCGAAAAACTACCTGATGAATGGAAAGGCTATGACCCTGTGAATGCTATCTTTTTAGGCAATATTTCATTGAATTCAATTTCTGATAAAAAAGAAAAAGCATTGGTTAATTGGTTATATAACGGAGGAACTCTCATTGTTTCAGGCGGTATCAACGCACAAAGATTTGATGACACATTTGTTGAAAAACTTTTGCCTGTGGAAATATCTGGAACACAAATTGTGGATTCTATTAAATCTCTCAATATTTATAAATCGAAAATGGTTGTATCATCATCAAGATTAAAGGATGATAGTAAACCCATTCTGGTAGAAAATGATGGTATGCTGATTATAGCTGAAAAAAAAGTGGGCTTGGGCAAATGTATATTTTTATGTTTTGATTATAATGATCCTGCTATAGAGGCATTCCTAAACAGCAAAAACTTTTGGGATATGATATTTGCACAACCAGAAAAAAGCATAGACGTCAAATATAACAATATTTCACGTCTTATAGCAAATCAGAGAAATTTAAGCCTCCCATCATATAAAATTATTGGTGGATTCGGGCTTTTATATGTTTTATCAATCGCCATATCAGGTTTTATTAATAAAAGATCACGTAAAAAGGAATTAATTTGGCTTTTTGTATTTATTATTATCATTGTTTTTATATTGAGTTCTTTTGGATTCAGTTATACAATGAATAAAAAATCTTTGATCATAAGTGATTTTTCAGTTGTAAATGTTCATCGGGATACAAAATCAGCAAAGATTACAAGCTATTTCAGCCCCTTGTCATTTACAAAAAGCAATTTAGAAATATCTTTTCCAAATGCGATTTTTATTGAAAGACCTGTATCTAAAGATGGCGCATCGTTTTGGAAAGAGAATTTTGAGATTGATCAAAATGACAATTTTCAGCTAAATATATCAGGCATGGCATTTTCGCCATCTAATTTTCTTTATGGTGAAACAATAGTTGATTTTGGCGGTAATATATATGAAGATATTATTAACACAGATCGTTTAAAAATATCAAACAAAACAGGATTTGCTTTTAGAGATTGTCTTCTAATTATGAATAATAAATTTGCTCAAATAAAGAATCTTGAATCAGATTCCGAGATCGATATTGAACTTATGAATAGCAGTTCAGATGATGTTTTTGATAATTATAGTTTAGATGATGATAATCGCAAGCAATTTTTTAATGCGATAAAATCAAGTCTTTACGGTGAAATATCAGACAAGTCTTTAATTTGCTGGTTTGATGGATCAGCATTGGAATTTTTCGCAGGAATGAGCCTTAACAGGTCTTATAGATCACTTGGAAAGGCTTTAATTATAATGAACTTATGAGGAGTATTAGATGAGTGAGGTTACTGGAACAATATTTGATATAAAGCGTTTTGCTGTACATGATGGTCCCGGTATCAGAACAACTGTTTTTTTCAAAGGATGTCCTCTCAGATGCGCATGGTGTCATAATCCTGAATCAATGAAGATACAAAGACAGATTGTATTCTTTGAAAATAAATGTATCGGTTGTGGGGAATGTTTCAAAAGATGTCCCAATGGTGCTGTTATAGCAACACCAGAAGGCAGAAAATATTACAGAGACAAATGCAAATTATGCGGAACATGCGTGGAATATTGCTATGCAGAAGCCACCGTCATGCAGGGCAAGATAGTTAATGTTGAAGAAGTGGTTGAAGAAGTCAAAAAAGATATGCCCTTTTATAAAAACTCTAATGGAGGTATGACTATATCAGGCGGAGAACCGACATTACAACCAGAATTCTGCTCTGCCATATTTGAGGCATGTCAAAAAGAGGGTATGCACACTGCGCTTGATACATCGGGTCATGTTAAGCTAGAAACACTTAAAGAAATTCTGAAGCATGTTGACCTTATACTTTATGACATAAAGCATCTTGATCCAGCTATACACAAGGAATATACAGGCGTCTCAAACGAACTTATTTTGTCAAATTTACGTGAGATTAATAAGCTTGGAATACCGATAGAAATCCGTATGCCTACAATTCCCGGAATAAATGATACAGAATCAAATCTTCTTGCATTATGTAATCTGGTAGATGAATTAAGAAGCATTGAAAGAATCCGTCTTTTACCTTATCACAGGCTAGGAGAAGGTAAATATCAACGTCTTGATATGGATTACAGACTCAAGGGTCTTGAAACACCAAAAAAGGAAAGAATGAAGGAGATCGTCAACTTCATCAAAGCTAATCTTAATCGTGATATTCCAGTATCTTCGGGATAATATGCCTGATCGAATTGATGATTTAGCTATATTGGTTCTTAAAAGTCTCCCTTTCCGTATGGACGTATGCTAATACGTCTTTTGGAGATTTAGAGGAATAACTAATAAAAGCTGATGGAGGATTGTAAATGAGGGCGATAATTCTAATTTGTTAAATATATATTATGGTCTTTCTATTACCAATCAGTTCCATATTTGCGCAGACCCAAGAAAAGGGATTTATATCAAAAGAAACAAATGATATAGCACAGTCCATCGGCATAACTAATGGAACTCGCTGGGCTTTACTGATAGGTATCGCCAATTATCTGCCTAGCGAAATGTTTGATGTCCAGCCATTAAAGTCACCTGTTACTGATATTGATTCTTTACAAGCAAGCAAAATATCTATTGATGAATTTATATTAAGGGCAAAGATATTCTATGAAAAAATAAAAGGCACTCCAATAAAACAATCACAAATTGTAGAAAAGAAGCCAATGATAGAGGAAAAGAAATCATCTCCAACAAAGGTTATTGATGATAATTTGCAGATAACAGAATCAAGAAATTTAGGGGTTGGTCTGTATATATCTTACTTAAAATGGGGTGAAAATGACGGTGATTATAGTCCACCATTGGAATTTGGTTTAAAATCTAACATTAGGTTTACAAATTATTTAAGCGCAGAAATGAGCGCAGGATATTATCATGTCTTTGATAAATGGTGGGATGAGGTTCTTCTTAAAAATATTGAATCAAATATTAGCAAATTTCCCATACGAGCAACATTAATCGGTCATATTCCTAATAAAATAACATCACCTTTCATTGGTTTTGGACCAACTTTTATATACGGAAGAGAAAAATCTGATTTCTACCATGATGATAATAGTTATGCCCATTCTGAAAATGATCAATACATGAAATACGGTGGGCATATCCTTTTAGGAATTGATATTCCCGTTATGTCTTATTTGACTTTTTCAGGCAGTTTTGGATATGAATTTGTAAATGATTATTCAGCACCGATACAGTTTTCTTTATCAATAATATATAAATTGAGGTAGATTATTTATGAAAGAAATAATATATCTGCCATTTTTATTGATATTAATTATAGGTTGTGGCTTAAATCAAAATATAAATGGACAAGGAGTGAATGTGGAAAAATTGAATATTAAAGTCATGGTGATCAACTATGATCCGATTATAGAATCAGAAGGAAACAGGCGATTGCACGAAGTTTGTAAATGGAACGATCCTCATGAATTAGCAAAAGGCTATATTGATGATCTCAAGGAATGTAGCGGAGGATATGCGAATTTCCAGATAGTTGAATGGATAGATGATGATATTTTCCCTGTAAAACTTGATGGTTTCAGATATACCGAAGAAAGCTATATGGAATGTTATCGCAAATGGAGTGGCTGGCATGAGCCTGACGGTGTCGATTATAAAGCGATAATTGCTGATTATAAACTTGATAGGCGTGTTGATAGCGGAGAGATTGACGAGGTTTGGTTATTTGGCGCTCCATTTTTGGGCTTTTGGGAATCAACTATGGCAGGCAAAGGGGCTTATTTCTGCAACTCGTCTCCTGTTCCTGACGTTGATTGCTCAAAGATTTTCATTATCATGGGCTTTAATTATGAACGTGGCGTTGGCGAGATGCTTGAGGATTTCGGTCATCGCACCGAGTCAATTATGTGGCATGTATTCGGCAGTTGGGAGGCAGAGGAAACTCACGCATGGAACAGGTTTACTTTGTATGATAAAATTGCGCCGAATAAGTCCGCATGTGGAAACGTCCATTTTGCACCCAATAGCGATAGTGATTATGATTGGGGCAATAAAACAGAGGTCTGGAGTTCCTGTGATGACTGGCTTGATTATCCAAACTTAACGGGCAAGAAGCGCATTGTAACCTGCAAAGATTGGGGAAACGGTGATATAAGAGAGCATCATAAATGGTGGTTTAGGCATTTGCCAAAAGCTCAGGGTAGGACTGATGGAAAGCTAAATAACTGGTGGGATTATGTCGTTGACTTCAATTCGTATCCTGAAAGTAAGGAATAGGAATTTTTGCCACAGATAAAAAATGGGAGTATTTATGCCAAATATAGATGATTTATTAGAGAGACATAAGGCTTTTTGGCGCAAAGATGATGTTGATAAGCCATTGCTCAAGGTTACAAGAAATAACAGCATATATGGTCAACAGGTTGCGCCTATGAGTTTTCCTTTGCCTGATGGAAATCTGATGGAAGATGATGTTTTCTATCTTGAGCCTGATATGCTTGACCCGAAAAGATTTTATAGGACTTATGACAAAGCATCTGAACAACCTGAGACTAATGGCGATCTATTTCATGTTGAAGCACCATATTTGCGAGTTCCTTGGATGGAGGCGATTGTTGGATGCCCGATAAGAGTCAGCAGACAGGCACACAGCATGAGAACAGAACATATATTTGGCAATGATTGGTATAATCACGTTGATTCAATAAAACCCGATAAACGCTGGAAAGATAAGCTTTTGGAATTTGTGGATTATCTTGTTGGTAATTCAAAAGGCAATTATCTAATATCAAATACGCTTATGCGTAGCCCTAGCGATATGGTGGAAGCCTTAATCGGTGGAGATAATCTCTGCACAGGCATATATGAGTATCCAGACAAGATTCATTCGCTTATGTCTATATGTGCTGATATATTCGCTGATATGGCAAAGGCTCAGTTAGATAAAACACCTGCTTTTCATGGTGGATACTGTAATTATTTCGGCATCTGGGCGGAGGGAACGTCAATGAGAACGCAGGATGATGCCTCTGCGCTTGTTTCGCCAAATCATTATAAAAAGATTATGCTTCCATATCAGGAACGCATAGTCTCAAGATTTGAATATTCAACCATACATCTACATTCTGGATCGCTTCATACGGTTGATGCGGTTCTTGATTCAAGCATTTCCGCTGTTCAGGTTAGTATTGATCCACAGCCTTACGGTCCCACTGTGACTGAATTAATGCCTATATTTTTAAAAATGCAAAAGAAAAAGCCGATATTAATAGAGGGACCAATGCTACAATATGAATTTGATGAACTTTTAGATAAATTGTCTCCAAATGGTTTATATATATGGGCTGATATTGAGTCTGATGAGGATAGAGCTAGGAGGAAAAGAGGGTAATTTTTTATGGAATTATGGGACGAAAAGAGGAGAAAAAGGGAAAATAAAGGGAAAAAAAAGAATTTTTAAAGAGGAAAAAATGGCTTTATTTTGCGATTTTTTGAGGGTTTATACTGAACATTTTTGTTTGATATAGTAAATAAAACAAATTATCATTTTATTTGT